>DATGQN010000166.1:0-65964 GCA_035304185.1 Myxococcaceae bacterium
AGAAGAGGACGCTGCCGAACGCCAGCACCAGGGCCAGCAGCAGATCGTCCGCCTCGCCGCGATCGCTCTCCCCGCTCGCGCTCCAGTGCCGGAGTAGCAGGAAGAAGAGCAACACCCCCAGCGCCCCGAACCACGCGGTGAAGGAGGTGTCGTTGAACTGGTAGCCGTGCAGCGCGACGAAGGGGAGCATCACCACCGCCGGGAACGACGGGAAGCTCACGTACCAACGATCCCCTTCACGCAGCGGACCTTCGCAGCGGACCTTGCGCCCCTCCACCTCCCGGACGCACGCCCAGTCCTCGCGGTTGGGCAGCACCTCGGGATCGATGTCGAGGCGGCCCTCGAGCCACGCCTGCGCCTGGTAGATGAAGTGGGGCGCAGCGCTCTGCCTCAGGAAGCGGCGCTCGCTGAAGGCGCTGAACGACACGCCCACCACGAGGAACAGCAGGATCGCCGTCTTGTGGGTTCGCCAGAAGCGCTGGAGCCAGGCGCGCCACTGTGCGGTCGCCTCGTCCCCGCGCGCATCCACCAGGATGTCCGGCGTTCCGGAATGCGAATCGGGTTCAGAGGGGGTGGGTGCAGGCGTGGCCACGGGCGCGTTCTAGATGTTGCGGCGCAACAGGTCCACGGCGTGCACCGCCGCGCGCACCCGGACCTGATGCCGATCCCCATCCAGCACCCGTCGCTCGACGACCTCGCCGTTCGGCCCGCTGAGTCCCAGGTACACCGTCCCCACCGGATCCCGCTCGGTCCCGCCGCCCGGTCCCGCCCAGCCGGTCACCGAGAGCCCGAAGGTCGACTTCCAGCGCTCGCGGATCCCGATGGCCATGGCCGCGGCGACCTCGTGACTCACCACCCCGTGGCGATCGATGAGCTCGCGCGGCACCGACGCTTCGAAATCCTTCGCCTCCTCGGTGTAGGTCACCGCGCCGGCCGACAGGACGTCGCTCGCCCCACTCACGCTGGTGAGCAGCACGCTGATGCGTCCACCCGTGCAGCTCTCGGCGAGCGCCACCGTCTGCCCCCGGTTGCGCATCCCCTGGACCACCACCTCGGCGAGGGGCGTCTCGTCGCGCGCGTAAAATGCGTCACCCAGGATCGGGAGGAGCTCCTTCTCCACCGCTTGGATGAGGGCGTCCGCCTCCTCCTGCGAGTCGGCGCGCGCCTCCAGTCGCAGCTCGTTCTCGGGCGGATCGGTGCGGAAGCCCGCCACCACCTCGGGATGACGCGCGAGGACCGGACGCGTCCGCTCGGCGAGTTCGGACTCTCCCAACCCCACCGTGCGCAGCCTCCGCGAGACCCAGCCGCGGCTCGCAGCCCCGCTCACCTCGTGGAGCGCGCGCAGCCGGGGCAGCACCTCCTGCTGCATCAGCTCGCGGTACTCGTGCGGCACGCCCGGTAGGAAGAACGCCCGGGCACGCTCGAAGCGGTGCATGAAGAGAGGCGCGCTCCCCGCCGGGTTCTGCACCACCGTCGCCCCCTCCGGGACCGAGGCCTGCCGGCGGCTCCCCGCGTTGAGCTCCACGCCCCGTCGCGCGGCCCTCGCCTCCAGCTTCTCCAAGGTGGCGGGGTCCACCCTGATGCCCACGCCCAGCGCCTCGGCGGCAGACATGACCGTCAGATCATCCGGCGTCGGCCCCAGGCCACCTCCCACGATCATGACGTCCGCTCGGGCACCCACGCTGCGGAGGGCCTCCACGAGCTCGGCGTGATCGTCTCCGACCACCGTGATGCGCGAGATGGAGAGGCCCAGCGCTGCCCGCAACAGCTCCGCGGTCCAGGCGCTGTTGGTGTCCACCACCTGGCCCGACAGCAGCTCATCACCGGTGCAGAGCAGCTCGACCCTCAATGCAGTTCTCCTCCAACTTCGGCTCGGGGACGGAAGCCTCTTCCTCGCCGCTTGAAGGATGGGTCTTGCCCGGACCGCGAGGTGCTCGGCAAGGACGCAGATCGGTGCTGCGCGGGGTGATCGCGATGGAAGACAGTCCCGGTGGCGTCCTCCATGTCCTGGAACACTTCCGGGGGCGCTTTGCCCCGCCCTCCCCGCGCTGGGTCAGGCTCCGGAGCCGGAGCGTGGGCCCCGCGACGTCGTGCCACCGGGACATTGCTCGGGCGACTCGGGTGCCGAAATGGCCGGCGGACGCTCTGCAACGCCTCGGGAATCCGGCGCGAAGACCGATCCCGTCACGCAGCGCTCAGCGGCCACGCCGGACCCGGGCGCCGGCTGAAGACGCTCAGTCCCCTGCGGTGCGACCGTCTTCAGCGCGGTGACTCGGCCTCGTCGCTCGCTTCGACCAGCCCACGCTCCTCGAGGAGCTCTTCCTCGGCACCCGGGCGCAGGCGACCCGCCCAGTACGCCACGCACTCGATGAGGCCCAGCGCGATGTAGGCGGTGCAGAAGGTGATGAGGATGTAGGCCGGGTGCGCCGCCAGCCCGATTCCCACCGCCACCGCCAGCGCCCCACCGAACAGCAGGACGCCCGTGCGGCCCCGCCCCACCTGCTTGAAGGTGCGGAAGCGCACCGTGGAGACCATGAGGCCGGCCAGCAGCAGGGTCACGGCCGCCATCATCGGGGCGAGCTCAGGCGACGGCTGAGAGCCCCAGCTCATGCGGTGGTAGGCGATGACGATCGCCGCCAATGCCGCCGAGGCCATCGGCGCCGGGATGCCGGTGAAGAAGGCGCCGCCTCCGAGATCCTCGGATGCCTGGACGTTGAACCGCGCGAGCCGCAGCGCCGTGCAGGCGGTGAAGGAGAAGGCAACCAACAGCCCCAACCATCCCAGCGAGGAGAGCACCCAGTGGTACATCAGGACCGCTGGCGCCAGCCCGAAGGCCACCACGTCGGCGAGGCTGTCGAGCTCCATCCCGAACCGCGACTGCGTCTTGGTCAGCCGCGCGACCCGCCCATCAAACGTGTCGCAGAAGTTCGAGAAGAGGGTGATGAGGGCGGCCAGATGCAGCGTGCGCGCATCCGCCTCGCCTGAGGCCAGCACCACCACGTAGAACCCACAGAAGATGGAGCTCACCGTGAACAGGTTGGGCAACACGAACAGGAGTGGACGGAGCTTCATGGCGGCCTTTTTCTCCCCATCCCCGGGGACCTCGAGCGAGCCACGACGCGACGGCGCAGGCTCGCGAAGGGTGGAACCCTATCACCCCCGGCGCCCGAGGGTTCCCTCATGAACACCGGAGCGGGGTGGGTTCCAGTGGCACTGTCCGTGCTGCTGGTCCTCGCCTGCCTGTTCGCCCTCTTCCTCATCTGGGTGCTGGCGGTCCGCCGGTACTACCGCCTGCGCTCGGAGCGTCCCGCGCAGCAGCGCGTCCGCTGTGCCGACGGCTGGGAGCTGACGGTTTTTCATCGCGCGCCCGCCGTCCGTCGCTTCGAGGAGCCCGTCCTGCTGGTGCACGGGCTGGCGGCCAACCACTACACCTTCGACTTCGATCCGCCCTACTCCCTCGCCCACGTGCTGGCCGATGCCGGCTTCGAATGCTTCAGCGTCGACCTGCGGGGAACCGGTCGTTCGCGTCGCCCGCCCCGGGGATTGCGCGCGCAGTGGACGGTGGATGATCACGTGACCCTCGATGCGCCGGCCCTTATCCGACACGCGCTGGAGGCCACCGGGGCCTCACGGGTGCTCTGGGTGGGGCACTCGCTCGGCGGGCTCATCGGCTATGCGGTGGCGCAGGGACCCGAGGCAAAGCGTCTCGCGGGGCTGGTCGCGCTGGGCTCACCGGTGCGCTTCCGCTTCGCGCCCTGGCTCAAGCTCGCGCTGGGATTGGGCGTCCTCACCGCATGGCCCTTCAACTTCCGCCAGACGCTGGTGTCGATCGCGCTCGCGCCCTTCCTCGGCTACGTCAACGTGCCGCTCTCCAGCGTCGTGGCCAACACCCGCCACATCGAGCCGCGGGTGCAGCGTCAGGTCTACGCCCACCTGATGAGCACCATGGGCCACCGCGTGCTCTCGCAGTTCTCCGATTGGGTCTTCCATGACGCGTTCCGCTCACGCGACCAGTCGGTGGATTGGCGCGCCGGACTCGCCGATCTCTCCCTCCCCCTGCTGGTGATGGGGGGACGCGCAGATCGCCTGGCCCCTCCCGAGGCCCTCGAGGCGCAGTACGCACTTGCCGGAAGTGAGGACAAACGCCTGGTGATCCTCGGGACGCCCGAAGGCATGGGGATGGATTACGGCCACGGGGATCTGCTCTACGGCACCGGCGTGCCTACCGAGGTGCATCCCCGGATCCGGGAGTGGTTGCGCGAGCACGCGACGCCTTGGACGCGGGACGTAGCTGCAGCGGGCCACTTGGCGGGGTCCCTCAAGGCCCCGGAGACGCGCGACCGCTGAGCTCATGAAGACAGGGGAGCGCGGGGTGAGGCGCGTCCTCGACCACGCCCCAGAGCCTTCCCAGGCGGAGGATCCCCAGGTGGACCTGCGCGCCCTCCTCACAGGTCGCCACGATCATGTGGGTCCAGGCAGGCACCGGCGCGTTCGCGCCATCTTTTGAAGCAATCAGCAACCGGGAGACCTTGGCCTTCGATCGCTCCGTCACCAGCAATGCCGGGGAGGACCTCTCTTCGACCACGAGTTCCTCCACCTCGAGGGTTCCGCCGGTCTCCACGACCACCCCGGGTCCACCGGCGTCCCCGCGGAGACTGAGCTGCGGTGCGACCAGGCTTCCGTTCTCTGCGACCAGCGCCCCGGGACCTCCCACCCGGTCGACGCTGCCCCAGCTGCTCAGAATCGCGGTCCCCAGCCGGATGGAGAGACCCGCGCCCTCACTTCCGTCCGCGGCCGCCGTGACCCCGTCGATGGACACCCTCCCCAGCGTCAGATTTCCCCCGCGCTGGCTCAGACCGGCGGCGGCGACATCCTGGATCCGGACGTCGCTGAGCGTGGCCTCACCGCCGACCAGTTGAATGCCGGCGAAGGCGCCCCCGCCCCGGACACGGCTCACCTCGACGTCGTTGAGCTCCACCTGCGCGCCGACCATCGCCAGACCCGCCCGCTTCGCTCCCTGGAGCCGCACCCTCTCGCCGCGCACCCGCGCCTCGCGACCGGCCATGATCCCGTACTCGTACCCTTCGACCCTCACGTCCTGCACGGTGAGCTCTCCACCGGCGACGTAAAGCCCCGCCTCACCCGAGCCCTCGAGTTCGACGCGCTCCAGGTTCAGGGACCCACCGCGCTGCCGGACGGCCCACTCCGAGCCGCGCACCCGCAGGAGCCACGCGTTCGCTGTCGCGGAGCCGGAAAGTGCGAGCGCCTCGCGCCAGGGGCCCTCGAAGAACACACCGGTCAGCGCAGCCCGTGCATGGCCCTCGAGCTGCAGACAGGTCCCGCCTCCACGGTTGGCCACGAAGATGACCTTGTCGGCGCTGAGCCGCCCTTCGCTCATGGAGATGCAGCTTCCGGACTCCACCCGGATGTCTTCGAGGCCCCACGGACCGGGTCCGTCCAACGTCGGGTCGCCCCCCACGAGCGTCAGCCGCTTGAGCGTGACGGTGCCTTCCGCGCGGAGCAGCGGCACCAGATCCTTCTCCGGCGACTCCAGGCGCACCCCCAGTCGGCGCTCGAGCTGCCCCGGTCGACCGTTGGTGGCGATTCCCGGTGCGCCTTCGATGACCGTGCCGGCGGGCAGCTCCCAGGTCCCCGTGTACGTCCCCGGCAACAACCGCAGATGAAGCGCGCGCCCCGGGCTGCTCGCCAGCGCCTCCTCGATTGAAGCCAGGGGCCGTTCGCGGCTCCCGTCGCCGTCCGCGGCTCCGGGACCGATCCAGCGCTCCTCGAGCGGCGGCTCGGCCCCGGCGTCGACCTCGGTCGCCCCCCCGCTCGCCTGCGCCGCCTCCGCACGAGTCGCAGCGCCGTGCCGACAGCTTCCCAACATCAGCGCCGCCGCGACGCAGCCCAGCGGAATCAGGCTCCGGATCAACATCGACGCGCCCACCACCCTTTCCGGCCCGCGGCCCCTGCCATCCCCGCACGATCAGCGCGGCCGCTCAACCGATCGGAATCGCTGGGGTTTCCCTCCGAACCAGATCAAACACGAAACAGAAATGAAGATCTGGCGGTCTGCCTCCGCCCGACGGTTCCGGGCATGTTGAGCGTTTGTGCGATCTGCGTCCAGAAAACGGCGCGATCAGACGGACAGTTCAGCGGATTCGCGTCATTGACAGACAGAGAATCGGCTTGTTACCTCGGCGCTTCAGAGGCGTTGCCTCACAGGTGTCTCCCATCTCAAACGTTCAGGAGAGTCGGCATCATGACCAAGGCAGAGCTCGTCGAAGCGGTGGCCGCACAGGCGCAGATGACCAAGAAGCAGACGGCCGAGGTCATGGATCTCATCTTCGAGAACATCAGCGAGGCGGTCCGTCGCGACGAGCGCTTCAGCTACCCCGGCTTCGGGACCTGGTCGCTGCGCAGCCGCAAGGCGCGCAAGATCCGCAACCCGCAGACGAACGAGATGATGAAGCTCAAGGCTTCGCGCACCGTGGGCTTCCGCGCCGCCAAGGAGCTCAAGGCCTCCCTCTGAGCGGGAGGCCCACGACGACGTCCACCGGGCCGCCGCGCCTCAGACGCCCGGGTAGACCCGGAGGCGGATGCGGCTGTGTTGGTCGTCCGCCTTCGGCTGGGGCTGGGGCACCGGCCCGAGGAGCTTGAGCGGATCCACCGGCCGTCCGTCGATCAGCACCTCGAAGTGCAGGTGAACGCCGGTGACCCGACCGGTCCGGCCCGCCAGTCCGACCTCGTCTCCGGCCTTCACGACGTCGCCACGCTTCACCAGCAGCGCGGACATGTGACTGTAGGTCGTCTGGACCCCATCTCCGTGATCGATGACCACGTGAAGCCCGTAGGAGCGGTGCCGGTGCGCGGTCACGACCCGTCCGACCGCCGAGGCGAAGATCCGATCGCCCTGCCGTGCGTGCAGGTCCACGCCCTTGTGGAGGCGCTTGGACTTGAAGATCGGGTGACGGCGATAGCCGAAGCGGCTGGTCACCTGGACCTTCTCCATCGGCCAGCTCATCTCGGGGACCGACCGCTTGCGGCGCTGCTTCGCCTTCCGTGAAGGCTGCGGTGGCCCCAGAGCCAGCGTGGAGCTCCGGACCTGATCGAGCCACCCGTCCGGCAGGCTCCCGTAGGTTCCGGCATCGGCGGTGATCACCTGGAGCAGCAGGTCCTTCAGCGCCGCGCCCCGGGCACCCGAGGCCGCTTCGGGCTCTGCCTTCCGCCAGGCGTCGAGCGCGCGCAGCTCGGTCTTCCACGCCACGTGCTGAAGGGCCGGCATCTCGGCGCCGGTCCCGTTTGCCTCGCGGAGTGCCGCGGCCCGCTCCGCGAATGCTGCGAGCCGCGCCTCGATCGTCACCTCGGGGTGGGCGCGCACGCCTTCCGCCGTCGTCAACGCCACCTGCGACCAGGAGGGCGGCTCTGGCGCTGCGATCACCGCGCTCCCACCACCGAGCGTGGCGCACGCGGACAGCGCAAGGGCGAGAAGTGGAAGAAGGCGCTTCATCGGCAGCGACCGGACATAGCCCGATCAGCCGCAGGGGGGAAAGAATCGACTGGCGATCATTTGGAACCCCGAATTTCCGGTCGGAACTCCAACGACATCCGCACACACTGAACGGATGCGCCAACTGGCGTGGGACCGGCCTGAGATCGTGTCCCGCCGATGGGATCACGCCACACTTCCGCCGCACGTCATCGCGCTGTCCCCGGTCATCGGAGGGACGCAAACGCGCTCGGGACGTGGCATGAGGAGCACGTGTCGCGAGAGACCGTGAAAGCGAAGCGTGAGCGCGCGGAGGAGATCCTGAGGCGCCTCGAAGAGGACTTCGGAGAGGTTCACATCGAGCTCGACTTCCAGACGCCGCTCGAGCTCCTGGTGGCAGTCATCCTGTCCGCGCAGTGCACCGACAAGCGCGTGAACATGGTGACCCCCGCGCTCTTCCACGCCTATCCGGATGCCGCCGCGTACGCGCGTGCCGAGCCGGAGGAACTCGAGCCGTACATCAACTCCCTGGGGCTCTTCCGCGCGAAGGCGAAGAACCTCTCGAAGCTGGGGCGCATGCTCGTCGAGGAACATGCGGGAGAGGTGCCGCGCACCCGGGCCGAGCTCGCCCAGCTCCCGGGCGTCGGCGCGAAAACCGCCGGCGTGGTGACCATGCATCTGGGAGGGGAGCACGCCTTCCCGGTCGACACCCATGTGGGTCGCCTCGCGCGGCGTATGGCGTTCACGCGGCGGCTCGATCCGGATCGTGTGGAGGAGGATCTGCAGAAGCTCTTCCCCAGCGAGCGCTGGATGGTCGGCCATCAGCTCCTGGTGTGGCATGGGCGCAGGACGTGTATGGCGCGAGCGCCCGCCTGCGATCGCTGCGTCGTCGAGGCCCTCTGCCCCAAGGTCGGCGTGGTGAACGCCAAGGTCCGCACCCAGGCCGCGAAGAACCGCGCGGCCAGTGGGGCCGGGGTCGGCGCAAAGGCGCGTGCCTCACGCTCAAGGACGAAGCGCCCCAAGGGGCTGACGTTGCGGCCGGTGAACGACGTGGACTGAGCCCGCGGGAGCGGGTCAGTGCCTCGGATCAGGTGAGCGGCACCCGAGCAGAGGCCGGTGCCGCACGCTCCGTGGACCGACTGCGCGGCGGGATGCGGCCCACGCCGGTGGAGCGCGCGGGGCGGTGACGACGCAGCCCGTTCGGGTGAGCCTGCCCCCCCCGGGACCGCGCGACCGGCACGGAGGGCGCGGGAGCGGGTGAGGTCCGGAGGCGCACGTCGGTGCAGGCACCCCGGGCCTCCCAGCGTGGTCTTTTCAGCGCAGCTCGACGCCGGAAGCAGGTGTCGGCGCCGTCTCTTCCTTCCGGCGCAGCATGCGCTTGCGGATGAACTGACGCTTCAGGCTCGAGAGGTGGTCCACGAAGACCGTGCCGTCGAGGTGGTCGATCTCGTGCTGCACCGCGATGGCCAGCAGCCCCTCGCAATGCAGGCGCTGCGGCTGGCCTTCCTCGTCGAGGTACTGGACGACGACGGTCTCCGCACGACGCACGTCCTCGGCCTCGCCGGGGATGGAGAGGCATCCCTCGGTGTAGGTCGTGTCGCCCGTCCGCTCCACGATCTCCGGGTTGATCATCGCCAACGGCTTCGACTCCGGCTGACGCGCCCGGGTGTCGAGCACGATCACCCGCTGGAGCACACCCACCTGCGGGGCTGCGAGCCCGACGCCACGCGCGTCGTACATGGTCTCGAACATGTCCCGGATCAGCGTGCGCACGCCGGCGTCGACCGCCTGAACGGGCTGGGCCTGCTGCTTCAGGATGGGGTGGGGCCAGATGAGGATCTCGCGGATCATGCCCCTGTTCTAATGCCCCCCTGCGGGGATCGGCAATCCGAAGGGGCAGGCAGCCGACTCAGTCGCGGAGGTTGCGCGCGTAATCCTCGCGGAGCCGGTCGTCCTCGAGCACCGAGCGCGCCTCGCCCAGCAGGTCATGCACCACCTGCGCGCGCTGCTGGAGCACCGGATCCGGATGGCCCGCGTAGCGCAGCGGGTGGAAGGACTCGGAGAGCAGCTCGAAGGCCCGACGCACCTCGTGGCTGCCCGCGCTCCGGGACAACCCCAGAACGGTGAAGTAGTCGGCGTCCTGGACCTCCTCGAACTTGGCGGCGAGCCGGCGCACCTCGAGATCCTCCAGGTCCTCACCGTCCCACGCGCCCGCCTCGGGCTCAGGCCCGGCCTCGATCTCGATCAGGCCATAGGCCTGCGCGAGCACCAGCGTCCGCAGCGCCACCTCCTGACGCATGCCACTCGCCAGGAGCAGGCCTTCGAGCGAGCTGTCGCCCTCCACCTTGCGCAGCAGGCCGAGCTCCGCGTCCCGCAGGCCCAGCTCGCCCATCGAGAGATCGCTGGCACACAGCCGGACGCGGCTACCGAGTCCACCGAGGGACGTGAGGAGCCCCTCCGCCGGCGTTGCCGAACGCAGGGCCTCGGTCAGGAGGAACAGCGGCGGTCGCACCGCGGCGGCGAGCACCAGACCCGGAGGCGTCCGTTCCAGTGACAGTCGGAAGAGCCCGTCCTGCTCGGAGAAGACCTCCAGCGCGATCTGCTCGGTGAGGCGCTGCACCAGCGGGAGCACCTCCGCCTCGCGCACGTAGCCCCGCTCCCGCAGCGTCTTGAGCAGGTCCGCCGCAGACACGCCGCGCAGGAGCCGCAGCTCCGCTTCCTGACGGCCATCGATAAGGCCGTCACGACGTGCACGATCCAGCAACGTCTCACCGGGGGCGGTGGAGGTGGCGCCCACCAGTGCGCCCTCGCGGAAGAAGAGGACCCGCAGCGCGTCCGACGAGCGGACCTCGAGCCGCGCTTCGGGACGCGACAGGTGCAGCTCCCGGAGCAGGTGGATGAGCCGGGAGCGATCGAGCGCGCCGCCCTCCCCCTCTCCGGTCTCTCCGACGATCACGCCCGCGGCCCCGACAGCCCGCGCGAGGATCGCCTCGTGCTCGCTTCGCAGCCGCTCAATCTCCTCGCGCGCCGCCCCGAGCTCATCCCGCAGAGCCTCCTGGGCGCGGAGCTGCTCCGCCTGCCGGGTGACCACCGCCTCCAGGGAGAGCGCCCGGGCCTTGGTCTCCGCCAACGCGTGCGCGAGCGTCTGGTCCCGCGCCACCTCGCGTGCCTGCGCTTCCGCCAGCACCCGGGCGAGCGCCTCCTGATGCTCGAGCTGACGCGCGCGCTGCTCCGCAAGAAGGTGTGCGAGGCGGGCTTCGTGTTCCAGACGCTCGGCATGCAGCGCAGCCACTGCCGCGGCGCGCTCCTGTTCCTCGGCGAGCGCGCGGGCCTTCACCTCCGCCAGGACGCGCGCCAGCGTCTGGCTGCGGACGGCCGCCCCCACCACCGTCCGCCGATGGGCCTCCCGCGCCTCGTCGAGCTGCTCGCGGTGGGCGGCATGCTGCCGCTCGAAGCGCTCGCGCAGCTCCGCTGCCAACGTCTCCGCTTCCCGGCCCTGGGACGCGACGAGGGCCTGATGGTTCGCGCGCTCCTCCTCGAGCTGCTGTTGGAGCGACGCGTACTCGGCACGCAGCGCCTCCAGCGATGCGTCGAGGCGTGCGGCTTCGGCCTGGTGCGCCCGGGTGGTGGCGTCCGCCTGATCGGTGGCGCTGGTCGCCGCCTCCTTCCAACGCTCGAGTTCTTCCTGCAACGCCCGCTGTTCGGCCTCGGATGCACCGAGGGCGTCGCGCAACGTCTGCAGCCCCTCCTTCAGGCGTTGCTGTCCCTCTTCTGCCTGAGCGCGCTGGGCGGCGGCTTCCTCCCGTGCTTCGGAGAGTGCCACCTCGAGCGCCCGGCGGGCCTCCGCGTCCTCCTCGAGAGTCGCGTCGCGCATCCGCAGGGATTCCTCGAGCCCCTCGAGCCGCGCGGTCCAGGAGGTCCGCTCCGCCTCCAGCGCCCGGCGCGCCTCCTCGGACGCCGCGAGGGCCGCAGCCTGGTTGGCCGCGTTCTCGCTCTGCTCGCTTTGCGCCGCCTCGTGGGCTGCGGCCTGCGCCATCTGGGAGGCCAGGACCATTGCGTGCGCCGTTCTCGCCTCGGCGAGCGCCTCCTGGGCCTCCTGGTGCGCGGTGCGCTCCCTGTGCAGCGCCTCCTCCAGTTCCTCGCGTTCGCTGCGCGCTTCCGCGGACGCGCGCGCATGCCCGTCGACGACGTCCTGCAGGGCCGCGAGCTCTGCACGTGTCGCTTCCAGTTCGTCCCGGAGCTGGCCGACGGTCGCATCCTGCGATGCCGCCGCCCCCTCGAGGCGTTCACGGAGTTCGTCGAGTGCCGTCTGCAGCTCGGCCTTCTCGGCAGCCAGGGTCGCGATCGCCTCGCCCTGCGAGACCGCCTGGGACTGCAGCGCCTCGCGGGCTTCCGCCAGCGCCGATTCGAGTGAAGCGTTTGCGTCCAGCAGCGCCTGCTGCGACACCTCGAGTGAGGCCCGCTCACTCGCAGCTGCTTCCTGCGCGGACTGTGCCGAGGCTGCCGCGGTCTGCTGCGCTTCCCGGGCCTGTGCGAGTTCCGATTCCAGCGAAGCCTTCTCGGCCACCAGCGAGGCCTGTGCCTCCCGCACTTCCGCGAGCTCCGCCTGGAGGGAGGCCGTTCCGGACGCCGCCGCGTCCTGCGTCTGCAGGGCGTCCCGTGCCCGGGAGAGCTCCGACTCCAGGGAGGCTTTCTCGGCCGCCCATGAGGCCTGCGCCTCTCTCGCCTCCGCGAGCTCGGCCCGGAAGGAATCCGTCGCGGACGCTGCCGCGTCCTGCGCCTGCAGCGCCTCGCGCGCCTGTGCGAGCTCCGTCTCCAGCGAAGCCTTCTCGGCAGCAAGTGCAGCCTGGGCCTCCCTCGCCGCCGCGAGTTCTGCCTGGAGGGACGACGTCCCCTGCTCCGGGTCCGAGAACGCCGCGAGCCGCGCCTCTGCGGTCTCCAGCGCCTTCTGCAGGATCTCCTGATCGAAGCGTGCGCGCTGCTCCACCTCCTCGAGCGCCTCGCGCAGCTCCCTCACCTCTTCAGCCAGCGCCGCGGACGGCTCGGTCCCGGCTTCCCCGTCCTCCCCCCCGACGCCCCCCGCCTTCAGCTGTGCGAGTTCCGCGCGCGCCTGCTCCAGCTCCGCCTCGAGCTCCCGGCGCTGCGTCACCGCGCGGCCCAGGGAGCGACGGGCACCGCGCGCATCCTCGGTGGCGCGTTCCACCTCGGCCCGAAGCGCCTCCAGCGCCTGCGCATCGCCCTCCCCGGCTCCGGGAAGCGCCTCGAAGGACTGTGGCTTCGCGGCGGCCTGATGACGGAGTGCCGCCTCCGCCTCCCGGGCCTGTGCCCGCAGCACGGAGATCATCGAACGCGCTTCCTGCAGCGCGTCCCGGGATTGGGCCAACTCTGCGCGCAGCGTCGCGACCTCTTCGGGTGACGCCGCAGGCTCCTGCTCGACCGGCGAGGTGCGCATCCATCCGGGGATGACCGTCTGCTGGGTGGTCTCCTCGATCGACGGCGCCAGGACCTCGCGGGGCGGAGACAGGTCATCCAGCGCTGAGAGCGCGGTGCCGCCCACCTGCGTCTGCGCGTCACCGTCCGGCAACGAGGTCGCAACCGGCGCGGGACGACGGACCGCAGCGCGAGGCCCGGTCCCCCGCCCACTTCTCGGAATGGGCGTGAGGAGGGGGCCGGTACCGGCATCGGGTTCCGGCGGCTCCGTCGGCAGCGGTTCGATGGGCGCGCCTTCCCGCGCGGCCGACAGCTGCAGGAGGAAGTCTTCCCGGGTGATGGGTACCGAGGCCACGGGGGCGTCGATCCCCGAAAGCGGTGTCCCCAGTACGAGCAGGCGCAGGGCGATCGCGTCCGGATGCCCGCGCAACTCGTCCACCACCAGCGCGCCGCGACCGCCCTCCACCCGGGGCGAGAGGATCACCAGCTCGGGCCGGTGATGTCCGAAGGCGATGATCGCGTCGGCCACCGAGCCCGCGAGGACCACCTGCATCCCTTCACCGGTCAGCAGCCGGCGCACGGTGGAGATCTGCGCGATGTCGTCGTGGACGAGGAGGGCGGGGCCGGACATGAGTCAGGAAGGGGCTGGACTGCGAGGCGTCCGAGTCTACAGCATGGCTCCCGGATCCACGTCGATCGCGACCCGGACGCTGGACGGCAGCTCGTCGAGCGCGGCCTCGAGCGCCGCGAGGACCGGCTGCAGGACGGCGTGGGTGGGGGCTTTGATCAGCATCTGCCATCGGGTGAGTCCCTGCAGCCGTGCGAGCGGTGCAGGCGCCGGCCCCAGCACCCGGACGCCCATCCGCGCCGGGGGCAGCACCTGCGCCACGCGCTCCCCCAGCAGGCGGGCAGCCCGCACGGTCCGATCCGGATCCCGGTCCTCGATCCGGATGGCTGCCAGGCGCGTGAACGGCGGCCAGGCGAGGCGCTGACGCCAGGAGAGCTCTTCCTCCGCAAACCCCGCGTAATCGCCTGCCAGCGTGCGCTGAATCGGCGCCGCATCCGGGTGGTAGGTCTGCACCAACACCCGACCGGGTTCCTGTCCCCGGCCCGCGCGTCCGGCGACCTGGGTGAGCAGGTGGAAGGTGCGCTCGGCCGCGCGGAAATCCGGCAGCGACAGCGAGGTGTCGGCGAGCACCACGCACACCAGCGTCACGCCGGGAAAATCGTGCCCCTTGGCGACCATCTGGGTCCCCACCAGGACGTCGATCTCCCGACGGGCAAAGGCGGAGAGCAGCTCGGTCAGGCGGTGGTCGCTGGTGATCGCGTCCCGATCGAGCCGCGCCACCCGCGCGGAGGGAAAGCGCTCGGCCACCTCCGCCTCGACCCGCTCGGTCCCCACCCCCAGCGCAAGGAGCGGCCCCCGGCAGGCATCGCAGCCGTTCGGCACCGGCCGATGGTCGCCGCAGTAGTGGCAGACCAGCCGTTGGCGGGCCAGGTGATGGGTCAGGCTGACGTCGCAGTTGCGGCAGCGCACCGCCTCGCCGCAGGTCTGACAGACCAGGAACGCGCTGTGTCCCCGGCGGTTCAGGAACAGGATGACCTGCTGACCGCGCTGCAACGTCTGCTCCATGGCGGTGAGCAGGGGAGCCGAGAGGATGGGAGGTTCCCCTCCCGAGTCGTGGGCGCTTCGGGGCCGCACCTGACGCAGGTCCACCAGCTCCAGCCGGGGCATCGGCCGATCGTCGACGCGCCGCCGGAGCTCGAGCAGGCGGTAGCGCTCGCGCCGCACGTTCTCCAGGGTCTCCAGCGAGGGGGTGGCCGACCCCAACACCACCGTGGCGCCACAGTTGCGCGCGCGCACCACCGCCAGATCCCGTGCGTTGTAGGGCAGCGCCCGATCCTGCTTGAAAGATGGGTCGTGCTCCTCATCCACCACGATGAGGCCCAGGTCGCGGACCGGTGCGAAAATCGCCGACCGCACCCCCACCGCCAGGCGGACGTCCCCCCTCGCGAGCTGCTGCCAGGAACGCATCCGCTCGCGGGAGGTGAGCGCCGAGTGCAGCAGCGCCACCCGGTGCCCGAAGCGGCTGCGGAAGCGTCCCACCAGTTGCGGGGTGAGCGCGATCTCCGGCACCAGCACCAACACGCCCCGCCCACGTGCCAGGGCCGCCTCCGCGGCCTGCATGTAGACCTCGGTCTTCCCGCTGCCGGTCACCCCGTGGAGCAGGAAGGGTGAGAAAGCGCCCTCCTCCAAGGAGGCGAGCAGCACCGTCCTGGCGGTCTGCTGCTCGGGGGTCAGCGTCTCCGGGCGTCCCGCCGTCAGCTCGGGTCGGCTGCCCTTCAGCTTCTCCACCTCGAGCAGCCGCACGAACCCCTTGGCGTGCAGGCGCTTGAGATGCTCCCGCGCGCCCGGCACCGCGTGGGCGACCTCGGCGACCGGAGCCTGCCCGCCGATCGCCAGCAGATAGCCGAGTGTCGCCGCCTGGGCAGGCGCGCGCCCCAGCTCCGGGACCTGATCCACCAGGGCCTCGGCGATCAGCACCACCTCGTCGGGGATGGGTGGAACCGCTTCGGGGACGTTGAGCCCCGGCGGCAGGATGCTCTGGATCGCCTCGCCCAACGGGTAGCGGTAGTGCGAGGCCGCGAAGCGCACCAACGTGAGGACGTCCTCCGGGATGATGGGCGCGTCGTCGAGGAGGCGGGTGATGGCCTTCAGGCGACCGGCGGGTGGCGCCTCCGGAGCCGGTCCGAGGTAGACGCCCAGCTCGCGGCTGTTCCCGAACGGAACCTCCAGCCGATGCCCGGGCTGCAGCCGCCCCTGAAGCTCCGGGGGAATCCGGTAGGTGAAGGCGCCGCGGACCGGTCGCCCCACCGCCACCGAGGCCAGCCCGGGGGCCGGTTCAAACAGCGCAGCGGTGTGGTTCGACACGTTGGGCTTCCGGCTCCTCACGCCCCACCCGCAAGGCTGCGCGGTCGGGCGCTGTCGACCGACGGCACGTCCCGAAGACGGGAGGCGTCAGTAGACGTTGTACTTGCGGCGCAGCGCCTCGTGCTCGGCCCCGTTGCGGGAGGGGTGCAGCCGCCGGTCGGCGTCGTGGAGGTAGTACCAGTACTCGCTCTTCACCGGTCGCAGCGAGGCCACCAGCGAGGACACCGTCGGCGCGCCGATGGCGCCCGGAGGCAGTCCCTTGCGGTGACGGGAGTTCCAGATGTCGCTGGGGTCCCGCAGGCGCTTGAGGAAGGCCTTGCGATCGTTCCACTGCGCGAGCTCGTAGCGGCTGGTGGCGTCGACGCCGAGGGGCACCCCGTTGTCGATGCGCTTCCACAGGATGCCCGCCACCAGCGGACGCTGAGCAGGCACCGGCTCCTCACGCTCGAGCATCGAGGCCATCACCACGATCTCGTGGAGGGTGCGCCCGCTCTTCTCCAGCTCGTCGCGGAACTCCGCGTAGAAGCGCTCGTTGAAGAGTTCGAGCTGACGCTGGATGAGCTTGTAGACGTCTGCCCGCTCCCGTCCCACGCGGTAGGTCTCGGGATAGAGGTAGCCCTCCAGCGAGTCGGTCGGCAGCGGGAAGGCCGCGGTGAAGCGGGAGGGATCGCGCGCGGCGGCGATGTACTCGCCCGGATCGATGAGGCCGGCGGCCACCAGCGCGGCGTCGGTGTCGGCGATCCGGTAGCCCTCCACGACCACGAAGGGGATCTCCGCCGCCATGGTCGGCTTCTCGAGCTGCGAGGCGATTTCGGGGAGGGTCATCCCCGGACCGAGCTCGTGCATCCCGGCGTTCGCCTTCAGCCCGCCTCGACGCATCAGGTGCCAGCGCCAGTACATCGGGCTGTCGATGAGGCCCTGATCGGCCAACAGCTCTCCGATGCGCTGCCCCGAGGCTCCCCGCGGGACCTCGAAGGAGACCCGTAGCGCGGTGTCGGTGCTGTGCGCGGCGGTGCTGCGGAGCTCGAGCCAACCGATGGCTCCGAGGGCGGCGACGACGAGCGCCAGGAGAAGTGCGAGCGCGGCTTTCATAAAGTCACGAGGCTACAGCGACGGCGATCCCACCGGGATGGCGCAGTGGAGGTGCGGCAGCCCGGAAGGCTGCCCCCCGAGCGGGAACGGGCCGGGGTCAGGGCGTGGCGAAGTGATCCGCCGGGAACTTCGCGGTCCGGCTGACGTCGAGGGATTCGAACCGCAGCTGGCGCTTGCCGTTGAGGGAGAGTTCGAAGACGCGGGGGAAGGCGCCGTTGCTGACCGCCGAGATCCAATCGCTCAGGGCGACGTCCCACTTCGAACCATCGCTGGAGATCCAGCGCAGCCGGAGGGGCTGGAAGGAGTCCTTGTCCACCCAGAACGAGGGCTGGCCTTCGGCGGGGTCACCCAGAACGATGGCCACCCGCCCGCCGAAGCGCGCGAGCGAGGTCCTGGAGGTGTCGACCTTCAGCCGACGCAGCAGCCCATCGATGTCGCCCCGGGCGTTCTTGCCGCCCATGCCGGCCAGGGCACAGACGTGCTCGACGGCCACCACCATGGGCAGGGACTCCGGGCCCATGACGGCCGGCTTCCCGAGCGCGCTCACCGCAGTGAACCGCCGGGGATCACCGGGATCGGTGGCGCCGACATCCAGTCGGCAGCGGCGGGGCGATTGCAGCGAGAACACCCCGTCCACCCGGGCCACGTCACCCTCGAGCACCAGGCCCAGGTGGCGCGCGAGCTGATCGCGCACCTGATCCTCCAGGGTCAGCGTTCCCTTCGCGGTGAGCTGGCTCACCTGCTGTTCGGCGCGCGCGGTGACCATGCGCCGGAGCACGGAGCTGCCGGGCAGCACATAGGCCAGGGCGGTCCCGCCCACGAGCAGCGAGGCGAGGAGCATCCAGCGACCGGTGTGGCGTCGACGGAAGCGGAGGGGGTCTGAGTGTGGGGCACGCATGCGGCGGGGGACCATAGTGAGCACTGGCCCCCGATGCCAGAGCGCGCGAGGATGCGCCGAACATGCTGCGCTCCCTGACCTGCGTGCTGCTGTGCGCCCTCCCCGCCGTCGCCAACGCCCAGAGCGGGGTGCGGATTCTTCCACCCGAACCGGCCTTCAACGCGCTCTACGACGCGCGCAGCCTGGCCATGGGCGGCACCTTCGGCGCGCAGGGCCTGACCAACGACGCCCTGATGGGCAACCCCGCGGCGATGGGCGGCATCCCGGCCTATCGCGTGGGCCTCAAGGGGTCGTGGGATCCGAACCTGAAGGACGGCTATGCCGGCGTCTCTCTGGTGGATAGCCAGGCGGGTGCCGTGATGGCCGGCTTCAGCTACCACTTCGCTTCGGCGGGGCGCGGTGATGATCGCCGTGATGCCCACATCGCCACCGCCGGGACCGCCTTCCTGCTCGCGGATTGGCTCATCGCCGGCTTCTCCTCCCACTACATCGGGATGAACGGAGCCCGGAAGGCGAACGCCCTCACCGGTGATGGCGGCGTGCTGTTGCGTTTCGGCCGCCTGCTGAACCTCGGTGTCTCCGCGCACAACGTCATCCCCATCCGCAACCCCGACTTCCCCTTCTACTGGATGGCCTCCATGGGCCTGCAGTTCGAGGTCTTCAATCTCGCGGTGGATGCCCGCATGCAACCGGAGCGCGAGGGCTCGCCCTACTCCCTCAACTCGGGGCTGGAGATCTCTGCGCTGCGCTGGCTCCCCATTCGCGGCGGCTACGGCTACGACTTCGCGTTGCGGGAGCACACCTGGTCGGCGGGCCTCGGCTTCTCCTGGGGCAGCGGGAGCCTGGACTTCGGCTACATGCGAAGCATCGGAGGACGCGAGAAGCAGCAGCTCGCGGCGAGCCTCAACATCGTCCTCTTCTGAGGCTCAGCGTCCCAGCGCGCGCTGCCGGAGCTGGAAGTACCGCTCGCTCGCCGCAAAGCGGATGAGCTCCTCCATCTCCCGCTTGAGCGCCTTCTTCGATCGCAACGCGGCCAGTGCGGGTCCGACCGCGCCGCAGGTCACCAGGCCCGCACGGTTGGCCGAATCGCGCGCGCCGTCGGCGAGGATCTGGAAGCGCAGCTGCGCGCTCACCCGTGGGTGAAGCTCCTTCAGCCGGCTGCGGATCTCCGGAACCAGGGCCGCGCGCATCCGGACGATCTCCTCCTCATCCGAGCTGCCCGCATCGTCACTCAACGCCCAGCCCAGCACCGAGAGCGCGTGGGTGACCTGATCGCGCCGCAGGCCGCGCAGCACCAGCAGATCCGGCTCCTGGCTCATCAGCGCCCGGCCGGCGAAGAAGCGGAGCTCGGGGGCAGGCAGCACCCGCTGCACCGCCATCTGGCCCACCATCAGGAGCGGTGCGTCCGGTCGGACCACGCCGAACGGCGGGCCCGGCGCATCGGAGATCGCCACATCCGCCGCGCGGAGACCGAGGACCCGTACCGAACCCATCAGCGCCTCGGTCGCCGCGGCGGCACCGCGCCCCGACTCGGACGTGAACGGCGGGTTCTGGAAGCGCGAGGCATCGGTCGGGAAGAGCGAGCAGAAGACGTGTCCCACCGCAGCCAACAGCTCCCCGGCCTCCTCCCGGAGCAGGGGATGACGCAGGCCGAGGCGGTCGGAGGCGGTGAGCTCCAGGTTCGGTGGGTCCACCGGCCCGGTCACCTCTCCCTCCAGGGCATGGGCCAGCTCCACCATCAGGAGCGAGCGCGCCCCGTCGCCGCTGACCGAGAACGCTTCGGCGAGCAGGCGGAAGCCATCCGGATCCAGGGGATCGGCGTGGACCCGGTCGAAACCGTGATTGAGCAGCTCCTCGGCGCGTGAGCCTCGCGGTGCGGCGTGCTGCTCGCCGGTGAAGCCCTCGAGGATCAGCTCCCGTTCGACCTCCGGTGGCAGTGGGTGCTCTGCGAGCTGGGTCGGACCGTCGTGCCGCACGATGGGACCTGGAGCCCTGCTCACCGCGGTCGCGCTGTGGGCCGGGGTGATGGCCGGTGGCGTCTTCTCGGCGTCCGGATCCGTGCCTTCGCGGGCGGGCTCCGGTGCGGCGGCCTCGGCGGCCCGGGCAGCTTCTTCCGCGGCCTGTTGCTCCGCTTGCGCCGCCGCCATCGCGGCCTCGGCAGCCAGCCGCAACTCCTTCATCGCATCCGCGCGGGCGATGAAGCGCTCGGCCTTCACCGGATCCCGCAGACGCTCCTCGGCGAAGCGCGCAAGCTGCCGCCAGGTCTCCTCGCGCAGCTGCTCGTCCTCGGTCGCCGTGGCCGCCTGTTCGAGCGCCCACGCCGCTTCACCGTAGGAACCGCGCGCCTCCATGCGCTCGCTCAGGGCGATCCACGCTTCCCGATGCCCGGGCTCGGAGCGTCCGGCGAGCCGGATCTCGGTGAGCGCCTCGGCCTCACGGCCCAGCGAGGTCAGCAGGGTCCACAGCTCCTCACGGTGGCGACGCGCCTGCTCTCCTCGCGGCTGCTTCATGAGGATGGAGCGCAGGATCGCCTCGACGGTGCTCACCTCACCCTTGCGGCGTGCGTGCGTCAGGGCGTGCTCGGCCGCTTCGGCATCCTGGGGATCCTCGGCATAGAGCGTCTGCCACGCCCAGCCCCCCACCTCGATCTCTCCCAGCGAATCCGCCAGCAGGGCGAGACGCTTGAGCGCCGGCACGCGCTCGGGATGGCGTTCGGGGATCTTCTCCAGGCGCTCCCGGATGGGCGTCAGCGAGGCCTGGGTGCCGGTGTGCAGCCGCGCTTCGGTCCAGCCGAGCAGCGCGCGGACGTGATCGGGCGCCACCGACAACGCCGCCTGGAAATCCTCCTGCGCCTCCGACCAGGAGCCGGTGGCCAGGAACCATTCGCCGCGGGTCACCAGCGCGGCCAGCTCCGCCTGCGGCGTGGTGGCGCGGAAGACCGCATTGTCCAGCGCGCGGCGGGCCCCTTCCTGATCCTTGGCCACCTCGAGGAGCCGGAGCTGCTCGGTCAGCGCGAAGTCCTCACCCGCGGCGACCATCTCGCCATAGACCTCGGCGGCCGCCTGCGCATCCTCGAGCTCGGTCTCGAGGAGCTCCGCGAGCCGGGACTGGTACTCGGCGCGCTCCTCACTGGTGCCGGCGCGCTCGGCCCGGCGGCGGTAGAACGCGGCGAGCTCCTTCCACGACCCGCTGGCCACGAAGCTCGCCTCCTTGCGGAGGATGGTCCCGGGATCGGTCAGGGCCGGCGCGTCGTCGGCGACGTGCGCGCGCTGCCCCTTGGCGAGGTTGGGCCGGGCGCCCACCGCACGGGGAGAGGGAGGAGGGGGCGTCGCCCTGCGGGTCGTGCCTCCCGGTGTGGACGATCGTCGGGTGGGAGCCGACTGGAGCGCGTCGAGTCGGACCGCCCCGTGCTCCGCGGAGGGACGGGTGACCTCGCTCCACGCCGACCCCGCTTCCTCCTGCTGTGCGCGGGGTGCCTCGGACTCCGCGGGGGAAAGCGGCTTGGCTTCGGAGGGCGTCGCCTCCTCATAGGCCGCGGGAACCTCCAGAACGGTCGCGGCCCGTCCGTCGCGCCCACGCGTCGGAATCGGCGGCCCCCGCAGCGTGCGCGGACGGACCTCCCGGACCTGCTCCGCTTTCAGCTGGGGACGGGTGGGAGGACGGGACAGCAGCTGGAAGAGATCCGTGGAGAGGCGCTTGGAATCGCCCTCCGGGCCTTCGGCCCACGGCAGATCCTCCGCGCGCGGCTCCATCTTGAGGGCCGCGCGCGAGCCCGAGCTGCGGGTCCTCTTGCCACCGCGACCGCGCTTCCCCGGGGCCCCCACCAACGCCGCCAGATCCGAATCGAGGAGAGGCCGGGCGTGCGAAGGGGTGGGCTCGACGTCGTCCGCTTCCAACGGCCGCTGGGCCTCGACCGGCGTCACGTCCGCGGCGCCTGCCAGGCCGGGGTGACCTGCTTCCCCCGCGGGGGGTTCACGCCCTTCGGCCTCAACGGGACGCTGTGCATCCACCGGAGTGGGTTCACGCGCCTCATCCTCCAGCGGCCGCTGCGTTTCCACCGGGGTGGGTTCGCGCGCCTCATCGACGACGGGACGCGAGGCCTCCACCGGCGTCGGCTCCCGCGCGTCCTCAGTCGCAGGGCGCTGAGCGTCCACCGGCGTCGGATCCCGCTCGTCCTCATCGGCAGGGCGCTGGGCGTCCACCGGCGTCGGCTCCCGCCCGTCATCGTCGGCGGGGCGCTGGGCGTTCACCGGCGTGGCGCCCGCGTCGTCCTCCGCGGCCCCCACCGACTGGGCGTTTTCGGGCTCCTGCGGTGCGTCGGAGGTCTGCTCGCGCTGATCGTCCGAATCGCCTCTGCCGGCTTCCGCCGCCGCCGCGGCGCTGTCGGAAAACGGGACCTCATCGGACGGCGCAGGCGCCGCGTCCCACTCCGACGAAGCGGCCTCCGGCGCACCCTCGGGATCGGGGCCACGCGCGGCGCCGGGTGCCACATAGGGGAACCCCAAGGCGCGCAGGAGCCGCCAACGCTTCGGGCCGGCTTCCTCGCTCAACGCGGCCTTGTAGGCCTC
Organism: Myxococcaceae bacterium; assembly: GCA_035304185.1. Taxonomy (GTDB): domain Bacteria; phylum Myxococcota; class Myxococcia; order Myxococcales; family Myxococcaceae; genus DATGQN01. Next base: position 22,410 of record DATGQN010000166.1, read on the forward strand.
CATGGCCCGCTCGGGCTGATCGGCTCCCCGCCACAGCCGGGCCAGCTGCCGGTGAAGACGCTCACGGAGGATGGGGGACGCCTCGTCCTCGATCGCCGCTTCCAGCAGCGTGCCCGCGGCCTCCTGGGTCCCGGCCGCGCGGGCCACACGCACCATCAGGCTCGCGGTCCGTAGCGTCATGGGCAGGGGCAGGCTCGCGCGGATCAGGGCGTGGAAGGCCTTCCGGGGCCCCTTCTCCCGCCACAGCCGGAGCACGGCCTGCCGGTTGGCCTCCACCGTGGCGCTGAGCTCATCCGCGGATCCCGGATCCGATCCGATGACGCCACCCCCGTCCGTCCTGTCCACACGCCGTTCCGCTGCCATGAAGGGCTCCGACCTTACACGCTCGGGCCGTCCCCGACCCCTCCCACATTCCAGGTGCCGATCGGCGGCGTGACACCGTCCTGCCGGAACACCCGATGCAGGTCCTCCGGCAGAGGCGCCTCCAGCAGCAGGGGCGCCCCGGTGCGGGGATGGGGTAGCAGCAGCGCCTGGGCGTGGAGCAGACATCGATCGGCCGGCTGGCCGCCGATCGTGCGAGCGCCCCCATAGCGCGCGTCTCCGCAGATGGGTGCGTCCAGTGCCGTCAGGTGGGCCCTGAGCTGGTGGGTCCGACCGGTGCGGGGAAAGAGCGCCACCAGCGCGTGATCCTGTTCGGCGTGGAGCAGCGACCAATCGGTGACCGCGTGCACCCCATGCGCCCGGCGCGAGGCCCGGAAGCGCCCCGGGCGCGAAGGATCCCGGGACAGCGGCAGGTCGATCCGGCCCCCCTCGCCGTGGCCTGCGAGCGCCGGACCACAGGCCGCCAGGTAGCGCTTGTGGGCGGTCCCCTCGCGGAACGCCTCCGCCAATGCCGAGGTGTCCTGTTTGGTGACCCCGAAAACGGTCACCCCACTGGTCTCCCGATCCAGGCGGTGGACCAGGCCGGCCGGGTGTCCCAGCAGCCTGGAGACCTCGCTCAGCAGGTTCTCATCCACCCGTCCCGGGCTCGCCTGCGCGTTGATGCCCGCGGGCTTGGCCACCGCGATGCAGGCCTCATCGCGGTAGAGCACCTCGATGGGGGGCGGAGGCGCCGCGGGCGCCAACACGTCCTCTCCGGCCTCCTCGAGCACCACGGTGAGGATCTGCCCCGCTCTCAGAGCGACGCCCGCAACCCGCGCGCGGCGACCGTCCACCCATACGCTCCCGCGGGCAACGCGCTCCTCGGCCCGGGCCTTCGCCTCCCCCAGAACCTCTGCCAGGACGTCGACGAGGGGCCCCGCCTGTTCAGGGAGGACGGTGTGGCGGCGGCGCTTCAACGGGACGGAGGGCAGGAGGTGGACATCGACCCGAGGGTATCGGGCCGGGGGCACCCTTGCGAGCGTCATGCGCTGGTCTAGGGTGCCGACGCCGTGGCCCTCAACGAACTCGTCATCGCCCTGCGCCCGGAGCTCGAGCCTCTGCAGGCGTCCGCCGCCCGTGACCGCTGGCAGCGGGTGCGCGACGGCTCACCAGCCGCTCCCGGTCCGCTCGGAACCTCCCCCTTCGCCCGGGAATCCGTCTTTCATGCCTTCCGCGAGGCCCGGGAGAGCGCCTCGGAGCGTGCCGCCCCACGTCTGCGCCGGGTTCAGGAGCTCGCGTCCCGCGCCCTGACCGAGCGCCTCGGGGCCGAGGCGGAAGCGGCGTGGTTCCGGGTCGAGCGGGAGGCGAGATTGGAGGCCGGTCTCGGTGGCCACAGCCTGCCTGTCGCGCGGTGGATGGCGCGCCGGAGTCCGGATCGTGAGCGACGGGAGGCGCTTGAGCAGGGGATCGCCCAACTCGAGGCCGATCTGGCGACGCCCTCCCAGCGTCGGTACGAGGCCTCTTTCCGCGCCGCCGAGCTGTTGGGGGCGCGCGATCCGCTGGCGCTGTGGGACGAGGTGACCGGCATCGATCACGGCGCGTGGGCCCTCGAAGGTGAGCGCTTCGACGCCGCCACGCGCGAGGGCTACCTGGACCTCCTGCGCTTCGCGCTCGAACGCTCCGGCCCCCGTATGCGCCCCCTGCCCCGCGGCGATGCGGCCACCCACGACGTCCTCTACGCCGCCCGGATCCCCTGGCTCGACGCGCTGCTGACGCGGGAGTCTCTGCTTCCCGCGCTCCAGCGCTGGACCGACGAGCTCTTCGACGGCTGGACCGCGCAGGGCCGCATCCGGATCCTCCTCGATGAGGGGCCCGCGCACGCGCCACCCGACGCCGTGGGCCTGGCCATCCCCGGCGAGATCCGGCTGGCGGTGCGTCGCGAGGGGGGCATCACCGGTTGGCGCGCCCTGCTGGGAGCGGTGGGCCAGGCACAGGGCCTCTCGATGATCGATCCCCACGCCCCGCCCGAGGATCGCTGGCTCGGAGATGGCGCGGTGCGGGCGCTGCCCGGGCTGCTGATCCAGACCCTGCTGCTCGAGCCGGGCTGGCTCATGCGCTACGTCCGGCTCACCGCGAACCAGGCGCGGGAGGTCGTGCGCTTCGCCGCCTTCAGCGCACTGGCCCAGACCCGGGAGCGGATCGCCCGCTTCGACCTCGAGCGCTACGGTTTCCGGGGCGCCTCCCGCCAACAACTGGAGAGCTTCTGGAGCGAGCGCATGGCGCAGGCACTGCTCGGAAGGGAGCCGGGAACCCGGGCCTTCGCGCATCTTTCGCCGTTCCTCCCCAGCGTGCATCCGCTTCGGGGCTGGGGTCTGGTGGGGAGCCTCCATCCCCGGCTCCTCTCGTCGTTCGATGAGGACTGGTGGCGCAACCCCGCCGCGGGCCGGTTCCTCCGCAACGTGTTCACCCGGGGAGGTCGCGATCAGGCCGAGCTGCTGGCCGCCGAGTGGGGCACCTCCACCCTCGCGCTCGACGGGTGGCAGACGCGACTGCTGCGCTGCATGTCGGCCTGAGGCGCATCAGGCGCCCGCTCAGGGCGCAGACGCACAACGGCCCCCGGATCTCGAGATCACAGGGGCCGCAGGTGAAGCGTGCTGAGACGTGGCTCAGCGCTTCTTGTTGCCGAGCGCTTCCAGGATGCGCTGCTTGGCGCTGTTCTCCGGAGCCGCCAGACCCTTGGGGGCCTTCCCCGCCGCGCGGGCACCACGCAGGAGGCTCATCTCCAACAGCAGCAGCTCGTCGGCGACCTCTTCGTTGTCACCGGCCGCGCGGGCGAGCGGTGCATCAAGGGCGTCCACCCCCGCGCCATGACGCATGCGGAGCGTCTGCTCCTCCTGCGTGGTCAGCCGAGCCGACTGCTTCGTCAGCGCCGTCCTGACCTCCCGCGACGTGACGACCGCGGTGCTGCTCGAGCTCTTGCGCTCCATTCGATCAACCTCTCTCGGCACTGAACAGGCAGGCATGTGGGAGTCGGAGAACCCGCTCCTCCAGCCATTCTGTGGACCCTCAGGGGGTCGGTCAATTTTCTGGCTCCCACGTGGGCTGCGGCGGGAGGCCCCGACTATGCGATCGAAATCGCTGCGAGGGCCAGTTTTCGGCCTCAGCGGGGTCAGGCAGGGATGTGGGGGCGCCCCCGCGGCGCCTGGAATTGAACGCGGCTTCGGCCCCACAGCCGCCCCCCACCCACCGGGGGCATCCTCCTTCCCCCCGGGATCCGGCCAGTCGCCGTGACGCCGGGCCGCGCCGCCAAGGTCCATCGGCACGACGCCCGGGGCACCCCTCAAGGCACGTTGAGCCCCGGCACCGCTCGGAGATGGTGTGCGTGTCGAAGCGCCGGTGCCGGCCTGCGGCCCGGGCGTGCGAACGCATCCGATGGGGCGATGGTCGACATCCGCCCCGACGCGTCACTCGGACGCAGGCGCTGAGTCGCCCTCTGCCTCTCCGGCGTTCTCCGCAGCCGCGCCCACCGAGAACCCATAGCGGGTGATGACCTCGGCAATCCCCTCCGGCTTGTCCGCGTCGGGCAGGAAGTCTTCGGGGACCTCGATGGTGGGCTCCTTGCCGATGTCGGAGAGGGCCGAGCGCACCGAGACGCTGAGCTCGGTGGTGGGCTGTCCCTCCTCCCCCGGAACGCGGAGCCTGCCGTCCACCTTGGCCTGCAGGATGACCGCGGTCTGGGCGTCCACCCAGATGCTGCCGCTGACCGACACCGGCGTGCGGGCGGTCCGGAAGCGCTGCCGCAGCAGGCTCCCCGGCGCCTGACCGCCCTTGGGCTCGAGCGGCTCGGGAAGCTTCACCTGCTCGGGCAACGCGGGCTTCTCGCTGGCGAGGCTGAGGTCGTAGCGGTGGGTCTGCCGTCCCTCGAAGGTCTCGGTCCCCTTGGGGCTGAGAGCGAGGCGCGCGTTGAAGAGCACGTTCATGTCCCGCACCACGCCCTGGACCTCGGAGCGGACGCGCTCGGCCATGCCGCGATCACGCAGACGCTGACGGAACCGGCCATAGCGGTTGCGCGCGTAGACCCCGTTGTCCTTGCGGAGGACCTCCAGGCCCTGGTCGCGGGAGTTGTCGAGCACCACCTGGAAGTCACCGCTCACCCCACCGCTTCCGGCGATGATCTTGCGGGTCTCCTCGAGACGGATGGGCTCCTCGGCCCCGGTCCACTCGAAGGTCAGCTTGGAGGTGGCCACGTGGGGTCCCAGCCGCTCGACGACCTCGGCGGCGTCCATGTCGAGGACGCGCTGGGCCAGGGCCGGATCCTCGGCGAGCTGCTGCGCATCGAGCGCTTCGGCAGCGGCGGTGATGACCAGTGGCGGGTCCTCTGCCGAGAAGATGCGCTCCTTGGCGGCGCGATCGACGGGGTCCTGGCAGGCCACGGCCATGAGGCCGAACATCAGCAACGGGAGTGGGCGGAGCGACACGGGGCGGACGGTACGTGCCAATCGACCCTCCCGGCAAGGCGAGAGCCTTGCAGTTGCAGGCGTTTGAGAAGCAGAGTGCCCGGCCGTATGCAGAGCCTGCGAGATAAGTTGCTCAAGGCCGGCCTGGTCACCGAGGACCAGGCCCTCAAGGCCGAATCGAAGATCGTCGTGAAGCGCGCGCCGCCGCCCTCCCCCTCGGAGCTGGAAGGGAAGCGCCGTTCGGAAGGGGGGCGTGGTCGGCCCTCCGGAGACCGGGGACGTGCGGGTGAAGGACGGGGCCGCCCGCCCGGGGGGCGGCGTGAGCGTTCCCCCTCGGCGAACATCCCCAAGCTTCCCCCCATGCCGGGCAGCCGGGCCTACCAGCAGGCCGAGTCGCGCCGTCAGCTCGAGCAGGCCAAGGCGCAGCGGGAGCTGGTCCTGGCCCACCAGGTCGAGATCGACGTGGGCGCCACGGTCTTCTACTTCATGACCCGGAAGAAGCTGTTGCGTCGCCTGGAGCTCACCGAGGCCCAGGCCGCGGAGCTCGAGGCCGGTCGCCTTGCCGTGGTGGAGCGTCCGGATCCGGATCGCATCGAGCATGCGCTGGTGCCGGCAGCGGCCGCGGATGCGCTTCTGGAGAAGTTCCCCAAGGCGGTGCGCTTCTACAACCGCGCAGACCAGCCCATCGGCTTCATGTCCGACGACGAGATCCAGCGCCGCAGCGAGCAGCAGGCCGAGAAGGAGGCCGCGGCCGCAGCCCAGGAGGCCGACGCGGGGGCAGAGGGCCCCGGGCCGCAGCAGGACGCCGACGCGGCCCAGGGAACCCCCGAGCCGGAGCTGCCCGAAGGCGGCGACGTCCCCGAGAAGCCGGATCCGGACGCAGGCGGGAGCGCCCCCGCACCCGAGCCCGCGCCGTCCGAGGGCGGTGACGTCCCCGAGAAGCCCGGCCCCGACACCACGGACAGCGCTTGATGGCCGGCACCCGACCGACCGTGGTCTTCGGGACGCCCCGCAAGCTCCCCAAGGCGGCGAAGCTCGACGGTCGGGTGGTGGTGCTCGACATCGCCTTCGCCGCTGGCGAGGGCGGTGGCGCCTCCTTCGACAAGGTCACCCGGCCCTTCATCGAAGGGCTGGGGGCCCGGCTCGCCGCGTGGGTCGATCATCACGACCACGTCCGCCACCGGTCCTTCGAGGACGACGCGCGCTTCGTCCTGGCGACGAAGGCCCAGCACGGCGCCTGCCCTGAGATGGTGACCGAGGAGCTGGTCCGCAGCACCGGACCGGTGGACACCATCGTCTGCCACAACGACTTCGACGGCCTCTACTCGGCCGCCAAGTGGCTGCGCGGAGGCATCGAGCCCTACCCGGGCGCCGACGACGATGCGCGCTGTGTGGACACCCGGATCGGCACGCCCTCGGAGCTGGGGCAGATGCTGGACCGCGCGCTCCGCTCGAGCTTCGACGAGACCCTGCGCCAGCGGGTGGTGCGCTTTCTCGAGGGCGGCGTGCAGGACGACGCCCTGCGGGCCGGTTTCGAAGAGGCGGCGCGGGCCTTCGAGCAGAAGCTCGAGGTGACCCGGACGATCGCCGACGCGCACTACGCGGTCTACGGACAGACGGCGATCTGCGATCTGGCAGGCGTCACCATCCCCGAGCCCGGCTTCGATCGCACCGAGTTGCTCCTGCTGGGACAGGCGCGTGCGCAGGTGGCCCTCCTGGCCGACCACCAGTCGCTCACCCTCGCCACCGGCTTCGATTCAGGCATCAACTTCCTCAAGCTCCTGGGAGTCACCGGGGGCATGCCCACGGTCGTCTCCATCTCGCGCAACCAGCTCGATCGGGCGCTGGTGGCGCTCCGTCAGGCCGGGCTGTACACCGGCCCGTGAGCCCGCGGGCGTGACGCCGGAGCATCCCCGCGCCGGCTTCCGCACCGGACCGGGTAGGCTCCCGTTATGCAAAGACGCGGGATCGGAATCATCGGGCTGGGGACGGTGGGTGGAAGCGTGCTCGAGCAGCTGCGCACGCGGAAGGAGGCGCTCGAGCGACGCGGCGCGCCCTACGAGGTGGTCGGCGTTGCCGTGCGGGATCGCACCCGCGCGCGGCCTGGCGTGGAGCCCGCGCTCTTCACCACGCCGGAGGCGCTGGCGACCCACCCCGGGGTGGACGTGCTCGTCGAGCTCGCGGGCGGCGTGGAGCAGCCGTGGGAGTGGGTCCGTGCCGCGCTGGAGGCCGGCAAGTCGGTGGTCACCGCGAACAAGGCGTTGGTGGCGGAGCGCGCGGTGGAGCTCGCCGGGGTGCTGGCGAAGTGCTCCGGGACCCTGCACATCGAGGCGGCCGTCGCGGGTGGCATCCCCATCATCCAGGCGGTCGACCGCGGACTCGTCGCCAACGACGTGCTGCGCATCGAGGGGATCCTCAATGGCACCTGCAACTATCTGCTCACCTCCATGGAGCGCGATGGGCTCGACATGGAGGTCGCGCTGAAGACGGCGCAGGAGCTGGGCTTCGCCGAGGCCGATCCCACCCTGGACGTGGGCGGTGGCGATGCCGCGCACAAGCTGGCGATCCTCGCGAGCCTCGTGTTGGGCAGGCCCATTCCGAGCACCGGAATCTTCACCCAGGGCATCCGGGATCTCACCGCCTTCGACGTCACCTGGGCCCGCGAGCACGGCTACCGCATCAAGCTGCTCGCGATCGCGCAGGTGGAAGGCGCGGAGGTCGAGCTGCGCGTGCACCCCACCCTGGTGCGCACCACCCGCCTCATCAGCCAGGTGATGGACGAGTTCAACGCGGTGGAGGTGGAAGGCGACCTCACCGGCCCGCAGCTCTATTACGGCCGCGGCGCCGGCGCCGAACCGACGGCGAGCGCGGTGCTCAGCGACATCGTCCACGCGCTCCGCGGCGAGGGGCCGGTGCGCCGGAACGACACCCGGGGCCGCGACCTCCGGTTGCGTCCGATGGGCGAGGTCGTCAGCCGTCACTACCTCCACCTCGAGGTGATCGATCGTCCCGGCGTGGTCGAAGGCGTCGCCCGTGCCCTGGCCAGCCAGGACATCTCCATCGCCAGCCTCTACCAGCCGGAGACGGATCACGGCGCGCAGGTGCCCCTGGTCTTCACCACCCACCCGGCCGCGGATGCACAGCTCAGCCGAGCGCTCGAGACCATCCGCCAGGCCCCCTACCTCGCCACCCCGCCGGTGCACATCCGGCTGGAGGACTGACATGTCCCTCGGACTCATGGCCCGCTTCGGGCATCGGCTCCCCATCACCGACGCGACGCCGCGCCTCACGCTGGGCGAGGGTTCCACGCCCCTCGTCCCCGCCCCCGCGCTCTCCGCGCGCACCGGCTGTGAGGTCTTCCTCAAGGTCGAGGGCGCCAACCCCACCGGCTCCTTCAAGGATCGCGGGATGTTCCTCGCGGTGGCCAAAGCGCTCGAGGAGGGTGCGCGGGCGATCGTCTGTGCCTCCACCGGGAACACTTCTGCCTCCGCAGCGGCGTATGCGGCCCGCGCGGGGATCGCCTGCTACGTGCTCATCCCGGACGGCGCGGTGGCGTTGGGGAAGCTCGCGCAGGCCATGCAGCACGGCGCGACGGTGCTGCAGATTGCCGGCAACTTCGACCGCGCGTTGGTGTTGGTCCGGGAGCTCGGCGCCAAGGGACAGCTCGCGGTGGTCAACTCCATCAACCCCTTCCGCATCGAGGGACAGAAGACCCTCGCCTTCGAGGTCATCGAGGCGCTCGGGGCAGCGCCCGATCTGCACTTCCTGCCGGTCGGCAATGCCGGGAACATCACCGCGCATTGGAAGGGCTACTGCGAGGCGGCTGCGGCCGGTGAGATCCAGAAGCGGCCCCGGATGATGGGCTATCAGGCCGAGGGCGCCAGTCCCCTGGTGCGCGGTGCCCCGGTCGAGGCGCCGGAGACGGTCGCCACGGCGATCCGCATCGGCAATCCGGCCAGCTGGGATGGGGCCATCCAGGCCCGGGATGCTTCGGAGGGTCACATCGGCGCGGTGAGCGATGCGGCGATTCTGGAGGCCTGGACCTGGCTCGCCCAGAAGGAGGGTGTCTTCTGTGAGCCCGCCTCGGCTGCCGGTGTCGCCGGGCTGCTCGCACGGCATGCGGAAGGACGACTCCCGAAGGGACAGCGCATCGTGTGCACCCTGACCGGCCACGGTCTGAAGGATCCCGACCTGGCCATCCGCCACGCCTCGCCCGCGATCCGCGTCGAGGCCGAGCTTGCTGCCATCGAACGGGCATTGGGATCGCGGTGATGGAGCCCTTCCGCGTCCGGGTCCCGGCGACCACCAGCAACCTCGGTCCCGGCTTCGACTGCTTCGGTCTCGCGCTCTCGCTGCACTTCGAGGTCGAGGTCCGTCCGTCCGCGACGCTGACCCTCACCTCGACCGGGGCGGACGTGCCGCTGGATGCGACGAATCTCGTCGTCACCACCCTGCGCGACCACCTGCCTCCGGGAACACCCCTCCCGCCGCTGGCGCTGCACCTGCACAACCGCATCCCGCTCGCTCGGGGCCTCGGTTCCAGCGCGTGCGCGCGCATTGCCGGACTCGCCATCGCCGAGGTGCTGACCCACGGGCTCTCCCGGGTGGATCGGGAACGCGTGTGTGACGCGGCCTGCGCGTTGGAGGGACACCCGGACAACGCCACGCCAGCGGTGCACGGGGGCTTCTGCGTCGGTGCCACGGGCCGGGGGCACGAGCGGGTGGAGCTGGACGGCCGGCGCTACGTGGTGCTGATCCCACAGCTCGAAATCCGCACCGCCGACGCACGCGAGGCGCTCCCGAAGCAGGTCCGGCTGGGCGAGGCGGTGTTCAATCTGCAGCGGGCCTCCCTGTCCGCACTGCGGATTGCCCGCGCCGGGCACCTGGGCGGCGCCCTGCCCTTCGAAGATCAGCTCCACCAGCGCTATCGCCTGGCGCTCGACGCCCGTCTCCAGCGCGCCTTCGCGCGCATGGAACAACTCACCGAAGTCGAGGGCGCGTTTCTCTCCGGTTCCGGAAGCACCCTCATGGCGCTCGCCAAGGCCGGTGAGGAGGAAGCGGCCCGGCAAAGCTGCCTCCGGGTGCTGCAGGAGGAGGGGCTGACTGCTGACGCGCACCTGCTCAGCGCCGACAATCAGGGGCTGATCATCGAGCGGCTGTGACGACGCGCCGGGCACCGGTCAACGAGCGGCTCTGACCCGCGCCTGGGCACCGGTCAACGAGCGGCACTGACATGCGCCGGGTGCGGCTGCCCGCGAGCGGCTCTGACCCGTGCCGGGTGCGGCTGCCCGCGAGGCGCTCAGTCCCCCTGATGGTCCCACTGGGGATCATCGGTCACGAACTGCCAGAGCCACTCGTAGGTGCTCACCCCCTCGGGGGAGACGAGCATGGGGTTCTGGGCGAGCAGCACGTGTGCCGTCCCCGGAACGTAGAAGGTCTTCTGACCCGGCCCCGCCGCATCGCGCAGCAGCCCCACGCCGTTCTCGAAGGTCGCCGACGTCAGCCCCGAGAACCCGACGATCACCTCGTCCCGGGTGGAGGTGAGCAGCGCGAACCGGTGCGGGGGCGGATAGCGCGCGGCGTAGTAGGGCAACAGGGCGCTGAGCTGGAGCCGGCAGGCACTGCAGCCCGGGGGCGACTCGGGGTCCCAGGTGTCCATCATCGCGGAGAAGCGCGCCGCCAGGAAATCCACCGGCGCCGCGCCATCATCGAGCACGTCGACCCGCGCGTCCGGGAAGGCATCCTGCGCCACCCACCAGTTGTAGGTCGCCCCGAACCCACCCGCCGAGGCGCCCGCGAACCACACGCGCTCCGCCTCCGGGAAGGTCGGCACCAGTCGCTCGAGGAGGCGGCGGATGTTGGTTCCCCCCACGTGGTGCACCGCGCGATCCTCGTCGCCGAAGCGGTAGCTCGCCATGCGGGTCCCGGCGTGAACGTCCCCGGTGCAGTAGGGCACGTACACCATGTTGACGTCCCGGAAGGGACTCTCCGGGCTGCGGCTGAAGAGGGGTCCCAGCGCGATGGCCTCGTCCACCACCACCTGCCCCTGCATGGTGTCCTCGAGGTGGGAGGCGGAGCGCAGGATGAAGCAGGTGAGGCTGTCCCAGCAGGCTCCGCCGGGCGCCATGAAGACCACCAGATCGTCGGAGCGATCGGTGAAGTTCACCGCCACGCCGGTGTCGGTGCCATTGGCGCAGCGCGCGCCCTCGATGGGGACGTAGGTCCAGGTCTCCAGAGGAACGCTGATCGGCGCCCCGAAGTCCCAGTCGATGTCCGCCTCGGCGTGCGGGTCATCCTCTTCGTCCTCCCCTTCTCCGGGCGAGTCCCCTCCGTCGTCGGGCAGGTCCCCGCCGTCACTCCCCGCGTCCACCTCCGTGTCCGGGCGATCCTCATCGGGAATGCCGCAGCCGGCGCCGACGAACGGGACACACATCAGGGCGATCAGGAGGGAGAGCGGGCGAAGGAGCATGAGGCGGAATCTACCCCGGCGAAGCATGCGGGGGACCGCCGGGATCGCTCGGTGAGGTCCAGAAGTCAGGAGTCGGATAAGGAAGCGCCATGGCTTCCCGTCGACCTGAGCTGCTCGCCCCCGCGGGGGATCTGGACTCCCTGAAGGCCGCCCTCGCTGCGGGTGCGGACGCGGTCTACTTCGGTCTGGACGAGGGCTTCAACGCGCGCGCGCGGGCCTCGAACTTCCCCCTCGACACCCTGGAGGAGACGGTCGGGCGCATCCATCGCGCCAATGCCCGCGCCTACCTCACCCTCAACACGCTGGTCTTCGAGAGTGAGCTGCCGCTGCTCGAGCGGGTGTTGCGGCGGGTGGCCGAGGCCGGGGTCGACGCGCTCATCGTGCAGGATCCCGCGGTCATGCTTCTGGCGCGGGCCCTGTGCCCGGAGCTCGAGCTGCACGCCTCCACGCAGATGACCCTCTCCAGCGCCGAGGGGCTGCGCTTCGCCCGCACGCTCGGCGTCACCCGCGCCGTGGTCCCGCGGGAGCTCTCGGTCGCCGAGCTGGAGCGGCTCAGCGGCCAGACCGACATGGAGCTCGAGGTCTTCATCCACGGCGCCCTCTGCATGTCGTGGAGCGGCCAGTGCCTCACCAGTGAGGCCTGGGGGGGGCGCAGCGCCAACCGCGGTCAGTGCGCCCAGTCCTGCCGGCTCCCCTACACCCTGATCGTCGACGGCGAGGCGCGCCCCCTGGAGGACGACGTCTCCTATCTGCTCAGCCCCAAGGACCTGGCGGGGGTCTTCGCGGTGCCCAGGCTCATCGAGCTGGGCATCCACAGCCTCAAGGTCGAGGGCCGGCAGAAGGGACCGCAGTACGTGGCCACCGCCATCGCCGGCTATCGCCGCTGGATCGACGGACTCCTCGCGGGCGCTCCCGATCCCGCGGGGCTGCGCCGGGACCTCACGGCGATGAACCTCTCCTACAGCCGCGGGCCCTCCCACGGCTTCTTCGCAGGGAGCGACCACCAGACGCTGGTCGAGGGACGCTTTCCCAAGCATCGCGGCATCTACCTGGGCCGGGTGGTGGCGATCGACGGTCGCGATGTCCGCGTCGCGCCCGAGGCGCAGGGACGCCCATGGACCGGCGCGCTGGGGCTCGGAGCGGCGCGTCCCAAGGGTCCCCACGGCGCACTGGCCTCGCCCCTCGAAGGTTCCCACGAGCCCGAGCGGGATCCCCGTCCGGGAATGGGCGTGGTCTTCGATGCCGGTCACCCCGAGGCCACCGATGAGCCCGGCGGTCCCATCTTCCGCGTCACACCGGAGGGAAGCGGCTGGATCCTGGGCTTCGGAACCCCCGGTCCGGATCTCGCGCGGGTGCGTCCCGGCCAGCGGGTGTGGCTCACCAGTGATCCGGCGCTCGCGCGGCAGACCCGGAGCCTCATCGAGGCCGAGGGTCCGACGGGTCGTCACCCCCTCTCCCTCGAAGTGCGGGGCCGCGAGGGAGCCCCCCTGGTGGTCGTCGCCCGAAGCGGCCGGCACCGGACCGAGGCGCAGAGCACCTCCCTCCTGTCAGCCGCACAGCGGGGCGGGTTGGATGCGGCGCTGCTGAGCGGGAAGCTCGGCGCGCTCGGCGGGACGCTGTTTCACCTGGCGGGGTTGGAGACAGCCGGCCTCGCCGAGGGCCTGCACCTGCCGGTGTCGGAGCTCAAGGCCTTGCGCCGGGAGCTGGTGGGAAGGCTCACCACCGCGCTCGAATCCGGCAGCGTCCGGGAAGTGCGTCAGGAGCCGGTCCTCGAGGCCCTCCGGACGCAGCTGCGCGCCACCTCCGAAAGCACCGCCGCATCCGGGGAGAGGACGCAGGCGACGCTCGTCGGAGAGATCACCGGCCCCGCCCGTCTGCTGCCGCTGTGCCGGGAGGATGCCCAGCTCGAGGCGGTGATCGCCGCCGGCCTTCCCGAGGTGGAGTTGGACTGGATGGAGATGGTGGGCCTGCAGCGCGCCGTGAAGCGTGCACGGGATGCCGGTCTCCGGGTCACCCTGGCGACGGTGCGCGTCCAGAAGCCCGGGGAGGAGGGCTACGACCAACGACTCGCCCGGCTCGCTCCCGATGCGGTCCTGGTCCGGCACTGGGGGGCGCTCATGCACTTCCGGGAGAAGTCGCCCGGACCCGACCGGCCGATGCTGCACGGCGACTTCTCCCTCAATGTCACCAACAGCCTCACCGCCCACCACCTGCTCGCGCTGGGGCTGGATACGCTCACCTGCGCGCATGACCTCGACGAGACCCAACTGTTCGCTCTGTTCGCGCATGCGCCGGCCTCGCGCTTCACCATTCCCCTGCACCACCACATCTCGACCTTCCACACCGAGCACTGCGTCTACGCGCACACCCTCTCCTCCGGCCGCGATTTCCGCAGCTGTGGTCGCCCCTGTGAGAAGCACCGGGTCGCGCTCCGGGATCGGACGGGCCTCGAGCATCCGGTGGTGGTGGACGTGGGCTGCCGCAACACCGTCTTCAATGCCCAGGCACAGACCGCGGCTTCACTCGTCCCCCGGCTCCTCGACGCCGGCGTGCGACGCTTCCGGGTCGAGTTCGTGCGGGAGTCACAGGAGGAGGCCGCCCGGGTCCTCTCGGCCTATCAGGAGCTCCTCGCCGGAAGGCTCAGCCCCTCGGAGGCGGTCCGACGTGCCAGCGCCCATGAGCAGTTCGGGGTGACCCGCGGCACGATGCAGGTGCTCCAGCCCATGGCCGGCTTGCGCTGAACACCTCGTTTCGGCCGCAAGCACGTCCCATCAACGCCTGAGCGGTCCGCCGCGTCGACCACGCGACGGGACGCCTGCGTCCGCGCACCGCCCCCCGCCTCAGGCTTTACCTCCCTGCCCCGGCGAGACAGGCTCCCTGAGGTCACGGCTCACCCGAGGAGGGGACATGCGCGGCATTCTGGTAGCGGTGGATGGTTCGGAGGGCTCCAAGCGGGCATTGCGGTTCGCGGTGGAGCTCTCACGGCAGACCGGCGCCCTGGTCCACACCCTCACCATCCTCGAGCCGCCGACGAAGCTCCCGTTCGCGTTCCTGGACGGCGGCATCACCCTCCCCTCCCCCTCCAAACAGCACGCGGATGAGGTCGAGGCGATGGTGCAGTCCCTCCACCACGACCTCCCCCGGGAGCGCCTCAACGTGATGGTGAAAGTCGGTCGCCCGGCCGAACTGGTGGTCGAGCAGGCCGAGGTCCACGACGTCGACCTCATCGTCATGGGCGCCCGCGGCCTGGCCTCTCCTGCCGTTCGACTGCTGGTGGGATCGGTGACCGAGAAGGTCCTGCGGCAGAGTCAGCGTCCGGTGACGGTGGTCCCGTGAGCCGGACCGGCCACCGGACCGAGGTGACCCCGGAGGAGCGGCCGGACACGTGGAACCCTTCAGGCCATCCGCGCGCGCCTCAGGTGGACCTGCGCGGGCGGCGCTTCCTCGTCACCGGCGCGGCGACCGGCATCGGCCTGGCCACCGCTGACGGGCTGGCGGAGCGCGGCGCGGAGGTCCTCTTCGGTGCCCGCACCTGGGATCGCGCCTCGCCCGCGGTGGCGTGGCTGCGTAAGCGTCATCCGGAAGCGAGCATCATGCCCTTCTCGGCCGATCTCTCGAACCTGCGGGAGGTGGATCGCGCAGCAAAGGAGCTGCTGGCAGCAGGTGAGCCCCTGCACGGCCTGATCAACAACGCCGCCATCGCCGGCGCACGGGGCGTGAGCGCCGACGGGTTCGAGCTCACCTACGCCACCAATCACCTGGGCCCCTTCCTCCTGACCGAGCGCCTGCTGCCGCTGCTCGAGGCGAGCGCTCCCTCGCGCATCGTGATGGTCACCAGCCACTGGCACTTCGACGTGACCGGCATCCCCTGGAACCGCCTGGAACGTCCGATCCGCTCGCCCCTCGCCCGCCTCAAGCGCTACCGCGAGACGAAGCTGATGAACGTGCTCTATGCCCGGGAGCTCTCGCGGCGCCTGAAGGGCACGAAGGTGAGCACCTACGCCGCGCACCCCGGGATGGTCGCGTCCGACATCTGGCGCCGCATCCCCCAGCCGCTGCGCGGCCTCTTCATGGGCTTCATGCTGACGCCCGAGGACGGCGCGCAGACCCAACTGCGCTGCGCGATCGATCCCACCATCGAAGGCGAGAGCGGCCTGTACTGGAAGCGCACCCAACCGCACCCTCCCAGCTCACTCGCCCAGGATGACCGCCTGGGAGATCGCCTGCGCGAGGTGAGTCTCACCCACGTGCGGCGCGTCCTCGGTGATGCGGCGATCTGAAGCCCGAAGGAGCACGGATGCCCGCAGAGGGTGCAGCGCACCCGATGCCCGCCCGGCGCCACGGCGTGACCGCTTCATCGTGCGTCGGGACTCCCAACCGCGTCGGGACGAGGTCACGCCCTGGAGCTCCCCGGACACACGAAAAGCCCCTGCCGGCATCACGCTCGGCAGGGGCTCGAGTGCTGCTTCGTCAGTTCAGCTTCAGCGGGTTCCCGACTTCTGATCGAGGCCGGCCACGGTGTCTCCCGAACCCGAGAGCACCTTCTCCACCCGGCGGGCGGAGGTGGTCAGCTTCCCGCGTACGAGCTCCTTCCCGTCCGGCCCCAGCGCCTGAACCACCGGCGTATCGAAGCCCTCGGGCAGGCCCAGCGCGCGGTGCGCCTCCCCCTCCATGTCGGCGACCAGGAAGAACTGAGACTTCATGTCCGCCGGAGCGGATTCGCCCTTGGCGGCGAAGAACTCGGTCATGTCGCGCAGGCTCTGGTCGAATCCCTCCCGCGCCTTCTTCCGTGCGACACCATGGAAGAGCCCCGGAACGTCGCTCAGGTCCACCTTCACGATGACGCGTGGCGATTGCTCCCGCAGCTCGTAGAGCAGCGGCATGGCGTAGCGGCCGAGCATCTTCTCGTTGTCACGGTTGGCGTAGATCACCACCGTGGCGCGCCCGTCGGCGGCGGGAACCGCCCGCCCCAGCACGTCCTCGCTCGGACCCGGCCCCGCGAACGCGGGCGTGGCCATCAGCATCGCGGAAAGCGCCAATCCAATCAGTCGTCGTCCCATGCAGAATCCTCGTCTCCTCAAAAGGGTGAGGGCCGCCTGCGCTTCCGAAGCCTTGCCGTTCCGGCGCTCCGGGGCCGCTGCGGCCGCGATGGAGGACAACACCCGGATGATTGGAACTTCTGCCGCGTCAATGCCCGGCCGCCCTGCCCGCCCGCTCTGCTGCAGGCGGGCAAGGACCGAACCGCTCGCCGTGTGGAACTCCGCTCCCGCCCGCGGGGCCAACCAGGCTTCCTGCGGTCATCCCATCCTCCCGATCCTGCGTCGAAGAGGGGTCAGATGGGCCGCCGGGTCTGCGTGGTGGGCGCTTCGTTCATGCGCCGCCACGACTGCCGCATCCGCTCGAACCAGCCCTTGAGGCCGCCCCGCGCGTGCTGCGCCTTGCCTTCGGCCTCGGTCCGGCGGTCACCGGTCGCCGCGCCGTACACCTCCTTCACCTTCCCGCTCACCTTGTCGCTCGTCTCTCCCATCGTTCGCTCCTTTCGTGGGTACGGACGTCCGGGCGCACCCGCTCGGTCGGCCCGACCCTGCGTGTTCTGAGGGTGGGGATCGGAACGTTCGGTTGAAACCCGTCGCCCGGGCGGGGGCCTGCTCTGCCCGCCCGCTCACCGATGCACAGGTCGGCCCCAGCCCGGTGGTTCGTTGCCGAGAGGAAGGCGGGGACGCTTCCACCTGCCGCATCCGATCGGCGTCGTTTCCAACAGCAGGGCCAGGCGCACCTCGCGGCCGAGGCGTCACCGAGAGGTTCTCACCCGCTCCTCCACCGAACCGGGTCGTCACCGACGGGAACGGCAGGAGGGGCTCACCTGCATCCTGCTGCGACCCGACCCGCCACCCGGGAAGGGCAGACAGGCTTCTCACCCGCCTCGCCCCGGCCGGAGGCTTCAAGACGCAGGGCGCTTCAGAGCCGCTCGTCGAAGGAAGCCGCCGTCTTCTCCCGGACCTCCTCGAGGGTGGCGCCGGGCATGAGCTCCACCAGCGTCAGACGACCCTCGATGAAGCGGAAGACCGCGAGCTCGGTGATGACCACGTCCACCACGCCGCGTGCGGTGAGCGGCAGGGTGCACTCGGGCACGATCTTCGACTTACCCTGCGGACCGGTGTGGGTCATCGTCACGATGAGGCGCTTGGCCCCGGCGGCGAGGTCCATCGCCCCGCCCACCCCCAGGAGGGGCTTGCCCGGGACCGCCCAGTTGGCCAGGTTGCCCTTGGCATCCACCTCGAGCCCCCCCATGACCGCCACGTCCACGTGCCCGCCGCGGATCATCGCGAAGGAGGCGGCGCTGTCGAAGTAGGAGGTCCCCGGGACGGCGCTCACCGGGATCTTCCCTGCATTCACCGGGTAGTCCATGGCCCCGCCGTCGGCCGGCGCCGGTCCCATCCCGAGCATGCCGTTCTCGGTGTGCAGCACCACGTCGTCATCCGGACCGATGAGGTCGGCGACCAGGGTGGGAATCCCGATGCCCAGGTTCACCACGTCCCCGTCCTTGAACTCCTGCCGGACGCGGCGCGCGATCATCATCCGCTCGTCGTCCTGCTTCTGGTCGCTCGCGGAGACCGAGGCCGAAGAGCCGAGGTCCTCCAGGGTCAGCGTCGCCTGCACCAGGTAGTCCACGTAGACGCTGGGGGTGTGGATCTGGTTGGGGTCGAGCTGCCCCACCTCGACGATCTCCTCCACCTCGGCGACCACCACGTCCGCGGCGGTGGCCATGGCCACGTTGAAGTTCTGCTCGGTCATCCGGTACTGCAGGTTGCCGGCGGTATCCGCCTTCCACGCCCGGATGAAGGCGATGTTGCCGCGAAGCGCAGGGACGAAGACCTGCGGGACGCCGTTGATCTCCCGGACGTCGGCATCCTGGGAGAGCAGGGTCCCCGCCGAGGTCGGCGTGTAGAACCCGCCCAGCCCGGCGCCGCCCGCCCGGAGCGCTTCGGCCAGCGTCCCCTGGGGGAGCAGCTTCACCTCGAGCGACTTGGACTGGGCCGCGGCCACCGCTTCCCGGTTGCTGGTGAAGTAGGACCCCACCGCCTTCTTCAGCTGGCCATTGCGCAGGAGCCGGCCCCCGCCGAGTCCCGCCTCTCCGACGTTGTTGCCGACGTAGGTGAGGTCCTTCACCTGGGTCTCGGCCAGCGCGTGCAGCAGGTGCACCGGGTTGCCGGTCATCCCGAAGCCACCGGCGAGCAGCACGTCGCCGTCCTTCACCAGCCGCGCCGCCTCTTCAGCGGAGATCTGCGGAACCTTCTTCATGCCCCTCGTGCTCCTCCGGTGGAGCGCCGCACAACGCAGCGCCCTCCCACGACTGCGAATCCGAACTGCGTACATTCAAGGGGCGCCGGCGATTCTGCCGACGCTCCGGCCGACCTCAGAGGCGCTCGATCACGGTGGACTCGCCCTGCCCCACGCCCACACACGCGGTGGCGAGGCCGTAGCGCATGCGCGCGCCCTCCTTCGCCCGGCGGTGCATCTCGTGGATCAGGGTGGTCATGATGCGCGCCCCCGAGCAGCCCAGCGGGTGCCCCAGCGCGACCGCGCCCCCATTGACGTTGGTGATGGCCTCGTCCAATCCGAGCTCGCGCATCACCGCCAGCGCCTGCACCGCGAAGGCCTCGTTGAGTTCGACGAGATCCAGATCCCCCACGCTGAGCTCGGCGCGCGCGAGCGCCTTCTTCGTGGAGGAGACCGGCCCGATCCCCATCACCCGGGGATCCACTCCGGCCGCGGACGAAGACACCCAGCGGGCGAGAGGCTGAATCCCGAGCGCCTTGGCGCGCTCGGCGGACATGAGCACCAGGGCCGCCGCCCCATCGTTCATCCCGCTCGAGTTCCCCGCGGTCACCGAGCCCCCCTTGCGGAAGGCCGGCGGAAGCCTGGCCAACTGCTCGAGGCTGGTGTCCAGCACGTGCCTGCCGTTCTCGACGCGCTGTCGCGGGTGCTCGTCGGTGTCCACGACCTGCGGCGGGCCCTTGCGCTGGGGGATCTCCACCGGGACGAGCTCGGCCTTGAAGTGTCCCCCGTTCATGGCGGCGACGACGCGCTCCTGGCTCTGGAGGGCGTAGCGGTCCTGGTCCTCGCGGGTGATCTCCCCGCCCTTGTAGGCACCTTCGCGCGAGCGCTCCTGGATGTTCTCTGCCGTCTCCCCCATGGCCTCCAGGGGAAAGCGGGCCTCCATCCGGGGGTTGGGGTAGCGCCAGCCGAGGCTGGTGTCCCAGGCGGTGGCATTGCCCGGCATGAAGCCCTTGGGAGGCTTGGGAACCGAGTACGGGGCGCGGCTCATGCTCTCCACCCCACCGGCGACCCACACGTCCCCCTCTCCGCAGGCGATGGCGCGCGCCGCCTGGTTGATGGCGGCAAGACCGCTGGCACACAGGCGGTTGACGGTGACCCCCGCCAGGTGATCCGGGAACCCGGCCAGCAGCAGGGCCATCCGCGCGACGTTGCGGTTGTCCTCACCGGCCTGATTGGCGCAGCCGAGAATGACCTCCTCGATCTCGCCGGGGTCCACGCCCGCGCGCTTCACCGCCTCCTTCACCGCCAGGGCGGCGAGATCATCGGGACGGACCTGGGCGAGCGCTCCACCGAGCTTACCCACCGGCGTCCGGACGGCACTGACGATGACCACCTCACGGAGCTGCGGCATCGGCTGGGGCCTCCTTGCCCCCTTCGGGATATCCCTCGGCGCGGGCACGCTTTACCACCGAGTCCATCACCTTTTCAGTCTCCGGCTGCAGCACGAAGTCGAAGTCGATGGTCTTGAAGGGCGCCTCCAACCCCCGCTCCTTGATCTCCGCCGGGTCGGTGTGGGTGACGACGTGGGGGATGAGGCCATCGCGGGTCGCGAAGGCGAAGTCGTCGAAGATGTCCGGGTCCCCCTCGATGTTGATCTGGGTGGTCAGCCAGCGGTGGTGGTCGGCCGAGATGAAGAAATGGATGTGCGCGGGCCGGCGGCCGTGGCGCCCCAGCTGGTCGAGCACCTTCTCGGTGGGGCCCCCTTCGGGGACCGCGTAGCCGGCAGGCATGATGGAGCGGAAGCTGTAGCGACCGTCTGGGCCGGTCTTGATCTTCCGGCGCAGGTTGTACTCGCTCTGCGTGGGGTCGAAGTACGAGTAGTTGCCCAGCCCGTCGGCGTGCCACACCTCGACCAGGGCCCCCGGAATGGCGTTGCCGTGGGTGTCCTTGACCGTCCCGGACATGAAGAAGACCTCCCCCGGGGTCTTCCCGTCATCCAGGCGCGCTTCCCCATGCTCCAGCGGCGCACCGGCCACGTACAGGGGGCCTTCGATGGTGCGGGGCGTGCCGATCTCCAGACCCGCGGCGCGCTCCCGGGCCTCCATCCGGAGGTCGAAGAAGTGGTCCAGGCCCAGGCCCGGCGAGATCAACGCCACCTGCCGCTCCTGGCCCAGCTCGGTGAGGGTCCCGATGGCGGTCCAGTACTCGTCGTCGGTGACGTCGAGGTCCTCGATGGCCTGGTACAGGTCCCCGAGCAGGCGCCGCAGGATCTGCTTCGTCCGCGGATTGCCCCGGTCGTGGTCCAGCCCGCAGACCCGGTTGAGGAAGTCCTGCATGTACTCGCTCTTCACCCTGCTCTTGTCCATCTGAAGCCTCCGAACCACGCGGTGGACCACCTTCGGGAGAGAAGCACCGGCCGTCCTCCCGCCATCCCACTCTTCAGATGCGCACGATGGGTGGGCGCGTCCTCCCACCCCCTGCCGGGCACAGGCATCCCCGGAGCCCAACCGGCCCCTGCCGGACAGTCTCCGGGCGACCCGCCGGGCGTCGCGCGCGCGCCGGCCCTCCCCGGAATCAACGGTCGTCGGGGTGGATCGAGGAGGGGTGGCGGCAGAGGGGCTGCACCTGGACCTCCATGTAGGGAAACAACGGGAGGGTGGAGAGCAATTCGTGGAGCACCTGCGGACTCTCCACATCGAAGATGCTGACGTTCGCGTAGCGCCCGGCGACGCGCCACAGGTGGCGCCATTGGCCGCTCTCCTGGAGGGCCTGGGCCCGCGCGCGTTCGGTGGTCTTGAGCTGTGTGGCCTTGTCCTCCGGCATGTCGGGAGGGAGGCGGACCTCCATGGTGACGTGGAACAGCATGGCGCTCCTTGGGTGGATGAGAGAAAGGCAGCCGGGGAAGGCGAATGAGACTCAGGTGTCCACGCGGAACCGCTCCACCCGCTCGGGGTCGAGCCGGACGCCGAGGCCGGGGCCTTCGGGGATGCGGAGCTCGAAGTCGCTGTACTGAAGCGGGCGCTCCAGCAGCTCCTCGGTGAGCAGCAGGGGCCCGAACAGCTCGGTGCCGAAGTCGAGCCGCTCGAAGGTCGAGAAGACCTGCGCGGAGGCCGCGGTGCCCACCCCGCCCTCGAGCATGGTGCCCCCATAGAGCCCCACCCCCGCCGCCTGGGCGATCCCGGCGACCTGCATGGCGGCGAGCAATCCTCCCGAGGAGGCGAGCTTCACCGCGAACACGTTCGCCGCGCCGGCCCTGGCGAGCGCGAAGGCGTCCACCGGCCCCTGCAGGGCCTCGTCGGCCATCACCGGAACGGTGAACAGCGCGCTCAGACGGGCGAGTGCGTCCGGGCGCGCCATCGACACCGGCTGCTCGACCAGGTGGACGCCCGCATCCTGCAGCGCCGCCATGGCGAAGCGCGCGGTGATCTCATCCCAGGCCTGGTTCACGTCCACCCGGACCGTCGCGCGATCCCCGACGGCCCGGGCGATGGCCGTCACGTGGGCGAGGTCCTCCCGCACCGGCCGCGCCCCGATCTTCAGCTTGAAGTCCCGGTGACGCCGCTTGGCGAGCATCTCCTCGGCTTCCTCGATGTCCCGGGCGGTGTCCCCGCTCGCCAGGGTCCAGGCCACCGGCATGGAGGAGCGCACCCGACCTCCGAGCAGCTCCGAAACGGGCTGCCCCAGCCGCTGTCCCTGCGCGTCCCACAACGCGGTCTCCACCGCCGCCCGGGCAAAGTGATTGCCGCGGATCTGCTGGGCCATGGCGCTGATGGCCGGGCGGACCTCCCGCGCATCCCGCCCCAGCAGCAGCGGCGCGAGATAGCGCTGGATGGTGAGCTGGATGCCTTCCGGGCTCTCGGGGCCATAGCTCAGCCCGCCGATGGTGGTTCCCTCACCGATGCCGACGATGCCGTCGTCGCAGACCACCTGCACCAAGACCAGCGTCTGGGTGCGCATGGTGGTCATCGACAGGCGGTGCGGGCGGATGGTGGGCAGCTCCACCCGGATGGCGCGCACCTCCCGGATGGGGACCGCGCCGCTGGCACGTCCGACGGGACCATCGCTCATGACAGGAAGTCCACCACCGCCCGGCCGAAGGCCTCCGGCTGCTCGACGTTCGAGAGGTGCGCGGCCTGGAGTTCCACGCGCCGGGGGGGGTTGGGCATGGGGCCCTCCAGCAGCGCGGCATCCCGGTGGGTCGTCGAGGGATCCTCCCGGCCGACGATCAGCAGGGTCGGCACCCGGATGAGCTGGGCGAGCGGCCGCAGGTCCATGTCGCGGATGGCAGCACAGCAGCCGATGTAGCCGCCGCGGTTGCAGGCCAGCAGCATCTCCCGGACCGCCGCCACCTCCAGCGGATGGGAGCTGAGGAACTTCCTGGTGAACCAGCGCGAGAGCGAGCCCTCGGCGAGGGCCTCCATCCCCTCCTGGCGCACCGTCTCGATGCGCGCCTGCCAGGCCGAGGGCGGCCCCATGTAGGGCGAGGTGTTGGCGAGCACCAGCCGGCCCAGACGGTCGGGCGCGAAGACCGCGAGCCACTGGCCCACCATGCCTCCCAGGGAGAGCCCGCAGACGTGGGCCCGCGAGACCCCGGTCGCCTCGAGCAGCTCGATCACATCGCGCCCGAGCCGGTCCATCGAATACGCCCCGGGAGTGGCCGCCGACCGTCCGTGGCCCCGGGTGTCGTAGCGCAGGACGCGGAAGCGCTCGGCGAACAGCGGCACCTGCGGCCCCCACATCCCCAGGTGCGTCCCCAGGGAGTTGGAGAGCAGGAGCACCGGCGCTCCCTCCGGGCCGTCCCACCGGTACGCGAGGTGGGCACCGTCCGAGAGGGTCAGGGTCTCGGTGGGCGCGTGGGAGAGACGCAGTCCATTGGAGTCAGCCACGCTCGGGAGCCTCCGGGGCCGTCCGAGCAGACCGGTCCACCGTCAGGGGTTGAAGGACCCCGACGATGACAACCTTCTTGGGCGCCGGCAGCCGAGCAGGCGGCCGACCGCTCACCATCCATCATCTCGCGGCGGCGCCTGACGGCCCCTCCACGGGCGGACGGTTCAGAGCTGCATGATCCCCCGTCCCTGCCCGTCCACCGCCGCGGCGAGCAGCCCGTCCAGGAAGGCGAAGAGCTCCCCGAACGGCGAGCCGTCTCCCGGTCCGAAGGGAACCTTCAGGGTGTGGAAACGGATGGGGGCCCGGTCGGGAAGCTCCAGGTTGAGGACGAAGCCGTCGCTCACCCCGGTCGCCTCCCCGGCGGGTGCGTCCTGCCCCTCGACCCCGGCGAGCAGCGCGTCGAGGCGCTGCTGCTCGTCGGAGGTGAGCGCCCGCTCCTTCTTCAGCCGGGAGCGGGCGTCTTCGGCGGTCAGCGTGCCTCCGGAGAGCTCCAGTCGCTGACGGATCCCGATGAAGCCTCCGGTCCGCTCGAAGATCACTGTCCGGCTCATGGCGCGCTCACCCGTGGGTCAAGAGGGACCGGAGGCAGGGGCTCAGTGGGTGTGAGCGCCCTGGGTCTGGGGCAGGAGGATCTCCGCCCCGTTCGGAAGGAGCGAACCATAACGCTCCATCAGCTGATCGTGCGAGTGCCCCTCGAGGTCGAGGTTACGGCCCTCGGGGTAGGCCAGGGAGTAGACGTCGTAGGTCGCGCCCATGGCGATGCCGTTCTCGGTCTCCACCGGATGCGGGACGACGACCGCCACGGTCCAGGCGCCCTCCTCGTCGAGGACGAAGCCCACCGTGCCCTTCTCGTCGAGGCCGGCCGCCTTCGCCTGATCGAGCAGGTCGAGGGCATCGGCCACCGCCAGGCCCTTGGGCATGGGGGTCTCGAAGTTCAGCAGCTTGCCTTCCTTGTTGAAGACCATGATGCCGTGGTTGGCGACGGCCGGCGCACCCGGCTCGCGGCCGCGGGTCAGCTCCACGCGCACGATGTGCTCACCCAGCGCGTTGACCTCGTGGTTCTGGAGGTCCAGACCGAAGTCCGCGGGGATGCCCAGGGTGTCCAGGTTCGCCTTGACGAAGCGCTCGATGGACTGATCGGTGCGGCTCTCCCCGAGCTGCAGCTCGGGGATGCGGGTCTCGGACTCCACCCACTCGGCGTAGGAGTTCGCGTCGTAGATCTCGCGGAACTCGAACTCGCTGGCGAAGGTCCGGCCGTACTTCCCGCCGAAGTACTCCTTGTCGACCTTCAGGTAGGCGTCGGCCACGTCCTTGAGGGACATGGTGTTCTCGGGCGTGTAGTCCGCGGCGCGGACCAGCAGGGTCCCCATGATGTCGGCGGACTTCATGACCGCGTCGACCGGGTCCAGACCCTCGAGCAGGTGGTCGTTGTAGATCTGCACGAAGACCTTGTAGGCCGCGCCGGTCAGCACCTCCGAGCGGTCGTGGTACTCGGGGGACGTGGTGGAGACCTTCTTGTTGTGGAAGGCCTCGCGCAGGCCGGTGCCCTCGCCCACCAGGGCCGCGAAGACCTCACCGATGGCGCTCACCGAGTTGGCCCGGTTCAGGTCCCCGCCGGTCTCCTTGATGAGGTTCTTGGCGCGGCTCTCGTCCTTGAGCGAGGTCCACATGGCGAGCTGATCGCCGAAGGACTCGCCCCACTGCCGGTAGCCCTCATCGACCAGGCCGCGGTTGGGCTTGAGGTCGTTGTGCAGCGCGTGGCCGGCCTCGTGGACGCCGATCTCCCAGGAGGAAGCCATCTCGAAGACCTTGATGTCGGTCTCGCCCGGCAGCCGGTAGGGGATCACGCCGAAGAAGAGCGCACGCGAGGCGGGGCTGAAGAAGGCGTTGAATCCGGCGAAGGCGTGGGTCTGGACCGGAAGCTGACCGTCATAGCCCCAGCGGATCTCGCGACCGGCCCAGCCCTCGGTGGCCATGGCCGCCTGGTTGACCGCTTCGAAGACCGTGGTCTGGCCGCTGAAGGTCTTGATGGGGCCCCACTGCTGCAGGCCGTTCTCGTCGAGCTCCACCTTCCCGTCCGCGCCGACCTTGCGGTCCAGCACCGACTGACGCGGCTCGCCGGGGTAGTAGAAGTTGCCGTTGCGGTTCGGCTTGGCGTCCTGCCAGGGGTTGTTGGAGTACGGCTCGTACCGACCGGTCTCGTTGTTGAGCAGGACGATGATGTCGTCGCGGAAGAGACCGACCTTGGGCCCCTCGAGCGCCACCGGACGGCCCTTGTCGTCGAGGAAGAACGCCGACTTGGGGAGGTGCTCCTTCACGTTCTTCGCGTGGACCGGATCGTCCTCGTTGGAGCTGATGACCACGTAGTCCTTGTCGGACGCGCGGGCGGCGGTGGGCGCGGCGGCGCGGGCGGCGTCGGCGACGGGGGCGGTCGTGCGGGCCTCGGCGGAGAACGAATCGCTCACCCGGGCCTGGGGCGCGCTGGAACCGCTGAGCTCCGTCGCGCGCTTGAGTGCCTCGGCCTGCTCGGGGTTCACCAGTTGCGGTCCGGCCGCCTGGCCCGAGAGGGTGTTGCGGGCCACGTCGCGGGTCGCGTCGGGGCGGGGCAGGGACGACACAGGGCGGGGATCAACCTTGATCGACATGGGGTGAGGCTCCGTCTTCGGAAAGGGCAGCTTGGGGATTCAAGAAGGACAACCTGGGCGCCGATGGTAGGCCGCAACCCGGACGCGATCACCTTGGATGGAATCCTCCGACACGGCAGGGTGACGCACCGCTCCCACCGGGCCGGCGCCAACGGCCGAATCGCGAGGCGCCCCTCCGATCAGCCCGCGGCCCTGACGATGCGTCCTGCCGCCTCGCGGGTGGCCCACAGTCCCGCGTAGAAGGGGAATTGCCCCACCGTGAGGGGCCCCAGCGCCCACAGCCCCCGGGTCCGCCCCTGCGGATCGCGGACCGCGAAGGTCTCCGGATCCACCCACAGCCCGCCGGTGATCAGCCAGTCGGTGTCGCCGCGGCGCTCGATTGACCATCCCTCCGGGAGCGTCGCCGGCAGCGTCGCCCGGTCCCGGAACGCCACCCGTCCCGACGCGATCACGTCCCGTTGCAGCAGCCGCTGCACCGGTCCAATGGGCGTCGCCCGGTCCAGGCGGGGATCCGGCCCGCGGGCATCCACCACGCGCGCTGCCTCCACCCGCCCCCGCGGACCCTCGGCCCAGACCCGTCCGGCCGCCTCTCCCAGGCGGATGGTGGGCCCCAGCGCGTGAAGCTCGACCACCCCCGCCTCCAGCAGCGCGAGCACCCGGGCGGCCTGTTCGGGGTGGATCGCCTCGGCGTGGCGCAGCAAGGGGGTCCAGTGTGCCGCCAACCGCAGCCGGTCCTCCGCGGAGAGACGGCCCAGAAGGTCGTAGAACCGGGGAAGCCCGTGCCACAGCACCGGATGCCAGGGCCGCGGGCGCTTCTGTCGGTGGGAGCGGGCCGCCAGGGAGAGCTCGTGTCGGAGCAGTCGGGTGCCATCGAGCCCCGCCGTCCGCGCCGCGAGCCGCTCCGGCGTCCATTCCCTCAGCCTCAGGGAACGGCCCGCCACCGCCTCGGCGTCCCGGACCACCGCCTCAAGCAGCGCCTCCAGGGTGACCTGCGGCGCGCGGGTCAGCGCCTCCAGCGACAGGGTGGCCACCTCCTTGCGCCCCACGTGGCCGAAGACCCCGGGGAGCACGCCCAGTCGGGAGACCAGGTGGATCCGCCCCATCCCGGGACGTCCCGCACGTTGCAGCCCCAGGCTGGTCGCCACGTCCAGCGCCGACTGCTGGGCACCGAGGATGAGCACGTCCTCCCCGTCTTCGATCGCCGCCCTCAGCCGGCGCACATCCCACTGCCAGTCCACCCAGGAGCTCAGATGGGCCAGCCGCGGGACGTGCCAGTGGCCGGTGGCCAGCACCACCCGCTCCGCCTCCCGCTGGCCCTCGCCCGTGTGCAGCCGATGGCCCTCCGCGGTGGGCTCGAGATCCAGCACCGGAGTCCGGGTGCGCAGCTCGAGCGCGACGCCGGCCCCGCGCAGGGTCGCGACCGCCTGTGCGAGACGGGCCTCGAGCTGCCGCCCCTTGTCCCGCCGGAGGGTGCGGGTGCGGCCCATGGTGTGATGCGGGTCGGCGGTCTCCCCATAGGGAAGCCCCCGTCCGGGTCGCTCACCCGCCTCGAAGAGGACGACCGGCCCCGGAACGCGGCCACCTTCCCGCACGTGCGCCGCGAGCGCCTGGAGCATGGCGGTCCCCGACGCGCCGCCGCCGATGATGGCCCACGCAGCGCGCGCCGGACCACGGGGATGGGGTCTGGACATGTCCGGGGACGGCGCCTGCCTCAGCCCTTCCGCTCGGTGGTGCTGGAGAGCACCTCCTGCAGCTGCTCCCGCGCCGCACGCAGCGTGCTCTGCATCTGGGTGTGGCGCAGCGAGCCGCCCAGCGCCCGCGCGAGGGTCCGCAGCACCGCGACCTCCTCGGCGGGCCAGTCGCGGGGGGTGTGGCAGTCGTCGAAGCCGACGAAGCCCCACCACCTGCCGTTGAGGGTGATGGGACAGATGAGGATCGAGATGATGTCCTGCGGGCGGAGGATGTCCTGCAGCTCCTTGGGAAGGTCCTCGACCAACCCGTAGACCGGCTTGCCCTCCGCGAGGGTGGTGGACCACTCGGGGAGGATCTGCGCGTACGGCACCTCCTGCAGCGTGGGGTTGTCGATCTCCGGCTTCACGCCCTCCGCCCACTCGTAGCGTTGGGCGCAGGCGAGCTCCCCCTCCGCGGTGGTGACGTTCTCGAAGATGTAGACCCGGTCCACCCCGATCGCGCGTCCCACCAGTCCCAGGCACTCGGAGACGGTCTCCTCGGTGAACCCGCGCTCCAGGAGGAGCCGGGAGGCGTCGGCGATTTTGGCGAAGGCTTCGAGTGACATGGGATGGCTCGTCTGCGGGTGGACCTGGCTCAGCGCAGGAAATCGCTCAGCTCACGGTTGAAACGGTGGGGTTGCTCCGCGTGCGGTGCATGGCCGGTGCCCTCGTAGACCGAGAGGCGGGCGTCCGGAATGGCGGCGAGAAGCGCCTGCTGATCGCGCTCGCCGAAGAAGCCGTCCTGATCGCCCCAGATGAGCAGGGTGGGGGCGGTGATGTGTCTCAACGCGTCGGTGTGGTCCTCGGCCACGAAGCCGTGAGCGGTCTGCTGCCACACGGACGCCGGAAGCTTCAGGCTGTTGGCCACCATGGCGTCCAGGTAGGTCGCAGGGACCGGGCGCGTGAAGGTGCTGGACTGGAACTCGCGGACGAACTGCGGGTCCACCGGATCCGTCAGGGCGTCCACCGCCCCCAGAAGCTCCCCGACCACCGGGTTGCCCGCTGCCGACGGCCCCGAGCCGATGAGCACCAGCCGGCTCACGCGCGAGGGGTGCTCGGATGCGAGCTTGTGCGCCACCAGACTGCCCATGGAGTGGCCCACGACGGCCGCAGTCGTCAGCCCCTCAGCATCCATGAAGGCCACGACGTCGTCGACGAAGTGCGCCTGGGAGTAGCCGGTGGCGGGACGCGCCGAGTTTCCATGTCCCCGCAGCGAGAGCCCGTAGATCCGGTGCCGCTCGGCGAGGGCCGGCAGGTTCAGTGCGAAGGACGCGAAGCTGTCCGTGTAGCCCGGCAGGAACAGCACCGCCTCCGCCTCGGGCGGTCCCTCGCAGACGTACTCGAGCTCCACCCCGGTCGACAGCCCGATCCGCTGACTCATCGCGCCCCCGCTTCCAGGTGGCGTGTTGCCGCCGACGCAGCTGCCGGGTGAAGCCGGACCGTCACCGCCCACTCCCTCGAGACGTGCACGCACATGCTGGCCCCTGTTCGCTGAAAGGCGCCGATCGCGACGTCGCCGTCGGTCACAGCCGTCCGCACCAGCGCACGACGGTAGCACGCAGGTCCTCGCTGCCCAGCGACACGTTCGCAGTGCTCAGCAGCCAACGGCCATGGCGCGCCGCGACTGGATCCACGGTCCCGGAATGCGCGGAGAAAACGGGGCTTCGCGGAGGCTGCGCCGGGTCCGCGCGACACGTCCGGGAGGCCCTGTCGACGCGCCATTGCGGCCCCTGCGGCGGCTACGGTCGTGAAAGCTTTTCCCATCCGGGTCCTTCCGATCACCCCGCTGCTCCGCTCCCTCAGGGGGCACACGCGCGAAGTGGCGCGGCACCACGGTTGCAACCGCGTCACCGGGTCGTTGCGGGAAGGACCCTGCAACGCGACGAACCGGGGGCGGCAGGTCGTGCGTCGAGAGTGGCTCAACCTTCATGCACTGTGGCTGGTGGCCCCGGCCCTGTGGCTGCTGCCTGCATCCGCGGCCGCAGCGCCGGAGGCGGGTTCGTGCGATGCCACCGCGTCCGTGCCGGAGCGCGTCCGGCTCATCGACGTGGAGGCCTTCCTGGGCGGGCTCGCCTCACGGCATGTGGCCCCCGGCGGAATTGCGGCGGACGGTGCGCGCGCCCCCGGGGAGAAGCCCTTCGTCGACGCGGTCCCGGATGCGTCCGCCCCTTCCACCACCCAGGCCTTTCCCATGCCCCAAGCGGCGGCGGTGACCGCCCGGGGTGCAGCGCAGCGTGCGGCGGAGGCGACCCCCACCGCCGGCCCGGCACCTTCCGCCACGCTGCAGGGAGGACACCAGGCGCCTTCGGGCGGCCCCTCCCTGAACGTGGATCTGGGTGCGCCCACGCGCTCGGTCGCGGATGGACGGGCCGAGGCGGCGCAGGATGAGGAGGAGCGTCCGGTGTTCCAGATCCGCGCCCGGGTGTTGGCCCGCGGCAGCGCGGACGAGCGGCGCGACTTCGATCGACGTCTCTCCCTGGCCACCGGCGAGCTGGGAGCCACCGCCTCGATCTCCCTGCTCGAGGCGGAGCTGACCGCGGACTTCGCCGACTCGGCGATTCTCAAGGACGCCTACGTCCGCCTGTCCACGCCGTCGCGCGACCTGCGCCTCTACGGAGGACAGTTCAAGTCGCCCTTTCTCGCGCGCCGGCTGATGAGCCGCTGGGACCTGCCCACCATCCAGCGCGGCCTGGTGGTCGACTACCTGATCGACGACCACGGCCTGGGCGGACGCCGGCTCGGCCTGATGGGGGAGTGGCGCGCCAAGCCCCTGTGGAACCTGCGCGCGTCCCTGGGGGTGTTCGAAGGCGGCGTCGACGAGCTCGGCATCCGCACCGGCCGGGAGGATGCCGCCGGACGCGTGGCCATCCGCCCCATCAAGCCGCTGACCCTCGGCGCGAGCGGCTATCTGGTGTCCGCGTTCGACGCCGCCCATCGCGCCGGCGCGGGCGCGGTGGACGCCACCCTCAGACTGGGAGGCCTGAGCGTCTCGGGTGAGGTGACCGCCGGGCGCATCCGTCCCGGCAGCTTCGCCGCACAGTCCGCCCTCGCCTCGTGGGCCCTGCCGCTCGATCCCGCCGAGCGTTGGGCGCTCGAGCCGGTCCTGGGTGCCGAGGCCCTGCAGCTCCTCGGCCCGGAAGGTGGCTCCGGCTACGCCTACACCGCCGGGCTCAACCTCCTCTTCCTCGATTCCTTCAAGGCGATGCTCCAGGGCGAGCACGCGCTGCGTCCCGGAGATTCGCGCCCGGCCTTCGCCCTCTTCTTCCAACTGGCTGCCCAACTCTCGTTGGAGTGATCCGCACATGCCCCTGCGCAAAGTCCCGCTCGAAGGAGCGCTGACCCGCGCGCGCCGCGAGGTGAAGCTCCTGTTGACCCGCGAAGAGGCCGATCTCCTCACCCCGCGGTTGCTGGCGTGTCTTCCGGGGCCCCCGCCCTCCGCCACCGGGGTGGTCTCGGTCTACCTGGACCGTCCGGACCGCGCCCTCTCCAACCGGGTGCTCAGCCATCCCCGGGATTGCCTCAAGCTGCGGACCAAGGAGTACGCGCCGGACCTGTCCGGTGACGCCGAGGCCCGGGTGGTGCTGGAGGCCAAGCGGGAGCGGCGGGGCATCACCTCCAAGCGGCGGGTGTGGCTGCCGCGCACGCGTCTGGCCTCGGGGGAAGGAGGCGGGCGGCGGGGCCTGGCCGGACGGCTGTTCCGGGGCGAGCTGCAGCCGGTGCTGGCGGTCTCCTACGACCGGTGGGTGTACCAGCCCCACGCCCACTGGCGGGTGACCCTGGACCGCGAGGTCGCCTTCCACCCCGTCTGCCGCGAGCGCGCGCTGGGCCGGGAGAAGCTGCTCGCCCAGCGCCTGGAGGTCCCCTTCGCGCGTTCGGACCTCGCGGTGATGGAGGTCAAGTTCAACGAGGTGGCGCGGCTGCCCCGCTGGCTCATGCAGCTGGCGGAGACCCGGCGCTGCGCCTTCAGCAAGTTCACCGAGGGCCTCCGGCAACAGGCCGCCCACCTCCGGAGTTCACCCCCAGTGCGCTCCGGCGCCGAGGAAGGAGCAGACCGTGTTCATCGACTTTGAGGGAATCGACGGGAGCGGCAAGACGACGCTGTCCAATCGCCTTGCTGAGCGCCTGCGGGCCCTCGGGTACCCGGTGGTGCACGCCCGCGAAAAGGGAGAGCTCAAGAGCGCCCTGGCCCGCAATGTCCGCGAGCTCACCCGCGACGCCCGCCATCTGGAGATGGGGGCCCGCACCGAGTTCTTCCTCAACCTCGCGCGGGACGCCCAACAGCGGGAGGTGGTGATCGCTCCGGCGCTGGCCCGCGGTGAGGTGGTGATCGCCGATCGCTACCTCTACTCACAGCTGGCCCTCACCGGGGGGGGCCGCGGGGTGCCCACCTCGATGCTCGCGGCGGCGTGTGAGCTCGCCGCAGACGGGGTGTGGCCGGACCTGGTGGTCCTGGTGGACGTGGATCCCGATCTCGCCCGGTGGCGCAAGCGGCTCGGCAAGCTGGTGGCGGGCAAGGCCCCCATGGCGCCGGGGAGCCGCAAGGGACTCTCCGGGGGTGGCCTCAACGTCCGGGTCCGCCAGCACTTCCTGGAACAGGCCCGCCGGGATCCCGACCGCTGGCTCATCCTGCCCAACGAATCCGATTCGCTCGACGCCCTGGAGGAGCGCCTCGTCGCGCGGGTGCTCGAGGCGCTCGCGGCCCGCGGTGTCGCCCGCGCAGCCAGCGACCCGGGGCCCGGCAACATCGCGCGGAAGGGGGGCGCGCGGAAGGTGTCCGGCGCCGGCACCCACCGGAGGGCCCGCCTGGAGTCTGCGGGGGCCGAGCCGCTGCGTCCGGAGCAGGCGCCCTCCGCCTTCGAGGCGCGGCTGGGTCCCCTCTTCGATCGGGAGCCGGGGCTCGCGCTGGGGCTCCTTGCCGGCTTCGGCGGTCCCGCCGCCTTCCGCCTGCGCTCGGTGGCCCTGGAGCGGCATCCGGTCCACGTGGCCCTCAGCCTGGTCGACCTGAACTGCCCGCTGTCGTGGGAGCTGCGGGCGCACCTGGCCTCCCGCGCCCCCGAGGCGGTGCTGCGCTCGCTGCCGCCCGTCCCCCACCCGGAGCGTCACGCGCTGCTGGGGCAGCTCAGCGACGCGGTGCCCGGTCCGGTGGCCGCGGTGCTCCTCCAGGACGAAGCCCCCTTTGCGTGGCGTCTGCGGGAGCGCGCCTGGGAGACGGGACATGCCGAGCAGGTGCTGATGGGGCTGGGCGGGGTGGACAGCCCCGAGGCCTGGTCGCTCCGGGAGGATGGAATCCGCCTGGGGTTGGCGGCCGCGGTGGCCCGAAGCCTGCTCGGCCTCGACGGTCCGCGCGCGGAGGCCCTGCGTGAGCGGCTGGTGGAGGAGGTGCCGCTCGAGGTGGTGCGCAGCACCCGCGGGCTCACCACGCCCTTCGCCACCGGGCTGCGGGAGACGCTGGTGCGACGCGCGCCCAAGCTGGTGCTGCGATCCCTCACCGGCCTCACCGACGCCTCGAGCTGGAGGCTGCGCGAGGCGATGGCCGGGGTCACCAAGGAGGCGCTGGATTCGATCGACGGGCTGTCCTGCGGGCGCGCCTGGGCGCTGCGTGAGGCGCACCAGGATCGGTGGCCGGCGACCATTGCCAACTCCCTGCGCGGATTGCCGGTGGATCACCGCGCCGACCGGTTGCTGCGTCGCATCCTCGAGCGGCACGGAGAGCGCCTGGTGGTCCTGCGCAACGCGGCCCTGACCTGGGAGATCGCCCACCGCAACGTCCGCGCCTCCCAGGAGCGGGTCGCCGCCGCGAACGCGCTGAGCGTGGGCACCGAAACCCAGGCCTAGCGCCACCCGGCCCGGTGTCGCCGGGCCGGGGCCTGCCCGCCGGGGACCCGAAGCGGATGGCAACAGACGAGAACCTGAACCGATCGAAAGGAGCGCCGGATGAGCCGTTGGACAGGAGTGCTGCTGGGCGCGGTGCTGGCCGCGCTGGTGGGCTGCGGCGGGGAGCCGCTGCCGGGAAACCAGACCCCCAAGCCGGGACACGAGCTCCCCCCGGAAGATGATGGGGGCGGTGAGGCCAGCACCTCGCTCTATCCGCTCACCGTGGGGTCGAGCTGGACCTATCGGATCACCGACGACGTCGAGGTCTTCGAGAAGGAGATCGAGGTGCTCGAGCGCGGCCCGGTGCCCGACGGCTCGGGGGTGA
This sequence comes from Myxococcaceae bacterium, assembly GCA_035304185.1. GTDB lineage: Bacteria > Myxococcota > Myxococcia > Myxococcales > Myxococcaceae > DATGQN01. The sequence goes on from DATGQN010000166.1 coordinate 56,438, forward strand.
CTGCGGCCCGCGTCCACAGCACCCAGCCCCACCTCGCCGAGGACAGCTGGATGGTGGAGCGCGATGGGCTCGTCTTCCGGGTCTTCGAGGAGGACTTCCGCGACGACATGCTGCTGCGGACCACCACCTGGACCCCGGCCATCATGAAGTCGGTGGCCACCGCGCGGGAGGCGGGCTGGGCCGAGTCCTTCACCAGCGAGGAGACCGTGGCGTTCCCTTCCGGAGAGACCCAGGTGGAGGCGCAGACCTACGTGTGGCGCGTGGTCGGGGTGGAGTCGGTGACCGTGCCGGCCGGCACCTTCGAGGCGGTGAAGATCGAGCGGGTGCGTCCGGACAAGCCGGAGAAGCTGCGCACCTACTGGCTGGTGGAGGGCGTGGGGAAGGTGAAGGAGACCGGCGAGCGGCTCGAGGAGCTGCTGAAATACGAGGTCCGCAGCGACTCCCGCTGAGCTGCCCGCCCGCCCTGCCGGCAGGGATCTGCCTGGGGTGACGGGCGGCTTGCCAGCCGGTCCGCTCGGCCCCAGGCTTCTGCTGAAGCTGCGGCGGGGCTGGGGCGTGCCGCTCGGGACCCCGCCAGGTCTCGTGCCGACAGGGCCTCAGCTCCCACGCCTGCCTGGGTAGCGTCCGGCCCTCGGAGCAGGCGGAAGCCGCAACGGGGCGAAGTGTTCAGGATCCGAAATGCGCGCTCTTTCCGACGCGCCGGAGGATCCATGCGAAACGCTTCCCCCCTGTTGTTGGGTGCGGCCCTCCTCACCAGCCTCGCCGCCTCTGCCGCGAGCTTCGTCCGCGCTCCCTACGTCCAGAACGTCCAGCCCGACTCCGCCATCGTCGCCTTCCAGCTCGATGGGAACTGCAACACCGCCCAGGTGCACTTCGGCCCCGAAGGTCGGGATCCCGAGGTCGCCATCTCTCCGGACCAGGGCCGCCAGCATGGCGTCATCCTCAGCGATCTCCCCGCCGGGCGCCGGGTGAGCTATCGGGTGGAGGCCTGCGGCGCCGAGGCCGGTCCCTTCACCTTCCGCACCGCCACCGGGCCCGAGCACCGCTACGTCCACTTCGGCGCCTTCGGCGACATGGGCACGGGCGGCCGCGACCAGAAGAACGTCAGCGCGGCCATCGAGAAGGCGGCCCCCGAGCTGGTGCTGTCGGTGGGCGACAACGCCTATGACGACGGCACCGAGCAGGAGTGGACCCAGAACTACTTCGCACCCATGGCCCCGATGCTGGCCAAGACGCCGGTCTACCTGACCTTCGGCAACCACGATTACCTGACCGACCAGGGACAGCCGCAGATCAACGCGGGCTACATGCCCAGCAACAATCCGAGAAACACCGAGCGCTACTACTCCTTCGACTGGGGCCACGTGCACTTCGTCGCGCTCGACTCCCAGTGCTACTCCGGTTGGACCACCACCCCCGAGTGCAGCAAGGCCGAGCAGCGCGCGTGGCTGGAGGCCGACCTCGCCGCCAACAAGCAGCCGTGGACGGTGGTCTTCATGCACCACCCGCCCTACAGCACCGGTGAGCACGGCGGAAACGCGCGTGTCCACGACCTGATGCCTCTCTTCGAGGCACACGGCGTGGACATGGTGCTCGGCGGCCATGACCACCTCTACGAGCGCATCCACCCCCTGCGTGAAGGCCGGCGTACCGACCCGGCGCAAGGTGGCATTCCGTACTGGGTGATCGGCAGCGCGGGGGCGCGTCTGCGCTCCTTCGTCAGCGGACAGCCCGCGATCACCGCGCATCGCGACAACGTGAACTACGGCTTCCTGAACGTGGTCGTGGACGGCGGGACCCTCACCGCGGACTTCGTGAACACCGAGGGCCGGGTGATCGACTCCTACACCACCACCAAGGTGCTGCCGGAGGCGCCCTTCCTGAACATCGGCCTCGACCCCACCGCGTCCGACAGCCCGCTGAGCGCGACCCTCATCTCCGAGTCCAACCTCCAGAACGCCCGGGTCATCTGGGACCTGGGCGACGGCACGGTCCTCGAGGGCGCGCGCGTGACCCACACCTACGCCGAGGCGGGGACCTACCGCGTCCGGGCCACCGCGGAGGGAGCAGACGGCCGCCGCGCCACCAATGAGCTCTCGCTGCAGGTGAGCGCCAGCGGCACCGAGCCGGACCCGGACGACGGGGACTCCGGTGAGGATCCCGGGGACAACGGGCAGCCGCCTCCCGGCAACGGGGGCCAGAACGGCCCGCGTCCCGGCGCCGGCGGTGAAGGGGAGCTCGAGCCCGATGGCTGCCAGAGCGCCCCGGCCCTGCTGCTGCCGCTCGCGCTGTTGGGGCTCATCCCCCTCCTCCGTCGCCGTCGTCAGGCCGGCTGAAGCACCTGAGCGGCGCGGATGCTGGAAGGGGGTGGCCGGATGCGGCTGCCCCCTTCGCCCATGGCGGACCTGCTTCCCCTTTCACGCTTGCCCCTTCTTCCCTCTGCGCCGCTTCGTCCCGCCCCAGCCGGTCCGCTCCCCGTCCGGGACGCGGCGTCCATCAGGGTCGGGCAGCGCCCGTGTCGATCACCCATCCCCCGCTGCCGCGCAGGTGCCGGGCTCCCGGGACGGGGGGCGAGAAGAACAGGGCATCCAGCGCCTGCTCCACCCCGGGACCGGCAAAGAGCCCCAGCGTGCCGCGGTCGGGGAAGCGCATCCCCAGGGACGCGGCGGACACGCGCAGCGTCTCTCCGGGGGCGAGGGTCTGCGTGGGGAGCGGCCTCCCCTCCCAGGGGACCCGCAGATCCAGCGTCAGGCGCATCCCCGCGGTGGAGACCGGCGTCCGGCCGTCGTTGCGGACCTCCACCCATCCCTCGCCCGGATCGAAGCCCGAGAGCACCACGGTCCGGAAGGGATTGCGCAGCCGCTCGAGCTCCTCGCGCAGGAAGGCACCGCGCCCCTCGACGTAGTCGCGGAGGTAGGTCCGTCCGGCGATGAACTTGAGCAGTCCGTCCGGGTCGGGCGCCCCCTCGGTGTTGAGCAGCACGTAGGGATCCCGCTGCACCAACGGCAGGAGCAGCTGGTGCATGGCGTCGATCCGTGGGTTGAGCACCTCGGGAACGAAGAGTTCGTCCAGGGCCCGCTCCAGCACGTCGAGCCAGCGCGCGCGGAGTTCAGGGTGGAGAAAGACGCGGGTGGTGAGATTGGAGAACGCCGGCCGGTAGACCCCCGCGGGATACGCCCCACCCCGCTGCTCATAGAAGAAGCGGATCCGCGCATCGAACAGGGAGTACACCGGGATGGGCCGATCCAGCATCGGCCTCGCCGTCAGCCCGTAGTCGGGCCACCAGCGGGCGGCGCTGTTGTTGAGATCCCAGGGCACGTAGCGCCAGCGTCCGGTCACCCGATCGCGGAACAGATAGCTGCCCGAATCCATGACGATGTCGTTGGAGATGAGCGCATCCAGGGTCATGGACCGCAGATACGCAGGAACATCGAAGACCTCCTCCAGCGCGTCCGGGAGGGCCTCATCGGGCGTCTCGTTGATCAGCGTGAGGAAGCTGTCGAGGTCATCCCATGGCGCGGTCTCGTGGGTCTTCTTCTCCCACGGGCCCTGCCAGGCGCCGCGGGGGTCCAGCTTCAGCTCGCAGTCGTGGTTGCCGCAGCGGTAGAGCACCGGGTCCGAGTCGTACCAGCCGTGCGCGCGGGCGAAGCGCTTGTCGATGCGTTCGATCTCCAGGTACGGCCCCTGGTCCACGCCGTTGAGGAACACGCGCACGAAGGTGGTGCGCGGCGCCGGCGCGCCCATGGCCAGCATGAGGTCGAAGGCCAGCTTCTCGACCATCATCGTGCGGTCGGCCATCTCGGCGACGAGCTGCAGCTTGCGACGCCCCCGCCATGCGTCGCCGTCCAGAAACTCGATGCGCCAGCTCTTCTTGGGATACCAGCGTGAGCTGCCGCCCCGGACCCGGAACAGGACCTCGCGGGAGACGCCATCCACCGTGACCCGGGCGGGCTGCTCGGGCAGATAGGGGTCACGACGCAGCGCCGCCAGCGTCGCCTCCGGCACCTCGATGTGGAACTCCGGAAGATCCTCCTGCAGCGGCGGCAGGCGGAAGGTTCGGGGCGCTTCCCCATCGTCCCCCCCATCGCCGGGGTCCTCGTCATCGGCTGCGTCCGGGTCCTCGTCCCCATCCCCGCCGTCGTCTTCCTCCCGAGGCGGGTCGGTGTCCCCGGCATCGCTCCCGGCATCGGAACCCGGCGGCATCCGTCCATCCGGAAACCCCGATGACGCGGGTCCGCAGCCGGCCCCCATGAGGAACACCACGCCCAGCACTGCAAACCACGAGGGCCACTGTCGGCCGCCCGACGCCCCTGCTCCCCGCCGCCCCGGTTGCTCGTTCATCCCGCCTCCTCGTCCCGCCCCGGGGTTGCAATCGACCGGCCAGCTCGCGGCAGACGGAGATCCGGAGGGCATGCGAAGGTGCAGGCCCACACAGTCCCCGGTGGACGGGGCGGTTCACGGGCAGGAGCAGACACGGTGGCGCAGGCGAAGTGGATGGAGGAGCGTCAGGTGCTGGCGCGGGCGCTCTCGGACCTCAAGCCGGTGCGCACGTTGGCCGACCGCGCGTTCTCCCGTGCCGCGGGCGCGCCTCTCATCCCCGGCAACCGCGTGGAGCTCCTCCGGGATGCCGCCGAGAACTATCCGGCGTGGCTCGAGGCCATCGCCCGGGCGCGGCGCTACATCCATTTCGAGAGCTACATCATCGCCGAGGACGCCGAAGGCCGGCGCTTCGCCGACGCGCTCATCGAACGGGCGCAGGCGGGCGTGCAGGTCCGGCTGATCTACGACTGGGTCGGCGGTTTTGGACAGGCGTCGGAAAACTACTGGGAACGGCTGCGGCGCGGAGGGGTCGAGGTCCGCTGCTACAACCCCTTCAACCTGCTCGCTCCCTTCGACCTGGTCTCGCGGGACCACCGCAAGATGGTGTCGGTGGATGGAGAGGTGAGCTTCGTCTCGGGGCTCTGCGTCGGTCGGGCCTGGTCGGGCATCCCCGAGAAGGGGCTCGGTCCCTGGCGGGACACCGGCATCCGCATCCGGGGCCCCGCGGTGGCCGACATCGATCGCGCCTTCGCCGAGATGTGGGCCACCCTGGGCGATCCCCTGCCCCCGGACCTGGAGCCGGTTGCGTCATCGCCGGCCGGCGACATGAACGTGCGGGTGGTGGCGACCACCCCCGCCACCGCCGGCGTGCTGCGTCTGGACCAACTGGTCACCGCGCTGGCGCGTCAGCGCATCTGGCTCACCGACGCCTACTACGCGGGGACCACCGCCTACGCACAGTCGTTGCGCTCCGCCGCACGGGAAGGCGTGGACGTGCGCCTCCTCCTCCCGGGCGCCACCGACATCCCGCTTCTGCGCCCCCTCTCCCGCTCGGGCTACCGCACCCTGCTCGAGGCCGGGGTCCGGATCTTCGAGTGGAATGGGACCATGCTCCACGCCAAGTCCTCGGTGGTCGACGGCCGCTGGGCGCGGGTGGGCAGCACCAACCTCAACATCGCCAGTTGGTTCGGAAACTGCGAGCTGGACGTGGTGATCGAGGATCCCGGGTTCGCCGCACAGATGGAGGCGCAGTACCTGGAGGACCTCTCCAACGCGACCGAGGTGGTGCTCAACGCGCGCAACCGCGTCTTCGCCCCCCGTCCCGTGGACGCCCCGCCCACCACGCGGATGCTGAGCGGCGGCGGTGGGGCCAGCACGGTGGCGGCGGGCGCGGCGCGACTGGGCCACGCGCTGGGCGCGGCCTTCATCCATCGACGCGAGCTCGAGCCGGTGGAGGCCTACCTCACCCTGGGCATCGCCGCGGTGCTGCTCGCCGTGGTGGCATTGCTGATCTTCTTTCCCATGGTGCTCGCCTGGCCGACCGCGGTGGTGCTGACGTGGGTCGCGCTCACCCAGGTGGTCCGCTCGGTCCAGCTCTGGAAGCAGCTCCAGCGCAGTCGCGAGGCAGCGCTCAAGCCGGGTCCGGACGATCAGGGATAGAAGACCGGGGCGTTGCCGTCCCCGGGAAGAGGGATGTACCGGTCTTCGCCGGGGATGCGCGGGAAACGCCGCTGGCGCCAGTCCTCGGCCGCCTGTGCGAGCCGGTCCTTGCTGCTGGAGACGAAGTTCCAGCGGATGTGACGGGGGCTGCCCAGGGGATCTCCGCCGAAGAGGATGACCCGGGCGTCCTCCCGGGCCACCACCGGGACCGTCCCCCGCCGCGGCAGCAGCGCCACATCCCCGCTCTTCAGCCCGGTGGTTCCGGCGACGGCCTCCCCGCTCAGCACGTAGACCGCCCGCTCGTCGTACTCCGCGGGCAGCTCGAGCACGGCACCGGCCTCGAGCCGCGCCTCCACCAGGAACAGCGGCGAGGTGACCTGGATGTCGGTGCGCTCGCCCCACAGGGAACCGGAGATCAGGGTCCAGTGGACGCCCCCTTCGCCGCCCGAACGGGTGGCGTCGGCGTCGTAGTGGGTGAAGGAGGGGTCGCGCTCCTCGGCGCCGTCGGGGTGAGCCACCCAGAACTGCAGCCCGTGCAGGTTCCCGGCCCCGCCCCCGCGCATGAACTCGGCGTGCACGATGCCCCCGCCCGCGGCCATCCAGTTCACCTCGCCCGGGAGGATGCGCTGCACGCTGCCCAGGCTGTCCTTGTGCAGTCCCTCGCCGGCGAAGAGGTAGGTCAGGGTGGAGAGGCCGATGTGGGGATGCGCCAGGACGTCGGCGGACTTCGGCGCGACCAGCTCGGCGGGTCCCATCTCATCCAGGAAGATGAACGGCCCCACCATCCGGCGCCGGGCCTGGGGGATGGCGCGACGGACGTGGAGTCCTCCGGGGAGCAACGCGCCCTTGGCGGGCATCACCAGCTCGGGTTCGGTCAGGCTCTGGGCGGTCATGCGGTGCTCCCTCCGGCCCCGGGCCAAGCGGGCGTCGGTGCGTGTGACGGGGGTGTAAAGACGTTATCCTCCGCCGTCCCTGGCCGTCCCGCGATCCGCGGAGTACGTCCGCTATGCACTCAACGAGCTGACGCTCGCAGCAAGGAGCAGAGAACCATTGGCCCGCCAGAAGCGAAATGAACCGTGCGCCTGCGGCAGCGGCAAGAAGTACAAGTTGTGCCACGGCAGCCAGCGCCGTCGCGGCGACCATCCTGCGGATACGCCGGCGAACAAGTGGGCGTTTGCCATCGTGATGCTCTTCCTGTTGGTGCTCATCGCCTGGGCCGGGATCACCATGTTCACCGACACGCCCGCGCCGCAGCCGGGCGCCTCGGGTGAGGCTCCCGCCGGCAAGGTGTGGTCCGAAGAGCACGGCCACTGGCACTGACCCGGCGCCGGTGCACGCGCGTCGGCGACCGGGCACGGTCGCTCGCGCGCGGGTGCTCCGGGGTCTGCAGCGGCGCAGGTCCCGGGTCCTCGAAAGCCCGCTGGACCTCAGGTCCCGGGTCCTCCACAAGCTGAAGTCCGGGTTTCGGCCACCTCCGGCGCCACGACCCGGACCTTCCCGGCGCGTTTCGGCCTCATCCCAGGGAGATCACCGCATAGGCGGTCGCCTGACCGGAGCCCAGGTTGCGGTAGGAGTGCCGCTGGTCTCCCTGGAAGACCACCACGTCCCCCTCCTCCAGCGTCCAGGTCGAGCCCTGAACCGTCAGCGCGATGCGCCCACTGGCGCAGGTGAGAAACTCCCGCGCGCCGGCCGTATGGGGGATGCCCACCAGCACCCCGTCGGGCTGGAAGTCCATCCGCTCCACCAACACCCCGGGGATGGCATCCGGCAGGATGCGGTCGATCCGGACCGGTCCGCGCACCCTGCCGGGCAGGGCATCGCGTTTGACCAGGCGGACCTCGCTGCGCGGCGCCCCCAGGAGCTCTTCCACGGTGATCTGCATGGAGCTGGCGACCCGGAGGAGCACCGCCAGGGTCGGGTTGCCGCTTCCGGATTCCAGATGGCTCCACGTCGCCCGGGGCACGCCGGCCTGTCGGGCCATCTGGGCCTGGGACAGTCCCCGCGCCTCCCTGAGATCCCGGAGGTTGCGCGCCAGGTTGGCTGAGGTCTCCTCGAAGGGCATGCCATCAGATTGGCGGGCGTCCAATGCCTTGTCCAACCTGCTGACATGAGGGCAGTTGGAGATTAAGGAGTCCGCCATGTCCGTGGGCTCTCCCGAAGACGTCTCCTCCCTCACCTTCCGCAATGCCCTCTCGCAGTGGGCCACCGGGGTGGCGGTGGTGGCCGTGCGGGATGCGCTGGGAGTGGCGGCCACCACGGTCAGCTCGTTCACCTCGCTCACCCTGGAGCCCCCCCTGGTGTTGGTGGCCCTCTCCGATCGCGCCCGCGCCCTTCCCCGCATCGAGGCCGCCGGGCGCTACGTGATCAGCGTGCTCACCTCGGAGCAGGAAGACCTCGCCGACCGCTGCAGCCGCACCGAGGTCCGGGACGCGGACCTGGATGAGAACGGGCGCATCCCCGGGGCGCTGGTGTCCCTCTCCTGCACCCTGCACGATACGCCCCGCTACGGCACCCACACCCTCCTGGTGGGGCGGGTGCATGAGGTGGTGAGCCTCGATCGGCCGGCAGCGCCGCTCCTGTACTGGAACCGACGGTACCGGAGCCTGTCGGATCTTCCCCCGGAGCCGGCGGCGTAAGCCGCAGTCCCGAACACTCGACGCGCCCGGGAGCGCAAGGTCGATGCAAGCGGGACCCGACCCGCGCAACGCTCCCCCGCCACAGAGACCCTGCGGACTCCCGAGCGCTTTCTCTGAACGCAGTACCACCCTGAAAGGACGAAGAGACATGGCCTTCACCCTTCCCGAGCTTCCCTACGCCAAGGACGCCCTCGCGCCCCACATGAGCGCCGAGACCCTCGAGTTCCACCACGGCAAGCACCATCAGGCGTACGTCACCAACCTCAACAAGCTCATCGAGGGCAAGCCTGAGGCGAACAAGTCCCTCGAGGAGATCATCCTCAGCAGCGACGGCGGCGTGTTCAACAACGCGGCGCAGGTGTGGAACCACACCTTCTACTGGAAGAGCATGAGCCCCGACGGCGGCGGAGCGCCGAGCGGCGCGATCGCGGCGGCGATCGACCAGTCCTTCGGCAGCTTCTCGAGCTTCAAGGAGCAGTTCTCCAACGCGGCGGCCGGCCACTTCGCGAGCGGCTGGGCCTGGCTCGTCAAGAACGGCGACACGCTCGCCATCGTCGACACGCACGACGCCAACACGCCGATCACGACCGACATGAAGCCGATCCTCACGTGCGACGTGTGGGAGCACGCCTACTACGTCGACTATCGGAACGCGCGCCCGAAGTACATCGAGGCGTGGTGGAACCTCGTCAACTGGAACCACGCGAACGCGCAGCTCGGATAGCGGACCGGGCCCGCCGGTCTATCCTCCGAGGTCCATCCTCTGAAGGCCGCTCCCGCTCCGGGCTGCGGCCTTCTTCGCACGAGGCCCCGCCGTATGAGCTCCGTACCTTCTCCGCGCATCGCCCTCGGTGAGCCCTGGGCCCTCGAGGATCTCGCGCGCGTCGCCCGCGGTCACGCCGGCCTCTCCTT
>DATGQN010000167.1:0-28218 GCA_035304185.1 Myxococcaceae bacterium
CGGGAACCCCCACCACCACCGGCCGCCGGTAGGGGCTGATGCCCACCACACCGCGGGTACGCGTCTCAATGGGGTTGGTCTCGGTCACGGTGCGCGGGACCAGCCGCTTGATGATCACCTGGTCGCCCCGCTCCACCTGCAGCGCCACCTCGCGCCCATGGGTGGGCTCGAGCGCGGCCTGCAGCTCGCGGAAGGTCCGGACCGGCGCCCCATCGACGGCGAGGATCCGGTCTCCCGGCTCGAGCCCGGCCTCCGCGGCAGGGAGCCCCGCCTCCACCGTCCCCACCCGGTTGGAGATCTCCTGGTGGGTGCCGACGAAGACGAAGAAGTAGACCAGCACCGGGAAGGCAAGGCTCGCGAACGGGCCCGCCGCCGAGATCAGCGCCCGCTTCCACGGCGCCTGGTGGGTGAAGCTGGTGGCCTGCTCCTCGGGGGGAATCTCCTCCCCGGGCACCTCTCCGGCCATGCGCACGTAGCCACCGAGGGGCAGCGCGCTGATCACGTACTCGGTGTCCCCCCGGGTGAAGCCCAACAGTCGTGGACCGAACCCCAGCGAGAACTTGAGGACCTTCACCCCCAACGCCTTGGCCACCAGGAAGTGACCCAGCTCGTGGACGAAGATCAGGGGGCCGACACAGAGGAGAAACCAGAGAAAGCCCATCGTGTCCGGACGCTAACCGCGCGGCGAAAGGGGGACAACCACACCTGGGCGCCCCTTTTCGGCCGCGCATTCAGGGGCGCAGGAACTCCACGTACAGGAAGACCAGCGGAGCGTTGAAGATGAGGGCATCCAGGCGATCAAGGAAGCCGCCGTGTCCCGGAATGGACCGGCCACTGTCCTTGACCCCATAGGTGCGCTTGAGCAGCGACTCGCAGAGGTCCCCCAAAGGACCGAGCAGCGCACCGCCGAACCCCAGCACCAGGCAATCCAGCACGGTGAGCTGGGGGAAGAAGAAGCCCCGGGCGATGAACATGCCCGCCACGCTCCCCAGCATCCCGCCGAAGAACCCCTCCCAGGTCTTGTTGGGGCTGACCGTGGGGGCGAGCTTGTGTTTCCCGAGGAAGCGCCCGAAGAAGTAGGCCGAGGTGTCATTGCCCCAGGTGATGGTCATGGCAGCCACCGCGAAGGCCATGCCGTCCACCGGATCCAACCGCAACGCCGCCATCGCCGCCATGCCCGAGGCGCCGTAGATCACGCCCGTCACCAGATGCGCCACGCGGGTGGGTGCTTCCTCGTGCGGCCCCCGGATCAGCACCACCGCCCACACCGCGATCAGGAACGCGGCGATCAGCCAGAAGGCGGCTTCCCACGGGCGTTGGGGAGAGAGCAGCGGGAAGAGCGGGATCAGCGCCGCGACGCCCATCCCCAACCAGCGCAGGGGGTCGGGCTTGCCGCGTGAGACGATCTGGAAATACTCCCCGCTGTTCATCGCGGCGGCCAGCGCCAGCAACCCTCCTGCCCACCAGCCGCCCTTCCACACCAGGAAGAGCACGAGGGGGAGCAGGGTGAAGCCGGTGACGGCGCGGACGGCGAGGTTGCGGTTCTTCCTGGAGGCTTCCGCCTTGGCTTCGGACGACACGTCGGGTTCGCTCACACTCCCCGGGATTGCGGGGTCGGCTCCGGGTTGGAGGTGAGCTGGGCGGCCGTCAGGCCATAGCGGCGCTCACGCCCCTGAAACTCCGCCAGCGCCCGGAGAAAGGCGTCGCGGCGGAAGGCGGGCCAACGCAGCGGTGTGAACACCAGCTCGGCGTAGGCGGATTGCCACAGGAGGAAGTTGCTCAGGCGCTGCTCGCCGCTGGTGCGGATGACCAGATCGAGCGGGGGCAGGCCGGCGGTCCACAGCACGCCCTCGAGCTCCTTGGCCGTCAGGCGGGCGGGATCCAGCTCTCCGGACGCCGCACGCTCGGCGAGCATCCGGGCCGCGTGGACCAGCTCCTCCTGGCCTCCGTAGGAGAGGGCCAGGGTGAGGGTCATGCCGGTGAGGCCGGCGCTCTCCTGCATCAGCGCATCCAGCGGCTGACGCACGTAGCGCGGCAGGCGATCGAGCTCCCCCACCGCCCGCAGCCGGATCCCGTTGTCCAGGATCTCGGTGCGCTCGGACTCCAGATACTCGCAGAGGAGGTCCATGAGGCCGGCGACCTCGTCGGTGGGACGCTCCCAGTTCTGGGCGCTGAAGGCGTAGAGGGTGAGCGCACCCACCCCGAGGCTGCGTGCGGCGCGGGTGACCTCACGGACGCTGACCGAGCCTTCGCGGTGTCCGTCGAGCCGGGGGCGGCCCAGGTCCTCCGCCCAGCGGCCGTTGCCGTCCATGATGATGCCGACGTGACGCGGCAGGGGCCCGGCGCGCACCTGTGCTTCGAGGGGGTCGGGCGATGAAGGTGCCTGGGTCATCGGAGGGCGCACCATAGGGGCTCATGCCGCACCGAGTCCACGACGAAGGCGGGGCATCCGACACGCCTGCCTCCTTCTTCCCGAAAATCCCCGGGGTGCCCAAGCGCGGCGGATTGGTCCTAGGATGTCGCTCCCCGCATGAGTCCCCGCACCATTGGTCCCTACCGCGTCGTCGACACCCTGGGCAGCGGCGGCGCCGGTACCGTCTACCGCGCCGTCGATCTGCGTACCTCGGAGCCCGTGGCGATCAAGCTCCTCCGGGTGGGCTCCGCCCTCGATCCCAAGGCCGCCCGGCGCCTGGTCCGTGAGTTCGAGACGCTCACCAACCTCTCCCATCCCCACGTCGTGCGGGTGAACGAGGTCGGCGTCCACGACGGCTATCCCTATCTGGCCATGGAGCTCATCGAGGGGCTCACCCTGCGCAGCTTCCTGGAGCTCGAAGGGGGCATGGGTCCGACCACCCCCAGCCGGGCCCTCCCACCGGGCTGGGACGATGACGACTCCGAGAGTGAGCACGCCTTCGATCTGGCGGCCTTCGCCGAGGAGCCCCCGAGCGAGGTGATGGACCGGCCCTACGTCCCGGACGCCGACTCCGAGCCCGACAGTTGGGATGACTCCGATGAGCTCATCACCTCTCCCTGGACGGGCCCCTGGACCGGCCCCATCCGTCTGCCGGCCGCGGTTGCCGGCATCCAGCCGGTGAGCGCCGCGGTGCTCACCCGCCTCAACCGGCCCGAGCGCGTCGCCAGCCTCAAGGACGCCATGCTGCAGCTCTGCGAGGCGCTGGCCTACATCCACGCGCACGGCCTGGTGCATCGGGACCTCAAGCCGAGCAACGTCATGGTCGATGAGGATCGGGCGGTGCGCCTCATGGACTTCGGCCTCGCCAAGTGGCTGGCGGACGATACCGCCGTCACCGCCGAGGGCCGCCAGGTGGGGACCTTCCGCTACATGTCGCCTGAGCAGATCCTCGGCGAGCCGCTGGACTCCCGCACCGACCTCTACTCCCTGGGGGTCATGCTCTATGAGCTGCTCGCCGGGCGCCCGCCACACGACGGCCGACATCCCCAGGAGCTGCTGCAGCACGTGATCGAGCACGACATCCTCCCGTTGCAGGGGCTCAACCGCGAGGTGGATCCCACGCTCGCGCGCATCGCCCACCGGCTCCTGCGCAAGGAGCCCGAGCAGCGCTTCCAGACGGCCGAAGAAGTCGGCGAGGCCCTCCTCGAATGACCCGGGTCCATGAAGTCACCGCCGACGCGCGGCACGCCGGCGCCCGCCTGGATGTGGTGCTCGGAGAGTCCCTGGGCCTGTCCCGTGCCCGCCTCAAGCGCCTCTTCGAGGCCGGCGCGGTACGGGTCAACGGACGGGTGGCCAAGAAGGGGCTGACCCTGAACGGGGGCGAGACCCTCCGGGTGGAGCTCCCCGACGAAGCGCCGGCGGTGGTGGTGGAGGCGCCCGCCGCCGACGCGCCCTCCCTGAACATCCTGTTCGAAGACGCGACCGTGGTCGTCGTCGACAAGCCCGCGGGCGTGCCCAGCCATCCCCTGCGACCCGGGGAGCGGGGGACGGTGGCCAACGCCCTGCTCGCCCGGTTCCCCGAGATGGCGGACGTCGCCGACGATCCCCGGGAGGCCGGGCTCTGCCACCGGTTGGATGTCGGAACCAGCGGCGCGCTGCTGTGTGCCCGCCGCCGGGACGCCTGGCTCGCACTGCGCGAGGCCTTCGGTGCGCGCCGGGTCGACAAGCGCTACTGGGCCGCGGTCAGCGGTCCTCTGGCCGATGAAGGCCGCATCGAGCTTCCGCTGCGCCACCACGGCAAGGGCGACCGGGTGGAGCCCGCCATCGATGGCGGCGCGGAGGGGCGGCCGGCGCTCAGCGAGTTCAGGGTGCTCGCCCGGCATGGCGCCGAAAGCCTGGTGGAGGTGCACATCATCACCGGCGTGCTGCACCAGGTCCGCGCCCATCTGGCCGCCATCGGGGCCCCGTTGCTGGGTGACACCCGCTACGGCGGCCCCCCCATCGAAGGGTTCGAAGGCTTCGCGCTCCACGCGCGCTCGCTCGGCTTCCCGCATCCGGTCGAAGGGCGCATGGTCCACGTGGAGAGCGCCCTCCCCTCCCGCCTCGCCTCCCTGCTCAGCGCGAGGTCCCTGCTGCCCGACGCGCCGTGAGCGACGCACCCACACGGACGATCCTGCACGTGGACATGGACGCGTTCTACGCGTCGGTGGAGCAGCGCGATCATCCGGAGCTCCGGGGGCAGCCGGTGATCGTCGGCAGCGCCTCCCGCCGGGGCGTGGTGGTGGCCGCATCGTACGAGGTCCGGCCGTTCGGGGTCCGCAGTGCGATGCCGATGACCCGGGCGTTGCGGCTCGCCCCGCAGGCCATCGTCGTGCCTCCCCGCTTCTCGGCCTACGAAGCGGCCAGCGAGCAGATCCACGCGATCTTCGCCCGCTACACGCCCCTCATCGAGCCCCTCTCCCTCGACGAAGCGTTCCTCGACGTGAGCGCGTCCCGCACGCTCTTCGGCGATGGCGTGCAGATCGCGAGCCGCATCCGCAAGGAGATCCGGGAGGAGCTCAGCCTTCCGGCGAGCGCGGGGGTGGCGCCGGTGAAGTTCGCCGCGAAGATCGCCTCGGATCTGGCCAAGCCGGATGGGCTGGTGCACGTGCCGACGGGCGACGTCGCCGCGTTCCTCGCCCCCCTCCCGGTCTCCCGTCTCTGGGGCGTGGGGCCCAAGCTGGAGGCCCGCCTGCACACGCTCGGGCTGCGGACCATCGGTGATGTCGCCGCACGGCCGGCGGCGTGGCTGGTGGAGCGGCTCGGCGACGCAGGCGCGCACCTCTCCGAGCTCAGTCGCGGCATCGATCCGCGCGAGGTGGTTCCCGACCGGGAGGCCAAGAGCCTCGGCGCCGAGGACACCTTCGAAATCGACCTGGAGGGTCCCGAGCAGCTCCTGCCCCCCATCCATGCGCAGGCCCTGCGGGTGGGAAGGCGGCTACGCCGCGCCGGACTGCGGGCGCAGGTGGTGGTGCTGAAGCTGCGCACCGGAGACTTTCAGACCCTCACCCGCCAACGCACGCTCACCGAAGCCACCGATGACGGACAGACCCTCTATCGGGTGGCCGAGCAGCTTCTGGGGGGGCTGCACCAGGGGCGGGCCTTCCGTCTCACCGGCGTGAGCGCACAGGGACTGGTCACCGAGGCCCCGCAGCTCGGGCTCTTCGCCGAGGCCCCCCCGAAGCACCGCCGTCTGAACGAGGCCCTGGATCGGATCGCCGCGCGATTCGGCGATGGCAGCGTCACCACCGCGGACGTTCCGGGGGCTGCCGGCACCCCCTCCCCCGTCCTCCGGGGAAGTCATCGACGCCCCTCCGGCAAGGCGTGACCCCTGCCCGCAGGGTGGCAGTGACGTCCGCGGTCGCCCACGTCTTGGAGAGGATCGGGACTCCCGGAGTTCGGACAGGAACTTCTCCGGACGACGACGTGGTCCGGACGCCCGACCTCCCCTGCATCAGGCGTTCGACTGCGGGCGGCGCAGGAGACCGGTTGCGCCGACTCCCGCGCGTTCCCTCAGCCTTCGCCGCCGTTCGTCGGGGCGCCACCCCCCTGGCCACCGCGACGACGCGGACGCCGCTGCCGGCGCGGCCGGGAGCTTCCCTCTCCTCCGGAAGGACCGGGCGCGGAGCCGGCCTTCCACGCATCGAGCGCCTCGCGGTGCTCACCGGTCGCCTTCACCGTCATCTCGAAGAGGCGCAGGGCATCTCCGTAGATCGGATGGCGGCGGAAGCTCGCCTGGCCGCCGCGGCGGCGCCGCTCTCCGGAGAGGATCTGCTGCGCAAAGAGCAGATGACGCGCCCGCTCGGCGATCCGACGGGGAAGTCGCGCCCCCTGCACCAGCTCGGCGAGGAGTGCCTCCACCTCGGAGGACATCGTCTGACGATGCTCCGCATCCTCTTCGACCGGCGCACGCCCCGTGATGGGGATGAGCAGTGCCGCCAGCAGGAGGCTGTCCTCGACCTCCTCACCGGAGCGCACCACCTCGTCCAGCGCATGGGCGAAGGCCCAGCAGCGCTCCTCGGCGTCGCGCCCACCCTCGCGCAGCGCCTCCCCCAGGGGTGGCAGGAGGATCCGGAGCGCGTCGAGCGCGTTGAGCAGCTTCAGGCTGCCCTCGGCATAGCCTCCACGCAGCAGGCGGAAGGTCTCCTCGAGCAGGCGCGCCGGCGCGCAGCGCACCAGATCCTCCACCGCGCCCTCCATTGCCGCATAGGTCCGCGACTCCAGATCCAGCCCCAGCTTGTTGGCGAAGCGCACCGCCCGCAGGATGCGGACCGGGTCCTCACGCATCCGCACCTCAGGGTCACCGATGGTCCGGATCTCCCGGCGGTCGAGGTCGCGGCGGCCGCGGACGAAGTCGATCACCTTCCCCTCTTCCACGTCGTAGAAGAGGCCGTTCATCGTGAAGTCCCGGCGACGGGCGTCTTCCTCGGCGGTGCCGAAGACGTTGTCGTGGGTGATCAGCAGATCCCCTTCGGACGGTGCCTCCTCGGTCTCCCCGTTGCCGTTGCCGTTGGCTTCGAGTTCGGTGGGGTTCGCGCGGAAGGTCGACACCTCGATGACCTTCCCGCCCCGGAAGTACACGTGCGCGAGCCGGAAGCGACGGCCGATGAGCCGGCAATTGCGGAAGATGCCGCGCACCTCGTTGGGCGTCGCCGAGGTCGCCACGTCAAAATCCTTCGGCGCGCGATCCAACAGCAGGTCCCGCACGCACCCACCGACCAGGTAGGCCTCATGGCCGAACTGATGGAGGCGGGTCACCACCTTCACCGCGTCCTCATCGAGCCGATCGTGCGGGAGCTCGCCATCCTCGCGGATGCGCCGCGCGGGAGGCTCCTCGCGCCGGGACCGTGAGGGCCGCTCGGAACGATCACGCGCTCCGTTGGGGACCTCGCCCGCCGGGGAGCCGTCGAGCGCGGTGGGCTCCGCAGTCGCCTGCTCTGGCGCCGCGACGTCCTCTGCGGCCACCTCTTCCCGCCGAGGAGACGCAGCCCGCCCTTCGCTCCTGAAGTCGTCGGTGGCCGGATTGCGCCCCTCGGTCCGATCGCTCCCGAGCGCCTCCTCGGTCGACCCCGGCCGTGCCGCAGACGCCACAGGCGCCTCGGCGTCGATCGACTGCGGCGTCATCGGGACGTGCTCATCCGCTGCCGCCCCGGACACTTCGGCCGGCGCATCCGGGACCTCAGAGGGCGCCGGCGTGAGGGCGACCTCTGCCGGGGCTCCGTCCGTGGGCTGCGCGCCCCCCTCTGGGGCGGCTTCTGCGGGCGCGCGGGTGTCGACGCCCTCCACGCCCGCCTCCACCCCTTCGGCGGTCGCTTCGACCTTCACCTCGTCGGATGGACGGGCGCGAGCGCTGCGGGTGCGGCGAGCCGGGGCGTCCCCGCTGCGCGCCTTGCTACGCGAAGACTTCCTGGTGGCCGGTGCCTCCGCAGGTGCCTGAGGGGCAGTCACCCCGTTGGCCACCGGCGCGGCTCCGGCGTCGGCCTCGCCACTCACCTCGGAGCGTGAACGGGAGCGGCGACGGCGGGCCGGAGGCGCCTCAGCCACGTCCGGCTCGGCCGCGGCGGCTTCCTGAGCCCCTTCAGTCGTCGCGCGGGTGCGCCGCGCGCGGGGCTTCTTGGCCTGCGCGGCGGCCTCGTCATTGCTGGCGGAGGATTGAGACGAAGAGGTGGGAACTTCCTCACGAAGAGCGCCGGACGGCGTGTCTGCCATGGTGAAACCTTGTGAATCGTGCCCCGCGACCGGGTCCGCGCGTGCTTCGGGCGGAGGGCCTGCGACGGGCATCGGGTGATGACAACCAGACGGGCCCCGCGGTCGTCCTCCCACACCGGGAGGGACCTCGAGGCCCTTCAACCCCGGTCTATACAGCCCGCGGGAAAAGGTCACCCAGGGAAATGCATCGGGCGTCACCCCCGGGCCCGTCCCTGCCCCCTCGCTTGCGCAGCGACGGGACGAGGGGAGGCCCCGGACCTGCTAGTCCCGCCGACGCTTCTTGTGATTCCGCGGAAGCGCGTGATCGAGGAGGGAGAGGTAATCCACCGACACCACCGGCGGCGGGGTGGGCGGCGTCCCCAGCGCGGAGAGGCGTCGGCCGAACGCACCCAGCATCTCGGCGCCCGGCCGCATCAGGACGGAGAGGGTCTGGGGCGCGTTCAACGCCTCCACGAGCTTGTCGCCCACCTGCTGCAGCGGCAGGCCCCGACGGAGGAGGTCCTGGAAGGAGTTCGCCAGGGACAGCAGGTTGTAGCCGGCGGTCTGGACCAACTCGACCGCCACCCTGGCGACCTGGGGAGCGGTGAGCATCCCGTCGGCCATGAGCACCAGCGCGGCCTGGAAGTAATTGAAGATCGGCACCACACGCGGGCCATAGCGCCGGAATGAGGCCGGAGGGGTCAGCCGGTCCAGGTGGATGAAGATCCGTCGCACCGGATCCGCGGTGGGCATGCGCTTCCAGATCTCGAGCACCCGCTCCCGCTCATCCGGGTAGACCTCGGCGCGATCCAGCACCTGGACCAGGATCCGCTCATCGACCCGACCGGCCAGGAGGTCCGCGTAGAGCGAGTAGATGAAAGCGTCGGCCTCGGCGTCGTCGCCGAAGAGGACCTCCTCGGCTTCAATGGGCGCGCGCTCGCGGCTCTCGAGCAGCGCCGGCAGCTTGTAGCCCACCTGTCCCCGGAGGGCCCGGAACCGGCCACGCAGCAGGTTGCCCACGTTGTCCTTGAGGACCAGCTCGTCGAAGACCACGCCGTCGAGCTTGAGCTTCTCCTCCAGCACCGCCCGCATCTGCCGCGGGCTTCCCGAGATGATCGAGAGGCGGGCATCGCCCTGGGCGTGGAGCTCGCGGATCAGCGCCGAGGCCCCCGGAACCGCGCGCTTCTCGTGCGCCTTCTGGAAGGCCGTGCGGACGAGCTGCCGGAAGGTGTCGAAGTCGGTCTGGAGGTAGGTCTTGTCCAGGTCCCAGCGGTAGATGCGCCGCGGGGGCCGGGGATCAATGCGGTCGACGAGGAGGCTCACGGTCGGAAATCAGCGTGCAAGCTGGCGGCGGATCTGAAGCCCCAGGTCGGAGGCGGCGGCCTTCGCCGCGACCTTGCCCGCATTGGCGATGGCGCGCGCCCGGGAGCGACCGTGCGCCTTGATGAACACCTTGTCGAAGCCCAACACGGGCGCGCCGCCGTACTGCTCCCAGTCGGTCACGTCCTTGAGGCGCTGCAGCCCTCCGGAGAGCATGGCCATGCCCGCGCGCCAGCGCAGCTTCTCCTTGTAGGCATAGCGGGCGAGCTCCACCACGGTCTCGGCGACCCCCTCCAGCATCTTGAGGACCACGTTGCCGACGAACCCATCGCAGACCACGACGTCGGCCGTCCCCTTGGGGATGTCGATGCCCTCCACGTTCCCGATGAAGTGGATCCCGGGCACCGATCCCAACCGGTGATGCGCCTCGACCACCCGCGCGGGACCCTTGAGCGACTCGGTCCCGTTGGAGAGCAGGGCCACGCTGGGGTTCGCGTTGCGGCTGATGATGCGTGCGTAGGCGGAGCCCATCACCGCGAAGGCCACCAGATCGTCCGCGGTCGTCTCCACCGTTGCGCCCACGTCGAGGACCAGGCTGAAGGGGTCCTGCTTGTCTCCGTGAAAGGCCTGCGTGGGATAGACGGCCGCGAGGGCCGCCCTGCGCACGCCGGGGATGAGCTGGAAGGCCCGCGACGCGGAGAGGATCCCCGCCCCCGTGCTCCCGGCCGAGACCATGGCGTCGGCCTCGCCCCGCGCCACCAGCTCTGCGGCCACCGCGATCGAGGCGTTGGGCTTGCGCGCCAGCGCTTCCGCCGGAGACTCCTCCATGCCCACGAACTCCGGCGCGTGATGCACCGACATCCGCTCGGCGTGGTGGCGGGTCCGGTCGAGCTCGGCATCGATGAGCGTCCGGTCCCCCACCAGGAGCACGTGGATGTGCGGGGCCTCGAGCGACAACATCGCCGCGCCCCGGACGACCTCCGCCGGGCCGTGGTCGGAACCCATGACGTCAACGGCGACGGTGATGGTGGGTTTCATGGCGTCGGCCATCCTAGGGGGCAGCCGCGCCTGCGGCTACGGAGGATCCGTGACGGTATCGTCGGGAGGGCCGCTTCATGTCAGGACCGGCCCCCCGTCCGGAAAGCCCCGCGTCAGGGGCTCAGGCTGGCGGTGCTCACGCGGTTCCCGCTGTCCCGGTCCACGCACCCCTTGGTCAGGGTGTACTGGTAGGTGCCCAGCTCATCGCGCCAGTACTCACCGGCGTACGGCCAGTAGAGCTCGTCGTCATCGACCGCCACCGAGTAGCGGTACTGCTTGACGATCTGCCGCTGACCGCCGGCCACCAGCTGCTGCTCCAGGAACTCCTTCTCCTTGGTGGTCGTCTCGAACTTGATGCGCTCACCGTTGGCGAGGAGCTGGCGGAGGAAGGCGTGCTCACGCTGGAGCTTGCCCTTGGCCATGATGCCGGCCTTCTCGACCAGCGAGGTGCGCTGCGTCTTGAGACCCTCGAGCAGCCGCTTGGTGAGGTTCGAGTACTTGAAGGTGTCGCCGCGCCGACCGAACGCGTCCATCTCCTCCTCGAGCTCCAGGATGGAGTCGTTGGTGAGCTTGAGGTCGTTGTCGGTGAGGGCGAGATTCAGGATGCGCTCGAGGATGAGATCGGTGTCGGTCCGGTCCACGCCCTGGCGGTTCTTCTTCTGCACGTCGGCCAGGATCCCGTAGTACTCGGACGCCGGGAGATCGCGCGAAACCAGCCGCCCCAGCTCGTCATGCACCGGCGCGTAGATGCGCTCGAACTCGCTGACGATCCGCACGCCCTCCTGGTAGCGGCAGTTCTCGTAGTAGATGACCGCCTTGAGGATGAGCGACTCCGGGAAGTACTCGTCGCGGAAGAAGGGGCTCGAGAGCGTGATGAGGTTGCCGAGCGCCTGCTCGTACTCGCCGATGCGGTAGCTCGCCCAGCTCGACTCGAAGACCGCCTCGAGCCACTGGTTCCCGCCGCGCTCGACGCGATCGTAATAGAAGATGGCGTTGCGGTTCTGGCGGTGACCGTAGTGGGTGCGCGCCAGCTGCATGAACGCGAGCTCACGCAGTCCCTTCTCCTGCTCGCTGATGTCACCGCGGGTGAGCCGCACGACCTCCTTCATGACCTCGACCGCGGTCAGGTAGGCGCGCTGGCTGGCGTCGCTGTCCAGGTTGTCCTGGACGGCGCCATCACGGAAATAGGACAGGCCCTCGAGGTACTTCGCCCGGGCGTAGAACTGATCCCCACGGGGGATGAGCAGGGCGAGGCGCTTGACCTCGCTGAAGCTCTCGTTCGCCTCCTCCTGACGACCGACGTCGTCCAGGGCGCGACCGCGGACGAAGTGGTAGCGCGCGAGCAGGTAGCGGAACTCGTTGCGGTACTTGTCCGGGAACTCCACGTGCGCGTAGCGGGCGATCTCATCCAGGATCACCGTCTCGTTGCGCGTCTTGCGGCTGATGAAGAAGAGCCACTCGAGAGAGCTGCGGAAGAACCGGCCGCTCTCGCCCTGCGCGAGGATCGCGGAGAACTCGCCGAGCGCCGAGTGGTACAGGCCCATGCGGTAGAGCGACTTGGCGATGAGGTACTGCGCCTCCTGGTGGAGGGCCACCAGGTTGGGATCCTGGCGGATCTCCTCACCGGCCATCGCCGCCTTCTCGTACTCCTCGTTCTTGAAGAGCGCGTCAGCGATGTCCATCCGCTGGCGCTCCTCTGCGGTGGCCGAGACGTCCAGCGCCTCGAAGGTCATGCCGCCACCGGGCGTGCTCACCGCGGGCGTGTCGACCGAGAGGTTGAGTCCGTCTGCAGCTTCGCCCTCGCTCTTGGATTCCGTGTCCGTAGCGGCCGGAGGCGGCGTGGTCGGGCGCGGACGTGGGCGGCGGCGACGGGTCCGGGGCTTCGGCTTCTCTTCCTGGTCACCGGAGAGATCGAGCCCCTCGAACTGGGCCTGGGCAGGCAGCGGCAGCGCGACGGCGACCACCGCTGCCATCAGGAGGAGACGCATGAAGGCGATCATCACTCAGCGAGCCTCGACGGAGGTGGGCAGGAAGAACGACAGCCCGAGGTTGAACATGAACTGGTTGTTCAGGACGTTGCCGGTCGGGCCGGTGTCCTCCACATAGATGAGGTCACGCAGCTCGAGGCGGAGGGCGATGAACCGGTTCAGGTGGACGTGGCCGCCGACACCGACGTTCGCGCCCACGGTGAAGGTCGGCGTGGGCTCGGTCTGCCTTGCCGCCCCGTACTGCACCGCTGCGACACCCCCGATGAGGTAGAGGTCGAAGTGGGCGAAGGCCTCGGACAGCAGCGAGAGCTTCCCGTAGATGGGCGACCACATGACGTCCAGCCCACCGAGCAGCAGCAGGTGGCCGGGAGCCCTTCCCTCGAGCGACTCCAGCGTCGGAGGCGCACAGCCCCCACCCGTCTGGGTGTCACAGATCTGCGCGGTCCCGGCGACGGTGGGAATGGCGTATCCGCCGTTGAGGCTGATGCCGAGCCACTGCTTCGGGTAGTACGTCAGCGAGCCGCCGAGGATGTACTTCCGGTAGAAGGCGTCTCGGAAGGTGACCGAAGCGGTGGGCGCGATCTCGAAGCGCCCCTCGAGCACGTAGAGCTGGCCGGACACCGGGGGAATACGCTCCCGCAGCGGGCTGCGCGCATCCTTGTCGATCTCCGCGACGTCGCCGGCCTCGATCTCCGCGTCCTCCCGGACCGGCTCAGGCTCCCGACGGGGCCGCTCGGCAGCGGCGGGAGGGGCGGCTTCGGGAGCGGCCGCAGAATCCGTGCTCTGGGTTCCTTCGGTCTGCGCGAAGGCCACCACCGGGAGCAGCAACATGCACACCTGGAGAAGCTGACGCATCACTCAGCCTCCCTGCCCGTCGACTTGAACGGGATGAAGAGCGAAACGCCGACGTTGAGGGTCATGAGGTTCTGGATGGCGCCCTTCGTCGTGCCGCGGGGCTGATCGACGTAGGTGGTGTTGATGAGGGCCACGTTCACCGCCAGGAAGTCACGGGCGACGAAGCGCGCACCGAGGCCGATGTCGGTTGCCGGCGAAGGTCCGCGGACCGCCCCGCCGCTCGTCGGGAGGCTCGACGTCTCGGTGTTCACGATGCCGAGACCTCCCAGAAGGTAGGCGTCGAAGTGGAGGATGCTGTTGAGGAAGGCGACCTTCCCGTAGATCGGGCTCCACTCCGCGTTCCCCATCACCGACCACTGCGGGACCGAGTAGAAGAGCTGGCTTCCGAAAACGCGGCGGGCGAGGCGCGCCGAGTCGTCCGGCTGCACCCGGAAGAGGGAGCCACGCACCGAGATGGCCAGCGTGTCCGCCAGGTAGTAGCCGAGCCGCAGCGAACCACCGAGCTTGAAGT
Source organism: Myxococcaceae bacterium (assembly GCA_035304185.1). GTDB lineage: Bacteria > Myxococcota > Myxococcia > Myxococcales > Myxococcaceae > DATGQN01. The sequence goes on from DATGQN010000167.1 coordinate 13,853, forward strand.
AGTACGGGTCGTTCACCGACACCTGGAACATCGGCGTCAGGTCGAAGCGGCCCTTCTTCAGATAGACCTTCCGCTGGACGCTCTTGACGCGGTCATCGCGCGTGATCTCGCGCTCCACGTCGGTGAGATCCCGGATGTTCCCATCGCCGCGCCGCGCGCTGGTGGTCTCTTCCCGGTCCGGCGTGGCCTGGATGGCCGAAGGTGACTCCGACTGCAGCGCCTCGTCATAGGCCTGCTGCTCGGCGTCCTGCGACTGCGACTCTTGCTCTGACGTCTCAGGATCCGCGCTGAGGTCGAGGCCGAAATCCTGGGCCTGCGACGTCAGGGGAAACACGAGAAACGCCAGCACCACGGCGGCTTGGCGAATCAATCCATGACTCCGTTGGGTGGGGGCGACTGACAATGCGCGGCCGACTCTACCCACGCCCGGAGCGCGCCGGCAATCTCAACGCACGGAGTTTCAGGCCTCCGATCCCATCGCGATTTCGACGAACGCGGACTTTGCAGCCACCAGCGCAGCGCTTCGACGCATGCGCCGGTTGGTACGCATTGCGGTGGCCGGTCCCCTGTGGAAGCATCGCCGCCGCACTCTTCAGGAGGAATGGATGTCCCGTCTCGCAGTCATCGCGCTGAGCATCGTGGCCGTGGTCCTCGGCCTCACCGGATGCCCCGCCTATACCGATCTGGGCGTTCAGTGCCTGCTGGTGAAGGGTCAGGACGCGGAGGGCAACCTCATCTACATCACCAACGCCGAGATCGTCCCGAAGCTCGAGTACATCTCCCACGGAGGCGAGTGCGACAACTACGTCTGCGTGCGCGACGCGGACATGGACGTGGGTGACGGCGCTCCGAACGAGCCGGCGACAGGGTATTGCTCCAACAACTGCGTTCCCGGCGCGCCGGACAACTGCGTGCCGGCGAATTCGTCCCACGCGGATCCGGAGTCTGCGGAGTTCCTCTCGTGCCGCGAGATCTCCCTGGATCCCGAGCTCCTTGCGTACTTCCGCGACAATGACCCCGAGCAGTACCGCCGGCTGTTCGGCGACGGCTCGACGCCCTTCTATTGCGCCCGCGGGGACGGTCCCGGCAACTGACCCGTCGCAGCTGAGTGCATCCACGATGCGGTCCCATCCGGCGCGGGTGGGGCCGCATTGTCGTTTTCAGCCCCTCGTCTCCGAGGGCGTAGATCCATTCAGGGGCCTCGTGCGTGTGGGCCCGGGCAGACACCTCCTCCAAGGATCCCGCCCGGACATGAACCACACCCTCACAGTCCTCGGTCTCGTCGCGCTGCTGGCCGTCCTCGCCGCCCTCTTCGGGATGGCCGATACGGGCGACACACCCGCCCCGCCCCCGACCGGTGCCACCACGCCGCCACCAGCGAAGGCGGGTTCCGACATCGCGCAGGTCAGCGGGATCCGGTTGCGCACGCAACTGACGCATCCCTACGTCACCACCGGCGCGACCGAGGCGTTCCTTGTCGTGTCACTGGAGGCCCTCGGTGGGCTTCCGAAGACGCGGCTTCCCGTGGACCTGGCCCTGGTGTTGGACCGTTCGGCCTCCATGGCCGGGCCGCGCTTACGCCATGCCCGCGAAGCGGCACGGCAGTTGATTCACAGCCTCTCGGAGCACGATCACCTCGCCATCATCCACTACGGCTCCGAAGCCGTCGCACTTCCGTCCCTGCGCGCTGACGCCGGAGGGCGGGCGCAGATGCTCGCCTTCGTCGATGCCATCGAAGCCGAAGGCGGGACCCATCTCGAGGAGGCACTCCAGGTGGCGGCCGAGGCGCTGGGTTCGCACCGACCCGCGCTCACCCGGGTGCTTCTCGTCAGTGACGGTCAACCCACCGTCGGCGAGGTGGAGCCCGACGCCTTGATCTCGATGGTGGAGGCGATGCGGCGCCGTGGCCTCACGCTGGACGCACTGGGTGTGGGAGAGGACTTCAACGAAGAGCTTCTCGCCGCACTCGCCCGTGCCGGCGACGGGACTTACGCATACCTCCGAAACGAGGCTGCGCTCCCCCAGCGCCTGCTCCAGCACCGGGAGCGCGCGTCGAATGCGGTCGCCGAAGCCCTCGAGCTCACCCTGACCCCAGCCCCGAACGTGGAGCTTCTCGAGGTGCTCGGGCATCCGCTCGAGCGGCGCGGGCCATCCTCACGCCTGCGTCTGGCGGGCCTCGCGGCAGGAGAGTCGTCCCACCTCGTCGCCCGGGTGCGGATCCATGCGGAGCCCTCCGAGGACGCCCTCGATGTCGCGGAGGTCGAGCTGGAGGTTCACGAAGCGGGTGCCGGTCGGACGGACCGGACCCGGACCATGCTCCGCGCACGCCACACCTCCAGCCCGCCCGTTGCCGCGAGCCATCGGGATCCCGCCCTCACCCTGACGGTGGCCCGGGCGCTTGCCGCCCAGAACACGGCCCGCGCCGCCGACGCCTTGGCCTCGTACCAACCGTCCGAGGCCGAAGCGTCCCTCCACGAGACGCGGGTGCTGCTCGACGGGCTCGCCGCATCCCGTGGTGCCCTGCCCTCTCCCGGCGCGGATGCGTTGCGCCGCCTACAGGAAGAACTCCGGGACCAACAGGCGCAGGTTCAGGCCGCAGGTGCCTCGGGCGGTGGCCTCGAAGCCTCGGGGACCGTCAAGGCGCTGAGGCTCGCCGCGCGCCAGGGCTTCGGCATCCAGGGGGAGACGCCATGAGCACCACGAACGACCGCTTCGCTGCCACCGAGGCGCTGCTCCAGCTCCAGGATCGACAGGCGTTCGAAGCAGCGCTCCCGCGGATCGTTCTCGCCGGTGCTGCCACGGCGCTGCTCCTGGGGCTTCTGCCGGTCCCCTCTCTCTCCCTCTCCCTCACGATCCTGGCAGCGTCTGCCCTCAGCGTGACCGCCTTCGCGGGAGACCGGCTGGATCGCGTGCTGCTCTCGGCTCCCGCACTGGCCCTGCCTGCGCTTCGCTGGCTCCCGGCCCATCCCACGTGGCAGCTTGCTTCCGCCGGAGCCGTCGTCGGGGTTCTGTGGGTTCAGGCCGAGCGCTGCCGTCTGCGCTTCGAGGTCCCCCTCAGCCCGCGCCTCCCCGGTGGCGCCCACTTCTGCGTCAGCGCGTTGTCGACTGCGGGCCTGACGGTCTGGGGCGGACACGTCGGAGGTCGGCTGGCCACGTGGCTCGCCAGCGGTGGCGCGCCCCTGCTCCTGGTCAGCGCCTTCGCCGGCGCAACGCTCGCGCTCTTCGCGTCCATCGGCAGGCTCGTCGCCCACATCGGGCGGGAGGAGGACCCGCTCCTCAACCGGGTCCGCCACCTCCTTCCGCGGCTGTCGGACGAGGCCGGCCAGCTCATGCAGCGGGCGCTGCGCTCGCATGGGTCCGCGCAGAATCTGCTCGTCCACATGCCGGAGACCACCACCCGAGAGGCCTGGGCGCGCACCCTGCGCCGGGCGCTCGAGAGTCTGGTGGATCGCGCCGAGGACCTCGCGCAGCTCCCGCCTCCTGATGGGGCGGCGCTGCGTCGCCAACGGCTGGAGCGGGAGTCGCTCAGCCAGCGTCTGGAGCGGACGGAGGACCCGGCCACGCGCGCCCAGCTCGCCGAAGCACTCGAAGCCATGGCACACGAGGCCCGGGAGCGTGCGTCACTGCGCGTCGCCGGTGAGCGCACCGTGGCGCAGCTCCACGCCGGTTGCGCGCTCATGGAGCAGGGCGAACTGGCACTTCATCGGACCCGGCACGCATTGGCGGCGGACCGCGCCGAGGCGCTCGCTTCGGCCTCACGGCATCTGCGCGCGCTGTCCCAACTGGATCCGAGCGGCGTGGACGTGGCGACCAATGCCCCGGCCCCGGAGATGGTTCGCGAAGAAATGGTTGCCGGCGCAACCGAGCCCGAGGTTCCGCTCGCTCCCGTCCCCGGCGCGGGCGCGTGAGCCGGCCCGTTCAGCGGATGGGGATTGCGGCGACGCCTTCGAAGCGGACCTTCGAGCCGGACACGATCCCCTTGGCTCGCGTCCATCCCCCGGGCACCTCCAGGACGTAGCGCGAGGGGATGCCGACCGAGCGGCCGGTGCGGGTGAGCGGCTCGGCGTTCTCCACGATTCCCACCACCTCCAGGGCCTCATTGATGAAGAGGATGTCGAGGGGGATGAGGGTGTTGCGCATCCAGAAGGACTGCACCACCTCGAAGGGGAAGAGGAAGAGCATCCCCTCCCCGGCAGGCAGGGACTCCCGCCACATGAGCCCGCGCTCGCGGCTGTCCGCGGTGTGCGCGACCTCGACCCGGACCCCATGCGGCGCGCCATAGGCGTCGACGAGGATGACCTTCGCGCGGGGCAGCTCGGGCCCCACCCAGTCACGGGCGCTGGGGTCGCGCGTCGGCGAGCGCGGCGGGTTCGGGGAGGGGCGGTTCACCGCAGCGGGCTGTCTCGACTCGGCAGGGGTGGCACTCGTCGAGGCCGGACAGGCGCTGACGCACCCGAGGACGAGCAACAACAACCAGCGCCTCATCCCTGGGGCACCTTGTGCAGCAGCCTGAGGGTGAGATCCGGCCCCAGGCTGTCGGCCATCAGGCCCTCCACCACGCTCTCGAACTCGTCGCGCTGCCGCTCATCGGCGTAGATGAAGCGGATGCCCATCCCGGGCTCTTCGCCCTCGGCATTGCTCCAGACGACCTCGCCGAGCAGCTCGAAGGGAGCCTCCCGCTGCGGCACCGTCAGCTTGAAGAGGAAGCGCGTCCCGATGGGCAGCGGCTTCTTCGTCTTGATGAAGGTGCCGCCCTTGGAGATGTTCTTCGTGTAGTCAGCGAAGAAAGAGTTGAGCTTCTTGTAATCGACCTTGAGCTCGATGGGCGCCCGGGGGTGTTGGCGGATCTCAAGGCCCCCCTTCGAATCGGTCATGAACGGGCAATATAGGGGACGCCATGCGCCACGTCCCCCTCCACGCGCTTCATCTGCTCCGTCGCCCCCTCATCCTGCTGGTGGCGCTGGTCATTCTGGGAGGCGGGACGGCCGCCACCTGGCTCCCCCCCTTCCAGACTCCCGGCTATGAGCTCGCGCTGCTGCTGAGCATCCTGGTGGGCGTCTTCGGGGGCGGCGTGGGCATCGCCGCCGGACGTCAGGAGGCGCGCCTGCTTCAGGGGCATGGGGATCGCCCCAAGGGGGTCTCCCGCCTGGATGGTGCGCTCGCCTCGACCCTGCGGGCCACGTTCTCCGCCTGCTTCCTGCTGACCCTCTGCGTGCTCGTGCCGGTGCTGGTGGCGCTCATCCGCGCGCTCATCACCACCGACTGCAATCCTTTCGAGCTCTTCGGTTTCCTCCCCCTGCTGGTGCTGCCGAGCGCGTGGCTCGCAGCGAGCGTGGGGGTCCTCCTGGGCTTCTGGTTGCGCCGCGCCTGGCTCGCGGTGCTGGCCTGGGTCGTGGTGCTGCTGCTCAGCGGGATCCACACCGCCTGGCCCCTCCTCGCCGGACCGCAGATCTACGCCTTCAACCACTTCCTGGGGTACCTGCCCGGTCCGCTCTACGACGAGGTGCTGGTGATCGGCGCGCCGCTGTGGTGGTTCCGGTTGGAGACCGCGCTGCTCGGGGTCCTGGCGGTCACCATCACCTCCGCGCTGCTCGACGTGGTGTCCGGAACCCTGGGGCGTCCCCGGATCCGGCCGGGCACCTGGGCCGTGCTGGCCGCGGCCGGCCTTGCGGTGGTGACGCTCGAACAGCGCGCTCCGGCGCTCGGACTGCGCATGACCGATGGTGCGTTGGAGCAGGCCCTGGGTGCGGTCCGCGAGAGCGCCCACGTGCGTCTGGTGCATCCCCGGGGCATGGCCCCCGAGGAGGTCGATCGCTTCCTGCGCGACGTCGAGTTCCGCATCGCGCAGCTCGCGGAGATTTTCGGACCGCCCCCCGAGCGCCTCACCCTCTGGCTCTACCGCTCGGATGCCGAGAAGGCCCGCCTCGTCGGCGCCGCCCAGACCCAGTACGCCAAGCCGTGGCGTCGCGAACTGCACCTGAGCCAGCGCGCCTTCCCCCACCCGGTCCTGGCGCACGAGCTGGCCCACCTCATGGCCGCGCCCCACGGCGCCGGTCCCTTCGGCGTCACCGCGAGCCTCTTCGGCCTTTTGCCCCACATGGGGATCATCGAAGGCATCGCGGTCGCCGCCTCCACGCCGGTGATGGGCGACCTGACCCTGCACGAGTGGTCGGCGGGGATGCGCCGCGAGAAACTGGCGCCGGATCTGCGCGGCATCGTGGGACCCGCCGGCTTCTACGCCCAGGCGCCCTCCCGCGCCTACACCCTGGCCGGCTCCTTCCTCCTGCACCTGAAGGAGCAGCACGGCCCGGAGAAGCTCCGGGTGCTCTACCGCCATGGCGACTTCGAAGCGGCCTACGGCAGCTCCCTGGATGCGCTGGTGGGGGAATGGGAGAAGCGGCTCGACGCGCTTCCGCTCGACGAGGAGGTCACCGCCCTCGCCTTCGCCCGCTTCCGCGAGGGAGCGCTCTTCAGCCGCGCGTGTGGCCGCGAGGTGGCCCGGCTCGAGCGGGAGGGATGGGAGCGGCGCCGGGCGGATCCCGAGACCGCCCTCGTGATGTTCCGTCGTGCGGCAACGCTCCAGCCCGGATCCCCCACCTATCCGCTCGCCGAAGCGCGCCTGCTGCGTGAGCTGGACCGCCCCGAAGATGCCGGCCGCATCCTGGAAGCCCTGGCCGACCAGGTCCGCGCGCACGCGGCCCTCGCCGGTCAGGTGGCCCTGGAGCGCGCGGACCTGGCGCTGTCGCAGGGAAAGGACGCACAGGCCGGAGACCTGCTCGACCAGGTGATCGGGTCGGCCGCTTCGCCGGGGGTCTCCCGCACCGCGTGGGTGAAGCAGCAGGGACTTCTCGAACCGGAGCTGCGCCCCATCCTCGCCAGCTACTTCGATGATCCGCGCGAGGAGCTGCGGCTGTGGCACCTGGAGCGTGGGCTCGAGCGCCACCCCCAGAGCGCGGTGCTGCACTACCTGCTCGGACGACGCCTGGCTCAGGTCCGGGCCGCTCCCGAAGCCCTTCCGCATCTGGAGCGGGCACTGGCCCTCGGACTGCCTGATCTCCTGCGGAGCGAGGCCCGACGGGTCCAGCTCGAGGCCCACTACCTGGCAGGAGACTGCGACGGCGTCCGCCAGATCGCAGGTGAGGTGCCGGATCTCGGACGGGCGTTCCGCACTGAGGTGGACGATTGGGTCGCGCGTTGTGCCTTCGAGGAGCAGGCCTATGCAGGTCCGCTGGTGCCCCGAAGTGCTTTCCGCTAAACCGCCGCCGCATGCAATTCCAGTCGCGACAGCAGTTCGAGGCCTCGGTGGATGAGGTCGAGCAGGCGATGCTCGATCCCGACTACCTTCCCTTCCAGCTCGAGCACCATCCGGTCCTCCTGGAGGTGGAGCTGCTCGAACGGAGCGAGAAGAACGGGACGGTTCAGCGGCGCATCCGCTACCGCCCCAAGCCGGTGATCAAGAGCATCGGCCCCAGGACCGTCCCCCCCGAGTGGTTCGCCTTCGTGGAGAGCTCGACCTACGATCGGGCGACCCGGACCCTCTCCTTCACCAACACCGCGACCACCGCGAAGATCAGCCGGATGCTGGTCAACACCGGGAAGCTGACGCTCTCCCCCCTCTCCCCCACCCGGACCGAGCGCACCCTGGAGGGGGAGATCAGCCTCAAGCTGCCCTTCCTCCTCAAGCCGCTGGCCCTCATCGGCGAGCAGGTCATCCGCGGCGAAGGCCTCAAGATCCTCGACGGCGAGGTGCCGGTCATGGAGCGTTACGTCCGCGAGCACCTGCGCGGCGGCTGACGTTCTTCAGCGCCCGGCGCCTCCGCGTGCCGCGACCGTTCCACCAGGGGTCCGAAATGCGCCCGCCTCCTGGCGCGTTGGGCCCTGCCGAAAGCCCCTGCCTGCCTCCCCTCCGGCCGCCCTCCCGGCCGCCGCCCACTGGAGCGTTCCCGACATGTCGCGTCTCTCATCCGTCCTGCTCATCGCCTTCTCCGCCCTCCTCCTGTCGGCCTGCGCGGCCCGGCGGATTCCCGGCTCGGACATCGAGGACACGAAGGAGACCCGCGCCATCCTGCAGGTGCTCGAGCAGTACCAGACGGCCCTACAGCAGAAGGACGCCGCGGGGGTGCTCGCGCTGGTGAGCCCCTCCTTCCGGGACGACCTGGGCAACACCAACCCGTCCGACGACATGACCTACGCGACGCTGCAGCAGCAGCTGCCCGAGCAGCTCGGGCGCCTCACCGACGTCAACGTCTCCATCTCGGTGCGCGAGATCGAGGTCAACCGCAACGAGGCCTTCGCGGTCTTCTATTACGACTCCAGCTACCGGGTGTCCCGCATCCGCGATCCGCAGCGCAGCGACTCGGATCTGGCGCGCATGACCTTCCGCAAGGAAGACGGTCAGTGGAAGATCACCAAGGGCCTCTGACGGACGCATGACATGTGGCGCCGGGGTCCCCTCCCCGATCGCGCCCGGGGTGAGAAGCCTCCCTCGGCACGTCCCGCCGCATCGGGCACCGGTCCCATCCCGAGGGCCGATGCCGCGGCGGGCGCTGAGAAGGAGTCACCCCGCATGTCGTCCCGCTCCCCCCAACCGAGGAGCTGGCGCCGAGAGGAGCACCCTCTCTCCGCGCTGCTTCAGGTGCTCGCCATCGGCCTGGTCATGGCCGCTGCCGTCTTCTTCTGGGTCCGCTACGCGAACGGGCGCAGCGCCCGCGCCACCGCCCGTGTCGACGCGCAGACCCTCCTGCGCAGCGGGAATGCAGGCGAACTGCGTCAGGCCACCGAGCGGCTCGAGGCGCTGCTGCAGGACGCGCCGCAGGATGGCGAGGCGCGGCTGCTGCTCGCCCGTGCTCACACCGACCTGTTCCGGCTGCATGGAGACGAAGCCTCCGGCCAGGCGGTGGACCGGGTCCTGGAGGCCGGGCCGCTCGACGATCCGCAGGATGCCATCGCCGAGCGGATGCTGATCCACCTCGCCCGGGGAGACGCCGAGGGCGCCCGACGTCTGCTGTCCTCACACGGCGACGCGCCCCGCGGCCAACGCCTCGCCTTCGCCGAAGCGGAGCTGTTGCGTGCCGAGGGCGCCCTGGCCGAGGCCGGTCAGCGCCTCGAGCGGGTCCTGCGTGGCAGCCGCGAGGCGCCGGCGATGTTGCTCGCCGCGGCCAGCCTCGCCCTGGACGATGGGCGCGTGGGCCTCGCCCGCCGCCACCTCACCCGCGGGAAGACCCTCGCCCCGGATCACCGGGGCCTGCAGCTGATGGACGCGCTCATCCAGGCCCGTGAGGGCAGCGTCCCCGAAGGGGCGGACGCACTGGCAGCGCAGGTCCTGGGCGCGAAGAAGGCGGAAGCCTCGGTCCGCGAGATGAGCCAGGCGCACGCCCTCCTCGCCTACCGCGATCTGTTGGAGGGGAAGGCGGACGCGGCACGCAAGCGTGCCGAGGAGGGACTGAAGGTCGATCCCCGGGGACTTGCCGCCGCCGAGGTGCGCGCGCGCGCCCTGCTCGCCCAGAAGGATCCCGCGGCAGCAGAGGCCTTCCTCGCCGCCCAGAAGCTGCGCCCCACCTCCCGCCTCGTCGCCCTCGATGCCGCCGAGCTCCTCACCGGAAACGGACAGCTGGACGTCGCCGAGCGCATCCTCGAGGTCTACGCCTCCACCTTCCGGCCCATCACCATCGAGGACCGGGAGGGCAGGACGACCCCGGCGCTGGACGCGGACGGCCGGTACTGGCTGGCCCGGGGCAAGCTCCTGGTCGCTCAGGATCGCGGAGACGAGGCGTTGGCGGCCTTGGACAGGAGCATCGGGGTGCGCGGCCTCGAGCAGGCCGAAGCCCTCTGGGTGAAGAGCCGGCTGCTCGTGGATCGCGACGATCCGACCCGCGCCCGCGAGGTCCTCGCGCAGGTGACGCCCGAAGACGGCAGCGGCCCGCTCCCCGGCGCCTACCGCACCATGGGTGAGCTGCTCTTCGCCGCCAGAGACTGGCAGCGGGGGGCGATGCACTACGGCTTCGCCCTCGGTGGCCTGCTCAATCGGGGCGCCCCCCGCGACGAAGCGGAGGCCCTGCGCCAGGAGGTCGCCGAGCGCCTGAGGGCCTCGCAGCAACCGCGATTGGCGCAGGCGTGGCTCGAGGAGACCCGGGCCCTGGTGGCGCCGCCCACCGACACCTGAGCCCCGTGAACGCACGGACGTCCAACCGACGAAGCCCGATGCGGCGGCAAGGCGTCTTCCGACTCAGAAGAGTTCGAGGGACTCCAGGCGCTGGTGACTGGCGCGGATCACCCGCCAGTCCCCGTCTTCCTGCTCGAACGTCGCGCGGATCTTCCAGGCGCTCACCACGCTCTGCGCGGCGAGCTGCTCGAGCGCCTCCGCATCCGACCGCGCGAAGTAGAGGTTCACCTCCGCCTCCACCCGGGAGGGATCGACGGCGTCGAGGTCCCTCACGTCGGTGAAGATGCGCAGGTACTGCCCACGCAGCAGGTGCCCGGCGACCATGGCCCGCAGCGACCGCTGGTCCCAGCCGCCGGTGTCGGAGCGGAAGGACTCGGAGATTCCCTCCATCACGCCGCCCACATCCCGCTCCCGGGCCGCCCCGCTCATCTGGACGATCCGGCGTCGGACCTGCTCCTCGGCGCTCAGCGGCTCCTCCGGCCAGAGCAGCACCACGCTCACGCCGACGGCGAGCGCGAGCAGGACCCACAGGATCCTGCGCGGCGTCATCCGGTCTCCGCCGTGGCGTCCTGCTCCACCACCAGCTCATCCGCGTCGATGATCTCGGCGGGCCGCAGCGCATCACCGATCTGCCGCAGGCGTCGCTGGGAGAGCTCCTCCAGATACTCCCGCGCCTCGGGGAAGCGCTGCAGGAGCGCATCGAACTCGGAGCGATCCAGGAAGGCGGTCGCGGTCTTACGGGTGGCGACCACGGTGGCCGTCGCACGCAGGCCGGTGAGCAGGGAGATCTCGCCAGCGATGTCCCCTTCCCGCAGCACGCCGAGGGTCACCTTGCCGCCTGCGGGATCGTCCTTCTGCACCACCAGCTCGCCGGCGAGCACCAGGTACATGCCCTGGACGTGATCCCCCTCCTTCAGCGCGCGCTCACCGGTGCCGAGCGCCTTGAAGGAGAAGTGCTGCAACAGCGCCGCCCGTTCGGCTTCCGGGAAGCGCTGAAAGAGCGGCGAGGTGGACATGAGGTGGCGGGCCATGCGCGCCTGCGCGAACTGCGCGATCACCGCCTGGGTCTCGGGATGCGCGCGGGCGGTCTTCGCCAACGCCTCCCGGGAGATCTCCAGCACCTCGCAGTCGGTCACCGCGGTCACGTTCGCGCTCGCGGGGGAGCCGGTCAGCATCGCCATCTCGCCGAAGATGGAGCCGCCGCCCAGAAAGCCGATGGTCTTGAGCTCACCGCCCACCAGCCGGGTGACCTCGGCCTTGCCGGCGACGAGGACCAGGATGCTCTCGCCCCCCTCGCCCTGCACGCAGATGTCGCGGTCCTCCTTCACCGTGCGCAGCTGCATCTGCCCACACAGCTCCACGAAGGCCTCCCGGCTGAGATCCGCGAAGAGGGGCAGCGGCGGGCGCGCCTCGGGATCGGCGGGCGGTCCATCGAGATCGGGCGCGGCGAGCACCTCGAGCGCCGCGTCGGAGAGGGCCTCCCCGGAGAGGGCCATCAGGTCGGTCTCCACCTTGCCGTCGAAGAGCGCGTCGGGAGGCCTCGGGGGCGGAACAGCCGCCCGGCCGGACGGGGCCTTCATGGCGCGGCTGTGGATGCGCGCGAGCGTCTCCTTCACCCGCCGCTCCTGGGGGCTGAAGCGCAGGGCGCTGCGACAGGCGGCGATGGCCGAGAGCAGGTAGTCACGCCGCAGGAGCCCTTCGGCACAGGCGTGGAGCACCATCACGGCCCGCTCCTTCTCACCCAGCTCGGCGTAACACTGCGCCGCGCCCATCCGCGCCCGGTGATCATCGGGGCTGCGGCGCACCGCCTCCGCATAGACGGCGAGGGCCCGCTCAAAGAGGCGGTCCTCCACCAGATCGGCGGCGAGCTCACGAAGAGACTGCGACATCCGGAAGACTCCTGAGACGTTGACGGGAAGGAGCGCCCTCAGGGCGCCGACTGGTTGAGGTAGGCCTCGGCCTTCATGGCGATGTCCGAACCGGGCTCGGCGATCTGCACCACGATGCGGAACTTGCGCAGCGTGGTCTGGGGGTCGCGGTCCCGGACCATGTACCCCTCGTAGTAGAGCTGCTGCGCACGGCTGCGGATCTGCACCAACCCCTCACGCGCAGTGGCGTCCGCGGGGTTGAGCCGGCTGGCCTCCTGGAAGGCGGAGAAGGCGGTCTCGAGGTCGTTGCGGCGCAGTGCACTCTCACCGGCTGCGGACGCGGTGCGGGCGAGCAGCGCGTTCACGTCCCGGGTCAACACGCCGGGAAGGCCGATCTCGTCCAGGAGATCCCGCGCCTTGCGCAGGGGCCGCGCCGCCGCCGCGGGAGCGCCGGAGCGCAGCTTGAGCATGCCGTCCTCGTAGTTCGTCTGGAACTGGGGGATCAGCCGCTGGATGCGCACCGCACGGCCGCGGATGTCCGGATCGGAGCGGTAGGTCTCCACCACCCGATCACACTCCTGCGCCGCCCGGCTGAACTCACCGGCGTGGAACTTGCGGGACACGTTGACGAAGGCGTGCGCCATGGCCTCGGACCTGGCGGCGTCCCGTCGGCGCCGTGCCGCCTCACCCGCGCGGCGTCGCTGCTCGGCGGACACCTCCTCCACCAGGGCCTCCTGCGACTCCATCTGGGAGATGCGGTGGAGGTAGGGTCCGCGCAGCGCTTCGGGAAGTGCGCCGATGGCGACCATGGCCCCGTCGAGGTCCCCCGCATTCAGGGCGTGCTCGACCTCGGCCTTCTTCTCCTCGAGTTCTGCGGCCTCGATCTCCGCCAGGAGTTCCCGCGCGGTGGTGGTGATGGACTCGCTCACGTCATCGACCTTCGCGAGCGTCTGCCGCGCCTCCACGTACTGGCGCGCCTCGAGCTGCTTGCGCGCCTTCTCCACCACCTCCATCGCGTCCCGCTCTTCACGGGTGCGTCGGGCACGCTGCCCGTCGTCCACGCCGGGGAAGATCCGCTCGGCCTCGGTATAGAGAATGATGGCGTCGGTCAGGCGTCCCTCGGCGCGCGCGGTGTCACCGGCCGCAAGCTTCTCCTGGGCCAGCAGCAGCCGCGGATCCGGAGGCGGAGGTCCGCTGTCGGCGAAGAGGGCCTTGCCGCCGAAGAAGAGCAGGACCAGAAGGACCAGCCCTCCTCCGATGGCCATGCGGGTGCGCATCTCCGTCCCGCGGTAGGCATCCCCCACCTTGGTGGTCATGGTGAGGACCCGGCCCGGGAGGGTCCGGTTGAAGGTCTCGCGCTCGATCCGCGCCTGCTCCTCGGCGAAGCGCGCCTCCTCTTCCTCGGCGAGGCGCTCTTCCTCTTCGATCCGCTTGGCCTCCTCCTCGGCCGCGAGGCGCTCCTCCTCCTCCCGACGGGCTTCGGCTTCGCGCGCGAGCCGCACCGCGGCGATCTCGTCCACGAAGCGGAGGGTGGTCTGGCCGAGATCGATCTCGTCACCGTGCTCGAGGATGCGCTCGGAGGTGATCTCGCCGTTGACCCGGGTCCCGTTTCCGCTGCCCAGGTCGCGCATGAGCACCCCGGACTCGTCCTGCACGAGCTCGAGGTGGCGACGCGACACCGACGGATCCGGGATGTGGAACTCACACTCCGGCGAGCGACCGACCACCATGCGCACGCCGGAGAAGCGGCGCTTGCGTCCCTTGCTCTTCCCGGCGATGACCTCGAGCGTCAGGGGCGGGCCCGCGCGGGTCCGCTCACCATCATCCTCCTCGTCCTCGTCGTGAGGGGGCGGAAGCTCGGGCTCGGGCTCCGGGGCCGGGCGTGGGGCGGGCCGGGGGCGGGTCCGCGACGGCTCGCCGGTGGTCTGGGTGTGTTCCGCGCGCGGCTTGTTCGCGGAAGCGGCGGGCGCGCGGGCCGCAGGCCACGAGCCGTCCTCTTCGGCCAGGCCGGGCGCGGGATAGTCATGCCCGGTCTGGTAGTGGGGACGATCCGCGCCGTCGTCGTCATCATGCGTTCGCAGTCGCCCGCGGGGTCGCGGGGCCGTTGCAGGGGGGCGTCGGGTCATAAGCCGGGCGCGAGTGTATGCGATTCGCCCGCGCGGCGTTCGCATTCCTCGCCGGTGCGGGCGTTCGGGAGGGCCGGATCGGGGAAGGACGCGTGGGCGGGGCCTGTTGACGCGAAGCATCCAGCGATTGCCCGACCCCGTCCCGGCCGTTACCGTCCGACGCGTCCACCGGCCTCCTTCCCCGGTGGTCACGCAGACGATCAGGCCCCC
>DATGQN010000168.1:0-2366 GCA_035304185.1 Myxococcaceae bacterium
CTGGCAGAAGGGCCCGGAATCGCTGGGGATTTTTCCTCTCCGACTCCGGGCCCTTCTCTTTTTCCGAAGGCGGCTCCGCGCATTCTCCACACGCGATGACGCCCGCCCGCCCCCGCAGCAGTGCTTCACAGCGCTCCATGGTCGGAGCGCGGGTCAGAGAGCGCTTCTGCTCGCCCAGGGGCCCTCCTCGGTACGGCATCGCAGTTCGGCCGTACGGAGAATGCCCATCCTCTGAGGCCGAGACGGCGCTGACGGCTGTTCCATGGCCGCTTCCTCAGCGTCCAACGGAACCAATCGCAGCCCGCTGTGACGCGTTCGTTGCAAGCGCTACCAGTCCGTTTCATCTGAAACCTGTTCGTCACGACTTCCGGAACTCGCGTCGCTGACTCGTTGCGGCGGGGTCATTCGACGGACAAAGGGCACCGGTACAAGCCGCGCCCATGTTCGAGGCCTACGCAGGGCAGACCGATCCGCAGCGCACGAGGCGCTTCCTTGCCGCCACCGGCGCGGTGGCCACGGCGCTCCTCCTGGGGACGTTCGGGATCTCGTTGATCCCAGTCTCACCGGTGATCGAGCCCTTGGAGGAGAAGGTGGACGTCCGCTTCCGCCCGCCTCCTCCGCCGCCTCCACCTGCTCCGAAGATCGAGGCTCCCGCACCGCCGCCTCCCCCGGCTGCGGCACCTCCTCCTCCGCTGGCCATCACCAAGGTCGCGCCTCCGCCGGTCGCCACTCCCACTGCTTCACCCGCGCCGCTCGTCGCTCCCAAGGAGCTTCCGACCGAAGCGGCTCCCGAGGCGAGTGAAGAGCAGGCCGTCGCCGCCATCGCGGTGGCTGTGGGCGGGGTGGGGGATGGCAGCGGCAACGGCAGCCCGGATGGGGTTGCGGGCGGCACCGGGAGCACGGTCGGCGCGCCGGTCCGCAAGGGCCCCATCAATCTTCCTGAGAACGCGGTGCCTCCCAAGCCGCACGCCAGCAACCGCGCTCCTGACTACCCCGCCGAGGCCAAGGCGGCGGGCCTCGAGGAGACCGTCATCATCAAGGTGGTGGTCTCCGCGCAGGGGAAGGTGACCGCGATGAAGTTGATGCGCGGCTCCGAACCCTTCGCCAGCGCAGCCGGGCGCGCGGTGAAGACCTGGACCTTCGAGCCCGCGCTCGTCGAGGGCCGCCCCACCGCGGTCTTCCGGATCATCCGGATCCCCTTCCGCATCCGCAGCTGACGCTTCCTTCAACGCTTCAACCGACGTCCCGAAAGAGAATCCATGAACACCGATATCGTTCAGATCGTCCGCGACATGGGCGTCTTCGACCAAGGCATCTTCCTGGTGCTGGTCGTGATGGCGCTTGCGTCCCTCATCATCTTTGTCGAGCGCATCATCGCCTTCAGCCTCTCGCGCCGCTCGAGCCGGAAGTTCGCCTCCGTCGCCGCTGAACTCATGGAGAAGAACGAGCACCGCGAGCTGCTCAGCCGCGCCACGGCCGCCAAGAGCAGCCACCTGGCCGCACTCCTCGCCTCCGGCCTCAAGACCTTCCTCCACCAGCAGGTCCGCGCCCACGGAAAGGTCAGCCCCATCGAGCTCACCCGGCGTGAGCTGCTGCGCAAGACCGAGGACCTCGGCGCCCAGCTTCGCCGCGGGATGAACGTCCTCGCGAGCGTCGGCTCCGTGGCGCCTTTCGTGGGCCTCCTCGGCACCGTGATGGGCATCATCCACTCCTTCACCAGCATTGCGCAGGAGGGGAGTGGGGGACTGGGCACCGTTTCCGCCGGCATCTCCCAGGCGCTCGTGGTGACGGCCGCGGGCCTCGTGGTCGCCATCCCCGCGGTGCTGGCCTTCAACTACCTCAGCGGCAAGAGCGACGAACTCCTACGCAGCCTCGACCTCGCGCGCGGTGAGTTCCTGGACGCGCTCGAGAACGAGTTCGGTCACCAGCGCGACAGCAGCGCCCAGGCCGCGTCCGAGAAGGCCGGGGCCCACGCGCAGGTCCCCCTCAGTGGCATGACCAACGGCCACGACGGGCGCGAGGTCATCCGTGTCTGAGTCCTCTTACGAGCACACCGACGACGCGCCGGTCCGTCGGGGCGGGGGCGTCAAGGCAGACATCAACGTCACCCCACTGGTCGACGTGGTGCTGGTCCTCCTCATCATCTTCATGGTCGTCACGCCACAGATGGAGAGCGGCGTCGCGGTGGACCTCCCCAAGGCGCGCAACACCGAGGAGTCCGGCGCCACCACCGAGCCTGTCACGCTGAGCATCGACAAGGACGGCGCCATCTACCTGGAGAAGGAAAAGCTCGCGCCCGGTTCGGTGGAGACGCGACTGGCAGGCCTCCACGAGGAGAACGCGGGTCGGCCGCTGGTCCTCAAGGC
>DATGQN010000169.1:0-5745 GCA_035304185.1 Myxococcaceae bacterium
TCGCCTTCCTCCCGATCTGGTTGCTGGTGCAACGGGAGCGACGTCGCGCCGCTTCCGGACCTGAGCGCGTGGCGTCGTGAGACACCTGGCTGGAACCGCGCCTCCCCGGTCATCCGGCACCGCGCCTTCCGGAACGTCGCGCGTCCCGGTGATCGGGCGCCGCGGACCCGGGGGGATGACGCTTCTCCGCGCCCCGGCAGTTCAGTCCGAGCTGGCGAGAACGTGGAGTTCCGAGAGCAGCGCCCGGGCGGCCTCGGCCCGGTCCACCTGACCCGCCTCACGAAAATCCTGCTCCGCCTCCCGTGCCAACGTCTCGGCGCGCTTCCGATCCTTCCCGGCCTGTCGGTACGCGTTCGCAAGCCCCAACGCCGACTCCGCCCGCTCGAGCTTCAGGGCGCTGCGCATGGAGAGGGCCTCCTCCAACAGGGGAATCGCTGCCGCCGCGTGGCCCTGAGCGATGAGGATCTTGCCGATGCCGGTCAGGGGATAGGAGAGGTCCACGTCTCCGGGCTCGAGCTTGGTCCGTTTGAGCGCCAGCGATCGCCGGTAGGTCTCCAGCGCCTCTTCACGGTGGCCCGCCGCTTCCAGAAGGTGGGCGAGGTCGTCGAAGAGGCCGGCCACACGCAGGTGGTCGGCGCCCATGCGGGCCTCGGTGATGCCGATGGCCCGACGGACGCTCGAGAGGGCGTCGTCGTGGCGCGACAGCTGCGATTGCGCGTGCGCCAGGAGGGTGAGCGGGGTCACCAGCCGCATGTGCCGATCACCGAAGGTGAGCTCGAGGAGCTGCACCGCGCGGGACAGGACGTTGGCGGCTTCCTGTGGCTGCTGCACGTCGAGCAGGGCCGCGCCCACATTGGCCATCATGGTCGCGGTCCGGTGATGGTCCGGACCGAAGTGCATCTCCGCGAGAGACTCGGCCCGCCGATAGAACCCGAGCGCCCCCTCGACATCACCGGCCCGCAGCAGCCGGCTTCCGTGATTGCTCGCCAGGACCGCCTCGAGCTCGGTGCTTCCTCCCAGGCGTTCGATGGAGGCCTGCGCCAGGTGCAGCCAGGTATCGGAGCGCTCGAACTGAGCGGCCTCCGCCGCCGCATAGCCCAGACGCAACGCGATCTCGCTGCGCCGTCGGTCGTCGCGTCCTGCATCCGCAGCGGCGAGCGCCTCGAGCATGAGTCGGTGAGCCTGCTCCGTGGCGCCCATCCTCAGCTCGAGCGTCCCCTCCAGAAAGAGCACCTCGGCCTCGGAGGGACGGTGTCCCAGGGCACGCACCCGGGGCCCGATGGTCCTGACCTGGTCGAGGGCCTCGGGATAGCGGCCCGCGTGGAACAGGGCGGTGGCGTCGGCCAGCTCGCTCTGCAGCGCGGGGAGTGCTGCGCGCGCCTCGGGCGCGTCCGGAGGGGGCACCGGCTGCCGGAGCGCTTCAAGATCCCGGCACAGCGAGAGATCCGCGAGCCCGACGGCCATGTCCGCGCCCCGGGCGACCATCGCCGCGTCCGGACGGAGCATGAGGTTGACGGTGCTGCGCAGCTCCTTGCGACGGCGCTCGAGGCACGCCATCCGTAGCACCATGCCCTCCTCGGTCTGGACGCCGTGGACCCGGGTCGCGACGCAGGCCTCCTGGTGCATCTGCCGCCAGTCCTCCGCGTACGCATCCAGCAACCGGCCCACCCGAGAGGCCTGGGCCTCCGCCTCCAGAACCCCTGTCGACACGAAGGCCTGCCTGAGCTGGGCCTGCCGCTGAGGTGACCACACCTCGGCGAGCATCGTGGCGCTTCCCTGGCAGCGCATCTTCGCGGCTTCATGCCTCTGGATCGCCAGCGCGCCGACGGCCAACAGGATCCCCCCCACCGCACCCGCCAGGAGCCACCGTTGGCGCGCGCGCACCCGCGGGTCGTCGCCGAGAACCCCGAGCAGCGCCTCCATCGACTCGAAGCGGCGCTCGGGATCGCTCTCCAGGCCCCGCTGGAGGCATCGATGCACCCATGGCGGCATGCCCGCGGGCGCACTGCCCAGCGCCGGGCGCATGCCCCCCAGCTCCACGGCGACTGGCGGCGCGCCCGGGCTGCGTTCCAGGGTCAGGCGCTGGACCGCCAGGGACCGCAGCTGGTCCAGGTTCAGCGGGCGCTCTCCCGCAAGGACCTCCCATGCCACCATGCAGAAGCTGAATTGATCGCTGCGCGCCTCCGCGGGGCGACCGGCGAGCTGGTCGGGGGCCATGTACGCCGGCGTCCCCACCACCAGACCACTCTGGGTCGAGGCCAAGGTGACGTCATCGCCGGCGGGGATCGGCAGCGCGTGCGCAGCGGCGGGCGAGGCCTCGCCGACCTCCGTGCGGGCCAGTCCGAAATCGGTGACCCGCACCCGGCCGTCGGGCCCCACCAGGACGTTGTCCGGCTTGAAATCCCGGTGGATGAGACCGGCACCATGCGCTGCGGCCAAGCCCCGGCCTGCCTCCAGCAGCGCGCCCAGCCGCTCCTCCAGGGTCCGTGGCGCCTGCATCCACTGCTTGAGGGTCTGGCCCTCGACGAACTCCATCGCCAGCCACACCCGACCGTGCCAGGAACCGACGTCGAAGACGGACACGACGTTGGGATGGCTCAGGCGCGCCATGGCCTGCGCTTCCTGAACCAGGCGGGCTTCGAGCTGCTCGGGCGCCTCGGAAGGGCTGGGATGCAGCAGCTTGAGCGCCACCTTGCGCTCGAGCTTGGGGTCGTAGGCTGCGTACACGGTGCCCATGGCACCCGCGCCCACCCGGCCGAGCAGGAGATAGCGTCCCAGTCGCCCTCCTCCCGAGAGCTCCCCGGAAGAAGGGTCCGCGGAATCCACGTCACCGCCGTCGTCCAACGTCGGAGGGTCGGCGAAAGCCGCTTCCGCCATCAGCAGCTGACAGGTCGCGCAGCTGTCGGCATGGCGTTCGAGCGCACCGGCCTCGTCCGGGGACAACCCGCCCTGCCCGTAGGCGATCAGCGTGTTGTCATCGGGGCAGGACATGCATGCAGCGAGAGGGGCGCGCGCTCACCCACCTTGGGGCTGGATGACGGGGTCGCCGTCGTTGGTGTGCCGCCTGAAGTCCTCGAGCCGGAGGGTCTCGAGCGAGCGCATCATCGCGAGTTCCGGGACGTTGTGGGTGTCCTGGAAGATCTTGGCGTCGATCAGGATCTGCTTCTCTCGCTCGGTCTGCGCGGCCTCTTTCGCCATGGCCGCCAGGACTTCCGCTGCGGAGTAGGCCTTCTCCTTCAGCCAATCCGCGGTGAGCTTGAGGATCTCTTCGGGCACCGGCTCCGACACCGCGTCCGCACGCCCGACCTCGGGGGCCGTCAGGGGCGCGGACGGCGTCGCTCGACGCAAAGCGGGAGGATCCGGAACCAGGGAGGGGTTGGAGCCGGCACGCCGGTCGGCCCGGACGGAGGGCGTGAACCCGCTGCGATCGCTCCATCCTGTCTGACGCGCGGGAGGCGGACGGGGCGCAGGACGCTGCGGCATCACGTTCGACATCAGCTTCCGGATGCTTCCGAACATCGGCAACTCCTCACTCAAACGGACTCATGAGTCTGGATCCATTGTCGACCCAAACGGAAACGATGTTGCTCCCGGGTGCTCCACAGCCAACGACCGGGAGGGGGGCCGGCGGCGATCGGGGAACGTGGGACGCTCCCCGAAGGCCGCCCTGCACTCAGACCAGCTTCTTCTCCGGGTCGTACAGCGGCACGCCGAGGGGCTCGATCCGGGGCAGACGCGGCGGGAAGATCGGGCCGACGTCATCCGCATTCGCGCGCCGCTCGCGCTCGGCCTCGATGGCCTCCAGACGCTTCTCGGCCTTTGCCGCCGCATCGGGGTCCTGGATGGGGCCGGTGGTCGCGTCCTCGAGGATCTCCCGCTGCTTGGCCTCCTCGACGAACAGCTCCTTCGGCGTCATCGTGCTCAGCCGCAGCGAGTAGAGGACGTCGCTGTCGAGCGGCGGGCGGGGCCGGATGATGTCCGTGAGCTTCTCTCCGATCTTGCCGGCCCCCTCCTCGAACACGTGTCCGAGGTCCGGGAAGCAGTGCGTCCGCCGCTCGATCATCGCGGGATCGAGCGGGGGCCGCTGGGCCGCCGGCTGGAAGCCGTCCTTCACCTGTGCGAGGCCCTGCTGGACCTTGGACTTGATGGCGGGGCGATCGGTGACGGGGAGGTGGGGAAGCTGAGGCTTGGGGCGGATGACGGTCATGGCAGGCTCCTTCGGCTTTCGGGTGCGCTTCTGCCCTCAAAGACACCGCCTGCCGGAGCGTGGCTCACGCCAACCTTCTTCTTTTTCTGCTGCGCCCGGCTTCACCCGTCGTGCTGCGCGGTGAATCCCTCCGGTGGCACGTCCCGCCCCAGCTCGAAGCGCAACATCTCCTCGAGGGTCCGGTGCTGCCAGCGGAAGCCCAGGGACGCCAGGCGGCTGGGGATCATCCGCTGGCCTCCGAGAAGGGCCACCTCTCCCAGCTCGCCGAATGCGGCCCGGAGCGCCGGCGCCGGGAGCAGCGTGGGCGAGGGACGTCCGAGCACCCGCGAGAGCGTACGGGTGAAGTCCCGATTGGTGACCGGATTGGGCGCGGAGAGGTTGAAGGCCCCGGTGAGCTCCGGGGTCGCCACGGCAAAGAGGAGGGCGCCCAGTACGTCCTCGCGGGAGAGGACCGGGAGCCACTGCCGTCCGTCGCCCAGGCGTCCCCCCAGGCCCAGACGGAAGGGAAGCAGCAGGCGCTCGAGCATCCCGCCCGCGACGCTGATCACCGGACCGAGTCGCGGATGCACCACGCGCACCCCGGCCTCGGCGGCGGGTCGTGCCGCCTCCTCCCACACCCGGCACAGCTGCGCGATGAAGTCCGAGCCGTTGGGCGCATCGTCCTCGAGCACCCGATCACCGTGGCGGTGGCCGTAGTAGCCGGATGCGGAGAGGCTCACGAAGACACGGGGGCCGTGAGGTCCCTGGGGGGCCGCGGCCAGGGCCGAGGCGAGGGTCGCGGTGGGCTCGGTCCGGCTGCTCTTGAGCATGGACTTGCGGGCCGGGGTCCACCGCTGCTCGCCCAGGTTCGCCCCGCTGAGGTTGATCACCACGTCCACCCCTTCCAGCGCGGAGGGGTGGAGGGGCCGGCTCCCGGGTGCCCACTCGAACTCATCGGCACGTTGGGCGCGGCGACGCACGAGGCGGCGGACCCGGTGCCCCCCGGCGGTGAGGAAGGGCACCAGGGCGCTCCCCAACATCCCCGAGGCCCCCGAGATGAGGAAGGTCCGCGGGGTGAGCGCCGCTTCGCGGTGCCGACGCAGATCGGCGGCCAGCACGCGGTGTCGGTAGGCGAAGAGGCGTTCGAGACGGCTGCGGACGCTGCCGCCGGCGACGGTGCGGCCCAAGGGTCCCAACGGGAGCTCGTAATCGAGGTGATCCTCGAGGCGGGTCTCCTCCTCCCCAGCGGCGTGGAAGCGGTGCTGATGGATCCAGCGGCGGAAGGGGCCCTGTCGCTGCACGTCCTCGAAGAGGGTCGGCGCCTCCAGGCGGGTGTGTTCGACCTGCATCCGCTGGGCAATGCCGCCCGCCGACACCTTCACCACCACCGAGGTGCCGGGCGTGATGCCCTCCCCGGTCCGCTCGAGCACCTCGGCAGGATCCCAGGGTGGCTGCAGGCGCTCGAAGGCCCCCGGGCGGGTGTGCCACTCGAACACCTCTCCGGCGGGCGCCGGGAGAATGCTCGTTGCTCGGAAGGTGGGCATGGGAACGGGCTCCAG
>DATGQN010000170.1:0-91014 GCA_035304185.1 Myxococcaceae bacterium
CACCTGGTGTGTGAGCAGGACGTCTCCCTGCGCCACCCGGAGCGAGCTGAGCGGACGGACGAACCCCTTCCACCGGGGCTCACACGCCCCGGCCCAGAACAGCGAGGGGAGCTGGGCGCGCCGGAGAAGCCACGCGAGATCGACCGCGAGCGGGACCGGGGCGGCATCGGCGACGAAGCGTGGGAGGAGGTGGTGGATGACCATGCGCAGCGGGCTCTTCAGGGCCCGCGTCTAACACACGCGCTCCGTGGAACGGGGATGCTAGAAGCCCGCGTCGTGACGCTCCACATTGCACTCGACGCCACCCTGGATGACGCACCCACCACCGGGATCGGCCTTTATGGCCGTGAACTCGGCAGCGCGCTGGAGTCCATGGGGCACCGCGTGGAGCGCATGGGGGCGGAGCGCAGCGGTGACGTCCCCCGCGGGGCGATGTCGCGCACCGTCTGGACCCTCGCGGTGCTGCCGCGTCTGCTCGCGTCGCGTCCTCTCTTTCACGCCATCGGCAACTTCAATCTCCCGCTGCGTCCTCCGGCGGGAAGCCGCTGCGTCCTCACCGTCCACGACCTCATCCCGCTCACCCATCCCGAGACGGTCTCACGCGCGTTCCGCTGGCAGTTCCGGCTCTGGCTCTCGCGCGCGCTGGAGGTCGCCGCGCACGTCATCTGTCCCAGCGCGCACACCGAGCAGGAGCTGCTGGCGCACTTTCCCCAGGTGATGGGGCGCACCACGGTCGTGCATCACGGGGTGGACCACGTCTTGCGGGAGGAGGACGCGGCCGAGGCACGGGCCCTGGTCGACGCGATGGACCTGCCGCAGCGACCGGTGGTCTATGCGGGCTCGCTGGACGTGAGGAAGAACGTCGCGCTCGTCCTCGACGCGCTCGAGCGGCTGGGGCCTGCGGTCCCCCTGGTCCTGGTGGGTCAGCGTTGGTTCGGCTCGGGGCCTGTGGAGGAGCGGATCACTTCGCTGCAGCGGCAGGGCTTCGACGTGCGCGCGCTCGGCCACCAACCCACCGGGGTCTACCGGGAGGTGCTACGACGCGCGGGCGCCTTTGCGTTTCCCTCCCTCGCCGAGGGCTTCGGCCTGCCGCCTCTCGAAGCCATGGCGCTGGGGGTTCCGGTGGTCATCTCCGATGCCGGCGCGCTTCCCGAGGTCTGCGGAGACGCTGCCCTCCAGGTGTCCGCCCACGATGCCCAAGCCCTGGCGGACGCGCTGTCCACGCTGCGCGGGGAGTCAGAGGCCGCGCGCGCGCGGCGGGTGCAGCGCGGTCTGGAGTGGAGTGCACGCTTCACCTGGAAGGCTGCGGCCGAGCGCACCACACAGGTCTACATTGGCGCCGGTTGAAGCTGGACGCCCGCATGTGAGCGGACGCACCATGTCCCGAGCGTCGGCCGGCGACCGCTGCGATGGAGGGTGAGTCATGGATCAGCATGAAGTCTCGGGAGCGGGGCGCGGTCTGAGCACGCCGCTGGTGCTCCTGGTGTCGTTGCTCTCGAGCGTTCCGGTCCTCGCGCAGCCCTCGGTGGAGGCGACGGCGTTCCTGGAGAACGCGGATGCCGTGGGTGTCGCCGAGGCGGTCGTCCTCTGGCGCAACCTGGAGGACCCGGATGCGAGCCGCATCCTGGTGGCGGAGGGCGCGGGAGGGGTCGTGCATTACGCCCTCGATGGGACCGATCCCCAGGCCCTGACGCCGGCGCAGAACGTGTCGGGGTTGGCCATCACCCACCACGGCGGCGGCCTGGCAGAAGGCCAGGCGATGGTGGCGACCGTCTCGCGCGATACCGCCGAGCTCCTCTTCCACCTGCTGCGCTTCAACGATGAGGGCGTGCCGGAGTCGGTGTCGCAGCATGCGATGACGCGGGGCGGGGATGCTGCGTTGGGGTACGAGAGCGCGAACTCGCTCGCGTTCTCGGTCGGCCCCGATGGTCGGCTCTTCCTCTTCGTCGCTTTTCCCAACGAGATCGAGCAGCTCGAGCTCGGACTCGGAGAGGAGGGGCCGGAGCGGCTGGCGTCCACGTCCCGTCCACTCCTCGGCGCGGAGAAGTTGCTCACCAGCGATGCGAGCGGATCCTTCGTGTACGCCGCCGCCGAGGAGGGCGGCATCTCGGAGGTCTCCTCGGATCCCGACGCTCCGGATGGCTTCCTCCAGGTCTTCAGCCCCCTGGACGTGGGGTTTCTGAACGGCTTGGCCATGGACACCCGGACGGCGACGGCAGGGACTCCGGCCTATCTGCTGACCAGCAACGGCATCACCAATACGTTGCGGATCTTCGAGCCGCTGGCCGACCCACCGCGCTTCGTTCAGAGCTTCCAGGTCCTCTCCGGCAACGGACAGATCCCGGCGCCCGTCGCGGGACTCGCCCTGACCACCGAGCCGGTGGGGACCCTCTTCCCTGAAGGGCTCCTGGTGGTCACGACGGGCACGACCGGGTCGCGCCGCGGGGCGCTGGTCTCCTGGGGAGACGTGGCCCGGAGCTTCGATCCTCCGCTCTTCTTCGTGGAAGAGGGCAGCGGCGGTGAGCCCGACGGCGGTACCGGCGGAGATGGAGGAGAGGACGGCGGCACGGATGGCGGGACCAACAACCCCAACAACCCGGTTCCCGGGGGGCCGGACATCGCGTTGCCGCAATTGCCGCGCGAAGACGTGGGCTGTGGTTGCACCGGCGCCGGCTCGCTGAGCACCGTCTCGCTGCTGCTTGGATCCGGGCTGTTCCTGCTGCGCCGCCGTCGCCGCTGAAGCGCATCGGGGTTGCTCTCGGCGGGCGGGTTCGGGTCTTCTCCGCCCGTGTCCGAGCTCCTGCGATCCCCCCGCCTGTTTCTGGTCCCGCTCCTCTTCGCGCTGGCGTGCACTGCGCCGCGCACGTCCGCGCCCACCGCGGGTGAGGGCCAGGCGCCTGCTTCTGCTGAACCCATCCGGCTGACGCTGGTGGGAACCAATGATCTGCACGGGTGGCTGGAGCCGCATCGCGCGACCCTGCCCGATGGAAGCGTCACCGAGCAGGGCGGTTTGGCGGTCTTCGCCGGCTACCTGGACATCCTGCGCAGGGACAATCCGGACGGGGTGGTGCTGCTGGACGGCGGCGACATCTTCCAGGGGACGCTGGCCTCCAACCTCACCGAGGGCGCCGTCATGGTGAAGGCCATGAACGCGCTGGGGTACGACGCTGCGGCCCTCGGCAACCACGAATTCGACTACGGGCCGGTGGGGCCGGTGAGTGTCGCGGGGCAGGGAGAGGATCCGTTCGGCGCCCTCAAGGCCCGGATGTCGGAGGCGGAGTTCCCCATCCTCGCCGCCAATGTCTACGACGCGAAGAGCGGCGCGGCCCCCGGTTGGCTGGACGGGACGCGGATCATCGAGCGCAAGGGCGTGAAGATCGGCCTGCTGGGCCTTGCCACCCCGCACACGCCGCGGACCACCAATCCGGTGAACGTGGCGAGCCTCCGCTTCGGAAGCATGGCGCCCACCGCCAAGGAGGTCGCCGCGCGCCTGCGTGAGCAGGGTGCACACGTCGTGGTGGCGGTGGTGCACGAGGGCGGACGCTGCCGGGATCTGTCCGATCCCCGCGATCTCTCGAGCTGTGATCTGGAGGCCTCGGATCTCTTCGCCTTCCTGCGCGAGCTGCCCATCGGCACCCTGGACGCGGTCATCGCGGGGCACACCCACGCGCCGGTCGGCCACTTCATCAACGGCACCCCGGTCATCGAGACCAGCGGACTGGGGCGGAGCTTCGGGATGATCGAACTCGTCCTCGACCCTGACAGCCTGGAGGTCATTCCGGCCGGGACGCGGATCCTCGGCGCCCAGCCCATCTGCGCCTGGGTGGACGCCGAGACCCGCTCCTGCGATGCGCGCGTACTGCGTGACCGTCCCCAGGTGACCTGGGAGCACGCAACCTTCCTCGACCAGAAGGTCGTGCCGGACGAGGCGTTGCGCACGATGGTCGCCCCCACTTTGGAGCGCGTCGTCGAGGAGCAGGCGCGGGAGCTCGGGATCGAGGTGGCCACCCACCTTGGGCGCAACTACTCGGCAGAGAGCGACCTGGGCAACGTCCTCGCCGATGCCGTGCGCGGGGCCGCCGGAGCGGACGTCGCCATCCTCAACAGCGGAGGATTGCGCGCCGACCTGGAGCCCGGCCCGCTCACCTTCGGAGAGATCTACGACGTGCTGCCCTTCGACAACACCCTCTCCACGGTGCAGGTCGACACGCCCCAGCTCGTCGCGTTGCTGACCGCGGCCTATGAAGGTCACAAGGGCGTCTTTCAGCTCTCGGGGCTGAAGGTGGAGCTCGAGGCCTGCAACGGCCCGGGGCGGGTCCGCACCATCACCCTCCCGGATGGACGGGCCCTGCCCGCCAAGCGGAAGTGGTCGGTGGCCATGCCGGACTTCCTCGCGCGCGGCGGGGATGGATTGGGCGAGATCCTCGACCGGCTCCCTCCCGGGGCCATCGATCTCGGCAACACCGATGGGGTGGGGCTGCGAGAGAAGCTGATCGCGCATTGGCAGCGGCAGGGGCGTCCGCTCACCGCGCCACCGAAGGGTCGGATCAGAATCCAGCCGCAGCCACCGGGGGGCTGCGGCGGTCGCTGAGGCGCCGGAGGGGGATGCCGGAATCGCTCCGGGGCCGAGTTTTCGGCTTCGGCGCGCATTTTCGGGCGAGATCGGGTAGGAAGGGGAACACCCAGCGTTTGCCCAACTGGAGGATCACCCGCGAGCGGGCCGATCCCCTCCCGGGCTGCTTGGTGTTTGAGCGCCCCCCCGAGGAATCCCGAATGCTCTACAAGGTCACGCCCGCAATGACGTCTCCCGAGCAGGCTGCTGCCCCCGCGGCGCCCAAGAAGGAGAAGAAGGTCCGCGGCCCCCGCAAGAAGCGCAAGTCTGCGGTCTACGATGCGGAGGGCAACGAGGTCCTCATCTCCCTGACCTGTCTCAAGTGCAAGACCCTCAAGCCGCTGGCCCAGTTCGGGCTGCGCAAGATGGGCGATGGCGCGATCCGCAACCAGCCCTGGTGCCGCGGATGCCGCGCCGGTGCCGGGACCAAGGGCAAGAAGCCGGAGGCCACCCAGGCGACCACTCCCGAGGTGACCGCGCCCGCTGCCACGGAAGTGGTCGCACCTGCGACCGTGGCGCCCGTGACGTCAGCGCCGGCGCCGGCTTCGGCGCCGGCTCCGAGCCCCGTTGAAGCGTCCGCGTCGGCCCCGCGGGAGGAGAAGCCTGCGGCGCCTTCGCCCGCGGCGACGCCAACCGAGCCCTCCACCTCGCCATGGCTGGCCGCCATCGCGAGCCTCCGCGCCGTCGTCAGCCGGCCTTCGGGCGGCAACAACGACTGAACGGGTTCCGGCGGGTCCGGAGCCGTTGCAGGGGATGCACCCGAAGGTGTCCAGAGCGGCCTTCCAGGGCGCATCCCCGTGGCCGTCTGCAGTGAAGACCGCCCGGAGTCTGGAGCGCCGGCTGAGCGGCAGTCTCCTCCGGCGCGGACGCGGTTTCTGAGCCGGCAGCTCCGCGCGCCGTGCCCCTGCGCGGAGTGGTCCCCGAAGGCGGTGACCGCCTGCTTCGGGCACCTCCGGATGCCGCCCTAAAGCCGCAGCCCCGCGGGGAGGGTGTCGCCCAGGGCGCGGGCCTCGTCCGCCGCCTCGAGCTCCACCACCTCGGCGACCATGCGGCGCCAGGCCTCCGGCGCGTTGACCTTCGCGAGCTCCGTCAACACCCGCTCGCGCAGCTCCTCAGGAAGATCCCGGGTGCGATCGCCGGTCCGCCGCGTGAGCTGGGTCACTGCGAACGGCGCCCCGTCGAGCTTTCTGAGGCCCAGCTCGAGCAGCAGCTCCACCCAGGCCACCGCATCCTCCACGGGGATCACCCGGTGGCCGCTGCCGTAGAGGGGGACGCGGGCCCCCAGCCGGCCCAGGCTCCACGCCCATGGGCCTCCCGGAGGCTTCTGGGTGCGAAGCCATTCGATGATCCACCCGCCCAGCTGCAGCTTCTGGAAGGGCTCCAGGTGCTCAAAGGAGGCTGCGGCGCGGACCATCTCGTCCAGGCCTTCAGGCTGGATGCCCTTGAGCTTGGGGACCTTGCCCTTGGGCGGCACCAGCCGACGCTCGAGGTGGGGGGCCAGCCACTCGTAGAGGGTGTGCTGCGCCTCCGGGGCGAGCCCGCCCGAGATACGGCGCCACATGACCCAGTACTCGATCCACACCGGCTTCTCGCCGTGCGCGGTCACCAGGTCCTTGAACAGGCGGAAGGTCTGCTCCGCGCGCCACGCATCCAGCGGGTAGCCGAAGCCGGGACGCAGTCCGTAGCCAAGCAGCGCATAGGCGATCCGCTCGTGATCCGGGCTCCGCCGCCGCTTGCCGATGCCTGCGTACATCGCGCCCCACAGCTCACGCAGCACCGGGACCCGCCACGTCTCCCGCGCGCCCAGGCTCTTCTCCAGCGTGCGCCAGAGCGCCTTCACGTCCTTGGGACCGACCGGCAGGGGCCGATGTCCGTAGATCCGGTCGATGGCTTCGCGCGCCTCGGCGAATCGCGGCGGCATGGACTCGGTGACCGCGAGTCTTCCCGCGCGCCCCGCCCCCCGGAGCTCGAACTCGAGCCTCCATCGCTCATCGCTCTCGTCGCTCACCAATGAGAGCTCGAGGGTGCCGATCTCGGTGAGCCCGGCCTCGATGGAGACCCGCCGCTCCTTCACCGAGGGATCGGCGGAGCGCAGGATGGTGTGCAGTGGCGGGAGGGGTTGGAGATCGTCCCCCAGAGGCACCACGGCGCCCGGGGCGTCGATGCGGTCTGCGGTCGTGGAGAACAGCGGGAACTGGACCGGCTGTTCCATCGCGAGGCGGAAGGTGCGCTCCGGGATTCGGACCCGCTCTCCCTCCTCGAAGCCGCGGGGGATGAGGCAGAGCACCTGCGGGCCGGCTTCGAGTTCCGAAGCGCTGCCCGACCCGGCATCCAGCCCCACGTAATAGGCGCGCGCCGCTCCGCCTCCGATGCGGCGACCCAGCCCCCGTCGCACCAGCCCGTAGTACGCGGCGCCCCGCGCCACCGAGCGGTCCAGGGACCCGTGCGAGAGCAGCCGGATGGGGGGCGCATCGGGCCACCAGGCCGAGACCGCCTCGACCACCCGCGCGGCGATGCCCGGGGCATTGAAGACGCCTCCGTTGAGCAGGATGGCATCGGGGCGGGGGAGGGCGCCCTCGGCGGGAGACTCCTGTGAGAGGGCGCGGAACCCCGCGGCGGCATGGGCGGCGAGAAAGCCTGCAAGGTGCCGCGTGATGGCGGGCTCCTGCGCGTAGGGCAGCCCCAGCTCCTGCAGCGCGACCCGCGCGCTCCGCGTCGGACGCTCGGTGGGGGCGATCCGGGGAAAGAAGCCGTCGAGCACCAATGCCTCGACCTCCGCCCGCGTGAGGGTCGCGCTCAGGCTCCCGCCCAGCAGCCGGCTCCCGCTGCCTGCGAGGGTGACGGGGAGCTGCTCCGGGGCCCCGTCCGCCAGCAGCGCCTCCTTGGCACTCCGGGCCGCGCTCACCGCCTGGGGCCACTGCGCGCCGGAGAGCCGTTTCCCCTCTCCGAGCCAGCGCGACTCGAGCCGGTGGGCGAGCAACACGTCCATGTTGTCGCCGCCGAGCATCAGGTGGTCGCCCACCGCGATGCGTTTGAGCATGGGGCCTTCGGGCGAGACGCCGGCGTGCACCAGGGTGAAGTCGGTGGTGCCTCCGCCCACGTCGACCACCAACACCAGCCGCACCTCACCCAGGGTCTTCTCGAGCGCCTGCCGGTGCCGCGCGGTGAAGTCGTAGAACGCCGCCTGGGGTTCCTCGAGCAGTGTGAAGCGGTTGAGCCCCGCCAACCGCGCGGCGCTCACGGTGAGTGCGCGGGCGGCTTCGTCGAAGGAGGCGGGGACGGTCAGCACCACCTCCTGCTCGGCGAGGGGTTGGTCGGGATGGGCGTGATCCCAGGTGTCGCGCAGGTGGGCCAGCAGCCGCCGTGAGGCCTCCACCGGGCTCATCTTGGGGACGTCCGGTGCGGCGCCCCAGGGAAGGATGGGGGCATTGCGATCCACGCCCGGGTGGCTCAACCAGCTCTTGGCGCTCGCCACCAGCCGACCCGGAACCCGCGCCCCCTGGACCTGGGCCAGCGCTCCGGTGATGACGTGCTCGTCGCCCCCCCACGGGAGGCGCAGCAGCGCGGGATCGAACTCGCCTTCGGCAGGGAGGAACAGGGCCGAGGGGAGCAGGGACTCAGGACGCCATTCTCCGGGACGCACCAGCTGCGGCACGGGGACGTCCAGCACCTCGGCCTGGGCCCCGCCCTCCGAGGGGATCACCTGCGCCATGGCGCTGTGGGTGGTCCCCAGATCGATCCCGACGATGTGACGCGAGCTCATGACCTCAACCCTTCATGCGCACGTTCAGCTCGAGCTTCCATGCGCCGGGTCCTCCCTTCTCGAGGCATCGCAGCTCCAGCGTTCCAATTTCCGTGACCGCGGCCTGCAGGTTCACCGGCACGACCTCGCCGGGGGGATGGTTGGCGCCCGGCGGGAGCGAGGTCTCGATGGCGACCTCCTCCTCGAGCCCTTCCTGTCGTTCGGCGTCTTCCAGGAACGTCCCCACGCGATCGTCGCGGCGGACGCTGGAGGAGAAGAAGCGGAAGCGGGTGGGCTCCCCGACGACCAGCCCGAACTCCTGCGGCGGAATGTCCGCCTCGGTGCCCTCCTCCATGCCGAAGGGCGCCACGCAGAGGGCCTTGACCGGCGGCTCCATCCCCGGGACCGCCATCATCGCGGTCTCCACCCCCACGTAGTACGCGTGCGCGGTGCCTCCCCGGATGCGGACGCCATGGCCGCGCCGGACGTAGCCGTAGTAGCTCGCGCCGCGCGCCACCGAGAGGTCGAGATCCGCGCCCGGAAGCTCCCGCGCCGCACGGCCGCCATCGGCGGTGATCCACACGTTGAGCACCTGGAGCAGGCGGGCCTTGAGGGCGGGGGCCTTGAAGACACCCCCGTTGAAGAGCACCGCCGTGGGGTGCACGAACGCGCGGCCGTTGAGGGAGACCGGGGCATCCGGGCTCTCCGCCAGCGCGCGCGACTGGCGCATGAGGAAGGCCGCCAGGTGGCGCGTGATCGCCGCGTCCTGCGCGTAGGGCAGGGACATCTGCATGAGACCGGTGCGCCGCTGCGTCTTGGGCGTCTCGGTGACCGCGACCTCGGGGAAGAAGCCTTCCAACAGGTGCTGGTCGAGCTCCTCCCGCGAGAGCTCGGTGCGCAGGGTGCCGCCCATCAACGAGGAACCGCGGCCGGCGATGGCGATGGGTGCGCTCTGCAGCGAAGGATCGGCGAAGAGCGCTTCCTTGGCGGCCCGTGCCGCGTGTGTCAGCGCGTGCATCTGCGCGGCGTCCAGGTTCTTTCCCTGCTCCTGGAAGCGCGCCGCCAGCCGGTAGGCCAGCGCCAGATCCATGTTGTCGCCGCCCAGCAGGATGTGGTCGCCGACCGCCAGCCGGGTGAGTCCGAGCTCGCCGTTCTCCTCGGTGACGGTCATGAGGCTCAGGTCGGTCGTGCCGCCGCCGACGTCCACCACCAGGATCACGTCTCCGACCGAGACCTGCTTGCGGAACCCGCCCCCGGAAGCCTCGATCCACGCGTAGAGCGCGGCCTGGGGCTCCTCGAGGAGGGTCAGGGAGGGGAGGCCGGCCTGGCGTGCTGCCTCGAGGGTCAGCTCCCGTGCGGCCGCGTCGAACGAAGCGGGAACCGTGAGGATCAGTTCCTGCTCTTCGAGCGGTGCGTCCTGGCCCAGACCGTGCGCCCAGGCCTGCTTCAGGTGTCGCAGGATGCGGGCGGTCGCCTCCAGGGGCGAGACCTTCTGCACCTCCCCGGGCGCGTTCCACGGAAGGAGGGCCGCGGTGCGATCCACGCCGGGGTGACTGAGCCAGCTCTTCGCGCTCGAGACCAGGCGCGTGGGGACCTTGGTCCCGTGGCTGCGCGCCAGCTCCCCCACGATGTCGCGCGCGTCCGGGCTCCAGGGCAGGGCGAGCGTGCCCTCCCCGAACTCCTGCGGGGCGGACAGGTAGAGGAAGGACGGGAGCAGCTGGCGGGCGTCCACCGTTCCGGGCGCGATGAGCTGCGGGATGGGCAGCATGGACTGCGCCGCGCCACGGGGGCCCTGCTCCAGGTTCAGGTAGGAGATCGCGCTGTGCGTGGTCCCCAGATCGATGCCGACCGCATAGCGCGCCATCAGGAGAGCTCCACCTCGGCCGGGGCGAGGACCCGGGCGTCGACTGCGGGCGAGATCTCCGGGAAGCGCTCGGCGGTCACCGTCCAACCGCGATGCTTGAGCTCGCCCACGTGCGGCGGCTGGCCCGCAACGTTGCCGGTGAGCTGGATGCGCTGCGCGTCATAGCCCGGCGGCACCGTGACCCGGGCGCCTTCGTCTTCGGTGTAGACCGGCGCGAGATCGACGAGCTGGCGCAGGGCCTTGCGGCAGCCTTCGTGGACCACGCGCGCCGCCGCGCCCACCTCGGCGTCGCTGAACGGGGCGACCTCTTCCTGGAGGAAGTCCACCAGCCGCCCTTCCCGCTGCAGCAGCGAGAGCACGTACAGGCCTGCCGTGTGCGGCGCCGGAGCGGCGGGCTCCGCGGCGGGGAGGGGGGCGGCGGCTTGGGGCTCCTCCGTGGGGAGGCCGGAGGGCAGGGCCGGCTCACCCCGATGGACGGGAAGGACCTTCTGGGCGAGCTCGGGATTGAAGAGCAGGCGCCAGAAGAGGACGAAGGCCAGCGCGAAGCGGGCGAAGAAAGAGGGGGGCGGATTCTCGTCGTGCGGCATGCGGCGCGGATTAACAGAGCCGGTGGCCTTTGCCACGCGTCTGCTCGCCCGTCTGACAGCCGGGCGATGGACGGGGGATGCAGGACAAAAAAAGAAGGGCCCCACCGACCTCGGTCGATGGGGCCCTGCAGTCACTTGGAGGCGGACGGGATCGAACCGACGACCTTCGCATTGCGAACGCGACGCTCTCCCAACTGAGCTACGCCCCCACAAGGTGACCCACCCGGTGCCGTCCCCAGAAGAAGACGCCCGCCGAGCGGGCCGCTGGATATGTCAGGCCATGGCAGCCTGTCAAGCGGCTCAGCGCCGGAGGATGCGTAAGATTGACGCGCCACGCAGCGCAGGTGTCTATTAAGGCCGCCTCACGGAGCCGCATCGGCGCACTCCGAGCGCTCCCCTGAGACCCCCGAGAGCATGTCAGCGACCCAATCGAAGACCCTGAGCCCCACCGAGCTCGCAAAACTGGAGCACGCATTCGCGTCCGATCCCACCTCGGACGCCTATCAGCCACTGGCCGAGGCCTACCTCTCCATGAGCCGCTTCATGGAGGCCATGGTTGTCTGCAAGAAGGGGGTCAAGGCCCACCCTCAGTCTGCGGCGCCCAGGCTGTTGCTGGCGCGCGTCTATGCCGAGCAGGGCAAGGACAAGAAGGCGACCGAGGAGCTTGCGCAGGCAGTTCAGCTCGAGCCGCGCAACCTCGACGTCCTCCGCCTTCAGGGGCGCGTGTTGCTGCGCAGCGGAGACACCGCGGGAGGGCAGGCCGCGCTGGCAACGGCCCTGTCCATCGCTCCCGGAGATGCCGAGTCGGTCGCCCTCCTGAAGGAGGCGGGACTTCCCGTTCCCAGTGGCGCCCCGGCCCCGGCTGCCGCACCCGCGGCTGCCGCGCCGGCCCCTTCCTCACCCGCTCCCGGTGCGGCGCCCCAGGGGCCTCCGGTTCTGCAGCCGGTGACCGGAACGCCGGTTCCCTCCGCCGCGCGCGCTCCTGCTGCACCGGTGCCGGCAGCTCCCGCCGCGGCCGCACCGCCGCCCTCGCTGCGTCCCGCCGCTCCCGCCCCGCGTCGCAACGCGGTGGTCTCCGCCACCCGCGGGGCTCCGGCCCTTTCGGCCACCCGGCATGACGACGAGGACGAAGACGATTTCCCGCGCCAGCGCGCCGGAGGAGGGAAGCAGAAGTTCGTCTTCGTGGCGATGCTGGCGCTCGTTCCCCTCGCCCTCGGTGGCTACTACGCCTACCGCAACGTCACCCAGAAGCGCGAGACCCAGGTCCGCCGGCAGCTCGCGGTGGCCACCGAGCAGCTCAAGCACGACAGCTTCGAGAGCTACAAGAAGGTGACCTCCGCCGCCGAAGAGGCGCTGGAGATCGATGGGAGCAGCCCGCTCGCCCACGGCATCCTGGCCTACGCCTACACCATCCGCTGGACGGAGCACGGTGGCGGTGACGAGGCCCGCTCGGGCGCGGAGCGGCACCTCACCTGGGGCGCCCAGCACGGCGCCGACAATGTCTCCAGCCACTTCATCGCCGCCCGCGCCCTGTTCGACATGGGCAGTGGAAAGGGCACCGAGGCGCTGCAGCAGATCCGCTCGACCATCGAGGGCTTCGAGTCCCAGGGCCGTTCGAGCTCGCTGCTCTACCTGACCCGCGGACTGCTGGAGATGCAGCTGGGCGATCTGACCGCGGCCGAGAAGAGCCTCGCCACCGCGCATCAGGCCGCCCCCAATGATCCCCGCAT
The DNA here is from genome assembly GCA_035304185.1 of Myxococcaceae bacterium. Classification (GTDB taxonomy): domain Bacteria; phylum Myxococcota; class Myxococcia; order Myxococcales; family Myxococcaceae; genus DATGQN01. The sequence continues at coordinate 12,536 of DATGQN010000170.1, forward strand.
CTACGCGGCGCAGGGAACCCTGGCCCGTCAGCTCGGCCAGACCGAGCCGGCGGAGATGAAGTTCGCGCTCGCCATGCGCTACGAGGTGGACCACCCGGAGTCCCTGCTGGGGCTGGCGCTGCTGCGTCTCAACGGGGGCCTGGAGCAGTACGGCAAGGCGGCCAACGGGCTCGAGAAGCTGCTGACCGCGGTGCCGCCGCCCTCTCCCCGCCAGCTGGCCACCGCGTCCATGGCGCGCTCGCTGCTGATCGGGACGGTGCTCTCCGAGCTGGGCGACCTGTCCGCGGCCCAGCGCCGGGCGCTGCTGGAGGAGACGAAGATCCCCCCCGATCGCGCCGCGGCGACCGCCGAACTGGAGCGCGCGGAGAAGCAGGCCCTCTCCCTGAGCCCGAACCACCCCGAGCTCTACGTGTTGCGCGCCCGCCGACACGAGCGGGCCGGCTCCACGGAAGCGGCCCTCGCCGACTACCGTCGCGCGGTGGAGTTGGCGCCGCAACAGGCCCACCTCCACACGGCCCTGGCCGAAGCGCTGCTCAAGCAGCCGCAGGGGGCCGCCGAGGCCGAGAAGGTTCTCGCCGCCGCCATCCGCGCCCTCGGGCCCAGCCCCCACCTGCGCATGATGCACGGCAAGGCCCTGCTCGCGATGGGCAAGGTGGACGAGGCCATCGTGGAGTACCGCGCGGCCATGGGCGGCACCGCCGAAGGTGAGGCGCAGAACCCCGAGGCGCGTGCAGCGCTCGGTGCGGCCCTCGCCCAGAAGCGGGTCTATGACGAGGCCAAGGCGCACCTCGAAGCCGCGGCCAGCGCGCTCGTGGCCCGGCCATCCGCGCTCGCTGCGGCCCTGACGGATCTGGGGCGGGTCTACCAGGCCACGTCGGAGGCCGAGAAGGCGGAGGACGCGTTCAGCCGCGCCATCAAGGCGGACGCGCAGTACGCCCCGGCGTACTTCCACTTCGCCCGCTTCTTCGCCGACGCGAGCAACCGTGATCGGGCGAGCGCCCTGGCGCGGGACTATCTGCGTCGGGATCCGCGCGGCGCCCATGCCTCCGAGGCCCAGGCGCTGCTGCAGTAGCCCTGCTTCACCCCCGAATCGGCGAGGACGCACGCAGGCCCGCGTCCCGGCGCCCGGTTCGGGGGCCCGCCTTGCCTCGGGCGGGGGATCAGGGTATGGCGCTGGAGCCCGTCGGGGGCCTGCCTCAAGCGAAAGCGCACCCTCTTGATAGCAAGCACCGAAACCTCCCAGTCCTTCATCAGTGGGATGCGGGACCTCGTCTCGCTCACGAAGCCGCGGCTGAGCACGCTGGTGCTGGCGACGGCCGCCGGTGGGATGTACCTGGCGCCCGGCTCCGTGGTGCCCGTGCGCGCCATTCTGAGCGTGCTGGCCATCGCCGGCGCGATTGGCGCGGCCAACGTCTTCAACTGCTACATCGAGCGGGACAGCGATCGGTTCATGGCGCGCACCCGGAACCGGCCTCTCCCGGCCGGGCGGATGGAGCCCGGGGTGGCGCTGGCGTTCGGGTTGCTGCTGATCCTGATCGCGCTGCCGCTCCTGATGCTGGCGGGTAACCCCCTCACCGCGCTCCTGGGCTTCATCGCCTTCACCTCGTACGTGTTCGTCTACACGCCGTTGAAGGCCCACTCGTCGCTCGGTGCCCTGCTGGTGGGCGGCATCCCCGGCGCCCTGCCGCCGCTGATGGGTTGGACGGTGGTCACCGGCCGGCTGGACGCGGGCGGCTTGGCCCTCTTCGCGCTGCTGTTCGCCTGGCAGATGCCCCACTTCCTGGCCATCGCGCTCTTCCGCCAGCGCGAGTACCACGCCGCGGGGTTGACGGTGACGCCGCTGGAGAGCGGGGATACCTCGAGCCGCTGGCAGCTGCTGGCCTGGAGCCTGGTGCTGCTGGGCGTCTCGGTGCTGCCGACCACCCTGGGCTTTGCCGGCGTGACCTACCTCGTCAGCGCCATCGTCCTGGGCAGCGTGTTCGTGGGCTTCGCGGTGTGGGGCGTGGTCAAGCGCCTGGGCGCGCCCTGGGCCCGTAGGACCTTCGCGTACTCGCTGGTGTACCTCACGGCGATCTTCGCGGTGCTGATGCTGGACGGGGGCCCGCGCGTCTGACCTTCACGGTTGGATGCGGCCTCCGAAGTGTGTCCCCCACGTCGGCCCGGTGCGCGTGACGCCCGGCCCGACGGATGGCTCCTGAGAAGCGCACCGGCGCGGGGAGCCATTGACCTGCCTGAGAGGCTCCCATGCTGCGTGAATCCCTTCTCCTTCCGAGCCTCGTGGCCGCGCTGCTGATGCTCGCTGCCTGCAAGCAGGAGCCTGCCTCCGCGCCGCAGTCTGAGCCTTCAAAGGACACCCACGCGGCGACCGCCATGGTGGAGGCTCCTGCGGAGGCGGCGGAGGACACCGAGCCGCCTCCTCCCCTCGGGGCGACCGGACACATTGAGGGCCGGGTGAAGGTGACCGGCGAGGTCCCGGAGCCGCCGGCGCTGGACACCTCGCTCGATCCCTCCTGCCAGGACGCGAACCTCAAGGATGAATCCATCCTGTCCCGCGACGGCGGATTGGCGAACGTGGTGGTGCGGCTGAAGGGCGCGCTGCCCCGCGTGGAGGTCCCGAGCGAGCCGGCCATCATGGATCAGACCGGCTGTGCGTTCCGTCCCCGCGTTCTGGGGGCCATGGCGGAGCAGACCGTCCAGGTCCGCAACAGCGACGGGACGCTGCACAACGTGCACAGCTACGCCGGCGCGCGGACCCTCTTCAATCGGGCGCAGCCTTCGGGCGCGCGGCCCATGGACACCTCGTTCCCGGCCGGGCAGGAGCTGGTGCGGCTGCGCTGCGACGTTCATCCCTGGATGCGCGGGTGGGTCGCGGTCACCCCGCATCCCTGGTTTGCGATCTCCGATGAGGAAGGGCGCTTCCGGATCGAGGACGCGCCGGTGGGAACCTGGGACGCGACCGCGTGGCACGAGGTACTGGGCGAGCAGCAGGGGACGGTGACCGTCGCCGAGGACGGGACCGCCACGCTCGAGTTTGCCTTCGACATGAAGGACGCCAAGCCCGAAGGGCGCTGAGCTCCGGGCGTGGCCTGCTGAGGTCATGGCGCGCAACCGCTAAGGCTGCGACACGCTCCTGCTGATCCTCGCGCCCAATGAACGGACCGCGCGCTGGGCCCGGCGAGCGGTCCGTTCGAACTTCGGTTCGGGACGCTCCCCGGGTGGGCCGCCGAACGCATCGCCCACGCCGGCTTGAAGGCGCTCAGCGTCTGGCTCCGGCGCATCGTCACTGCCGGCTCCCTCGAGGACGTCCTCGCTGAAGAAGCGGAGTGACACCCGGAACCAGAAGAAGCGCGCTTCCACCATGAGAAAAGCCCCCGACCGAGCTGCTCGGACGGGGGCTCCTCCATGCTGTGGGCCCAGCAGGATTTGAACCTGCGACCAATCGATTATGAGTCGAATGCTCTAACCGCTGAGCTATAGGCCCGCACCGCGCCGAAGCGGATCGCAGAAACCATATCGTCGCCGGGGGAGGCAAGCTGCACGCGTCAGCGGCGGCCACTCCGGCGGGCTTCCCGGACGCGGTTGCCCACGACGGTCAGCCCTTCGGCGGCCAGCAGGCGCGCCTGATCCGGCATCATCTGCTCGGCGATCGTCCCGTCCGAGCGCAGCACCCGCCACCAGGGAAGGGTGCGTTGACGGCCCAGGGCCTGCACCACCGCGCGGGCGCCTCCCGGAGAACCCGCGAGGAAGGCCACCTCTCCGTAGGAGCGGGTCTTCCCCCAGGGGATGGCGTCCACGATGCGGGCCACCCGCTCATCGAAGGAGAGGGGTGGCCCGGACGTCACGCTCAGCTCTCGACGAAGGAGCGCAGGCGCTTGGAGCGGCTCGGGTGGCGGAGCTTGCGCAGCGCCTTGGCCTCGATCTGGCGGATACGCTCACGGGTCACCTCGAAGTCCTGACCGACCTCCTCGAGGGTGTGATCGCTCTTCTCGCCGATGCCGAAGCGCATGCGCAGGACCTTCTCCTCACGCGGGGTGAGGGTGGCCAGCACCTTCCGGGTCTGCTCGGCGAGGTTCATGTTGATGACCGCGTCCGAGGGGCTCACGAGGCTCTTGTCCTCGATGAAGTCGCCCAGGTGGCTGTCCTCTTCCTCGCCGATCGGCGTCTCGAGCGAGATGGGCTCCTTGGCGATCTTGAGGACCTTGCGGACCTTCTCGAGCGGGAGCTCCATCTTCTCCGCGATCTCCTCCGGGGTGGGCTCGCGGCCGATCTCCTGCACCAGGTAGCGGCTGGTGCGGATGAGCTTGTTGATGGTCTCGATCATGTGGACCGGGATGCGGATGGTCCGCGCCTGGTCGGCGATCGCGCGGGTGATGGCCTGACGGATCCACCACGTCGCGTAGGTGCTGAACTTGTAGCCGCGCTTGTACTCGAACTTGTCCACGGCCTTCATGAGGCCGATGTTGCCCTCCTGGATCAGGTCCAGGAACTGCAGACCACGGTTCGTGTACTTCTTGGCGATGGAGACCACCAGGCGCAGGTTGGCCTCGACCAGCTCGGCCTTGGCGCGCTCGGCGTTGCGCTCTCCGGCGCGGATGGCCTCGTAGTTGCGGCGCAGATCCTCGACGCTGAGGTTGCTCTCCTCCTCGACGCGCTTGATGGCGCGGACCGCGGTGCGGACGTCACGCTCGATGCCCTCGAGCTCCTCGGCGGTGACGTTGAGCTTGCGCAGCAGCTTCTTCTTGGCCGCCTCGTCCTCGCGCGCGGCACGCAGGGCCGGGCGCAGGTCCTCCATCTTGATGTCGTACTGACGCTCGATGACGCGCAGCTCGCCCTGGGCCTTGGCGACCCGCTCGATCAGATCCTTGAGGTCGATGACGATGCGGTCGATCTGCTTCTTGTTGAGGCGCATGTCCTCCACGACCGACATCATCTTCAGGCGCAGCTCCTTGAGCTCCTGACGCGCCTCCTTGCGGCGGACCTCGGAGAGCTTCTTCTTGCCCTTGAGCTCCTCCTCGATGGCGTCCGCCTCCTGGGCGATCTTGCGGAAGCGCTCGATCTGCTTGGCGATGGCCTCGATGCGGTTGAGCTCGGACTGGTTGAGCTGCGCGAGCGCGTCCTCACCATCCCCCGCGTCATCCGCCTCCTCGCGATCGGCGTTGTTCTCCTCGGGCGCATCCCGCACCACGTCGCGCACGCGCAGCTTGCCCGAGCGCAGACGGTTGGTGATGTCCAGGATGTCGGCCACGGCGACCTTGCACTCCAGCAGGGCGCGCATGACCTCCTTCTCGCCGTCCTCGATGCGCTTGGCGATCTCCACCTCACCCTCGCGGGTGAGCAGGGAGACGCTGCCCATCTTGCGGAGGTAGAGCCGGACCGGGTCGTTGGACTTCGCGGCGGGATCCTCCTCCTCCTCCCGCTCGTCGTCCTCCTCCTGCGCGTTGTCCTCTTCGGCGGCGACGGTGGGCTTGATCTCCACCGATGACTGCGCGGCCTTCTGCGCGTCGACGATCTCGATGTCGTTGTCGCCGAACATCGACATCACGTCGTCGATCTGCTCCGACGAGACGATGTCCGCGGGGAGGGCGTCATTGACCTCTTCGTAGGTGAGGTAGCCCTTCTGGCGGCCGGTCTCGAGGAGATCCTTGACCTCCTTGCGATCGGAGACCGACTCCTCCTCCTGATCGTCGGGGCCATCGTTGGGGTCGACGCCGGCGCCCGTCGCGAGCTCTTCGGCCTGCTCCTCGGGATCGATGTCGTCCATCGAGGAGCCGCCGCCGACCACCCGCACCACCAGATCAGGAAGCTCGTCGCGAGCCGCCTCGGCAGGGGCGGCAGCCTTCTTGGTGCCCGACTTGCGCTTGACGGGGGCGATCTTCTTCGCGATCGCCTCCTCCTTGGTGGGCGCCTTGGTCGCCTTCTTCGTCGCAGCCTTGGTCGGCTTCGCCGCCTTGGTGCTCTTGGAGGCGGCCGGGGCCTTTGCATCCGCCTTCTTTGCGGCCAGCTTGGTGCTGGTCGCGGCGGCCTTCTTCTTCAAGTCCTTGTCCTTCTCGGTGGTGGACGCCTTCTGTGAGGCGGCCTTGGATGCGGTGGACTTGTGCGGCTTCTGGGCGGGCATACGGAGAGGGTCTCCTCAAGGCGCGCCACCGGGGAGGAGGATCCCGGAACACGGCGCGTCGAAAAGGGAAAGCCAGCGGATTTACAGCAGTTCGTGGGGGGGTGACAACCGGGGTAACAACCGGCGACTCAAACAGAGGGCGTGGTTCGCTTTGTTCCCGCGGGTCCCTCGGCTTTCAACCGATTCCGCATGGCAAGCAGCTCTGATCGGCGCGAAAGCATGGCGCGGGTGGGTTCGTCAAGGTCATTGGCGCCCACTGAAACGCGGGCGGCCTGGGTCAATTGGCGGAGCTGGGCGTCGATCCGCAGCAGCTGGAGCCGGTGGGAGAGCGCCTGGAAGTAGCCGGTGAGGTCACCTTCGGGAAGGTCGTGGGCCGCCCGGGAGAGGGCGCGTTGCACCGGCTCCGCGGCGCCCTGCAGGGCCTCGTCGGGGCTCTCTCCGGCGATCACCTGGCTCAGGATCAGCCTCAATCCAAGGTGTTCGAGCTCCTCGCGCAGGCCGGCGGTGTCGTGCGCCACCAGCTCCGGCGCGCGCAGCAGACATGCCGCGAAGAGGGCCTCCAGGGGGTCGGGTGGACGCTGGGGGGCGGCGGGCTGCGGCTTGGGAACCGGCTGCACCGGGGCCGGCGCCTTGCCCTGCAGCGCGAGCTGGAGCTGGCTCGCCGGGAGACCGAAGTGTCGGGCGAGTGCCCCGATGAAGGCCGAGCGGGTGAGCCCCACCTCGAGCTGGGCCGCGGTGGGCTTGAGTCGCTCCAGGGCTGCCAGCTTGTCCTCGAAGCTGGCGCCGGGGCCTTCCGGCAGCAGGGTGGTGAAGAGGTGCTCGGTGAGCGGCTTGGCGCCGGCGATCAGGGACAGCACGCCCTCACGGCCCTGGCGGCGGGCGAACTCGTCGGGATCCTCGTTGGGAGGGAGGACCGCCACCCGGGTGCGCATCCCCGCAGCGAGCAGGGCACCCGCGAGCCGCTCCACGGCCCTGGCGCCGGCCGCATCGCCGTCCAGCAGCAGCACCACGCTCTCGGCACCCAGCCGCTTGAGCAGGGCCAGGTGGCCGGCGGTCAGCGCCGTGGAGCAGAGCGCCAGCGCGTGGGTCACCCCCGCCTGGTGGAGGCCGATGCAGTCGAAGTAGCCCTCGACGAGGATCGCCTCCTTCTGTCGGCGCACCGCATCGCGGGCCTGATCGAGGCCGTAGAGGATCTCGCTCTTGCGGTAGAGCAGCGACTCCCGCGAGTTGAGGTACTTGGGCCCATCGCCGCCCATCACCCGGCCGCCGAACGCCAGGGTGCGCCCGTCCTGGCTGCGGATGGGGATCATCAGTCGGTGGCGGAAGAAGTCGAAGGTGCCCTCGCCCTCCTTGCGGGGGAGCACGAGGCTGGTCTCCAGCGCCCACTCGAGCATTCCTTCCCGGGTGGCGAGGTCGGCGATTTCGGTCCAGGCGCTGTTGGCCCAACCCAGGCCGAAGCGCTTGGCGAGCTCCTCACTGACCCCCCGCTGCTCCAGGTAGGCCCGACCTTCCTGGCCCCTCGCCGGATCCCACAGCTGGGCGACGTAGTGGCGCTCGGCCAGCGCCATCACCTCGCGGAGCTGGGCGCGCTTCTTCGCCCGGGGATCCTCGGCCCCCTGGAGATCGACCCCCAGCTCACGGGCGAGGTCCCGGACGGTGTCCAGGAAGCTCTTGCCGAGGATGCGCTGCAGGAAGGTGAAGGCATTGCCGCCGGCTTCGCAGCCGTAGCAGCGGAAGACGCCCTTCTCGGCGTTCACGTAGAAGCTGGGCGAGCGCTCGTTGTGGAACGGGCAGCGCCCCTTCCACTCCCGCCCGGCCTTCTCGAGCTTCACGTATTGGCCGACCAGCGCGAGCATGTCGACGCGCCGTTGCAGCTCGGCCAGTTTGTGCTCGGGGATCGCCATGGCAGACCGGGGGATCTACACCCCGGGCCGCCGCAGCGCCAACCTACGACCCCAGCGAGGCCAGGTGCGCCTTGACCGCCTCACTCACCGCGCGTCCTTCGGCCCGGCCCTTCACGCGGGGGTTGATGACCTTCATCACCGCGCCCAGGTCCTTGGGGCCGCTCGCGCCGGCCTCGGAGGCGGCCTTGGCGACCTCCTCGGCGAGGGCCTCGGGGGAGAGCTGGGGAGGCAGGTAGGCCTGCAGGACCTCGATCTCCGCGCGCTCGGTCTCCGCCAGATCCTCGCGGCCGGCGTTCACGTACTGCTCCACCGAGTCCCGGCGCTGCTTGATCAGGGTGCCGATCACGCCCAGCACCGCGGCGTCGTCCAGCTCACCGGAGCCGGGCTCGACCTCCTTGTACTGGATGGCCGTCTTGAGCATCCGCAGGACGCCCAGCTTCTGCGCCTCCTTGGCTCGCATGGCGTCCTTCAGGTCATTGCCGATCCGCTCTTTGAGGTTGCTCATCTGCTGCGCTCCCATGGGGTTGAAAACACGACGCCCGTCCCACCGGCCGAAGCCCTGCAACAACAGGGCAGCGCGCTCGAGGAGGGACGGGCACCGGGCGTCAGACGCTGAAGGTCCGACTCAGAAGGACTTACGGGACTTCTTCACCGCGCGCTTCTTGGCGGCGATGGCCTTCTTCTTCTTCTTCACCGAAGGCTTCTCGTAATGCTCACGCTTACGGATCTCGGAGAGGATGCCAGCCTTCTCGGTGGCCTTCTTGAAGCGCTTGAGGGCGCTCTCGATGGACTCGCCATCTTTCACTCGGATGCCAGACATGTCTTCACCTCCCTTCGATGCCGTCTGTCCGGGCAGGCGAGGAGGCGGGCTGACGACGTGGGACGCGTGTTCCAACCCTGCGCGATGCAGGGAGCGTCCGGCCCTCAGTGGCCACCTCGGAAACCCGGGGGAGGCGCGATATAGAGGCCTGTGGGCGCCCGAGGCAAGCCGCAAACCGAAACAACGGACGTTTGCCCTTCTTTGCGAGTTCCGGTGAGGCCGGTATCTTGGAGTGGTCGGCCCTCCTTCAGAGTGGCCCCTCTCGCCATTTCGATCAGGAGTTCACCCATGGCCAGCACCCGGGTCGCCGTCATCGAGCCCAGCGCCGCCGAGCGTCGCCGTCTCCAGCAGGGCCTGGTGAAGGCCGGCCTCGAGGTGACCGGGGCCGAGACGCCGGAAGCCCTCAAGCGCGAGGGGCTGGTGGTGCTCGGACCCTCGATCGAGAGGGTGGGGCCATCGCTCAAGCAGGTCCGGGCCCAGGTGCCCAAGGCGCTGATCCTCGCCGCGCGGCGCAAGCTGCAGAAGGTGTCCGGCGTGGATGGGGTCCTTCCCCTGCCCATCTCCCCCATGGATCTGGCGGTGCGCGTCCCCGAACTGCAGCGGCTGCGCGCCCTCCGGGAGCAGGCCCCGTCGAAGGCCACGCCTCCCGCGGCACCTGCCGGGCCCGTGGCGCCCATCACCGATCCCGACACGCACTTCAGCACCTACGAGCACTACCGCGAGGTGCTCCTGGTGGAGGTGAAGCGCGCGCGCCGCTACGGCTTTCCGTTGTCGGTCGCGCTGTTGGCCCTCGATCCGGTGCCCATCCCGTCGAGCCGGGAGGTGCGCACCTCACTCTATGGGGGCCTGGCACTCTCCATCCGCCGGTCCCTGCGCGACACCGACTTCCCCGTCCAGTACAGCCGGGATCGGGTCCTCCTGGTGATGCCCCACACCGACGCGGCCGGGGCGCTGGTGGTGAGCCGCCGGATCTGCGAGCGGGTGGGGCGGGCCTCCCTGATGGTGGGCGACACCCAGGTGAACCCCACGGTGTCGGTGGGGGTGGCCTCGGTCGAGGCGGGCGCCGATCGCACCCTGGGTGACGTCATCGGTCAGGCGCAGGCCGGCCTCGAGGCCGCACAGGCCTGGGGTGGGGGACGGGTGGAGCTCGGAGAGCCCGCCGGCCCGGTCGCCAGCAACGTGGGCTGACGCCTCCGGGATGCTCGAGGGGCGTCTTCAGTCCCTCGGCCTCCACAACGCGCCTTCACCCGGCTCGTCCCGAACAGGCAGGGCCCGCACTGGCGCTCCACGTGGCGCCTCAGCCGGTCAACGACACCCGGTTCCGCCCCTCCCGCTTGGCGCGGTAGAGCGCGCGGTCGGCCGCATCGATGAGGGCCTCGGGACGATCGGTGTCCCCCTGACCCAGGATGGCGACCCCCACCGAGATGGTCACCGGCAGGGGCTGCCCATCCACCACGATGGGCCGGTCGGCAATGGCGCTGCGCAGTCTCTCGGCGGCGATCAGCGCCTGGGGGCCGCTCGCATCCCTCAGCAGGACGGCGAACTCCTCACCGCCATAGCGGGCGAAGAGATCCTCGGCGCGGACGGTGGCGGACACGCGCTCGGCGACCCGGCGCAGCACCTCGTCACCGGCCGGATGCCCGTAGGTGTCGTTGATCCGCTTGAAGTGGTCGAGGTCGAAGAGCACCAGCGCGAGCGGGAGCTGATGGCGCAGACAGGCTGAGAATTCGCGGCGCAGCGTGTCCTCGAAGAACTTCTTGTTGTAGGCGCGGGTGAGTCCGTCGCGGACCGCGGACTCGTAGAGGTCGCGCTGGAACTTCTCCTCCACCGGGTCCTGGATGAACTTGAGCACGGTGTTGGTGCCGATCTGGATCAGCGCCCCGTGGCGCAAGCGTGCGGTCTGCACCCGCCGCTCATCCACCCAGGTCCCGTTGGTGGAGCCCAGATCGACGATCTGGAAGTCACCGTCGGCCGTGGAGACGATCTTGGCGTGGCGTCGGGAGATCCCATCGTCCTCGAGGTGCACCTCGACGTCGGGGCTGCGGCCGATCACCAGCTCGGTGTCTTCGAGCTTGTACATCCGCCCGATGTTGGCGCGGTCGTGGGTCCGGAAGACCGTGACGTACGCGGGCTGCCGCTGAAGCGCCGTCCTGGGCCGCGACAGCGACAGGACGTTGGTCTTCTCGTCATCAAAGTCCATGATCAGGCGATTGTAGGAGGGGGATCTCCCGCGCCACAAGGCGCCCCGCGGTACACCGGGTTTCCCTGAACGCCTGGGTCCTGAGCAGCCTCATGGCCGTTTGCGGAGGGTGAGCTCGCCGGCGATGGGACGGGTCATCGCCCGGGTGATGGCCGGCAGTCCGCGCCGGTAGGCGAGCACGTGCATCAGCTTGGTGAGCGCGGCGGTGGCGGTCATGTCGCCGCCCGGGATGGCGCCCTCCTCCAGCGCCCACGCGCCGCTCTCGTACAGGGAGAGATCAACGGCGTTGCGGTAGGCCTGGCTCACCACCACCACCGGGATCCCCCGGGCCCTCGCCTCCCGGAACAGGGGACGGAGGCTTCGCGGACCGCCCTTGCGCATGGGCATGTTGCCCGCCCCGTACGCTTCGATCACCAGGCCGTCGAGCTGGGGCAGGAGCGAGAGGGGGAGCTCCGGATTCAGTCCGGGGAAGATGGGAAGGAGAAAGACCCGCGGGTTGAGCTCGGGGTAGGCCCGGAACGTCCCACGGCGCGGCGGGCTCGGGGCGAACTCCGCCTCCACCCCGAGAATCCCCAGGGTGGGGTGGTTGGCGCTCTCGAAGGCGTCGTACTCGGCCACCTTCACCTTGCGCGCGCGGTTGCCGCGGAAGAGGTGGCTGTCGAAGCAGAGGGTCACCTCCCGCGGTCCCCTGAGCGCCGCGGTCACCGCATCGATGAGGTTGAGGCGGGCATCCGAGCGGATCTCCCGCAAGGGGCGCTGCGCGCCGGTGAGCACCACCGGGGCCGGCAGGTTGCGGAGCATGAAGGAGAGAGCACTCGCGGTGTGCGCGAGGGTGTCGGTCCCGTGGGTGATGACCGCGCCGTCGAACCCGGGCAGCCGGCTCTCCAGATGTCGGGCGAGGCGACTCCAGAGCTCGGGCTGCATCTCGCAACTGTCGAGGTTGGCGAAGAGCTCGAGCTCGATGTCGGCCAGCTCGAAGAGCTCGGGAACGCGCTGGTGGAGGGTCCTGGTGAAGGCCGCCGGGCGCAGCGCGGAGGGACGCCCCCCGGCCATTCCGAGGGTGCCTCCGGTGTGGAGCATCAGGATGCGCGGCATGACTCTCTCTCGACACAACGGCCGCGGGGCCGGAAAGGGAGAAGGGCGGAGGCCCGCCGGTGGTGGAGGCCGTCAGACGCTTCGATGCCGGATCCCGCCGGCAGTCTGCTGGCGACGCGGCCACCCGGGCGCTCCTTTACACGCCTTCTGGCCGTGGCTAGAAGCCCCCATCGTGCTGCCCCACTCCGGAGCCCTCCGTTGGTCCTGCCTGGTCCTGGCCGCGACCGCCCTCGCCTGCGCCACGCCGAAGCAGGTGGCGTCCCCGTCCGCCGAGGCGCCCGCCTCCGAAGCGCCTGCCGCGGAGAAGCCGTTCGATCCTGCCGAAGGTCTCGACGCGGAGACCCGGGAGGCGCTGCAGGCGCTGCTCGACGATGAGCTGTGTCCCTGTGGGTGTCCCCATGAGCTGGGCACCTGCCTGCGCGAACACGATTGCGTGCACGCGCGGCGCGCGGCTTCGCTGCTCTCCCGGATGCTCGCGCGGGGAATGCCGGGTGAGGACGCCCTCTATCAGCTCAGCCGCTACTACCAGGGCTTCGAAGAGTCCCGCCTCCACCTCTCCCCCCCGGAGGGGCAGTGCCGCGGTCCCGAGGACGCGGACGTCACCCTGGTCATCTTTGCGGACTTCGAGTGCCCCACCTGCAAGGCGACCGCGCCGCTTTTCGATCGCGTGGCCACGTCGGAGGCAGCGCACCTGCGCACCTGCGCCATGAGCTTCCCGCTGCCCATGCATCCGAACGCCGGGATCGCCGCGCAGGCCGCGCTGTTCGCACGGGATCAGGGCGCCTTCTTCCCCCTGCACGATGCCATCCTGGCGCACCGGGGCACGTTGGACCTGCAGACCCTGCTCACCCTCGCCGAGGGCGTGGGGCTGGATCGCGCGGCGCTGCAGCAGGCGTTGGACGAGGGGCGCTATCGCGACGAGGTCGAGGCGCAGCGGCGGGCGGGACAGGAGGCGGGCGTCAGCGCGACCCCGAGCTACCTGATCAACGGACGCCTCATCCATCTCCCACTCGGTGAGGAGAACCTGCGCCAGGCGGTGGTGGAGGAGCGCGAGTGGGCCGCGCATGGCGGCGCCTTCGCGCCACATCCCGAGGTGCGCTGAGCAGCGTCTCATCGCCGGCGACCCGGCGTCATGGAAGGGAAGGGGGCTGTTCTTGAGGCCAGATGCGCACACCGGCGGCGAAGGCGGCGCGTGGGGAGAGGAGCCCCAGTTCAGCCTGGACGCGCAGGGGCAGCTCACCGCGCGCAGGTCTTCGGACGCGTCGTTGCTGGAAGGACGCGAAGGCTCCTGGGCCCTGTGGCCGACCGGACCGGACCAGCTTCTCTTCGTCCGCACCCCGGTGGACGGACGTCCGGGACTTCCGGGGCGGGTGGTGCTCAGCGGAGACCTCTCGGGCTTCCCCCTCGCTGATCTCATGGCGTTCCTCGCGCAGGCGCGCTTCTCCGGAACGCTGCGGGTCATCACGCCCGCGGGACAGCGGCTCGCGGTCATGGACGAAGGAGAGCTGCGGGGTGCGCGCAGCGACGAGCCCCGTGATGCCCTGGCCGACGTGATCGTGCGGCTGGGACACGCCACGCAGGCGCAGGTGGACGCGGCCCTGAAGGCGACCACCCCGGACCGGGTGGGGCGCCTGTTGGTGGAGCAGGGCGTGCTGGAGCCCCATGAGCTCTTCGCCTGCATGTCGCACCAGGTGAGCGGGATCTTCGAGGCCATCATGCTCTCGCGCGAAGGGACCTTCCTGGTGACCGACGTGCAGGAGCTGGAAGGTGCGCAGGCCATCAAGCTCTCCATGCAGAGCCTGCTCATGGACACCATCCGCAAGGTGGATGAGCTCAATCACTACCGTCGGCGCATCCCCCACGGCCGGCTCTTCGTCACCCCGCTGGTCGATCCGGGGAACGAGGTGGAGCCTGAAGCGCGTGCGCTCTGGGAGCGGGCGGATGGGAGCCTGCGGCTGATTGAGCTGGCCCGGGCGCTCCACCTCAGCGAGTTCGACGCGACCGCTCTGGCGCACAGGCTGTTGAGCCGCGGCGCACTGCGGCTCTCGGAAGGGCCACATGGCGCGCAGGAGACGGTCGGCTCCGGCCCCACCCCGATCCCTTCGGGTGCATGGGCGAGCGACCGCGAAGGGCCTCCGGATGCAGCCGCGGTGGTCGCCATCTTCAACGCCATCTTTGCCGAAGCCTTCAGCGAGGTGACCCGACACGGTCGCATCGGCGACTTCCTGGAGACCGTCAACGCGGCCCTGGCCCATCAGGCGCAGGCCGATGGTTCCGCCTTCCTACGCGGGCTGACGTTCTCCCCGCAGGGCACCCTCCCCGAAGAAGCGCTCCTGAAGGCGTGGGAGGAGCAGGGCGGGAAAGAGGATGCGGCCTCACTGGCGCGACTGCGTCGGAACCTGAGCGACGTGATGTTCTTCCTGCTGTTCCAGACCGGAGAGCTGCTCGAGTCACAGGCGGATGAGCAGCTGGCGCATCGCGTCCGCGCCCTGCTCGGAAAGCTCGGCACGTGAGCGCCACGATCCCGGACCTGACGCCGCAGCCCCGTCCCCTGCTCACCGCGGCCATCCCGCAGGCGGGGGGCATGTTCAAGGCCGTCCCCGAGGACTTCGAGGTCGAGGAGCTTCCGGCCTACCTCCCCAGCGGTGAGGGCACGCACCTCTACCTGTGGGTGGAGAAGGAGGGACGCGACACCATGGAGGTCGTGCGGGAGCTCGCGAAAGCGACGGGCGTCCCGGAAAAGGAGATCGGGTACGCCGGACTCAAGGACCGCCACGCCCGCACGCGGCAGTACCTGTCGGTGCCGGCGAGCGCCGAAGCCGCGCTGGAGGCGTTCGGGTGCTCGGGAGTGCGGGTGCTCTCCCGCACGCTGCACACCAACAAGCTGCGCTCCGGGCACCTGCGCGGGAACCGATTCACGCTGGTGGTGCGTGACGTGAAGGACGTGGGCGCGCTGGAGGCCGCCTTCGATCAACTCGTCGCGGTGGGCCTTCCCAACGCCTTCGGCGATCAGCGCTTCGGACGGCATGGAGACAACGCCCTCATGGGATGGAAGCTGTTGATGGGAGAGCGCCTGCCTCGTCGGCCGGATCGCTTCCAGCGCAAGCTCTTCCTCTCGGCGCTGCAGTCCGAGCTCTTCAACCGGATGCTGGCCGAGCGCCTCCGCTCCGGGGAGCTCGCCCGCGCCCTCCCCGGGGACGTGCTTCGCAAGGAGGACTCGGGAGGACTCTTCGTCAGCGGGGATCCGCTCGTGGATCAGCCCCGGGTCGAGGCCTTCGAGGTCAGCCCCACCGGCCCCATCTTCGGGCCGAAGATGCGCGCGCCCAGCCACGCGGTCGCCGAACGTGAGCGGGCGCTGCTCGAAACGGTAGGCCTGACGCCCGGGCACTTCCAGCGGGGACGGGGAGAGACCGAGGGGACGCGTCGCCCCTACCGGGTCCAGGTGGCCGACGCGGGGATCGAGAAGCTCAGCGCGGCAGATCTCCGCCTGACCTTTTCGCTCCCGTCCGGAAGCTATGCGACCGAGCTGCTGCGCGAGCTGCTCTGAGGGCCTGGCCCCGACCGGACCGGGGTGCCCGGGCCTCATCGGGAAAAGCTGGTAAGGGAGGGGCGGACCCCAAGCCTCGCTCTTCCCATGCATGACGATCGTTCCGGACGCCTGACCCTCCACTACATCCGCTTCGGCGCCTTTCTCACCATCGCGCTGATCGTCGGCGGCTTCCTCGCCAAGCTGTTGGGCTTCGTCACGGTGCAGACCGACGCGCCCGTCGACGCTCCGACCTTCGCCCTGACCGCGTCGCACTTCGCGCCCTTCGAAGGTGTGGACGAGGCGGGAACGGCCGCGGGCCAGGTGCAGCCGGCGGCGCTCGAGGGGACGCTGGAGCGGCCGCTGAGAATCGCCGGGCCCCTGCGCGCGACCATGGCGCCCATCGCGGTCCTCTCCGCGGAAGAGCCGGGGTCGGTGGAGTGGGTCCGCATCGATGACCGGCTCGGCCGCTATGAGGCACTGCAGCGGGGTGAGGTCGATCTCATCTGGGAGAGCCTCCCCGGGTTTGCCGAAGCCGTTCACCGTCTGCAGGTGCTGCCGCTCGAGGCGCGGGTGGTGGCCCTGGTCGGCCAGAGCCGGGGCGCCGATGCGCTGGTGGGGCGCGCGGCATCCGAGGAGCTCCGCCTCACCGCGCAGCGCACCGCGCTCGAGGCCTTCAGCCCGGCGCACTTCCTGTTTCTCCACCGGCTGACCCGGACGGAGGTCACCGGTGAGGTGAAGGCGCGGGTCCTGCGGGACCAGCTCACCCTGACCGGCAGCCCCAAGGCGGCCGTCGAGCGATGGAATGAAGGCGATGTCCGGGTGCTGGGGGGAAGCGAGCCGGCCCTGCCACTCGCGTTCACCGGTGAGGGGCCGGAACTCTTCCGAATGGACACCAGTGTCGGTCCCGAGCGCATCGACGAGGTGCTCATCGCCCATCCCTCCGTCCTGGAGGCTGCGCCCGGCGCGCTGGCCGCGGTGGTCGCCGGTTGGCAGGCGGCCTCACAACGCCTGGCGAAGATGCCGCTGGATGGCTTCGACCTGCTCGTCGGCGAAATGGGACTGACCGAGGAGCAGGCCGAGCGGATGATCGAAGGGGTCGCATTCGCCACGCCGACGATGTCCGCCTCCTTCTTCGAAGGGCAGGGTGCCTCCCGCCTGGAGGCCGCTCAGGGCATCTGGATGGCCGAGGGTTCCATCCGGCAGGTGCTCCCCGCGGACAGGTGGATCGACGGGCGTTTCCAGCCCGTGCCGGAGGCCGCCGCCACCGCCCGCTGAGCCCGGGCAGAAGGTCGTGCCGGGAGCCCCGCTCCACTGCCCGCCGGCTCCCGGGCGCAGAACGTCGCCGCGTGAGGAGGACGCGTTGCCGGGGGCTGCGCACGGACCGTCCCCCGCGCGCATCGTCACCCGCCGAGGCCACCACGGTTTCTTGAACCGGGAGGAAACGGGCACCTCATCCGGATCGCGCCCCACGTGGCGCCGCCTTCATGCGATGCGCCCCGCGGCCGCGAGACGGAGCCGGCACCACACCCGGATCGCGCGTGGCTTGTCGCAGCCTTCAAGCGATGCGCCGGCGGCCGCGAGAAGCCCAAGGGATCCTCCGGGACCGTGGTCAACCCGTCCTGAGTGGGCGTGTCGCTGACCGGATGACACCGGCCCCTCTTCCTGCGGAAGGGCCGGTGCTGAAGCACGGGGTGGAGGCCCAGAGGCTCCGGGCCACCCCTCACTCGACGATGGTGAACTCGGTGCGACGGTTGGCGGCGCGCCCGGCGGCGGTGCTGTTGTCCTCGATGGGCTGCTCCTCGCCGTAGCCGATGGCGATCATCCGGGCCGGATCGACCTTGCGCTTGATGAGCGCGAGCATGACCGCCTCGGCGCGACGCTGGGAGAGCTTGAGGTTCGAGCTCGCGCTGCCCTGCGAGTCGGTGTGTCCCTCGATGCGCAGCTTGCGGATCTGCGGGTTGTCCGCCATCGCCTGGGCCACGTCATCAATGACCGCCGCGCTGCCCTTGCCGGTGATGCTCGCCGAGCCGGAGCGGAAGTTGATCTGCTGCTTGATCTCGATCTTGTCCTGCTTCACCACGATGGTCGCGTACTGCTTCGGGCAGCCCTTCTCCGCTTCGATCCCCGGCTGATCCGGGCAGGCGTCGAGGCGATCCGGGATGCCGTCACCGTCGCTGTCCTTGTCGGGGCAGCCCTGCAGCTCGGCGATCCCGGCCTCATTGGGACACTTGTCCAACGTGTCGGGGATGCCGTCGTTGTCGTTGTCGATGTCGGGGCAGCCGTCCTCATCCTCGAACCCATCCATGTCCTCGGGCTCGTTGGGGCACTGGTCGACGTCGTCGTTGATGCCGTCGCCGTCGGCGTCGACGATGGGGCAGCCGTAGTTGGTCGGCGGGCCCGCCACATCCGGGCACTTGTCGACCGAGTCGAGCAGCCCATCCCCGTCGTTGTCGGGATCGGGGCAGCCGTCGTCGTCCTCGAAGCCGTCCATGTCCTCGGCGGCGTTGGGACACTTGTCGAGGTGATCGGGGATGCCATCCCCATCCGCGTCCGGCATGTCCACCGCCGGGCAGCCCTGCGTCTCCGCGGGACCGTACGCGAGGGGACAGCGGTCTTCACTGTCCAGCACGCCGTCACCGTCGTTGTCGAGGTCGGGGCAGCCGTCCTGGTCCTGGAACCCATCCATGTCCTCGGGCTCGTCCGGGCACTGATCGACGTCGTCGAGGATCCCGTCGCCATCCCGATCCGAGGGGGTCACCTTCACCACCACCGGGCCGGAACCGTCCTCGACCACCACCTGCTTCGAGGCGCAGTTGCGCGAAGCCTCCAGGGCGCGCTTGGCGGCAGCGGAGGCAAGCTCGATGTGCTCGGCCGCGCGGCCGCTGTTGCCCTGGTTGAGCTCACCCTGGCCGAACTCGAGGTGGGCCTCGGCCTGGGCGAGATCGACCGGCGCGCACTGCATGGCGCCGTTGCGTCGGGCGCGCTCCACGTCGGTGGAGATGACCTCCGCGTCGGCCATGAGCTGGCGGCCGGAGACACAGCCGGTCGCGAGCAGCGCGCATCCGAGGAGGAGCAGCGGGCGCATCAACGCACACCTCCCCGGGGCGTCACGTCCCGGCCCTTGGCGGCCAGCGACTTGGCCCGCGCATCGGCGGCAGAGCGGGCGGCCTTCTCGGCGAAGCGGACGGCCACCTCGTAATCCGAGTAGCCGACCTCCTCACGGGCCTTCTCGAGGTAGAGGTTGGCGCTGGTCCACTCGTAGGGCGCGAGACTCTCCGCACCGGCGGTCCGGGCCGCCTGGAGCTGGATCTCGGCATCGAGAAGGTACGCCGTGGACTGAACCGGGCCGCAGGCCAGGAGCCCAACGGCGAGGGAGCACAACGCGAGAAGGCGGGTCTTCAAGGGCGCCTCGGAACGTAGGTGTGGCACGAGGGTTCGGCGTAGCAGTCGCCCATGGGGTGGTCAACTTCACCGGCGCGCCCGTTGAGCGGGCGGGTGAGCGATCCTCCAAGGACCTTTGACGCTCCTCGGAGTTCCGCGGGATGCTGCCGGCCACCGTGCGTCTCCTGCCTGCCCTGTTCCTCACCTGCGCCCTGATCCTCCCCGCGACCGGCCGCGCGGCGGGACATGGGGCCGAGGCGAGCGCAGCGGTCAATGACATCCTGAGGGGCCACGACGTCCGCTCGCAGATCTCCCGCCTGCAGTACCTCAAGGCGGAGCGCAGCGCGGCCCATCTGCTCGCCTCCTACGTGCACGGCGCCGACCTCACCACCCGGCGCAACATCGCGCTGGCGCTGTCGTTTCTGGCCGGTCCTGCCGAGCTCGCGCCGCTCGGGGTCCTGGCCGACGATGCGGATGGTGCGGTGCGGATGTATGCGGCCACCGCGCTGGGGCGCGCCGGGCCGAAGGCTGCCGAGGTGCTGGTCCCGCTGCTCAAGGACAAGACCTACGGGGTGCGGCGTGAAGCGGTCCGGGCGCTGGGCCGGGTGGGGAAGCCCGGTGACGGGAAGGCCGTCGTCCCACTGCTGCGCGAGGAGGAGGAGCTGGAGGTGCGCCTGGCCGCGCTCGTCGCGCTGGGCGAGATGAAGGCGACCCGCCAGAAGGGGCTCCTGCTCGAAGCGCTCCGCAGCACCTCCGCGGCAACGCGTGGGTCGGCTGCACGCGGACTGTTGCTGATGAATGATCCACAGGGCGTGGCTTACGCCCGCGAGCGCCTGGCGGGAGCCGACCTCGCAGAGCGGCTCGGTGGGTTGGAGCTGCTCGAGGGGCTTCCCCTGGCGACGGTGGCGCCCCTGCTGCAGCCGCTCCTCGAGGATGCGGTGCACCGCATCCGCTCCGGGGCGGCCCTGCAGCTGGCGCAGGCAGGGGAGAAGCGGGCGCGGCTGTGGTTGATTGTCGCCGCCCACGACGCCCCTCCCGAAGACCGGAGCGCCTACACGCGGGCCCTGGAGACGCTGCTGGTCACCGAGGCCGAGAGCAACGCGGTGCTGCGCAAGGCGGGGCGCCTCAAATGATGAAGCCCGGCCTGAACGTCCCGGGATGGGGCGTGGTGTTTTCCCTGGTGATGCTGCTCGCACTTCCGGTCCAAGCGCAGCAGTCCGCCTGGTCGCGGATGGGACCGGGTGCCCGGGCCGAGGCCCTGCGTTCGGTCGCGGATCGCCCCGTGGAGGAGCGGCTGGTGGCGCTCTCGGCCCACTTTCTGGGCGCCCGCTACGTCCTCTCACCGCTGGGGGAGGGAAGTGGCCTGGATCCCGATCCCCTCTTCGATGCCGACGCGGCCGACTGCCTCACCTTTGTGGAGCAGAGCCTCGCGCTGGCCTACAGCGATGCGCCCGAGCAGATCCTCGCCGAGCTCACGCGGCTGCGTTACTCGGACGAAGGACCCGGCTACGACTCCCGCCTGCACCTGATGGAGGCGCAGTGGATCCCCACCCAGATCGCCCGTGGGCATCTGCGCGATCTCACCGGGAGCCTCGGAGGGTCCGCCACGGTGCTCGAGGAGCACGTCCTCACCCCCACGACCTGGTCCTCGCGCACCTCCCGTCAGCTCCGCCTCCCCAAGGAGCGCCAGATCGAAGGCCGCTTCCCGATGGAGGTGATCCCGCTCGATCGGGCGCGCCAACAGATCGATGCGTTTCCTCATGGGAGCATCCTGATGGTGGTGCGGGAGGCTCGACCGCTCCTGCCCACCCGCATCACGCACCTGGGCATCGTGGTCCGTCGGAAGGGGCGGACGTTCCTGCGTCACGCGTCGCGCAGCGGCCCGGGGAAGGTGGTGGACGAGGATCTGGCGACGTTCCTGACCCGCAACGCCGGTTACCGGAAGTGGCCGGTGGTGGGGGTCTCGGTCTTTCAGCCGCAGGAGCGCGAGGGGCGCAGCTCGCCGCCGGTCGCCTCCCATCTGTCGACCGCCGAGGTGGAAGGAGAGACCGCCTCGGAGGGCAAGCGGCCCACGCCCCCGGTGGTCTCCTCCGACGGCGTGAACTGAGCGGGCGCCGGGCGTCGGCTGCAGCGGTGCGCTGTGAGGTCACGGGTGGGCGCCGCATGCGCGGAGCGCACTCAAGGAGGAGCTCCCGGCGCCCCCCTGCCGCGCAGGATGTCAGGGGCGGGGACAGCTCCCGTTCAGGAACGGCCGCACCCGCACGCTGTGACGTGCCTGCGCGCGGTCAGGCCGACGGGTGCGCTCCGATGTCCTCCTGCCTCCGCTCATCCTCGCGCTCGGCGGCGGACACCGGCGGGCGATCGTATTCGCGTTCTGCGGCCGCCTCGGCTTCCCGGCGCTCGGCCTCGAGGCGACGGCCCGCTGCCTCGATGATCCGGACGGCGTGGGCGGCGTGGGAGCGGGGCACGCGCAGCTCCCACCAGGGGTCCACCACCCCGGTGGTCAGGGAATCCACCACGCCACTGCGCGGTGCCCGTTCGAGGACCGGGATCCCTTCGGCGCGCAGGGCGCCCACCAGGGCATCACTGGTGAAGGGATCTTCGACCTGGGCCACCGGAACCAGTCGACGGATGTCGAGCTCGGTCAGGGGCACCTTGCCCGCCCGCTGGAGCTCTTCGGCAGAGACCAGGGAGGCGCCGGGGCAGTCCGAACAGGCGGTGGCGGTGTCGAGGTACTCGGAACCACAATTCGAGCAGTAGCGCATACGCGCAACCTGCTCACGGAGCGGGCGCGGCGTCGGTCTCCGTGGTGCCCTGCCTGGTGACCATGCGGACGGCCGAGGCCAACTCCTCGATATCCAACGGTTTGGCCAACACCGCGTCGAACCCCTCGAGGCCGGCGGCGTCCGGGTGGCCGGTGACCAGGATCACGCCCGGAGGGTTCTCGCGGGCCCGCAGCTCCCGGCAGAGGGCCACTCCGTCCATCCCGGGGAGGGTGAGATCGCTGACCACCACCGTGGGATCGAAGCTCCCGGCCCGTTCGAGGGCCACCTCGGCATTGGGGGCGGTCTCGACCCGGCCGCCGGGGAGCTCGCCCTGAAGCAGCTCGGCGAGCAGCTCCCTGCTGTCGGTGTCGTCCTCCACGATGAGGACCCGGATGACCGCTTCGACGCTCACGTTGCCCTCAACCCCCGTGGGGGCCGCCGCCATCCCGACCAGTGGCCGATCTGAGCGGGTGCTCCCCTGAGTGCCTGCCCAGGACGACCGGGGAGGATGTGCAGGTTGTCCGAAACAGGAGGTGACACGGAAATGAAAGTCCTGGTGCGCGGTGTGCACATGACAGTTGATGACCGGTTGCGCGAGCACGTGGAGCGCCAGCTGGTCCCTGCGGTCGCTCGGCTTCACGACGGGACCGCGGTCGAGATGGACGTCGCCATCGCCGACGTCAACGGCCCGAAGGGAGGACTCGACAAAGAGGTCGGGGTGACGTTCCGCTCCCCCAACTTCGGGACCCTCTATGTGTCGGTGAGGGACGCCAACGCTTATGCCGCGCTGGACCAGGTACGGGACCGGATGGTGCGTCGGGTCCGCCGTCAGCTCGAACGGCGGCGTTCGGTGGCCCGGGATCAGGCGGCGGGCCAGCGGGCGCAGCGCTGGAACGAGGTGGAGGCGGAGGCCTTTGAGGAAAAGGGGCCGCTTCCGGAGGTCTGAGGTGGGCCGCTCCGGGGGCGCGGGGCGCCCTCGGAGGGCAGCCGGGAGGACGCTCGGGAGGGTGAGCGGGTTGCCCCGTTCGGGGGGCCAAAGCTATAAGCCGGGCGACTTTATCCCTCGGAATCTCCAAGGAATTCGATGGCCCGGCTCAAATTCTTCGTCTTCGCAGTGATCGCGGTCGCGGTCGCTGCTTTTGCCGTCTCGGCGGTGTCTTCCTCCGTCGCGGGGGCCGCGCAGGCCTCCGCGGGTGACGCTGCCCGGCAGGCGGCCCTGGCGGCCGCAGGTGAAGTCGCCGCACAGCAACAGGTCCTGACGCAGGCCGCGCTCACCGCCCGCACCAGCCCGGAAGTGGCCGCCGTGGTGGAGAGCCCGGCCTTCGCGCGCTCCGGGTTGACCCAGGTCGAGCGCCTCGAGCGGCTCCGGGTGCCGGTGTTCGCCTCCCTTCCCGAGGACTTGCGGGCCAGCGCCCGGGTGTGGCTCGTCGGCGAGGACGGGACCGCCCGCGCGACGCTCGACGCGGTCGCCGTGGCGGTCGGTGAGGCTCCGGCCGCGCCGGCGCCCGCGCCCGAAGAAGAAGGTGAGGAGGGGGCCGCGGCCGAGACGGCTCCTGCGCCCGAGGCTGACGAGGCCGTCCCTGAGGCCGCAGGTCTCTTCCGCTTGGGAGAGGTGCCCTACGTGGTGAGCGCGTTCGAGCTGACGCCGGCCCGGGGACGTCTCCTCATCGGCGCGCCGCTGCGACTTCAGCCGCTGGATGCGCTGGTCGAGGGGAGCCCCTCGCTGAGCGTGGCGTTGGTGGCCGACGGTCAGGCTCTGGTCAGTGCCGGAGGGATCGGCGCGGAGCAGCTCGTCTCCCAGGCGGCCATGGCCCCGGTCGGAGGAAGTGCCCCGGTTCTGCGTGGCGCGTCGGGCGCGCTGGGGCCTCTGCCCCTGCCCCTCTTCGCGGGTCCCGCGGATCAGACCGTGCAGCGCGTGGGCAGCCGTCACGCCCTCACCGAAGGGTTGGAGGTCGGCGCCATCGTCGATCTCTCCAAGGTGCAGGCGCGGCTCGTCGAAGGACAGAAGATGGGCCTCTACGGCGTCGGCGGGCTGGCGATCCTGGGCCTGTTCTGGACCCTCATCATGGGCGGTTCGCGCAAGCAGAAGGACCCGGAGGATGCAGAGGCGTCGTCGGACGACGGCTCCCTGCGGGCTTCGCTCTCCGTCCTTCCGCTGGACGGGGGCGCTGCCTCGAAGCCCGCCGCCTCCAGCACGCCGGCGCCGCCGCAGCCGATGGACAGCCCGACGCCGGGGCCCGACGACTTCCAGTTCCCGAGCGAGCAGCCTGCGCCGCCGGCCGAGGCGGAGGAGGACGATGCAGCCCAGGCGCTCGCCGCCGGCGGTGGCGGTCGGAGCCCGGTCCCGCCCTCCTACCAGACGCTGCCGCCGACCCCGGTTCCCGCGGCGACGTCTGCGGTGCCTCCCCCGGCACCCGTGTTCTCCGCGCCGCCGGTCGCCGCCCCGCCCAAGCCGCTCGACCCCTTCGGGATGGTGTCGCAGGGCTCTCCCGCCGACAGCTACTACGGCGACGACAACCCCGACGCCACGCGGGTGGCCGCCGTTCCCCAGGAGCTCCTGCAGGCCTCGGCCAGCTCGATGCCCGCGAACGCCGGTGCGTCCGCGGTGGCCCGCCCCCTGGGTGGCGTTCCTTCGGTGGCCGCACCCGCGGTGGACCCCGAGGAGCAGCACTTCCACGACGTGTTCCAGGAGTTCGTTGCCACGCGCGCCCGCTGCGGTGAGCCGTCTGAGGGCGTGACCTACGACAAGTTCGTCGCCAAGCTGCGCAAGAACCGGGACCAGCTGGTGCAGAAGTACGCCTGCCGGACCGTGCGCTTCCAGGTCTACGTCAAGGAGGGCAAGGCGGCCCTCAAGGCGACGCCGGTCAAGGACTGAGACGCAGGGGCCCGGCCCTCCGGCGCCGCTGCGAACCCACGGCCTCTTCGGTCGGCCCGACCCTTCAGGCGGGCCTCAGCCGAGGAGGCCGTTTTCGTGGGTGCCGCTGGCCGCGAAAGCCGGGTGCCGGTCTCCGGCGCCGGTCGGTCCGTCACACCGGGCGGGCCGCAGCCGAGGCGGGCCGTCTGTTTGGGCGCCTCGGCCCGTTGAAAGCACTGGTGAAGGCGCGGCGGTGAAAGGCAACCCGGTGCCGCCTCGGGTCGACGCGAACGGAAGCCGCGGCGGCGACCCGCCACAGGTGAAGGCGCGGCGGTGAAAGGCCACCCGGTTCCGCTCTCCGGTCCCCGGGCTCCCAGGAGCGCGAACGCTCGGCGGTGGACCATCCCGAAGGCTTCGGGGCCGGCCTGCTGCGGAGCGTGCCCGGGGCGTCCTCCCGGGCGGGGGACGGTCAGAAGCCTCCGGCGCGGCCCTCCTGCAGGAAGAACTCTTCGGGGTTCACCTGGCCCGGCGGCAGGGTCTGCGTCGTCGGTGCGGTGCCCTCGAGGAAGGGCTCGATGCGTCCCGGTACGGCTTCCCCGGCCAGCAGGCCGGTCGAGGGGTCGATCCGCTCGAAGACCAGACCGGCGGGGATGGGGAAGTCACGCACCGGCCGGCCCTCGTGAGCCCCCTCCATGAACTGCAGCCAGATCGGCAGCGCCGCGCGTCCGCCGGTTTCGGCGCGACCGAGTCGCCCGTGATCGTCGAAGCCCACCCAGGCCGCGCTCACGAACTCGGTGGTGTACCCGGCGAACCAGGCATCGCGGTTCTCGTTGGCAGTCCCGGTCTTGCCCGCGGCGGGGCGGTTGAGACGCTGCACGGCGCGGGCAGTTCCCAGGTCGACCACGCTCTGCATCAGCGAGGTCACCAGGTAGGCCGTCGCCGGCGGGATCCGCTCCTCGAAGGAGGCGTGGTGCTCCTCGAGAATGGTGCCGTTGGCGTCGCGGACCTGGAGCAGCAGCAGCGGCTCGGCGTAGCGGCCCTGGGAGTGCAGGGTGGCGTAACCGTTGGTGAGATCGAGCATCGTCACCTCACCGGTTCCCAGCGCCAGGGTGAGGTTCTCGGGAAGATCGGAGCGGATGCCGGCGCGCCGGGCGAAGTCGATGGCGACCTCCGGGGTGACCGCCTGGATGAGGCGCACCGAGACGGTGTTCTTCGAGGCGGTGATGGCCTCGCGCATCGTCATCGGACCCTCGTAGCTGTCCCGCTCGTAGTTCTGAGGCTTCCACGTCTTGCCGGTCCAGGGATCGCGGATCACCTCCGGCGCGTCATTGATGACCGAGATGGTGGTGAAGTCCCGGCTGTCGAGCGCGGCGCCGTAGATGAACGGCTTGAAGGCACTGCCGGGCTGGCGCTTGGCCTGGGTCGCGCGGTTGAAGGAGGAGCGCGCGAAGTCGTAACCGCCGACCAGCGCCACCACGTGGCGGGTGCGGGGATCGATGACCACGAGGCCGCCCTGGGCTTCGGGGATCTGGTGCAGCGTGACCTTCACCGCGCCCTTCTCCCGTGGGACCTCGAGCACCTTCACCCGGACCAGCTCCCCGACCTTCATCACGTCGGAGATCTTCTTGGGCTCAGCGGTCCACTTGAGCACGTTCCGCGGACGGGCCCAGGCGACGGTGGAGAAGTCCACCTGCGCGCGCTGTCCCACCAGGTCGATGGTGGCGCGCTTGCCCTTGTCATCCACCGCGCTCACGTAGCCCACGAGCGTGCTGTCCTTCTCGAGCGGTACCACCTCGACGGCGTCCGCCTGGCGCTGGAGCGGATCCTCGGCTTCGGCATCGGGATCGACCGGCGGGCCTTCGGAGGATCCTCCTTTCCCGGCGGCGCTCTCCTTGAGCAGCGCGCTCAGGTCCACCACTGCCCCCGCCTGCTCCTCGCGGCGACCTGCGTCCTCGATGCGCGCCTCCAGCAGGGGCCGCAGCCGCTCCCAGTTCGCCGGCTCGATGTTGCCCACCGCCCCGCGGTAGCCCTGCCGCTTGTCGACCTCCTCGAGGCCGTGACGCACGGCGCGCTCGGCCAGCGCCTGAAGCTTGGGCACCATTGCGATGCGGACGCGCAGCCCACCTTCGAGCACCGCGTCGTTGCCATAGCGGGCGACCAGCAGCCGGCGGATCTCCTCGGTGTAGTAGCCGCCGACCGGCTCCGCGGGCTTCGGTGCCAGAACCAGCGGGCGCTCCATCTCGCGCTCGGCGACCCCCACGGTGATGAAGCCGTTGCGCGCCATCTGCTCGAGCACGTAGCGCTGACGCTGCTTGGCCCGCTTCATGTTGGTGAGCGGGTTGATGCGGTGGGGCAGCTGCACGGTGCCGGCCAGTGAGGCGGCCTCGCCGACGCTCAGCTCCCGCGCGTGTTTGCCGAAGTAGAAGAGCGCCGCCTCCTCGATGCCGTAGCGGCCGTGGCCGTAGTAGTTCTGGTTGATGTAGAGCCCGAGGATCTGATCCTTGGTGAGCGCCTTCTCCAGTCGCGGCGTGAGGATGAGCTCGCGGATCTTGCGGGTCACCTTGCGCTCGCTGCTCAGCAGCATGTTCTTGCAGACCTGCTGGCTGATGGTGGAGGTGCCTTTCATCCGGGCGCCCGGACGCAGCCCCTTCACGAACGCGCGTACCAGCCCCAACCAGTCCACGCCGTTGTGGGAGTAGAAGCCACCGTCCTCGGCGGCGACGAAGGCCTGGGTCACATGCGGGGGCAGCGTCTCGAGGTCCACCAGCGTGCGCCGCTCGCGGAAGAACTCGGCGCAGACCGTGCCGTCGGAGCACTCGACCTTGGTGACCTGCGCGGGTTGGTACGTCCGCAGCGCTTCGACCGACGGCAGGTTGCGATCGAAGTACCAGTAGCCGCCCGCTGCCACCGCAGCGCCCAGGAACACGCACACCAGCCCGAACACGAAGAGGCGCTTGACCCACCTCCCGATGCGACGCGGCAGGCTGTCTTTCGCCCCGGCGCGGGACGACTTGGAGCGGGAGGAGGACTTACGGGATCGGGAGGCAGCCATGTCGGATCGGACTCCGGATGGTCATCAGGAAAGGCCCGGGACGCGCCTCGGGATGAACCACCGGGGAAGGGCAGCAGGCCCTCCGGAAGAAGGGGACACTATCGCCTACATCCGGGGCGGCATCGAATCCTTTGCCCCTCCCATCCACGCCCCTCCCGGGCGCTCTCGCGCCCGCTGAGCAGACGGCCAGGCACCGGTCAGGACCCCGAGGCGCACGGGATTCAGAACGTCCTGGCCGGAGAGGGCGTTGCCGGGGAGGAGCGCACCGGCAATGGCGGGCGAGGCCTCGTCGGGGAGGACAGCACCGGCCGGCTGTGCGAGCGTGCCCCGCCCAGACCTCCACGACCGGCTCCCAGGGCGGGCGGGCGTGGGACGAGCCACGAGGTGAGGGTTTCTCCGATGCGCATCTACTCCTGGAACGTGAACTCCATCCGCGCCCGGCTCGACCGGGTGCTGGACTGGCTCGACACCCGGAAGCCGGCGGTGGCGCTGCTCCAGGAGCTCAAGTGCACCGACGAGGCGTTTCCCACCGAGGCGGTGCGCGAGCTCGGCTACCACGCGGCCACGCACGGCCAGAAGACCTACAACGGCGTGGCGATCCTGGCGCGCGCTCCCATCACCGACGTGCAGCGGGGGCTGCAGGACGGGGTGGATGACACGCACTCCCGCTTCATCGCCGGCACCGTGGAAGGTGTCCGGGTGATGAGCATCTATGCTCCCAACGGGCAGGCGGTGGATTCGCCGGCCTACCAGTACAAGCTGCAGTGGTATGCGCGACTGCGGGCCCTGCTGGATGCGCAGTGTCGGCCGGACCAGCCGCTGTGCCTGGGCGGGGACTGGAACGTCGCGCCCACCGACCTCGACGTGTACGACCCCGAGGGCTGGCACGAGCAGACGCTCTGCACCACGCGGGAGCGGGAGGCGCTCGATCGGCTCGTGGCCTTCGGGCTCACCGACACCTACCGCAAGCTCCAGCCCGAGACGGTCCACTACACCTGGTGGGATTACCGGATGCTGGCGTTCCCGAAGAACCGGGGCCTGCGCATCGATCACATCTACGTCACCGCGCCATTGAGCGACGCGTTGGTCGATGTCGGGGTGGATCGGGAGGCGCGCAAGGGAAAGCAGCCCAGCGATCACGCGCCGGTGTGGGCCGAGTTCAAGCGCCCCGGCACTTCCACCGACTGATTCTCAGGGGGCCCGCTGCGCGTGCTCCGGACATCGGGGCGGGGCGCTTCCCAGAAGGCTCAGCGCTGCAGACGCCCGAGGATCCCGGGAAGCTTCACCTTCGCGTCCAGGCCCAGGCGGCCCGAGCCGGCGAGGGTGGCGGCGACGAAGATCGCTGCGAAGAGCAGCGCCTTCTCCATCTGCGCGAAGCCGTCGTTGCGGTGCTGGTAGAGCGCCACGAACATGGTGAAGGCGGCCGCCGCCGCGGCAGGACGGGTCAGAAGTCCGATGGCGACGAGGACCCCTCCCACCAGCTCGGCGAGGGTCGCGCACCAGGCGAAGACGTGGGGCAGGGGCCAGCCGTCCGCGGCCAGACCGTTGGCGAGCTTGACCGCGCCGTTCTGCGCCTTGGGAAGACCGTGCCCGTACGCGAACGAGAGGCCGCCGATCACACGGATGAGGAGCCAGGCAAAGGGGCTGTTCAAGGGGTGCTCCGGAAAGTCAGGGAAGGGCGGCGTCGACGGGGACATCCACCGTTGGCGCGACCGTTTAGAGGTGCCTCCCGCTCCTGTCAAAGCCCCGCGCGGAGAGGGGGGTTTTCCGCTCTCCACGCGGGCTGGGAGCAACCTCTGCGGACAAATCCCTGCACGTCGGACACCGGCGCCGGGAACGCAGACAATTGCTTTGACTCCGCCGACACGTCGGGAGTAGGCCGCTGCACAACCCGTAACGGTCCAGATCCAAACCTGACCTGTCGAGAGGAGACCGCCGTGTCTCGGATTCCAATGTTCCTGGGCGTCGCGCTGAGCGCCGCCATGCTGACCGCATGTCCCCCCAAGAAGGTGTACCCGAACTGCGACTCGGACGAGACCTGCCAGGCCGACGGCAACGCTGAGGTCTGCGTCGAAGGCCGCTGCGTGGAGTGCGCGACCGACGGGCAGTGCAAGGAGGGCTTCACCTGTCAGGACAACCGCTGCGCACCGCCCACCGAGTGTGACGCGAGCCGCCCCTGCGCCGAGGGTCTGCAGTGCAGCCCGGCCGGACAGTGCGTGGAGTGCCTGAGCAGCGGCGAGTGCAACGACGGCCAGTGGTGCCAGGCCGGAAGCTGCACCACGCGTCCCGAGGGCGCCTGCGAGGACAACAGCCACTGCGGCATGGGCGAGAACTGCGTCGCCAACCGCTGTGAGCAGGCCGGCGAGGGCTGCAACTTCGATCCCATCGAGTTTGCCTTCAACGAGTCCAGCCTCAGCTCGCTGAGCGCCGAGACCCGCGCGCGCCTCGACTCCGCAGCCGCCTGCCTCAAGAACCAGCCCCGGCGCGTGACGCTCGGTGGTCACGCCGACGAGCGTGGCACCGAGGAGTACAACCTGCAGCTCAGCGAGCGCCGCGCCGCGACCATCCGCCGCTACCTGGTGGATCTGGGCGTCCCGGGCGATCAGCTCGAGTCGGTGGGCTACGGTGAGGCCCAGCCGCTCAATCCCGCCTCCAATGAGGATGCGTGGAACGCGAACCGACGGGTGGAGTTCATCTTCCGGTGAGCGAAAGGGTGACCTCCGGGACCGGGCATCTCGTCTTCTCGAGCGGCCGCTGCTGGTTCGGCGTCCCGGCGCCCCAGGTTCTGGAGGTCGCCGTCTGGGAGACCCTCACCCGCGTACCGGGTGCTCCGGCGCACATGCTGGGGGTCTTTCCCATCCGTGGTGAGATGTTCCCGGTGGTGGATCCCGGGGTCCTGCTCGGTCAGGCCCGGGAGACCAGCCATCGGGTGGTGGCGCTCCGGCTTGGCCGCGGCACCCTGGCGCTGACCGCCGGGCAACTGGGGGGGATGTCCGAGGTGGCGACCCTTCCCGAGCCCGCTGACGATCGGCCCCTCTCGGCCTGCTTCCGGGGGCCGGTCGCCCTGCAGAATCACCCCGAAGTCCGCCTCATCGAGACGGACGCGCTCTTCGCCTATCTCTCGCGGGAAACGTGAAGAGCTCCGGAGCCCTGGCGCCATGAGCTTCACGCTGCGCTTCCTGGCCACCGATCCCCGGGAGCTGGACTTCAGCGCGCTCTCGCGGGCGCTGATGGCCGCCGATGGGCGCTATCGCCTGTTGGCCAATCCCCGCGCGATGCGGACCGAGGCGCAGCTGCGCTATGGCCAGTCGAATCTCGCCTCGCTCTCGCTGCGTCCGGCAGAGGCGAGCCGGGAGCTGTTCGACGAGGTGGTGGCGCAGATCCGGGAGGAGTCACCCGGACACGAGGGCGAACACGTCATCCGCCGGATTGTGAGCACCCGCTGGGTGTTGCTGGTCGAGCTCCTCGGAAGCGGCATTCACGCCGAGGCGACCCTGGAGCGACTGGATCCCCTGGTGTCCTGGGTGATGGCCGAGCGCATGGGCATGCTCTGGGTCGAGGGGGAAGGCTTCTACGATGCCAGCGGGCCGCTGCTGCCGCTGGGCTGGTGAAGGAGAGTGACGATGCGACGCATGAGCTTGGCGACCCTGGCCGCGGTGGGACTGTCCTCCTCCGCCTGCTTCTACCCCTACGAGCGGGCGAAGCTGCTCGAGGCGAAGGTCGAGCGGATGGACTCGGAGCAGGCCGCGCTGCTGGCGGACGTCGCCGACGCCCGCCGCGCGGTGAGCGAGACGGTGCCCCAGGTGGACCGCAAGCTCGCCGAGGTGACCCGGGCGCTCGAGCAGCTCGACGCCAGCAGCCGGCGCAGCGGTGCCGACATCGGCATCCAGATGGGCAAGCTGGTCGAGGATCTCGCGGCGCTCACCGGACAGCTCGACGCCCAGCGCCACCAGCTGATGGAGCTGGAGGCCAAGCTCGCGGAGGTGGAGGCTCAGGGGGGAGCGAGCCTGGTGGCTGCCAACTCCCCCGAGGCCCGCGCCGCGGCGGCCGAGCGGGAGCGTCTCACCAAGCTGCGTGAGCAGGCGGCCCAGGCGCCGGCCAAGGAGCTGATCGAGGCCGGCGAGGCCAAGGCCTCCGAGGGCGCCCACGGCGATGCGCGCATCTTCTTCTCCTCCTTCATCTCCCGCTTCCCCTCCGACGCGCTGCTCCCCCGCGCGCTGCTGGGACTGGGGCAGGCCTACCAGGCGCAGGACGAGTGCCGGGCCGCGCTCTACGAGTACCAGAAGGTCGTCCAGAAGCACGCCAAGAGCCCGCAGGCGCCCATCGCGCTTCTGGGGAGCAGCGACTGCTTCGCCAAGCTGGGGATGGCGCCCGAGTCCCGTCTGGCGCTGGAGACGGTGGTCGAGGACTACCCCCGCTCGGACGCGGCCCGGACGGCGAAGGAGCGCCTGGCTGCTTCCCGCCCGAAGCGCTGACAGGTCGCCATCGCCGCGGGGCGTCTGATCCGCTGCGCCCCGCTTGCCGGTCCCGGGAGCCGCTGTTACAAGCCGCAGCTCCCACCGGTCCACGCTCGCGCTGGTGCGTCGTGCAAGGTGGCGATGGAAGGCAATCCCAGATGAAGTCCGAACTGCACCCCGCATACCCCGCCGCCCGCATCACCTGCGCCTGCGGCAACGTGATCGAGACCCGCTCCACCCGCGGCTCCTTCACCACGGAAGTCTGCTCGCAGTGCCACCCGTTCTACACCGGCAAGTACAAGCTGCTGGATACCGCGGGTCGCGTGGAGCGCTTCCGCAAGAAGTACCAGGCGGCCGGCACCGCCCCGAAGTTCGAGTAAGGGTCAGCCCCAACGCAACAGCGCTGTAGCAGTTTCGAGGGCCCGTCAAGTTTCCTGGAAGTTTGATCAGGAAATTCGACGGGCCTTCGCGTGCGCCGCACATTGCCTCGCGTTCTCAACCGACGTGGAGGCGAGTCCGAGTGTCCGCACAGCCGAAGAGCCGAATCCCGGCGCAGTCCAAGCCAGCAACCCTCGAAGCATCCGAGTACGCCCGGGGTGAGGGGTATCGCCTCTATCGCGGGGACAGCCTCGAACTGCTCAACCGGTTCGAAGCGCAGAGCTTCGATCTCATCTTCGCGGATCCCCCGTACTTCCTCTCCAACGGCGGCTTCACCTGCCAGGGCGGGCAGCGGGTCCGCGTGGACAAGGGCGGCTGGGACGTGAGCCAGGGCGTCGAGGCCGACCACGCCTTCACCATGGAGTGGCTCGCCGCCTGCCAGCGTCTGCTCAAGCCGAGCGGCACGCTGTGGGTCAGCGGCACCCAGCACGTGATCTTCAACGTGGGCTTCGCGATGCAGCGGCTGGGGCTCAAGCTCCTCAACACGGTCACCTGGTACAAGCCGAACGCGAGCCCGAACCTCTCCTGCCGCTACTTCACGCACTCCACCGAGCTGCTCCTGTGGGCCTCGCCGGGCGGCAAGGGCAAGCTGCGCCACACCTTCAACTACGCCGCGATGAAGGCCGAGAACGGCGGCAAGCAGATGCGCGACGTCTGGGCGCTGCCGAAGGCCGGTGAGGAGGAGCTCACCGCGGATGGGGAGGGGCGGGTGTGGAGCCAGATCACCCCGCGCGCCGGAGAGAAGCAGCACGGCCGCCACCCCACCCAGAAGCCCCTCGCGCTCCTGCGGCGCGTGGTCGAGGCCTCGAGCGAGCCCGACGCGCTGGTGCTCGATCCCTTCTGCGGTTCGGGGACCACCGGCGTGGCGGCGTTGGAGCTCGGTCGGCGTTTCGTCGGCCTCGACCTCGACACCAACTACCTGGACCTGACCCAGCGCCGGCTCGAGGACGCGGCGCAGGCGGGCTGAGACGCCTCACGCGGCGCGCGCTTCGACCCTCCGGGAAGGGAAGCGCGCGGCACCGCAGTCGCGAGGCAGGCACCGGCCGGTGGGGGCCGGCGTCGCTTTCCCGGACCCCTCAGCCGGGGAGCAGGATCGAGCGGATGGAGCGCACCAGCTCCACCAGCCGCACGTGCTGCCAGTCGTCCACGGTCCTGCCGGACCAACCGCTCTGGAGCAGCAGCTGGGTCATGCTGGTCAGCAGCAGGTTGCCGATGAGGGGGATGACCGCCTCGGCATCGATCCCGCGGCGGATGCGACCCTCCGCCTGACCGGCACGCAGCTCTTCGACGAGCCCGTCGAACCAGGCCCGCGTGCCTTCATGGATGCGCAGCTGCTGCTCCGGCGTCCCATCGAGCAGGAAGCGGAGCATGGCGCGGGACCCCTGAACCGCAGCCTCGGGATCGTCCAGGAAGCGCTCCTGCAGGGTGGCGAGCCCGGCCTCTTCCGAGATGAGCGAGGCGGTCACGAACCCCGACATGTCGTGGTGGGAGCGCGAGATGAGCAGCTCGAGCACCGCCTCCTCGAGCGTCGCCTTGTTCTTGAAGTGGTAGAGCAGCAGCTGCTTGGAGATCTCCGCCCCCTGCGCCACCGTGCTCAGGCTCATGCTCGAGCCGTGGGTGGAGAAGGTCTCGAGCGCGGAGGCCACGATGCGGCGGCGGAGGGCCTCGGAGCGCTCGGCGCGGCTGGTGGGCGTGACGGTCTGAGCGTCGTTTGATGCGGGGATCTGCACGATGTTCCTTTCCCATCCGGTCCGGGCTGGGATGCAGGATCTACACGAAAAAGGCCCGTCGCCGAACCTCGTCGGGCAGGTGCTCGAGATCCAGCCGGGAGACCTCATTGAGCGTCGCCGGTGACCACCCGAGCGCGGCCATGTCGGGGAACGAAGAACGGGCCACCTCGGGCGCCATGCGGCGCGCGACCCTGAGCCCCACCGGGCCCACGCACATGCGCTGGTAGGCCACGTGTCCGACCTCGTCGACCAGGATTTCAATGAGGCGCTGCTCCAACGTCTCCCTGAGCTCGGGCTCCTCCGGGAAGAGCGTGGGCAGGCGCTCCAGCAGCCAGTTGAAGGCGAAAATCCCCGCCAGCTCGGAGGCGAGCGTCACCGGGTGATGAATGGCGTTGGGGGCGATGGCAATGGTGGCGATGAGGCCGCGCAGGGCGAACCCCGGCTTCCAGGCGAGGGTGGGGGTGGGCACGTCGAACTGCCGGGTGGCGCCCAGCAGGATCCGCGTGTGGTAGGTCTCCTCGTGCTGCAGGACCCGCTCCACGCGCGACACCATCTCGTGGCCCCGGGGCTTGCGCAGCCGGCTGACCACCTCGACGCCATAGGCCTCGCCGGCGTTGATGCGCACGAAGGTGAGGAGCGCCTGCAGGGCCAGGTCGCCACGATCGGTCTGGCCGCCGGTGAAACCCTCCATGAAGGCCTGCGGATCCACCCGGCGCCGGGAGCGGACCGTCCACCCTTCGCTCTCCTCCATCCAGGCCTCCCGCGTGGGGAAGGGGCGCTCGATGTCCAGCGAGCCGTTGCGCCGCTCGAGCACCGTGAGGTAGCTCGACAGCAGGTCGTCTCGAGGATCTTCGGGGGTTGAACCGTAGAAGCTGAGGCGCTGGGACATGGCGGACTCCATCGGTGCAGAGCAGAGTGGGGAGACTGTCCTCTCCAGAAGGGTCCCACTGACCGCGCGAAAAGTGCATGGCGACCCGGGCGGATTGTTGTGTTCAGGGCGTCCGGGCGCGGTGATCGAGCTGACCCTTCAGAAAGGGGAACGGCTGCGGCGGACCTTCGGATCCCCACGGCGGGTGTTGGAGGCGCGCACGCTCGATGAGGTGGCGGGCGTGGTGGACGGCGCGTGGGAGGCCGCACAGGCAGGCGCCTGGGTGGTGGGCATGGTCAGCTACGAGGCCGCTCCCGCCTTCGACCCGGTGCTGAGCACCCATCCGGCGGGCCCCCTTCCGCTGGCGTGGTTCGGCATCTTCGAGCCGCCGTTGGTGACCCCGCGCCCCCGTGACGATCCCCCGGGCCGCTTCGCCTTCGGGCGCTGGCAGCGCGAGCTCTCCGTCGCAGACCATGGGGCGGCAGTGGAGAAGGTCCGGGCGGCGATCCGCGAGGGGGCCACCTACCAGCTCAACCTGACCGACCGCCTCCGTGCGTCGTTCGAGGGCGATCCGTTGGCGGCCTGGGAGACATTGCAACGGCGACAGGAGGGGGACTACGGCGCCTTTCTGGACCTGGGTCGCTTCTGCATCGCTTCGGCCTCACCGGAGCTCTTCTTCCGCTGGGAGGAGGGGTGCCTGGTGACCCGACCGATGAAGGGGACCCGCGCCCGGGCTGCCGATTCCGAAGCCGACCTCCGCGCCGGTCAGGCACTGCTTGGCTCGGAGAAGGACCGGGCGGAGAACGCGATGATCGTCGATCTCCTCCGCAACGATCTGGGCCGGGTGGCCGTCACGGGATCGGTCCGGACCCCCGAGCGCTTCACCCTCGAGCGCTACCCCACGGTGTGGCAGCTGACCTCGACCGTGGAGGCACGCACCCGGCCCGGCTGCACGCTGCGCGAGGTGCTCACCGCCCTCTTTCCCTGCGGCTCCATCACCGGCGCGCCCAAGGTCCACACCATGGCGCTCACCCGTGCGCTCGAGCGATCTCCCCGCGGCGCATATTGCGGAGCGATCGGGCTGATGGAGCCGGGCGGGCGCAGCACGTTCAGCGTGGCCATCCGCACCCTGACGCTCGACCTCGAGGCGGGGGAGGCGGCGTACGGAACCGGGGGCGGCATCACCTGGGACTCGGAGCCGGCCGCCGAATGGGCCGAGTCGGTCGCCAAGACCCGGATCCTCCCGGAACGGTCCACGCCACCTGCCGAGCTGCTGGCCAGCCTGCGCCTGGAGGACGGCCGGTGGGAGTTGAAAGCGGACCATCTCGAGCGGCTGGAGACCTCTGCACAGAGCCTGGGCTTCGGCTCCATCCGAGGCGCGGTCGGATCGTTGCTGGAAACGGTGCAGCGTGCTCACCCGCAAGGGACCCACCGGGTCCGGGTCATCGTGTCGCCCGAAGGAAGAGCGCCGGATGGGAAGGCGGGGGCCGCCCAGCAGGTGCCCGGGGAGCGCCCCGCTGCCGCGCCTGCCACCCTCCAGAAGGGACGGGTCCGGGTGGAGGTGGGTCCGATGGTGGCGACACCGTCCTCGCCGCGGGTGACGCTCGGCGCGCACCCGCTCATGCCCCCGGCCTGCTTCCACAAGACCACCGCGCGCGCTGGTTTCGAGGCCGTCCTGGCCGCGGCGCCTCCGGGCACCTTCGACGTGCTGTTGCTGCGCGAGGGAGGCCTGCTGACCGAGTTCACCCGCGGCAACCTGATCCTCGAGCGACCCGATGGTTCGCGCTGGACCCCCATCCTCGCCTCCGGCCTGCTTCCGGGCAGCCGGCGGGCCCACCTGCTGGCGCAGGGCACGATCCGCGAGGCGCGGCTCACCGTGGCGGATCTCCCCGGCGCCCGACTCTGGTTCGTCAACGGCCTGCGGGGGGAGGTGGAGGTGCAGCTGGCAAACGGTCCCTGAACCGGAGGCTTCTCTTCCCTCCCGCACGGTGCGGACGCGGTGCTCTGGACGATCCCACGGCGCCCGGCATGGGCTCCTGCCGCGGCCCGGAAGGCGACGTTCCGGGTCCTCGGTCGTCCCGCGGCGCCGGTCTTTCGGGAGCTGAGGCGCAGGCGCGCCGGCCCTGCGGATCCGGGCGGGGGGCGGGTGCCGGGAAGGAGGGGCGGTCCCCTGCGGTTCGCGTTGACTTCCGAGTCAATGGGCGTCATGAACGGCCCGGCTTTGATCCCGGCAGACCCGGTCGGGGAAGCGCGCTGAGAGGGCTGTCGTCCGCCTCGTCCGGTTGAACGCCGGCGGGCGTCGGGTGGACAGCACTGCGCGGCGTCCTCCGGGTCGGTCATCCAGATGGTTTGAGCGAAGACGACAAAAGGAGTGGAAGCGCGATGAGTCAGCGGATCCGGAAGGTGGCAGTCCTCGGCGCCGGCGTGATGGGGAGTGGGATCGCCGCACACGTGGCGAACGCAGGCATCCAGGCCCTCCTGTTGGACATCGTTCCCCCCCAAGCCAAGCCGGGCGAGGACACCAGCAGCCGCGCCTTCCGCGATCGCTTCGCGGCGAACGCGCTGGTCCAGCTCAAGAAGGCCAAGCCCGCGCCCCTCTTCACCAAGCGCGCGCTGGACGCGATCGAGATCGGCAACCTCGAGGACGATCTCGGGCGGCTCGCCGAGTGCGATTGGGTCATCGAGGTGGTCAAGGAGGACCTGAACATCAAGCAGGCTCTCTTCGCCAAGATCGAGCCGCACCTCGCGCCGCACGCCATCGTGAGCTCCAACACCTCCGGCCTCTCCATCGTGGGGATGCTCGAGGGCCGCAGCGAGGCTTTCCGCAAGCGCTTCCTGGTGACGCACTTCTTCAACCCCGTGCGTTACATGAAGCTCCTCGAGCTGGTGGCGGGACCGGAGACGGACCCCGAGGTCATCAAGAGCATCCACACGTTCGGTGAGGAGACGCTCGGCAAGGGCATCGTCTACGGGAAGGACACCACCAACTTCATCGCCAACCGCATCGGCACCTACGGGATGCTGCGCGTGCTCGCCGAGCTGCCCAAGCAGGGGCTGTCGGTCGAGGCGGTG
Source organism: Myxococcaceae bacterium (assembly GCA_035304185.1). Taxonomy (GTDB): domain Bacteria; phylum Myxococcota; class Myxococcia; order Myxococcales; family Myxococcaceae; genus DATGQN01. The sequence goes on from DATGQN010000170.1 coordinate 50,816, forward strand.
GACAAGATCTTCGGCCCGGCGATGGGCCGCCCCAAGTCCGCGGTCTTCCGCACCGCCGACATCGTGGGCCTCGACACGTTCCTGCACGTGGCGAAGAACTGCTACGACACCCTGCTCGAAGACGAGGAGCGCGACACCTTCAAGGCGCCGGCCTTCGTCGAGAAGATGGTCGAGAAGGGGCTGCTCGGCGACAAGAGCGGCGGGGGCTTCTACAAGAAGTCCAAGGGCGCCGGCGGCGAGCGCGTCATCCTCTCCCTCAACGTCGAGACCCTCGAGTACGGCGAGCAGGAGAAGGTCCGCTTCGAGAGCCTGGGCGCGGCGCGCTCCATCGATGATGTGGGCGAGCGCATCCGCACGGTCATGACCGGCTCGGACGCCGCGGCGAAGTTCGCCGAGAAGACCACCCTGGAGACCCTGGCCTACGCCAGCCGCCGCATCCCCGAGATCGCCGACGACGTGGTCAACATCGACCGCGCGCTGCGCTGGGGCTTCGGTTGGGACCTGGGGCCCTTCGAGATCTGGGATGCCTACGGCGTCGCCAAGGGCGTCGAGCGCATGAAGGAGCTGGGCCTCAAGCCCGCGGCCTGGGTGGAGGAGATGCTCGCCGCCGGCCGGACCTCGTTCTACGCCGTCGACGGCGTGACCACGACCTACTGGGACATCCCCTCGAAGTCGGCGGTCGCGGTGCCGGAGAACGCGCGCACCCAGCGGGTGAGCTACCTGCAGCGCGGCAACAAGAAGATCACCGGCAACGACAGCGCGACCCTGTGGGATCTGGGCGATGGCGCCACGCTGCTCGAGTTCCACACCAAGATGAACAGCATCGACGACGGGATCATCGCCATGATGAACCGCGCGCTCGATGAGACCGAGAAGAACCACCTCGGCCTGGTGATCGGCAACGACGGGAGCAACTTCTCCGCCGGCGCGAACCTGATGGCGATCCTGATGGCCATCAAGAGCGACCAGTGGGAGGCGGTGCGCGAGCTGGTCCGCGCCTTCCAGCAGGTCAACCAGCGCATGCGCTACAGCCCGGTGCCGGTGGTGAGCGCGCCCTTCAACCTGACCCTGGGCGGCGGCGCCGAGGTGACCATGGGTGCCAACGCCGTCCAGGCCTCCGCCGAGCTCTACATCGGTCTGGTCGAGGCGGGCGTGGGCCTCATCCCCGGCGGCGGCGGCAACCTGCAGCTGCTGCGCAACGTGAGCGGGCCCTTCGCGGGCGACCGCGGCTTCGATCCGCTGCCGTTCCTCAAGAAGGTCTTCATGCAGATCGGCACCGCGCAGGTGGCGACCTCGGCCGAGGAGGCGCGCGAGGCGGGCTTCCTCAAGGAGACCGACGGCATCAGCCTCAACCGCGACTTCCTGCTCAACGACGCGAAGGAGCGCGTGCTGGGCATGGCCCGCGCCGGCTTCCGTCCGCCGCGTCCGACGTCGTTCTACCTGGCCGGTCCCAGCGGCGCGGCCACCATCGACATGATGCTCTTCGACATGGAGCAGAACGGGCAGGTGTCCGCGCACGATCGGAAGATCGGCCAGGCGCTCGCCCACGTGCTCACCGGTGGCAACACCTCGGCGGGCACGCCGGTCTCCGAGGAGCGGCTCCTGGAGCTCGAGTTCGAGGCCTTCCTCTCCCTCGCCGGCGAGGAGAAGACCCAGGATCGCATGATGCACATGCTCGAGAAGGGCAAGCCGCTGCGCAACTGACGCGCGGGGCGCTGGTCCAAGCGCCCCGTCAGCAACCCCGTTAGAGACTTCCGAAGGAGAGATCACATGGCCAGCCGAGCTGTCATTGCCAGCGCCGTCCGCACGCCCTTCACCCGCGCCCACAAGGGCGAGTTCAAGGACACCCGACCCGACACCCTCGCCGCGCGCGCCATCGAGGCCGCGCTCGCCCAGGTCCCCGGCCTCAAGCCCGAAGAGGTGGAGGACGTCATCCTGGGCTGCGCGATGCCCGAGGCCGAGCAGGGGATGAACGTCGCCCGCCTCGCTTCCGTCCTCGCCGGACTTCCCGAGACCGTGCCCGGGCTCACCATCAACCGCTTCTGCTCGAGCGGCACCCAGTCCATCGCCATGGCGGCCCAGCAGATCCTGGCCGGCCAGTCGGAGGTGGTGGTCGCCGGCGGCACCGAGTCGATGACCATGGTGCCCATGGGCGGCAACAAGCCCTCGGCGAACCCGGAGCTGATGGAGAAGGCCCCCGAGCTCTACATCGGCATGGGAACCACCGCGGAGAACGTGGCCTCGCGCTTCAACGTCTCCCGCGAGGATCAGGACGCCTTCGCTGCGCGCAGCCAGCAGCGGGCGGCGGCGGCCCGGGAGAGCGGCAAGTTCGCCGAGGAGATCATCCCGGTCACCGTCACCGTGTACGACGAGGCGGGTCGCGCGCATGAGGTGACGGTCAAGGACGACACCATCCTGCGTCCGGAGACCACCGTGGAGGGCCTGGCGAAGCTGCGCCCGGCCTTCAACCCCAAGGGGACGGTGACCGCCGGCAACGCGAGCCCGCTGACCGACGGCGCCGCCGCGGCGGTGGTGATGAGCGAGGCGAAGGCCGAGGCCCTCGGCGTCAAGCCGCTGGGCTGGTTCCTCGACTTCCAGGTGGCGGGCGTTCCCGCGGACATCATGGGCATCGGCCCGGTGCCCGCGGTCCGCAAGCTGCTGGCGAAGAACAAGCTGACCATTGACGACATCGACGTCTTCGAGCTCAACGAGGCCTTCGCCGCGCAGAGCCTCTATTGCGTGCGCGAGCTCGGGATCCCCGAGGACAAGGTGAACCCCAATGGCGGCGCCATCGCCCTCGGTCACCCCCTGGGCGTGTCGGGTGCGCGCCTGGTCGCCACCATCCTCCGCGAGCTCAAGCGCCGCGGTGGTCGCTACGGGGTGGTGACCATGTGCATCGGCGGCGGCATGGGCGCGGCCGCGCTGGTCGAGGCGCCCCGCTGAGGTGCGCCGCCGGGTCGGGGCTTCAGCAGGCCCCGATCCTGGCGCTGGTCACACCGAACGGTCCCGGTCCGACGTGGGCTGGGGCCGTTTGTTGCATCTGCAACTGACCGGATGCGCCTCCCGCGCTTCTCGCTGTCAGCGGGTGCGGATGCCGTTGAAGAGCGCGTCGAGGGCCAACGTGCGGCGCTGGGTCTGACGCTCCGTCGTGCTGTGGGTGTCGAGCAGGGACGTGACGACCAGCAGCTCGAAGACCACGCCTCCGAGCACCTCCACCGGCAGCTCGGGGCGGATGTGGCCTTCCTTCACGCCGATGCGCAGCAGCTGGGAGAACAGCTCCTGCATGCGCCGGCGCAGCTTCACCAGGTGGTCCTCCCATCCCGGTAGCTGCGCATCGAGCTGACAGAGGAGCATCTGGGACAGCAGGGGCCGCGTCTTGAGCGCCTCCGAGGTCAGCTCGGCCAGCCCCTTGATCAACACCGGAACGGGCTTGTCCGCGGGAAGGCTCTTGCGCAGGGCGGTGGTGAGCTCCTCGGTCTGGATCTGCAGGACCCGGACGAAGATGGCCTCCTTGGTCTTGAAGGCGGTGATGAGCCGCTGGCGCGGGAATCCGGTCGCCTCGGCGAGCCCCTCCAGGCTGGTGCGTTCGAAGCCGCGCTCATTGAAGAGCTTGGCCGCGCCCGACAGCAGCCGCTCCATGGCCGGGGTGGGCGGCCCGGGCCGGTGGAGTCCCGGTGCCCGTCCATCCGGCGGCGCCGACTCGTTCCAGCCGAGGTTGCTGGAGCGGACCAACGCCGGCGCCCCACCCTTGAGGGGCACCTCCACCTCGGGAGGGAGGGGGTGCATCCGGGAGAACTTGTCTTCGCTCTCCTCGAACTGGAAGGCCGCGTCCTCGGCGCCATCGGGCTCGAGGAGGGGATTGGGGACGCCGCCCTGGGTGTGTCCCGAGACCGGCTTGAGCAGGGCGTTGGTGCCACCCGGAGCGCGGGAGCCCGGCGCGCTCTGCAGCAACGGGGATCCGGGAGCGCCCGCGGCGGGCGGCTTGAGGCCGGTGTTGGTGCCGCGCGGCCCGGCGGCGGCGGGCGGCTTGAGGCCGGTGTTGGTGCCGCGGGGGCCAGCGGCTGCGGGCGGCTTGAGGCCGGTGTTGGTGCCGCGGGGGCCGGCGGCTGCGGGCGGCTTGAGGCCGGTGTTGGTCCCGCGGGGGCCTGCGGCGGCAGGGGGACGAAGGCCGGCGTGGGTGCCCCGGGGAGTGGTCGGGGAGGGATGTCCGGTCCCGGTCCCCCGCGGCGCGGCGCCCTTCGGCGCGGCAGTTCCTGGGGCAGCGCCCGGTTGACGGGGCGGGTGGCGGTTCTCGTCTGGCATGGGGAGGGACAGTCTCTCACAGCCGGGCGCACTGCGGCATGGTCCGCCCGTCCACCCGGTCAGCCGGTGGCGGGCTCAGGGATCCGCAGCCCGGCGAGCTCGAGGACCCGCAGGGCGTTGGTGGTGTCCACCACGCCCTCGCGCATCCGGTAGTCGAAGCGCATGACGCCGTCCTCGACGGTGTCGCGGAAGTGCACGTTGACCACGTGGCCCGGCAGCGCCTCGACCTGCGCGGCGAGCCCCAGATCGTGGGTGGTCACCGCCCCGATGGCGCCGCACTCGAGCAGCAGGGAGAGGATGTGGTGGGAGGCGAGCTGCCGGTCGCGGGTGTTGGTGCCGGTGAGGATCTCATCCAGCAGGAAGAGGGCGTGTCCGTCTGCCGCACGGACCGCGTCGACCACCGCCTTGAGCCGGCGGACCTCGGCGTGGAAGTAGCTGACCCCCTGCTCCAACGAGTCGCGCACCCGCATGGCGCTCACCACGGTCAGCGCGCTCAGGCTGAGGTGGCGGGCCGCGACCGGGCCGCCGGCGAGGGCGATGAGGGCGTTGAGCCCCATGGCCCGCAACAGCGTGGTCTTCCCCGACATGTTGCTGCCCGTCACCAGCAGGGCGGCGGAAGGGCCGGTGAGGGAGACGTCGTTGGGGACCGGCGTATCGAGCAGCGGGTGGACGAGGCCCTGGGCGCTGAAGGCGGGCGTCCCCTCCACCAGGGTGGGGAAGGTCCACTCCGGCCGATCGTGGCTGAGCCCCGCCAGACAGCTGAGCGCCTCGAGCTCCGCGAGGCTCTCGAACCAGCGCCGCGCCTGGGCGCCGTGCTGACGCCGCCAGTTCTCCAGGGCGAAGAGGGCGTGCACGTCCCACAGGGTCAGCAGGTTGATCGCCGGGTGGAGCTGGTTGGACTGGCGCAGCTGCGCAAACGCCAGGCGCTGGGAGAAGGAGCGGAAGACGCGGGAGAGGGGACCGTCGCTCGCCTGCGTCGAGAGGCCCCGCTGGAGGGCCTGCAGATGCGGGTGTTCGAAGCGCTCCGCCTCGACGACCGCGAAGATCCGCTCGTAGCGGGCAAAGCCCTCCTCTCCCTCCACCACCCGGGCGTACTCCCGGGCAAACAGCTTGCGGGTCAGGAGCACCACCAGAAGCTGCGCGGCGACCCCCGCCCACCACCAGGGGAAGACGAGAACCCCGACCCGTTCGAGCACGAAGAGGGTGAGCGTGATCAGGGGCAGGAGGATGGCGAGGGGACGGGCCCACGCCGCCTGCTCCAGACCGGTCCCGGTTTCGGCCCACGTCACGAAGCGCCCCGGATCCGCCTTGGTGGCCGAGGCCAGCGCGCCCTGGATGGCAAGCTCCTGACGGAAGCCCAGGGCAGAGGACAGCTCGCGCACCGCGCCCTGGCGCGTGGAGAGGGTCTCGGCGTCGGCGGGCGCCTGAAGCCAGCGGGCCAGGGTCTCCTCGCCGGAGGTGGTGGCGGTGACGTTGATGAGCTGGAAGAGGGATCCCTGACCGAAGACGTCCAGGTCCGGCGTACAGGGGTGCTCGGGATCCTGGAAGCGCGCGCCGGTGGCCTCGAGGGTGCGCCAGCGCCCATCCAGCCGCATCAGCCCGCGCTGGTTGAGCTCGACGGCGATGCGCCCCTCGGCCTCGGCGCGGTGGACCCGGCCGTGGATGAAGGCGGCGATGGCGTAGACCCCCACCGCTGCCGCCACGCCCCACCAGCCGGAGCGGGAGGCATGGCCCAGAATGATGGCCAACCCCCATCCGGCGGCGACGAGGAAGGAGAGGCCCCGGAGATTGGCCAACCGCGCGCTCTGGGTGTCCAGCCGGGCGAGGTGGGCGTGGGCCGCGTTCAGCCGCTCCTGATAGGCGGCCTGGGGAGAGGTGCTCGGTGCGTTCACGGTCGCGGCACTTTGGGACGGGCCGCCCGCACCCGCAAGCGCGTTGGACACCGGAAACGAAGACCCCCCGCCCGGATGTCCGGACGGGGGGAGGGGGAGGACGGCGTTCGGAGGGAGGTCCTGGCCGCGGGCCTACTTCTCGTTGGCGGCAAGGCGCTGCAGGGCCTTGTGGTCACGCACGCAGAGGATGCGGCCCACATTGCCCAGGACGCCGTCGCGCTTCATCTCGTTGATGAGGGTGGAGACGAAGGAGCGGCTGGCGCCGACGAGATCGGCCAGGTCCTGCTGGGTGATTCCGCGCAGGTCGGTCTCACCGCCGTGGGGGCAGCGCTCACCGTGCTGCTCGGAGAGGGTGATGAGGGTCTCGGCGAGGCGGGCAGGGACCTCCTTGAAGGTGAGGCCCAGCACCCGCTGGCGGAGGCTGCGGACGCGCTCGGCGTAGGCGCGGATGACGTCGGTGGCGAGCGCCGGGCGGGCCTCGAGCTGGGCGCGGAAGTCGCGGGCCTCGATGCTCCAGACCTCGGCCTCCCCGGCGGCGACCGCCAGCTCCTCGATGGGGGCGCCCTCGGTGCGGAAGAGCTCACCGAAGAGGTCGCCCGGACGCAGGATGTGGATGACGCTGCGGCCGCTGTTCTTGCCCACGCGCATCAGCCGCACCCGGCCCTGCTTGAGCAGGTAGACGCGGTCGGAGGTGTCCCCCGGGCGGTAGATGACCGAGTTGTGCGGGTAGTTCTCGACCTTGAAGTAGCCCTTGAAGTCCAGGGCCTCCTGACCCGGCACCAGCTTGTTGGCGGTGACGGTCATTCCCGAAGAGGTCGTCTGAAGCGGCGCGACGACGTTGCTACCGATGGGGCCCAGCGGACGGTGGTACGGGTGCATGTGGCGCTCTCTCCTGGTCTTGGAAGGAAGGAAAAATCCTCCGGGCCGCACCCCCGGCGCGTGCCCGACTGGGAACAGAGCTATCCAAGGTCTGTGCCAGACCTTCGGGCAGCCGACGTTTTCGCGGAAGGCCGCAGAATCAGACACTTAGCGACAGTGGACGCCGCGAGTGCCGCCGAGCGGTCGGAGTGGGTTGAACGAAACGTTCCAACGGGTCGATCGCCCGTAACGATTCGTTCAATTCCGGTGCAGCGCCGTCAGGCGCCCGACACTCCCCTCGTCCCGTGAGGCAGACGCGGGTTGAGGGTCAGCGGTCAGCCGGTAGGCCTTGAGCTTGCGATCGAGGGTTGGGCGGCTGATGCCCAGCACCTCGCAGGCCTTGCCCTTGTGCCCGCCCGTGGCGTGAAGGGCGCGCTGAATGAGGATCGCCTCGGCTTCGGCGAGGGTGGGGAGGTGGTCGGGACGATCCAGCTCGGGCACCCCCACCGGGTGGGGGACCGGGGGCGCGGAGGTGGCCACTGCGGAGGTGCCGGGCCGGGGCGGGAGGTGCTCGGAGAGCAGGACATCACCCGAGGCCAGCACCACGGCCCGGGTGAGTACGTTCTCGAGCTCGCGGACGTTGCCCTTCCAGGGGAGCTCGCAGAGGTGCTGCAGGACCTCGGGGGGGACGCGGCGGACCTGCTTGTGGACCTTCTGGTTGATGCGGTCGAGGAGCTGGTGGACCAGCTGGGGGATGTCCTCCCGGCGCTCCCGGAGCGGGGGGATGCGCAGGGTGATGACCGACAGGCGCTGGTAGAGGTCCTCGCGGAAGCGGCCGGCGGCGACCTCGGCGCCCAGATCCCGGTGGGTCGCGGCGAGGATCCGCGCGCTCAACTGGATGCGGCGGTTGCCACCCACCCGTTCGAACTCCCGCTCCTGGAGCACGCGCAGAAGCTTGGCCTGCAGGTGCAGGGACATGTCCCCGATCTCGTCGAGGAAGATGGTTCCCTCGCCCGCGAACTCGAACTTGCCGACCTTGGCCACCGTGGCGCCGGTGAAGGCGCCCCGCTCGTGACCGAAGAGCTCGCTCTCCAGCAGGGAGTCGACGATGGCCGAGCAGTTGATCCCGACGAATGGCTGGTGCTCGTCCTGGCTGTAGTTGTGGATGACCCGGGCGATGAGCTCCTTGCCGGTTCCGCTCTCGCCATGGACCAGGACGTTGGCGCGGCTGGCGGCCACCCGACCCACCTCCTTGACCAGCTCCTGCATGGCGGGGCTGGTCCCCACGATGTCGCCCAGGCGCGCGGGGGGGAGGGACGGGACGGTCGACTTCTCGGCGGCGCGACGGGAGAGGCGCTGGACGTTGAGCGCGCGCTCGACGACCAGATCCAGCGCCGAGAGATCGGGGAAGGGCTTATGGATGTAGTCGAAGGCGCCGGCCTTCATGGCCCGGATGGTCGTCTCCATGTCGTGGAACGCGGTGACGATCACGATGGGCGTCTCGCCCAGGAGGCTCTTGAGTTCCGGGAGGATGGAGAGGCCGCTCTGGTCCGGGAGCATCATGTCCAGGATCACCAGGGAGGGGCGGTGGCGACGCACCTCTTCCAGGGCCTGGGCGGCGCTCGAGGCGGTGCGGACCTCGAATGCGGGGCGATCACGCTCCTGCGCATCCTCGAAATGCAGCGTCAGCGACTCGAGCAGGGACAGGTCGTCGTCGACGAGCAGCAGGGACTCCATGCGTCAGCACCTTAGCGCGGGATGGCCGCGGCGATGGAGTCGGGACGGGTCGGCGCTCAACCCAGCCCCGGCTGGCAGAAGGTGAGGGCGTAGCGCACCCCCCCGCTGGGCGGCGCCAGGACCTCGACGTCGCCGCCCTGGGCCTTCATGACCGTCTGCAGCGCGGGGAGGAGCAGGCCGGTGGTCCGGGTGGGCCCGAAGGCGAAGGGGACGAACGCGTTGCGCAGGGCCCCCTCTTCGAGCACGGCCCGGGGATCGTCGAGCTGCAGGCGCCACCGACCGTCGGACGAGGCGCCCGATGGCACGGCGAGTGTCCCCGGTCCGGCGGTGCGGGCCACGCTGAGCAGCAGCGGCGCGAGCACCCCCCGGGTCCGGGAGCGATCGATGCAAACCACCGCGTCCGGGGCCGCGGGCTCCGGCTGCAGCGTCGCCCCCAGCTCCTCGAGCTCGGGCTGGATGTGGGCCACCGCCTCCTCGAGGACCATCGCGAAGGGGACGTCCTCCAGATGCGGTTCGCTGTCCCGTCCCGCCTCGCTCACCAGCCACAGGAGTCGCTCCAGGGTGCGCACCTCACGGTGGGCGATGGAGAGCCGGCGGCGGTCGCGATCGCTGAGGTCGGGATTCCGGGCCAGGGTCTGCACCGCCATCTTCACGCTGGAGAGGGGATTGCGCAGTTCGTGGCTCAGGGCGGGAAAGAGGCCGGGCGGGATGTCCATGGCTCCTGGATCATCCCTGTGTCGGGCAGACGGCGCCAGCATCGATCCGGGGCCTATCCTCCCATTGACCGATGGTGGTTGCCTGCCTGGCCTGAGAGGCTTGTTTCAGCCCCGAGGTCCGGGGACCACCGCAGCCCTTGCAACGTACCAGCCCAGGAGACGTCATGATCGCCCCCATCCAGCAGCGCCGCAACCTCCTCCGCCGCAAGCGCGGCCAGGGTATGACCGAGTACATCATCATCGTGGCGCTGATCGCCATCGCCGCCATCGGCGTGATCACCCTCTTCGGTGAGAACATCCGCCGCCTGTTCGGTGCCTCCACCGACGCGCTGGCCGGTAACACCGACGTCCAGACCGAGGCGAAGAACCGCATGGAGAACCTCGAGCAGAACAAGAGCCTCGAGAACTTCGGTCAGAACAACACCTACTGAGTGTTGTGGATGGGCGGCATCGCCTGAGCGCTGCCGCCCTCCTGCCGGACAGACGACGCGTCGCGGTCGACCTGTCCCGGGTTTCCAGCAGTCCGGAACCCGGGAAGTCACTGCGAGGCGTCGTTTGCGTTTGAGGCGATGGGCCCACGGCGCTTTCAGGGACCCGCGACCACCACTGGCGAGAGCGACCGCGTTGCGCCGGTGTGAACGTCCTCGAGGCTGAGTTCGAAGCGGCCGACCGGACCCTCCGGGCCCATCAGGCGGTAGGGCCCCGTGGCCCAGACCTCGACGCGTGGATCCCGTTCGGTGGGATAGGGCGCCCGGACCGCGAAGCGCCCTTCCGCGTCGGTGGTGATCGCGCGCTCCCAGCTCAGCGGCTCTCCGCGCGCGGTGACGAGCTCGAGCTGGACCACGTAGGCGCTGTCCGGCGCCGCGCTTCCGACCAGGAGCGCCCCCTCCACCACCTCGAAGATGCGGGCCAGGGGACCTCCGGCGTCCCGGTTCCGGCGCGCCTCGGACTCGTAGATCAGGCGGAAGTGACCGCTCCCGGGATGTCCCTGCCCCATGCCGGCATGTTCGAGGAGGCGCGCCATGAGGGTGGAAGGCTCCTGCGCCACCGGTCCCACGCTGCCGTGGTAGGGCGCGGCGAGCACGTAGCGGATGCTCGCCGCCCGTGCCCGTTCGTAGGCGGCCCGGTCGTCGGCCTCGCGCAGGATGTCGAGGGCGCGGGCGTTGCCCCGCTCATGGACCGCCGCCTGGGAGAAGGGCGTGGCGAGAACCGGCAGCCCGCCCCACGCGGTGAGGATGTGCCCGTAGGTCCAGGTGGAGAGCACCGCCCATTCCGGAGGATCACCGGGAAAGGGCGCATGGCCGGCGAGCCACTCCACGCTCTCGCGCAGATGACGCTCTTCATAGGGGAGGGAACGGGATGCGCGAGCCAGGGGGCTGAGGACGAAGAGGGCGATGCAACACGCGAAGGCGACGCGCACGCCCCGGGAGGCGCGCTCGCGAAGCACCCTCGAGAACACCGGCCAGGCGGCGGCGATGGCCACCGCGGACGCCCCGACACCCAACCGGGTCAGGCGGATCTGGAGCAGGGAGAGCAACAACAGGGGCAGGCCGGAACCCACCGCGAGCCGCAGACGCCAAGCGTCCCCGCGATCGGCACTCCCGGTCACCGCCGATGCCACCGCCAGCAGCCAGAGCATCCAGCCCACGCCCAGCAGCGAGACCGCACCCACCGGATCGCCCCAGAGCGGACGCGATTCAGCGGCCAGTGAGAGCACCGCATCGGCGCGGGCCGCATCTCCCAGCCCCTCGAGGATGGAGCGCACCAGGATCAGACCTGCCATCAGCGACACGCCCCAGGTGATGCCGACCCGGGGCCAGCCGACGCGGCCGGAGGAAAGGGCCGAAACGCCCGCCGCGAACGCGCACCACCCTGCCGTCCACAGCGGGTGGAACGCGCTGAGTTGGGTGTAGTCGAGGCTGCGCAGATCCCCCCAGGCCGCAGCGCTCATCGTCTGCAGCAGGGTTGCGGCCAGCCCGACGCCGAGCGCCGAGCGCCAGCGGGCGTTCTGCGTCTCCGGGACCTGCTCGCGCGTGCGAAGTAAGGCATCAAGGACGAAGGCACCGGCCACCAGCGGCGCGCCCAGAAACCCGCTGGTGGTCAGCAGCCGCCCCGAGGCGATGGCGATGGCCAGCGCCCACACGGTTCTCCTCCGGGGGTGCTCCAGGACGTGAATGGCCAGGAGCAGCACCAGCGCCACCCACGGCGCCTCGTGGACATGATGGTCGACTTCCCCCAGGGCGCTGTCTGCAACGGCGAGCGGCGTCAGCGCCAACACCCCCATCAGCCAGAGCGCTGCGCCGGTTCCCAGGACGCGGCGCGCGAGCCAGCCCAACCCGGCCGCCCAGACCAGGAAGAGGAGGGGACCCAGCCAGACCGCGCCCGCTTCAGGGGGGGCTTCCGGAGGTGCCGCCCAGATGGAGAGCGCCACCAGCCAGGTGTGGATGGGGGGCCAGAGGATCTCGGCGCCCTCGGGGAAGTTCACCAGGGGATCGAAGCGCACCAGCGCGGGAAACGCGCCCTGCTGCAGCTGCGCGAAGCGCAGGTAGTAGTGCGAGTCGGTGGGGACCAGGTGGGGACCGCCGCCGCCCAGAATCGTGGACGCGCCTGCCAGACGGGCACCCGCGCCCAGGACCAGCAGGAAGAGCGCGGGTGCGGCGATGCGGAGGCGTGGCAGCGGGCGGGCCATGACGCAAGACAGGGAGGGACGGCCGGGACTCCGGCAGCCGGCATGGTCGCACGAACCCTCTTCGGCCACCATTGCACGCGGCCGGATGAAGCCGTGCCCTGCGCCTCCCCGGGAAGACTCGCAGGACGTGTCGCCGGGACGTCCCCGTCCTCAGCGCACCCGGCGCTGACCGTGGGGCAGCTGCCGCGACTTTCAATGCGCCCGGCGGCTCACTCGCTGGAGTGGTGTCCTGCGCACTGACATGGTGCCGGTGCCATGCGCCCCCCCAGAGCCATCCCGAGGCCGTCGACGCCTCCCAGCGGGCGGAGGACGCGGTGCTGGCCGCTCCGCCTTCGGACATGGGCCCGCGCGATGGAAGGGTTCTCGCCCTGTTCGCGGGAGTCACCTTCCTCGGCGCCTCGCTCCTGTTCTGGGTTCAGCCTCTGCTGAGCAAGCAGCTCCTGCCCCTGCTGGGTGGTTCGCCGGCGGTCTGGAACACCTGCATGTTCTTCTTTCAGGTGCTGCTGCTCGCCGGTTACGCCTGGGCGCACCTGATCGGGAGGCTGCGGTCAACGCGGATCCAGGTCGGTCTCCAGCTCGGCCTGGCGGTGTTGGGCCTGGTCTTCACCCTGCGCGTGACCGCTTCTCCCTCTCACGCTCCCATCCCCTGGTTGCTGGGGACGCTGCTTGGAGCCGTGGGCGCGCCCTACACGCTGGTGGTGGATGCTCCGGAGGCCGTGATGGCCACGATGCTGCTCCACCTCACTGTGCTCTTCCTGGCGGCGAGGCTCTGTCACGGCGAGCTCGCCGCGGATCGGCCTTCCCCCGAGCGGCTGACGGAGTTCTATCTCTGGCTGTCGGCGGGTGGCGCGCTGGGCGGGCTCTTCAATGGGGTCATCGCCCCGGTGGCCTTCGACTCGGTGGCGGAGTACCCGATCGCGCTTCTCGCCTGTCTCGCGCTGGCGCCCGCCGCCCGCTCCAAGCGGGTGCTTCGTGCGGCCACCGTCGCCGGCGTGGTCGGGCTGGGGGCCTGGCTCTTCCTGCGTCATGGGTTGGAGGCGTCTGCGACCTTCCGCACCCGCGAATGGAACACGCTGGTCTACGGCGTCCCGGCGCTGGGCCTGGCTTGGGCGCTATGGGCCCGAAGTCCTGCCATTCTGGCGCGGGTCGCCGGGCCCCTCATCGTGGTGACCAGCCTCCTCGGCTACGGCGTGAGCACCGACCTCTTCCGGGAGCGGAGCTTCTTCGGCGTTCACCGTGTGCTCAAAGCGCCGCTGGAAGGCAGCGACTACCACATGCTGGTGCACGGGCGGATCCTGCATGGCCTGCAGCCCGCGTTCGGAAGTCGTGACGCTCGGCGTCGGCCCATCACCTACTACCACGCCTCGGGACCGGCCGGAGACGCCTTCAGGGAGCTGAAGGTGCGCACGACGGCGGCGCACGTCGGGGTCGTCGGTCTCGGCGCGGGAGGGCTCGTGTCCTACGGGCGGCCGGAGGACCGTTTCGTCTTCTACGAGATCGACCCGGTGGTCGCGCAGATCGCGCAGAACCCGGAGCTCTTCACGTACCTGACGGAGGCGCGCGCCGAGGTGGAGGTGAAGCTCGGCGACGGTCGGCTGCTGCTTCAGGACGAGACGCGCATGTTCGACTTGCTCGTCGTCGATGCGTTCGGCTCGGATGGAATCCCGATGCACCTCATCACCCTCGAGGCGATGCGGGACGTGTATCTCCCCCGGCTGCGCGACGAGGGCGCGATTCTTCTCCACGTCAGCAACAAGTTCCTGGACGTGGGGCGCGTCGCTGCCGGCGTCGGTCTGGCGGCACACCTCAGGTGCTGGGTCGGCGTCGGCCCGTTGGGCGAGCTGAGCCATGAGATGAACCGGTCCGTATGGGTCGTCCTCAAGAGGTCGGGGGCGGCTCCGGGAGAGAGGATGTGGCAGTCGTGTCAGGATGACGGAGTCGTCTGGACGGACGATTGGTCCAACCTCTTTCAGGTCATCCGACGGGAGTGAGAAAGGAGGCCGGAGATGCCGCCATCCCATCCGGAGTCAGCACAGGAACGCGCCACGCTGGAGGCGTGGAGGGGGCGATCGGCCGGAGCCGTCTGGAAGGTGATGGCGTTCCTGGCGCTGTGCGCTCTCACAGCCACCCTGCTCGTCGCGCTCTCCCCGCGCATCACCCCGCGCATCACCGGGGGGCGGCCCACGTCCCTGTCCGAACCCATGGGGATCCCCTCCTGCGGCGGCTCCGCCACGGTGGCGTCGAAGTCTCCGCCCGCCTCCGGGGAGAAGCACCTGGACGACTTCTGCGGAAACGGTCCCGGGTATTGATGGGGGCGGAGGGGAACCGCGGTGGCGCCGACAAGCCCCGGGTGCGCCGCGCCGATTACGCTAGGCTCCGCGCACCATGGACGGTCGACTCCTCATCAGGGACTGCACGCTGCTCCACGCCGACGGGAGGCTCCAGGGCGGGATGTCCCTCGCCGTGCGGGGCGGCCGGATCGAGGAGGTCGCGCCAGAAGCGCACCTGCCGGTCCTGCCCGGTGATTGGGTGATCGAGGCCGGAGGACGCACCCTCGCGCCGGGGTTGATGGACGCGTACGCACCCCTCGTCGAGCGCTCACTCATCGCCGGCCTGGGCGGGATGGCGCCGGAGCGGCTCACCCGGCTGGCCAGCCGTCTCTCGGCCGACGAGCGGGAAGCGCTCGCCGCCCACGGCTTCAGCGAGGGGCTTCTGCGCGGCATCACGGCCCGCATCTGCCGACTGCACGTCCCGGAGTCTCCGGCCACCCACCTGCAAGCCGTGGCGCGGGCCGCCGCCCGGGTTGGAGCACGTGCTGCGCTGTGTGTCGCGCCGACGCCGGACGACGGCGCGGGGCCCCTCCTGGAACAGTTGCTCGCGGCGGTGGAGCTCGCTCAGGCACAGCGGGAGCACCGTCACCTGCGCGTGGGGCTCGGATGGAGGGGCGCACTGCCCGCCGACGAAGGGCTTCGCGCCGGGCTCCTCTCCCTGCTTCAGGGCGCAAGCGTCCCGGTGCTGATTGCCGAGGCCCCCGGAGGCGCGGCCCTGCTCCCCCACCTGCAGGCGCTCGCCGAACACGGGTGGTTGGCCGAGGGGACGGTGTTCGCGCTGGAATCGGCGCTTCCTGCCGACGCGGACGCGGTGTTGGAGGCGCTGGTGCAGTCCGGGGCGCTGATCGCGGTCAACGCGGAGGCCGCGGTCGATGTCGTCCGCCGGGGGCAGCCGCAGGCGGTCGAGCGGCTCTCCGGCATGGGGGAGGGCCCCATGGGGACGTTGGCGCGGGTGGGCAGGGCGCTCGAAGGATTGGGCCACACGGGGGCGGGACTGGACGCCTCGGCGCAGCGGCGCGTGCTGCTGCAGGCCGGGCAGGTGTGGCTCTCGGCGCGGTTCGGGGCGCGGATCGGCCTGCTCGAGCCGGGAGCCGTGGCGGATCTGGTGCTCTATGACTGGGTCCCGAGCACGCGCAATCCGGAGGGCTCGCTCTGGGATCGCCTGCACCAGCGGGTCTCCTGGGTGCTGGTCGAAGGGCGCGTGGTGGTCCGGGAGGGGGCACTCCTGGGACACGAGAGCGTCGGGTTGGCGCAGGCCGCGGCCCGCGCCTGTGAGGCGGTCGCCGACCGGGCTGCAGCGTGAGCGGGCTGAGCTCCAGGCTCGAGGCGGCGGTGGCCCGACGTGAGGGGCTCTACCGCGAGGGCGAACTCACCGCGCTGCGCTGGGTGCACGGCGCGGCCGATGGGATCGGGGACGTCACCGTGGATCGCTTCGGTCCGGTCGCGGTGGTCAGCCTGTACCGGACCTTCTCCACGAATGAGGAGCGCGCCCTCACCGAAGCCGTGTCCCGCCTTCCGGGCATCGCAAGTGTCTATCTCAAGCGCCGTCCCAAGGAGGCGCGGGTGGTGGCCAACACCCGCCTGGATGCGCTCGCCCCTGAAGTTCCCGCCGCCGGTGCGCCGAGCTCCCGGCTCATCGCCTATGAGGGGGGACGGCCACACGTCATCCGCCCCGATCAGGGCCTGAGCGTCGGGCTCTACCTGGACATGCGTGAGACCCGGACCTGGTTGCTGGATCACGTCCGGGGCGCGCGGGTGCTCAACCTCTTCGCCTACACCTGCGCGTTCGGCCTGGTGGCCCACGCGGGTGGCGCAGCGCGGGCGGTCAACGTCGACGCGAGCCGGCGGGTGCTGGAGTGGGGCGAGGAGAATCTGCGGGAGGCGGGCGGGACGCCGGACCGTCGCGACTTCATCGCCGGAGATGCCTTCGATTGGCTGCGCCGCTTCGCCCGGCAGCAGGAGCAGTTCGAGGTGGTGATCCTGGATCCCCCGGGGTTTGCCACCACCCGCAAGAGCCGCTTTTCGGCAGCGCGGGACTACGCGGCCCTGGTCTCCGCCGCGGCGCCGGTGGTGGCCGAGGGCGGGCTGCTGCTGGCCTGCTGCAACGTGGCCAGGCTCTCCCGGCCCGCGTTCGAGGCTCAGGTGAACGAGGGGCTGGCGGCCGAGGGACGGCGCGGACGGGTGCTCGCGCGGCTGGGTCCGTCAAAGGTCGATTTCCCCTCGGGGGGCGAGGAGGGGACCGCGCTCAAGGTGACTGCGCTGCGCCTCGACGTCGGGTAGGCTGACCCCCGTCCATGTCCGCTGCCGCCGCCCACGCCGAACGCGCCACCAGTGCCCGCTTCGGTCGCTACACCCTGCTCGATCGCCTCGCCGTCGGAGGCATGGCGGAGATCTTCCTGGCGCGTCAGGCCGGACTCGAGGGCTTTGAGAAGAACGTCGTCCTCAAGCGCATCCGTCCGCACCTCTCCAAGCAGCAGGCGTTCGTGCGGATGTTCCTCAACGAGGCCAAGCTCGCCGCGCAGCTCACCCACCCGAACGTGGTGCAGATCTACGACCTCGGGAAGGTGGGCGAGAGCTACTACATCGCCATGGAGTACATCTTCGGGCGCGACATGCGGCGGGTGATCCCCAAGGCCGAGGCGCTCGGGATCCCCTTCCCCATGGTGTACGCGCTGAAGATCGCCTCCAGCGTGTTGGAAGGTCTCTACTACGCACACCAGAAGACCGACATCTACGGGGCGCCCCTCTCGATCGTGCATCGGGACATCACGCCCGAGAACATCTTCGTGTCCTTCGACGGGACGGTGAAGGTGCTGGACTTCGGGATCGCCAAGGCGGCCAACCAGCTCGAGCACACGCAGGCCGGCGAGATCAAGGGCAAGCTCAGCTACATGAGCCCCGAGCAGTGTCTGGGCAAGCCGCTGGATCTGCGCAGCGACATCTTCTCGCTGGGGGTGGTGCTCTACGAGTGGATCACCGGCTTCCGCCTGTTCACCGGGGACTCGGACGTCGCCATCCTGCGCAGCATCACCGACGGCAAGATCTACGCGCCCAGCTACTTCCGCTCGGACATCCCCGATGAGGTGGAGCGCATCCTGATGCGCGCATTGGAGAAGGACCGCGACCAGCGCTACCAGAGCGCATGGGAGATGCAGGACGACATCAACCGCTTCCTGGCGGCGTACGAGTTCACACCGTCGAGCATCCACCTCTCCAACTTCCTCAAGCAGCTCTTCCTCGACGAGATGGAGGAGGAGGTGGGGCGGCTTCAGGTCAGGCGCTCGGCCGAGGAGTGGGTGGATCCCGAAGAGGTCTTCACCGGAGAGGAGCTGGACTTCGATCTCGAGGACGGCGCCACCGCGGACACCTCGACGGATGACGATGACGAGGTCACCGATGCGGGAACGCGCCCGCTCCGGGCCCGTCACGCGCTGCAGGTCTCACTCGATGCGGGCACCCACGCCAAGCTCGAGGAGGTGGCGCAGCAGGCGCGTCTGAGTGTGCCGGCGCTCACCCGTGAGATCCTCTCCGACTGGCTCAAGTACCGCTGATGCCGCGGCTGCGTCTCACCCTGGAGTATGACGGCGGCCCCTTCGTGGGTTGGCAGGTGCAGCCCAACGGCCGGTCCCTGCAGGCGGTGGTGGAGGGGGCGTTGGGGCGTCTTCTGGATGCACCCATCCGGGTCTCGAGCGCCGGCCGCACCGACGCCGGGGTCCACGCGGAAGGCCAGGTGGTGAGCTTCACCACCGAGCGGAGCCTGCCACTCAAGGCCTACGTCCAGGGGCTCAACAGCCTCCTGCCGTCCGAGGTCGCCGTCCGGCACGCCGCCGAAGTGCCGGAGGCCTTCGATCCCCGCCGCTGGGCCCTCGGCAAGCGCTACCGCTACCGGATCAGCAACCTTCCCACCCGCTCGCCCCTCTTGCGACGCACCCATTGGGAGGTGCACGCGCCCCTCGACGTGCAGGTCATGCGGGAGGCCGCGAGCCGGTTGATCGGCCGCCATGACTTCTCGGCGTTCCGGGCCGCGGACTGTCAGGCGAAGCATGCCGTGCGGGAGATCACCCGCATGGATCTCGAAGGCGACTCCGGCGGGATCCTCACCGTGACCGTGGAGGGGACCGCCTTCCTCAAGCACATGGTCCGCAACCTGGTCGGGACCCTGGTCGAGGTGGGCCGGGGGGCGAGGCGCGCAGAGTGGGTGGGGGCCGTGCTTGCTTCGAAGGACCGCCGGCAGGCGGGGAAGACCGCGCCGGCCCATGGGCTCTGCCTGGTCGAGGTCTTCTATGGGGATGGGCCCCGTCCCGGGCAGAATCCGGACGAAGAGGACGCGGTCGCGGAGGTCGTGACGGCGGTGGAAGGAGCGGCGCAATGAGCACGAAGACCACATACCAGCGGCTGAATCAGGGCGCGGCCCGCCTCATGTTCATCCTCGGGTTGGGGATGGCGGCGGTGATCCTGGGCTCGGTGTTGTCGGTCGGCCTCTCCATGCGCCTGGCGCCGCGACTGCAGGGATTGCCGCTTCCGCTGCTATCCGTGCTGGATCTGCTGATCCGCCACCTGTGGTGCCTGGCGATCCTGCCCGCACTCGTTTACGCGGCCGCGAGGGTGGTGGAGCTGAGGGTGTGGTCGACGGCGGCGGGAACCCTGCTGATCGGGAGCTCGTTTCTGCTGATGCTCGCCTACCTTCAGCGGGGAGGCGGGGAGGTCTGGCGGAGCACCTGGGACTTTCTGAGCTGGGTCGTGGTGATGGCGGTGAGCACCCTCTGGATCCGACGCGCGGTCCTGAAGGGGGCGCAGCACCGCGACGCTCAGGCGCAACGTGCCAGGGCCAAGGCCGCGGCGAAGGTGTCCGAGTACGACGCCTTCCGTGCCCAGGCCGAGGCGCTGGGAGACCGACACGCGGCGCGCGAGGTCCAGGGGACTCTGGCCGCGACCGGAACCGACGGCGCGCCCATGCCCGACGCACCTGCCCCCGCGGAGCTCGCGGACGTCAGCGCATACCCGCAGGACGGAGGCGGTCCCGACGCCTCCGCTCCTCTGCCGGCCCCTGCGTCTCCCGCCGACCACGAAGCGGCGTCTTCGGATGTTGCGTCTTTGGATGCCGCGTCTCAGGACGAGCGGTCTCCGGACGCCGACGGAGCGTCTTCCGCCGCCCCCGAAGCGGCGTCGCAGGAGGCGGCGTCTCAGGACGAGCGGTCTCCGGACGCCGAGGGGGGCAGCGCCGCAGCTCCGAACCTGACGGTTGCTCCCGGTGGGGACGCGTCATCCCCGTCCGGGGAGGGCACCGGCCGGGATGACGGGGGTGAGCCTCCCGCTGCAGCAGGCGCCCCGGACCGGCACTGAGCCTGGGGCCACGCGGGTCCGATCCGCGCGGGCTCCAGGGCGCCGAAGCTGTACCCGCTTCTACTCGGGGAAGAAGAGCGGTTCGCGCGCCTGCACGAAGGTGCGGATGGCCTCCAGCTGATCGGCGGCAAGCCCCATGAACTGGATGCCGAGGCCCGGGGTGAGCTCGGGCACGCGCTCGTTGAGTTCGCGGATCCAGCGCACGGTCCCCCTCACTTCGAGGGCCGGGTGGTCGGGAAGGGTGAGGGTGAGCTGGACCTCCGTTCCCGGCGGGAGCTCCTGGTAGGTGGCCAGAAACACGCCCCCTTCACTGAGGTTGGTGGAGAAGCCGGTGAAGAAGTTCGAGTCGCTGCGCAGATCGATGGCTGCCTGCAGCGTGTAGCGGTTCCGCTGCCGTCCCAGGCTTCTGGCCTCGGGCGGGAGTGGCGGCGCCTGTCCGGGGCTCGGGGAGATGAAGGTGTCGGCGAGCGCCGGCTCGTGGCGGGTGGGGGGGCCTGCCGGGATGCCATTGGGAGGAGGGGAAGGTGCTGCCTTCTGGGCGCGTGCGGCTTCGGCGCGCGCCTGGGCCTCCGCTTCCTTCCGCGCCCGCTCCTGGCGGGTCCGCTCCGCCCGCTCCTCGGCCTCCAGCCATTCCGAACGCCGGGTGAGGCGCTCGCGCAGCTGCGCGCTGGCCTCTCCGTGGGCCTTCACCCGCTGCTCCACCGTCTCCGCGACCTCTTTGCGGACGGCGAGGGCCTGACGACGCAGCTCCAGCGCGCGGGCGCGCTCCGTCCCCACTTCCAACCCCGGGACTGCCGTGTCCTGAAACTCTCCCAGGACCTCCGCGGCGTCCTCGAGCACCGAGGACTCCAGGCGGTCTCTCAGGGAGGCGAGCAGGGACCCGAGCTGCTGAACCTCCTGCTGAGCGCCCTCGACCTGCGCGAGGAGCTGCTGCTCCCGGGACGCAAGCTCGGCCTCAGCTCGGGTGAGCTCGGCCTCGGTGGGCGAGGAGGAGGAGAAATCATCGGTCATGGAGCGTCCCGGTGCAGCGGGGAGGGTGCGGCGGCCCATGACAGCGGCTTGGGGCCGGGATGACAACCACCGCGTGCCACGGCGTCACCGGGGGCGGAGAGGGGTGTCGGGGTGGCGACGCCCGAAGGAGGAGGGAAAATGGCCTGCGGAGGAGGTGGGGGGGACATACACTTCCCGGCCTCATGACAGCTCTCACCCAGGCCCCCGCGAAGTTGCCCAAGCCCAACGACCCCTGCTGGTGCGACAGCGGCAAGAAGTACAAGAAGTGCCACAGCGCGCTGGACGCGACCGCGGTGAAGGAGGCGGCCGCGCGGCGTGCTGCCAACCGCATCCGTCCCGGTCGCCTGAGCCCCACCCGGCACGTCCCGGACGGCATCCCCCTCCCGGAGTACGCGCTGACCGGACGCCCCAGTGGTCGCGACGAGCCCCTGGTGAAGACGCCGGAGCTCATCGAGAAGATGCGGCGCGCGTGTCGGTTGGCCGCGCAGGTGCTCGAGGAGACGGGCAAGCATGTGCGTCCGGGGATCACCACCGATGAGCTGGACGCGATCGCGCACAAGCTGACCATCGAAGCCGGGGCCTATCCCAGCCCGCTCAACTACAGCGGCTTCCCCAAGTCGATCTGCACCTCGGTCAACGAGGTCATCTGCCACGGCATCCCCGACGACCGGCCGCTGCAGGACGGGGACATCGTGAACCTCGACATCACCTGCTACCTCGACGGGGTGCACGGCGACACCAACGCGACCTTCTTCGTGGGCAACGTGGATGCGCAGAGCCGCCGCCTGGTCGAGGTGACCCGCCGCGCGCTGGAGCTGGGCATCGAGGCGGTGCGCCCCGGCCTCCCCATCCGCGTCATCGGCAAGGCGATCCAGACCTATGCCGAAGGGGAGGGCTTCGGGGTGGTGCGTGCCTTCTGTGGCCACGGCATCGGCGAGCGTTTCCACAACTCCCTGCAGATCCCTCACACCGATGAACCCTCGGCGACCACGGTCATGGAGCCGGGGATGACCTTCACCATCGAGCCCATGATCACCGTGGGCGACTGGCGTCATCGCACCTGGGATGACGAGTGGACCGCCGTCACCCTCGACGGCGAGCGCACCGCGCAGTTCGAGCACACGCTGCTGGTGACCGAAACCGGCGCGGAGATCCTCACCCGCACCGACGCCTGAGGCACGCGCCGCGCGCGCACGCGTTTCAGGTCCGTCCCGCACACACCACGGCCCGGGTCCTCTCGACGTGGAGGCCCGGGCCGCTGCGTGTCTGCGGTGGGAGCGGGGTCAGTGCAGGGGGGGCGGTGCCCCGGCATCCGCGTCCTTGTCGCCGGCCTCCTTCTCGTTCGTCGCCGAGAAGGTGAGCCCCTCGTCACCGGCGTCCACCTTCACGGTGTCGCCCGGTTGGAAGGCGCCCTGGAGGATCTGCATGGCCAGCGGATCCTGGAGGTTCTTCTGGATGGCCCGCTTGAGCGGACGCGCCCCGTAGACCGGGTCGTACCCGCGTTCGGCGAGCACCTCGCGTGCGGCGGGGGTGACCTCGAGCCCGAGCTTGCGGTCGCGGAGCAGGTCCCGCATCCGATCGAGCTGCAGCTCCACGATGTTCGTGAGGTGCGCGCGGGCGAGGGGCTCGAAGAGCACGATCTCGTCGATGCGGTTGAGGAACTCCGGTCGGAAGTTCTCCCGCAGCGCGCCCATCACGTCCTCACGGACCTCCTCGGAGAGGGGCTGGCCTTCCACCACGCCGGCCTGGATGGCGTGCGCCCCCAGGTTGCTGGTCATGATCAGCACGGTGTTGCGGAAGTCGACCGTCCGCCCCTGGCTGTCGGTGAGCCGGCCCTCATCGAGGATCTGCAGCAGCACGTTGAAGACGTCCGGGTGCGCCTTCTCGATCTCGTCGAAGAGGATGACCGAGTAGGGGCGGCGGCGGACGGCCTCGGTGAGCTGCCCGCCCTCGTCGTAGCCCACGTAGCCCGGAGGCGCGCCGATGAGCCGCGCGACGGCGTGCTTCTCCATGTACTCGGACATGTCGATGCGGATGATCGCGCTGTCATCGTCGAACAGGAACTCTGCCAACGCCTTGGCGGTCTCGGTCTTGCCGACGCCGGTGGGGCCGAGGAACAGGAAGCTGCCGATGGGACGATCCGGATCCTGAAGCCCGGAGCGTGCGCGGCGGACGGCGTTGGACACCGCTTCGATCGCGGGTCGCTGGCCGATGACCCGCTCGGCGAGCCGGTCCTCCATCTGGACGAGCTTCTGCATCTCGCCCTCGAGCAGCTTGGAGACCGGAATCTGGGTCCAGCGCGCGACGACCTGGGCGATGTCCTCGGCGTCCACCTCCTCCTTCACGAACTGGTGCTCGCGGGTGAGTTCGTTGAGCGCTTCCTGCTTGGCGGTGATGTCCTTCTCCAATGAGGGGAGGGTGCCGAAGCGCAGCTCGGCGGCGCGGTTGAAGTCACCCCGGCGCTCCGCATCCGCCTGATCGTTCTTCGCCTTGTCGAGCTGCTCCTTGAGGTTGCTCAACTCGGACAGCGCGGTCTTCTGCGCGTCCCACTGCGACTTGAGCTGGGTGAAGGTCTCGTTGTGCTCTGCGAGCTCCTTCTCGAGCTTGGCCAGCCGCTCCTGGCTGACGGGGTCCGTCTCCTTGCGCAGCCCCTCGCGCTCGATCTCGAGCTGCACCACCCGGCGCCGCAGATCGTCCAGCTCGGTGGGCATGGAGTCGATCTCGATGCGCAACTTGCTGCACGCCTCGTCGACCAGGTCGATGGCCTTGTCCGGGAGGAAGCGGTCGGCGATGTAGCGGTTGGAGAGCGTGGCCGCGGCCACCAGCGCGCTGTCCTGGATGTGGACGCCGTGGTGGACCTCGTAGCGCTCCTTGAGGCCGCGCAGGATGCTGATGGTGTCGGCCACGGTGGGCTCCCCCACCATCACCGGCTGGAAGCGGCGTTCGAGCGCGGCGTCCTTCTCGATGTACTTGCGGTACTCGTTGAGTGTGGTCGCGCCGATGGCGTGGAGCTCGCCCCGCGCCAGGGCGGGCTTGAGCATGTTGCCGGCGTCCATCGCGCCTTCGGCCTTGCCGGCGCCCACCAGGGTGTGGAGCTCGTCGATGAAGAGGATGACCTCCCCGTCGGAGTGGGCGACCTCCTTGAGCACCGCCTTGAGGCGCTCCTCGAACTCGCCCCGGTACTTCGCGCCCGCCACCATGGACGCGAGGTCCAGGGCCATCAGGCGCTTGCCCTTCAGGCCTTCGGGGACGTCGCCGTCGACGATGCGCCGGGCGAGACCCTCCGCAATGGCGGTCTTGCCGACGCCCGGCTCGCCGATGAGCACGGGGTTGTTCTTGGTGCGGCGGCTGAGGACCTGGATGGCGCGGCGGATCTCCTCGTCACGGCCGATGACCGGATCGAGCTTGCCGTTGCGGGCCAGCTCGGTGAGGTCCTTCGCGTACTTCTCCAGGGACTGGTAGGTGCCCTCGGCGTCCTGGCTGGTGACCCGGGCGCCGCCCCGGACGTCCTTGAGGACCGCCATCACGCGATCGCGGGTGATGCCGCTCGCGCGGAGGATCTCTCCCGAAGCGCCCTTGTCGGCGATGAGTCCGAGCAGCAGATGTTCGGTGGAGACGTATTCGTCCTTGAGCGCGCGGGCCTCGTCCTCGGCCTTGTCGGTGACCTTGAGGAGTCGGGGACCCAGGATCGCGTTTGCGTCACTGCCCTGGATGCTCGGCAGCTTGCCGATGGCCTCGGCGGTCCGCGCGCTGATGAGGTTCACGTCGGCGCCCACCTTGCGGAGGATCGGGACGAGGATCCCGTCCTCCTGCTCCAGGAGGGTCTGCAGCAGGTGCTCGGGATCGAGATTGGGATGCCCGCCGCGCCGCGCGAGCGCCTGCGCTGCCTGGAGGGCCTCCTGGGCCTTCACGGTGAACTTGTCGATTCGCATACAGGAAGCTAAACGCCGGACGCACTTTGGCAAGCAACCGGGAGCGGCCGTGCTGGCGACGCTTCGGCCCGGGTGGGTTGTGCCGACAACGGTCCATTGAGTAGAAGACCGCCGCCTTGAGACGCTGGTCAGCAACGGGGGAGCGCGGGGTTGCCGCGCATGGTGGGTATCTGCTTCGCAGCGGCTCCTTCAGGGAGCTGGAACTGGTGGCGCTTGCCCGCCAGGTCCTGGCCCTGGAAGGGCTTCCGCAGCAGGGCATCCACCTCGAGTTGAGCGCAGATCTGCGCCGCGGAGTGGTGCGCCTGGCTTTCGGAGGACCTCCGGAGCTGAGCGGCGAAGCCGGCGCGCGGTGGCACGCCACGCACCACCTGCTCGCTTCCCAACTGAGCCTGCGCAACGGCGCCGCGGTGCGCGCCTATGCCCTGGTTCCCGATGCCTTCGAGAAGGTGGTCACCTACGGGGATGGCCGCGCGGTGGGTGGCGAGACGTTGCAGTACGCCGACGTGGAGCTCCCCGAAGAGGCGCTGGAGGATGACGAGGCCTTTGCGCTGCTCCAGCGCTCCTGGCCCCTGGGCCACCTGGCGCACGTGTTCGATCTGACCCGCGAGGCGCTGCTCGCCCTCGGCGCGCCGGCGATGCGTCTGCCGCTCGATGGCTCAGCGCCCGAGACGCGGTTGGATCTGCTGTTGCCGGATCCCGATGACGAGCTTCTGCTCGCCTGACGCGGGGCTGCGGACGCGGCCCGACGGGCCCTGATCGGCGGGCGCCGGAGCGGGTCACCCAGCTCCACCCGGACGCGGCCGTCTTCAGGGGGCGGGGCGTCCGCCGGAAGGCGGGGCGAACTGCGCGCGGATCTTGTCCCGGCGCAGGAACTGGCCGATGGCGAGGAAGCCGCCGGCGACCAGGAACGTCGAGAGGCCGGCCAACCACAGCCCGAGGCGCGGGACGAGGTCCGCCGCCTGCTGCAGGAGATCCTCGGTGCCGGGCGGACGGTCCGGGGTGCTGGCGGCCATGGCCGCCGCCTGGGCCTCCGCGAGCCGCCGCATGGGCTCGGCCAGCTGAGAGCGCAGGACGTACTCGAAGGCACCGTCGAGCGTGCGCAGCACCGCCGAGAGGATCGCTGCCCCGGAGAGGACGCGGATCAGCGGCCCCCGCTGAAGGCCGGCGGGGAAGAGCAGGCGCAGCGCGGTCACCAGGCAGAACATGGTCGACAGCGACAGGCCCAGCACCGTGAAGAGGCGCAGGGAGCGGAAGGGACGTCCGGCGCGCTCCCGCGCCACCTGAAGCTCGGTGAGGGCCCGATCGACCGCCACCTCCTCATCGGTCAGCGTCTCCTGTGTGGGGCGGGAGACGGCGGCCGACGGATCCAGGAGGGTGATCGCCTGCGAAGTGGCGCCCATCCCGCTGCAGGTCCCGAGTACCAGGGCACCGAGCGTACAGATGAGCACGCCCGTCGGGAGGCGGGGCGCCTTCGGCTTCACTTCTTGCGGGCCTCGATGAAGCGCAGCCGCAGATCCCCGAGGAGGGTCTCGAAGAGGCGGTCCTCCTCCCCGGTCAGGTTGCCGCGCGTCTTCTCACGCAGCAGTCCCAACAGATCGAGGCTTCGGCGTGCCTCCACCAGATCCACCGCCACCTTGCCGGTATCGGGATGGGGCGTTGCGCCCAGATGGATGAGCGCCGCCGACGCCAGCCCGAGGAGGAAGGCGTTGAAGTCGATGGAGTCCTTGCTGTCCTCCATCACGAAGCCTTCTCCACGGGTGGGACTCATGCCTCGTCGGCCTCGTCGAGGGTGTCGCCGTCGTCCTCGAGGAGCGACTCGATGGGCACGGCCTTCTCGGCGACGTCCGGGAGCGACTCGAGGTGCGCCTTCCACGCCTTCTCATCCAGCTCTCCCGAGCGGAGGTAGCGCTCGTAGGTGCGCTTGTCGGCGTGCTTCAAATCGAGGGTCGTGTCAGCCATGGGTCGGTCCACTCCAGCGGAATCTCTTGGAAAAACGGCAGCGCACCATATAGCAGAGTGCATCGGAGTCAACGCGCCGGGAGCACCTCCTCATCCATGACCGCAACCCTCCTCCCAGCCGGGCTCTATGCCCTCTGCGATGACACCCTCGGGGTGTCCCTCCCGGTCCCCGAGCAGGCCCGGGCCCTGGTCTCGGGCGGGGCACGCGTCATCCAGGTGCGGCTCAAGCGCACCTCCACCCGCCAGGCCATCGCGTGGATCCGGGAGGTCGTCGGCATCTGCCACGCCGCCGGGACCAGGTGCCTGGTGAACGACCGGGTGGACTGGTGCCTGGTGGGCGGCGCGGATGGCGTCCACCTGGGCGACGACGACCTGCCGGTGGACGAAGCCCGGCGCCTCCTGGGCCCCACGGCGCTGATCGGCGCCACGGTCCGCAACGGGGCGCAGACGATCGCCGCGCGCGAGCAGGGGGCCGATCACGTGGGGATGGGCCCGCTCTTCGGAACGCAGAGCAAGCAGGTGGATGCCCCGGTGCTCGGACTGGAGGCATTCGCCCGTGAGGTCGCCGCCAGCGTTCTACCGGTGGTCGGCATCGGCGGCATCACCCTCGAGCGGATCGCTTCGGTGGCCGCGGCCGGTGCCCACGCCGCGGCTGTCCTCTCCGATCCCCTCACCGCCGACGACGTGACCGCGCGCGCCCGCGCCCTGGCTGTGGCTTTCGAGAAGGGGAGAACCGCCTCATGACCCATCCATCGAACACGGAGCGGGGCGGACGCCCGGTGACCTCCAATCCTCCGCGGCGGCCGGTGATCGGGCTGACGCCTGACGTCGCCAGCGCCGAGGAGGAAGCTGCCGGGGCGCCCCGCTACGAGCTCAAGCTCCAGTACGTGGAGGGCATCCTGAAGGCCGGCGGGCTGCCGCTGCTGCTCCCCTTCTCCGAGGACAGCTCGGTGGTGCGCGCCTACCTCGAGCGGGTGCAGGGGCTGGTGGTGACCGGCGGCGCCTTCGACATCCCGCCCGGCTATTACAACGAGACACCGCGCGACGGTCTGGGACCGCTCAAGCCCGAGCGCACCGCCTTCGAGACCCTGGCCCTGCGTCTGGCCCTCGAGCGGGAGCTTCCCATCCTGGGCATCTGCGGGGGCATGCAGTTGCTCAACGTGCACTTCGGGGGAACCCTCCACCAGGACATCTCCCGCGAGCTGCCCGAAGCGCTCCTTCACGAGCAGGCGCACGAGAGCACCCAACCGCAGCACCCGGTGGATGTGAAGGACGGGACGCACCTGGCCGAGGCGGTCGGCAAGGGCGCGCTGATGGTGAACTCGACCCACCACCAGGCGGTGAACGCCCTGGGCGAAGGGCTCCGGGTCTCGGCCGTGGCTCCGGACGGGGTCATCGAGGCCATCGAGTCCACGCGGCATCCGTTCGTGCTCGGCGTCCAGTGGCACCCCGAGGCGCTGGTGAGTTCGGTTCCGGTCCACCTGGGCATCCTCAAGCACTTCATCCGCAAGGCGCGCGACGTCCGCAGCTAGCGGGGGCCCGTCCGCCCCGGTCGGGGAAGGCGTCCGCTCACGCCCGCAAAGACGCGGGGGACTGCGCTGGCAACGCCATCCATGGCGTCCCGGCGAAGGCCCGGCGTCGGACTCAGAGGCGGAAGACCGTCCCGGTGGGGTGCTGCTCGCGCAGGTTGGCGTAGCTGCGTGCCGCTTCCCGCAGAAGGTCCTCGCTGGTGTGGACCCGCGGATTGGGGAAGGCCGCGCCGGCGATGATCACCTGGAGGTCCAGTGGGGCGCGCCCATTCGTGCGTCCTTCCGCCAGCATCCGGTCGGTGAGGGCCTGGATCCGGTGGGCCGCGCGGTGGGCGCCCTCGAGATCCGATTCGGGCAGCAGGGCCACGAACGCGTCCGGTTCGATGCGGAAGAGGCGGTCCGCCCCGCGCAGCTGCTCCTGGACGGCTGCCGACCAGCTCTTGAGGAAGGCGGTGGTTGCGGCGGGATGGTGGTACCTCGCGTCGCCGAATCCCTCCACGGACACCATCAGGACCGCGACCTGGCGCTGGTGGCGACGCGCACGCGCCAGCTCGCCGTCCAGCGACACCTTGAGCTGGGACCAGGTGCCCACCCCGGTGAGGGGGTCCACCGCCCGCAGCCGCGCGAGCTCCTCCTCTGCGGCCTGAAGGCGCAGGCGGGAGTCACGGACCTGCAGCGCCGAGCGGATGCGCGCCTTCAGCTCCGCGAGCTTGAAGGGCTTGGCGAGCCAATCGTCGGCCCCCAGCTCCATGCCGCGCAGCTTTCCGTCCAGATCGCTCATCGCGCTGAGGATGATGACCGGGAGCGTCCGGGTTCCGGGATCGGCACGCAGCTGCTCGAGCACCCCGAAGCCGTCGCGGGAGGGGAGCATGAGATCCAACAGCACCAGGTCGTGCTCGCCGGAGCGGGCTGCCTGGAGTCCGGCCTCCCCATCGCCAACGGTGGTGACGTGGTAGCCGGCGGCCTGACAGAGATCGCTGAGGAGCTGGCGGGTCAGCAGATCGTCCTCGACGATCAACAGACGGTGCGCCTGTTGCTCCATCAGTTCCCGTCCCCCCGGTTGCCGGCGCGACTCTCGAAGCGCGTGAACTCCCCGAGGAAGATGAGGTCCACGCTGCCGATGGGGCCGTTACGCTGCTTGGCGACGATAAGCTCCACCGGGATGGCGCTGGGTCGCACGCCGCCGTCCCCCTCCTCATCCCCGGTGTCCTCGCGGTGGATGAACATCACCACGTCGGCGTCCTGCTCGATGGCGCCGGACTCACGCAGGTCCGAGAGCATGGGCTTGCCACCCTTGCGCTCCTCGACCTTTCGGCTGAGCTGGCTGAGCGCGAGCACCGGCACCTCCAGCTCCTTGGAGAGCTGCTTGAGCGCACGGGAGATCTCCGAGATCTCGAGCTGCCGGCTCTCCGAGCGGTTCTTCATGCTCATCAGCTGGAGGTAGTCGATCACCACCAGTCCCAGATCACCGCTCTTCTGCTTCAGGCGCCGGAGCTTGGCGCGCAGGTCGAAGGGGCTGAGGGAGCCGGTGTCGTCGATGTAGAGGGGCGCCTCGAAGAGGGTGCCGGCGATCTCGGTGAGCCGCTCCTCGTCGTTCGGCGTGAGCCGCCCGCCGCGCAGCTTCTTCATGTCCACCCGCGCCGCGCTCGAGAGCAGACGCATGAGGAGCTGCTCCGACGGCATCTCCAGGCTGAAGATCGCCGCGGGGCGCTTCTCCTTCATCGCGCAGTGCAGGGCCATGTTCATGGCCAGCGAGGTCTTCCCCATACCGGGGCGCGCCGCGAGGATCAGGAGTTCGCCGGGGTGCAGGCCGGTGAGCTGATGATCCAGATCGATGTAGCCGGTGGAGAGACCCGTGATGCCCGAGGAGGACATCCGCATCTTGTCCAGCAGCTCCAGGGTGCGGTCCATCAGCTCCCGGACCGGGAGCAGGTCGCCCTCGCGCTTCTTCTCGGCGACCAGGAACATGCGCCGCTCGGCCTCGTCGAGCAGCGCGTCGGTCTCGCCCACCTCGGAGCTCGCCAGCTCGATGATGCCCCGCGCGGCGTCGACCACCCGGCGGCGCAGGGCCTTGTCCTTGACGAGCTCGGCGTACTCGCGCGCG
The DNA here is from genome assembly GCA_035304185.1 of Myxococcaceae bacterium. Taxonomy (GTDB): domain Bacteria; phylum Myxococcota; class Myxococcia; order Myxococcales; family Myxococcaceae; genus DATGQN01. The sequence continues at coordinate 81,218 of DATGQN010000170.1, forward strand.
TTCTGCGCGAGCGGCACCACCTGGTCCAGGCCCATCAGGTAGGCCGGACCGCCGACGCCGGCCAGCTTCCCGCGGACCTTGAGCTCTTCGGCGAGCGTGAGGTGATCCACCTTGCGCTGGTTGAGCTCCAGCGCGCGCATCGCCTCGTAGATGGCCTCATGGGCCTGGGTGGAGAAGTCTTCGGGGGCGAGGACCTCCGCCACCTCGTTCATGAGGGAGCTGTCCGCGAGCAACGCCCCCAGCACGGCGCGTTCAGCGGAGAGATCCTCCGTCGCGCGCTTCACATCCGCCCATCCCTGTGCACCCGACATCGTGACGCGGAGTGTAGTCGAGTTGAGGGCGGCGCAAAGCGGCTTGGATCAGCCATTGAGAAGCTCGGATGCCCGCAACGACAAGGGCCGCCCCGATGCGCCCCGGAAGTGGAGCGCTTCGATGGCGGCCCTTGACGTCCGGCAGCTTCACGACCCGATGCACGGTGGCACCGGATCCGCCGAAGCTGCCGGAGTGAGGTGATCCGAAGGATCAGGCCTCGGGGGTGACCTCGACCTTGACCTTGGCGGCCACGTCGCGGTGGAGGCGCAGCTCCACCTCGTAGCTGCCGAGCGACTTGATCGGCTCGGGCAGGTTCAGGTCGCGGCGGTCGATCTCGACGCCCTTGGCGGCGAGCGCCTCGGCGATGTCGAGCGCGGTGACCGAGCCGTAGAGCTTGTCCTGCTCGCCGACCTTGCGCGCGATGGTCACCTGGACCGAGTTGATCTTCTTGGCCTCTTCCTCGGCCGAGGCGCGCAGCTTCGCGCTCCGGGCCGCGATGACGGCCTTCTCGTGCTCGAGCTGCCGCACGTTCCTGGTGCTGGCGACGACCGCCAGCTTCTTGGGCAGCAGGTAGTTGCGGGCGTAACCGTCCTTCACGGTGACCATGTCACCGGAGTGGCCGAGGTCCCGAACGTCCTCACGCAGAATGATCTTCATGGTGTGGTTCCTTCTTGGTCCGGGCGCGCTCAGCCCACCACGGCCTGGTAGGGGAGGAGGGCCACGCCGCGGGCGCGCTTGATGGCCTTGGCCACGTCACGCTGGTGCAGGGCGCAGTTCCCGGAGATGCGACGGGGGATGATCTTGCCGCGCTCGGTCACGAAGTACTTGAGCGTCGCCTGGTCCTTGAAGTCGACGACCAGGTCGCGATCCGCGCAGAAGCGGCAGACCTTCTTGCGGCCGAAGCCGCGGCCGCCGCGCTTGTCGTCGTCACCGCGCTCGCCGCCGCGCTCAGCGCCACGGTCGGCGGCGCGCTCGGCGCGCTCGGGGGAGGGGGGACGGGTGGCCGTCGCCAGGGTGATCTTCTCGTTGACAGTCATTGTTCGATCTCAATCGTCAGAGGTGAACGACAGCGCCTCAGGCCTTGGCCTCAGGGGCGGGAGCGGACCGCTCGGTCGAGTCCTGCCGGGGCGCCCGCTCGGACGACTCCTGGCGCGCCTCGCCCTCACCGGCCGGACGCATCTCCTCGTCACCGGCAACCTTCACGTCCTCGAGCACCGGGCGGGTCTCGGGATCGACCTCATCCGCCAGCTTCAGGGTGAGGTAGCGGGTCACCTCATCGATGTTGCGCAGGTTGCGCTCGAGCTCGGCCACCAGCTTGTTGTCGCCGAGGTAGTGCGCGTGCACGTAGATGGCGCGGTTGGACTTCACGATGGGGAAGGAGGTCTTCTTCTTCCCGGTGGTGACGAAGCGCAGGAGCTTGCCACCCTCGCGATCCACGATGCCGCGAGCGCGCTCACGGAGCTTGTCCACCTGCTCGTCCGTCAGCTCCTGGCGCACGAGGAACAGCGTCTCGTACTCGCGGAGGCGGACCTTCGACTGCGTCTCTGCCATGGTGTGTGTCCCCTTGGGGTCGAACGCCCCGGACCTCTGCTGCTGTCCGGAGCGGGGAGTGTGAAACCCGTCGGCCTGCCGGTGATCGCTCCATCAGAAGCGGCCGGAACGCGGACGGGGAGGGCGCTTCTAAGAGCGGGGAGGCCCCGGCGTCAAGCTGCCAGGGCGCGTGAGGCCACGCGGAAGGCGTCAGGCCAAAGCGGCGCGGCCCGACGATCGGGAGCGGCAGCGGAGGCTCGCCTGCCCGATCAGCTGCGGCGGTTGTGGCGGTTCATCGCCTCGAGCAGACCCAGGGAGACCCAGTCGATGGCGGCCTCGGCGCTGGCGTCGAGCACATCGCCCAGCTGCCGCTCCTCATCGCCGGAGAAGTTGCCGAGCACATGCCCGGTCACCCGCTCCTTGGCATTGGGGCCTTCCGGCTTGCCGATGCCGATCCGCAGCCGGGGGAAGTCTGCGCCGCCCAGGGTCTGCAGGATGCTTCGCAGCCCGTTGTGGCCGCCGGCACCCCCGCCCGACTTGAGCTGGATCCTTCCGAAGGGCAGGTCGAGCTCGTCATGGATGACCAACACGTCCTCCGGCGCGATCTTGAAGAAGCGCGCGCAGGCGGCGAGCGAGCGACCCGAGAGGTTCATGAACGTCTGGGGCATGAGGAGGACGACCTTCTCGCCCCCCAGGCTGCCCTGGCTCATCAAGCCATCGAACTTCGACTGCCAGCTTCCGGCGCGGGCGTTCTGCGCCAGCAGCTCCACCACGCGGAAGCCCACGTTGTGGCGGTGCCGGGCGTACTCGCGTCCGGGGTTTCCGAGCCCACAGATGAGCTTCATGGTCCGGCCTCTCTCCTGAAGGGCGTCGGCCGCAGCGGGCGCCGCCCCTGATCTGCCTCGGGTTCAAATGCAGCGGCCCGGTCCGTCCCGGACGCCTCCTCCGGAAGAAGGCGACGCCAGGGAGCCGGCCGGGCCGTGCGGATGACCTGCTCAGCGCGGGATCACTCGCCCTTCTTGTCCGAGCCCTCGGGCATCGCCACGGTGGCGATGGTGTAGTTGACCCGGCCCTCGAAGCGCACGCCCTCGGGGAACTTGAGGTCGCGGGCGTGGAGCACGTCGTTGACCTTGAGGGGGGTGACGTCGGCCTCGATCACCTCGGGGATGGCGCGGGGGAGGGCGAAGACCTCGAGCTCACGCACGCCCGGGGAGAGCATGCCGCCATCGATGGCGCCGGCGTGCTTTCCGACCAGCTTCACCGGGACCTTCACCTTGACCTCCTCGTTCTCCTTCACGCCGACGAAGTCGACGTGGAGGACGTCACGGGTGACCGGGTGCTGCTGGTAGTCCTTGAGGAGCACCAGCTGCTGGGTGCCATCGAGGTCGAGGCTGAGCAGGGTGTTGAAGCCGCGCGCGCCCTGGAGCGACTTGCGCAGCTCCTTGGGGCTCACCGCCACGTTGAGGGGCTTCTCGAGCTGGCGCCCGTACACCACCGCGGGGACGAGCCCCTCGGCGCGCAGCTTGCGGGCCACGCCCTTGCCGGTCTTCTCCCGCGACTGCCCCTTGAGGATGGTCTGCTCGCTCATGTCCGAATCCTTGTGTTGCGCTCTTGCGGAAGCCCGTCACCGGGAACCCGCCGCTGCTGTCGATGAAGGGCCGATCCTGCGTGGTGCCGCCGGTTCACCCGTCGCAGGGAGCGTCCGACCGGATCCGGGCATGTCGGCCGCGGGTTGTCCGGAGCGTGCGCTCCCGGGTGGGGTGGTGCGGAGGCGGTGGTGCGTGAGCGACCGCTTCTGGTGGGATGCTGCTCGAAGCCGCTGGGTCCACCCGCCCGGCATCCCACCCCCATGGTGGGCCCCGAAGCGAAGGTGTGTCCGGCGGCTCCCGATCATCGGCGGGCCGGTGATCGGAGCGCGCCTTCTGCCAGCAAGGACCCGACGGCGTCAAGCGCCGCCATCCGCCTCAGGCGGACGACGCGAGCGGCGAGCAGACCGGGTCAGACGAACAGGGAGGAGAGCGAGTCCGCGCGCATGATGCGGGCGATGGCCTCGCCGAAGAGCTTGTCCACGCTCAGCACCCGGATCTTGTCGCACGCCTGCGCGTTGGGATTGAGGGGGACGCTGTCGCTGACCACCAGCTCCTCCAGCTTGCTCTGGCTCACCCGCTCGATCGCCGGCCCCGAGAGGATGGGATGGACCGCGTAGGCCACCACCCGGCGCGCACCCTTCTCCAGGAGCGCGGCCGCCGCGGTGGTGAGGGTGCCGGCGGTGTCCGCCATGTCGTCGATGATGATCGCGTCCTTCCCCTTCACCTCGCCGATGAGGTTCATCACCTCGGAGGCGTTGGGGCGCGGGCGCCGCTTGTCGACGATCGCCAGCGAGGCGTTCAGGCGCTTGGAGTAGCTGCGCGCGCGCTCCACCCCACCGGCGTCCGGGCTGACCACCACCAGGTTCTCCGCGTCCGGGAACCGCTCGCGCATGTCCTCGAGGAAGACCGGCATGGCGAAGAGGTTGTCGGTGGGGATGTTGAAGAAGCCCTGGATCTGCCCGGCGTGCAGGTCGGTGGAGACCACCCGATCCAGACCGGCGGTCTCCAGCAGGTCCGCCACCAGCTTGGCGGTGATGGGCGTCCGGGGAGCCACCTTCCGATCCTGCCGGGCGTAGCCGTAGTAGGGGATGACCGCGGTGATGGAACTCGCCGACGCCCGCTTGAGCGCATCCACCATGATGAGCAACTCCATCAGGTGGTCGTTGGTCGGAGGGCAGGTGGACTGGATGATGAAGCAGTCCAGTCCGCGGACGTTCTCCGCGATCTCGACCTGAATCTCCCCGTCCGAGAAGCGCCCGAGGGTCGCCCGGCTGAGGGGCCGCTCGAGGTAGTCGCAGATCCGATTCGCGAGGGCCTGATTCGAGCTGCCGGCGAAGACCTTGTAGTCACGCTCCATGGCGGGTCGAACTAGATCAGTCCGCACGTGAAAGAAAGCGCTTATCCCGCCTCGACCCGGACGCCTGCCTCGCTGGGCAGCCCGGAGACCTGACGGTAGTGGTCCAGGATCTCCCGCTCGAACCGCTCCCGGGTGTCGGCATTCAGCGGGTGGGCGATGTCCTTGTAGGTCCCGTCCTTCCGCTTCTTGGCGGGCATTGCCACGAAGAGGCCGGTGGGACCCTGGATCACCTTCAGGTCCCGCACCACGAAGCACTGGTCGAGCGTGATGGTGACGTAGGCCTTGAGTCGCTCCTCGTCGACCGGGAAGACCCGGATATCCGTGATGTGCATCGTGCGCCCCCCAAAGAGCACCCCTCCACGGCCGATCCCGGGGATTCAGGCCAACTCCCGGGGTGGTGAAGACCCGGGACGGAGAGGGCAATCGGGGCTTCTATCCCAAGGCGAGCCTCGTCAGAAAGCCGAGATGGTAGAGCACGATGCCAGCGTACAGAGTTGCACCGAAGCGCAGGGCGTAACGTGCGATTCTCAACTCTTCATGCAGGCACAGCACCCACACGCCCAGGTGCACCGCCCCGATCTTGAAGGCCATGAACGAGAGGGGAGAGCTCTCATAGGCGGCGCGCATGATGGGGTTGGCCTCCTCGGCCATCCCGAGCTGTAGGAACGACAGGGTGAAGAGCCCGTCGAGCAGGTTGAACACCAGGATCGCGACCCCCGCGAACCCTGCCTGAAATCCCGCTCCGGTGGCCCTCGGGACCGCCTGCGCCTGTCCTGCCCCCGCCCATGCCAGCTCCGCCACGACGCCTCCTTGGCGGGCCCTGCTCCGCTCCGGACGCCGAAGGGGCGCTGAAGGGAAGGAATGGGATGCCCGCTCGGGGGGAGGACCCTTCAAGGAGCGCGCCACTCGACTCCACAATTGACCCGGGCTCCCGGGGTGGGTCACAAGGGCGCGGTCGTTCCGACTTCAGGACCAGGAGCTTTCGAGGACCGTGCTTCCCTTCCCCAAAGAGATCGGCTGGATCGAGGTCGTCTGTGGCTCGATGTTCTCGGGGAAGACCGAGGAGCTGATCCGCCGGGTGAAGCGGGCGGTGCTGGGCAAGCAGAAGGTCCAGGTCTTCAAGCCGCGGATGGACGACCGCTACGACGCGGAGGCGGTGGTCAGCCACTCCCAGCTGCGGCTGGTCTCCACGCCCATCGACCGCGCGGACGAGATCCTGGGGCGCCTCGCTGCTGGCGTGCAGGTGGTGGGGATCGACGAGGTCCAGTTCTTCGGCCCCGAGGTCGTGCGGGTGTGCGAGACGCTCGCGGACCAGGGCATCCGGGTGATCTGCGCGGGCCTGGATCAGGACTTCCAGGGACGCCCCTTCGACCCCATGCCCCAGCTGTTGGCGGTGGCCGAGTACGTCACCAAGGTCCACGCCATCTGCGTGGTCTGCGGCAATCCCGCGAACCGCAGCCAGCGGCTGGTGGAGGTCAGCGAGCGGGTGATGGTCGGGGCCGCAGACGCCTACGAGGCGCGCTGCCGCCGCTGTCACGTGCCCGAAGCGGTGGAGGCGACGCCGCCGCAGAACCTCGAACTCTTCGATCTGCTCTGATCCTTCAGCTGCCCGCCCGACACACCTCACGCAAACGGAGATCCGCGGTGCCAGACGTCACCTACAGCAACCTCGACTACCGGCTCCCGGAGCTGCCCCACCGCTATGGCGACAAGGTGCACCTGGTGGGAAATCCGCTGCTCCTGAGCCTGCTCGCGGTGCTCGGGGCGAAGGGAACGGTGCAGCCGCAGATCAACCGGCTGGTCACGGTGCTCTATGAGGATCTGGTCAAGATGGTCCTCAACCGGGAGCTGCCGCGGAAGCGGGTGACGGTCCCCACGAGGATGATCGACTCGACGCCCAAGGGCATCTACCAGGGCGAGGTGATCGAGCGGCACGTGCACGCGGTCTCGGTGAACATCGCGCGGGCCGGGACGCTGCCCTCGATGGTGACCTACGACCTGCTGAACCTGACGCTCGAGCCGGGGCTGGTGCGCCAGGACCACATCATCATGAGCCGCATGCTCGACGAGCACGACTCGGTGGTGGGCAGCAACATCGGCGGGGCGAAGATCGGCGGCACGGTGGACGACGCCTTCCTCTTCTTCCCCGATCCCATGGGCGCGACCGGCAGCAGCCTCACCCGCGCCATCTCGCTCTACAAGACGAAGGTGGAGGGAACGCCGCGGCGGATCATCTGCATCCACCTCATCGTCACCCCCGAGTACATCCGGCGCATCACCACCGATCACCCGGACGTGGAGATCTATGCCTTGCGTCTGGACCGCGGCCTCTCCGATCCGGACGTCCTCGAGACGATCCCGGGGACGCATTGGGATCGGGAACGGGGCCTCGACGATCGTCAGTACATCGTCCCGGGTGCCGGAGGCCTGGGCGAGGTCATGAACAACGCTTACGCCTGAGCTCTTCGCAGCCCCTCAGGCAAACCCCCACACCAAGCCGTTTCCGTCGAAGACATCCAAGGCGCGGCCCATCAGGAAGGTGCAACGGTGATCAGCTTTCACGAGAAGAGCGTCGACGTGCTGTACACGGAGGCCGAGCTCAAGGCGCGCATCGCCGAGCTGGGCAAGCAGATCACCGAGGATTACCGGGACAAGGACCTGGTGCTGCTGGGCGTGCTCAAGGGCAGCGTGTTCTTCCTGACCGATCTGGCGCGCGAGATCGATCTGCCGCTGACCATCGAGTTCCTGGGGGCGAGCAGCTACCACGGCGGGACCGAGTCCAGCGGAGAGGTCCGCATCACCACCGACGTCAGCAAGCCACTGAAGGGGCGTCACGTGCTGGTGGTCGAGGACATCATCGACACCGGTCTGACGATGAAGTTCCTGCTCGAGAACCTCTCCGCGCGGCACCCGGCGAGCATCCGCCTGTGCACGCTGCTGGAGAAGCCGTCGCGGACGAAGCTTCCCGTCCACATCGACTACAAGGGCTTCGTCATCGAGGACAAGTTCGTGGTCGGCTACGGCCTCGACTACGACGAGAAGCTGCGCAACGTCCCCTTCATCGGCGTGATGAAGCCCGAGGCGATTGGGGGGTAGGGCGCGGTTGCGGGGGACCTGGACGCCACGTCCTCATCCGCAGCCCTGCGTCGTCAGGCCCGTGCGCGATCGAGCACCGCCACCGAGGCGGTGATCTCCGCCGGGGTCAACCCGAAGAGGGCCGAGGCGCGCTCCAGTCCGGTGCGCGCCTTCTCCCGTGCACCGAGTTCCATCCGCTGCGGCGGGGGCAGGCGTGTCGGATCCAGCGCGAAGACGGCGCGGAAGAAGCGTGCCTGACGCTCGGTCTCATAGAGGTACTCGAGCTTCAGGCCGCATTCGGTGCGCACCCGGAGGGACCAACGTCCGTCGACCTCCACCACCTTCGTCGAAAACTGGCTCATGCTCTCTCCCCGTCGTGGACCGGCAAAGAGAACGCTACAGGTCGGTAGCGGGCTGTCACGTTTTCGGGCGCCGCCATCGATCACCCGTGCGGCGAGGCGGCTCCGGGACGTTCAGCGGCGATCAGTTCGCGCCGGGGGAGGGGCACGTGGCGCAAGGCCACGCCGGTCCCGCACCGCTTCGAGGGCCTTCGGATGGCGCCTCGGGTTGCGGATCGCTCAGCACCCGCGCGCGGCGAGGCCCGAGCAGACGTCGCGGAGCGCTCGGGGGCTCATGGAGCGTCGTGCCTGGGGCCCAGCTCCGCCCCCGTTGCACGTGGCTTTCAGCGACCGTCCTCGAGGGTGCCGACGTCGTCCTCCTGCACCGCACCGTTCTCCTGGGTGGCGTCCGGACCGGACGGGGAGGGCGGCGTCCTGCCATCCATCGGGGCCGGTGCCTGCGCGGGCTGCTCTGCCCCCCGCGGCGCCTGTGGACCTGCGGCGTCCGGCTCTTCAGCCGCGCCCTCGGTCCCCCGCTGCGGCGTCTCCTTGCCGGCTGGTGTCCGGTCCGCATCCTGGCCGGCACCCCGGGAGGGCCCCGACAGCACGTGCACCGCGCGGCGCAGCGCCTCTTCGAGCGCACGGGCGGCCGGGCTCACCTCGGCGAGCATCTGGTGCGCAGCCCTCGCATTCTGCGTCGAACTCTCGGCGGCGAGGCGCAGTTGGACCATGGCCTCCGCGGTCAGGCGCCGCGCTTCATCGAGCCGGTAGCGCGCCTGGTAGAACGCCGCCTCCGCCTGGATCCGCCGCAGGGAAAGCTGCTGCTCCTCGGTGATGCCGTTGAGCTTCTCGGCCCGGCGCATCGCCTGGAGCGCCTCCTCCTGTTCCCGGGTGTCCTCGGAGGTGATGCGCTGCTCGGCGCGATCGATGAGCACCTCGAACAGGGCGCGATCCAGGGCCTCCCGGTCCTCGAAGGTGACGCCGACCAGGGACTCGGGGGCCACGCCCTCGAAGGGGACGGGGGCATAGGCGTCGACCAGCCGCGGATCGGAAGGGAGGTAGGGGGCTGCGCCGAAGGGGAGGTTGCGGCCCTTGAGGACCACCAGCTCCTGTCCGCGCTGCTCGATGGAATAGGTCCGGGCATTGAGCCGCGAGAGCAGCACCACCACCGCGCCGGCGAGGGCGAGGAGGAGCAGCACCACCACCAGCCGAACCAGGGCGGTCTTGGCACGTTGTCCGAACGGCTGCGGGTTCTGGGGCATGTGCGTGTCTCCGGGAGGCAGCCCTGCAAACGAGCGCCCGTTGAGGTCATTTCCTGGCCAGCGGCTCAATCCTGAGGCGGACTGGGTCCGGCCTATACTGGCAAACCGCTGACTTCCACCCAATGACTCCTTCGTTCCGGCGCCTGGGGCCGTCTGAGCTGTTGCCCCGCTACATCTTCGCCGAAGGTCTGCTCGCCCGTCGTCGGGTGCTGGAGATAGGTGCGGTCGCAACGACCGGTGGGACCAGCGCGCGCTTCCTGCTCACCCGTGGCGCGCGCCTCGTATTGGCCGCAGATGAGGATGCCGCGGCGATCGCCGAAGCGCAGCGGGTGCA
>DATGQN010000171.1:0-15485 GCA_035304185.1 Myxococcaceae bacterium
CGCGGTTGGGGATCCACCAGTTGGTGGGATCTCCCGCGTAGCGATGCTCCACGAACGACAGGCGTGGGTAGCCCGGCTGGCGCATGAGCGCGTCCGCGTCAAAGGGCTGATCCTCGGGGACGCCGACGATCTCGGTCGAGCCGCGCTGCATGCACTGGAAGACCAGCGTCTCCTTCACCGCGTGCTCCCGCAGCAGATCGAGCGCGAGGAGCGGGTGGCGCAGGTGATAGAGGACGCCCAGGAAGAGGACCACATCGAAGGGCCCCTCCAACGCGCCCACGTCGTAGACGGTGCCGTCGCGGACCTCGATTCCCTCCAGGCCCGAATGGCGTACGGCGAATTCCGCCTGCGCCCGGTAGCGCGGATCGGGCTCGAGGCCGACCACCCGGCAGGCGCCCCGACGTTTCATCTCGAGCAGGTAGAAGCCGCCGTTGCAGCCGATGTCGAGCACCGACTTCCCGCTCAGATCCTCGGGCAGGGCGTGCGCGAACCGGTCGAAGAAGACCCGGGGGAAGTCGCCGAGAAAATGCTTTGGCGCAGTCGGGATGCCGTCGATGCGCAGGTTGTGGAACCAGGGGCCCAGCCGTTCGATCTCCGCACCCAGCGCCGGATCCTTGTGCATCCTGTCCTCCCCCTCTCCCATCCGGCGCTCCCCTCCCCGCCAGGTTTCTCACTCCGAGTGACTGCGACCGCGGGCCGCATGAGCCTGCGCATGGTGGGCCCGGTTGGCATTTGCACGCTCGCCTGACCGCCCCGGAGCCACGTTCTGTTCACGGGCCGGCGACAGGTGGGGTGAGACGCGTCCGACGACTTGCCTCCGACTGGCCGGCAGGTCGCAGCGCCCCCAAGCTTGGTCTCCACAACCCTGACGCTGTGCGCGAGGTGCACCGGTGGCGCTGCCGGCGACGGCGGGCTCCCCGCATCCACGGACGAGGTGAAGGACATGGCCCGGTCACGCTCCCTGAAGTCGGCACCCGGAAAGCTCGCGGTGCTTCTTCCCGGCATGGGAGCGGTCAGCACGACCTTCCTGGCCGGTGTCCTGATGGCCCGGAAGGGGTTGGGAACGCCCATCGGATCCTGGACCCAGCTCGGCGTGCTGCCGCCGGCGGCGCTCGATTCGGGACGCTCGGTCCCCGTCCGCGAAGTGGTCCCCCTGACCTCTCTGAAGATCTGCGCTTCGGTGGCTGGGACGTGTTTCCCGAGGATGCCTACGAGGCGGCGAGGGACGCAGGGGTGCTGGAACCCGGGCATCTCGAGGCGGTGCGGGACGAGCTCTCAGCCATCCGGCCCATGAAGGCCGCCTTCCAATCGCAGTACGTCCGCCGGCTCGAGGGCCGCCACGTCAAGCGCACCTCCAACAAAGCGGAACTGGTGGAGCAGCTTCGCGAGGACATCCGGGACACCCTGGCGGCGCAGGAGTGCGACCGGGCGGTGGGCCTGTGGTGCGGCTCCACGGAGGTCCACGGTTGCCGCAGGCGCCGCGCACCAGAGCGTGGAGGCCTTCCGTCAGGGGCTCGCGCGCAACGATCCGGGCATCACCAACTCGCACTCTACGCGTGGGCGCATCTGGAGGAGGGCGTTCCGTTTGCGAACTGCTCGCCGAACCTGGCGGTGGATTTTCCGGCTGCCCTCGAGCTCGCCGAAGCCCGCGGAATCCCGGTGGGCGGCAAGGATCTGAAGACCGGTCAGACGCTGAAGAAGACCGTCGTGGCTCCGGCGCTGAGGGCCCGCGCCCTGGGCGTGAAGGGCTGGTTCTCGACCAACATCCTGGGCAACCGCGACGGGATGGTGCTCGACGATCCCGAGTCCTTCCGAAGCAAGGAGCTCACCAAGCGCGGCGTGCTCGACAGCATCCTCGACGCCGAGGCCCATCCCGAACTCTACGGCGAGCTCTTCCACAAGGTGCGCATCGAGTACTACCCGCCGCGCGGGGACGCGAAGGAGGGTTGGGACAACATCGACCTGGTGGGGTGGATGGGCTACCCGATGCAGCTCAAGCTCAATTTCCTCTGCCGCGACTCCATCCTCGCCGCCCCCCTGGTGCTCGACCTCGCGCTCCTGCTGGATCTCGCGGCGCGCTCAGGCCTGTCCGGAATGCAGGAGTGGATGGGCTACTTCTTCAAGCACCCCATGGCGCCCGAGGGCGCGCGGGCCGAGAACGACCTCTTCCGCCAGCTCTCCACCCTCGAGGACACCATCCGCGCGCTCGGGCGGGCCTGATCGGACAGCCTGCGCCACGGGCCGGGACGTCAGGCGAGGGGGATGTAGAGCTCGGTGAGCAGCTCGGTCTCCGGGACCTCGGACGGTGTGCTCCGGTAGATCTCGAAGTGGGGTCCATGGGCGCGACGCTCTCCGCTGGCCGGGAGCCACGTGCCGAAGAACCGTTCCCAGGCATCGTTGAGCTGGGCGTAGGAGCCGCGGAGCGTGAAGCAGGCATAACGTCCGGCGGGGAGGTGCTGCTCCACGACCCCTTCGGGCAGGGGCGCGTTTGCAGCGAGGGTCAACGCGGCGTCGGCCCGACAGGCGTTGGCGGGCACCCGCTTGGGATCGTCATGGTAGAGCGCCAGCATCTCGCTCCCCGGGCCGCCCAGGCCGGCCTCGGCGGCGCGCCTCCCGAGGATGGCGAAGGCTTCACCGACCCGGTGGTAGGGCCCCACATGACGGACGGTGGCGAGGCGTTGCGCAGGCCGCTCCTGAATCTCGATCTCCATCGGCACTCCTGGTGAGGGGAATCCCCGCCCGGATGGGAGGAACCTTCCGGGGCTCAAACGATCCCCCAACGCTCGATCATGCGCACCGCCGTGTCCAGCCGGGGGGCCTGCTTTCAGGTGGCGCTCAGGCCACCGCGATCCGGCTGTGCTGCAGGAGCTCGGCGGGCATGTCCCCTTCCCGCAGGCGCCAGGTGATCCGGATGGGGCGCTCCCCTTCGTCATCCACCCGCTCGACCACGCCCAGATAGCGGTAGGCCACCCCGAGCCCGCGGGCGTCCTTGTTGATCTCCCGTACGAAGAGGAGCGGTCGCACCGCGTCGCTCAGGTGACGCAGGCCCTTGTTGTCATCCCGACGCGTCGACGCCTGGGACTCCCAGTGAAAGAGCGTCCCGGAGATTGCGTAGTCCCGGTACTGCAGGTGCGGAGTTGCCTTCTTGTTCGCCTTGTCGAGGGTGACCAGGAGCAGGTCGAAGTCACCCGCCGCGATGACCCCGGTCTGGGGCCGGTAGAGGAGGCCTTCCCGGGTCCGGAGGTCGAAGGCCGCCGCGATCTCCTCGGTGAGGTAGCGCGCGTGCAGGTGCAGCGGCACGGCGTCGGGAAGTAGCGTCGAGGGGGGGCGTGGCAGCACGCGGGCGCGCTGCCGCAGAACGCCGAGCAGCTCGCCGAGCTCCCAACGCAGCCGATCCATCCGTTGGAGGGACGCATGAACCTCCCCTTCCCTGCCGCCGGATCCGAAGCCGAAGAGGATGACGCCCAGCATGCGCACCAGCCGCCGCTCCCGTTCCGACGGAAGGTCAGGTCCGGCTGGGGTCAGCAGCGCTTCGAGGGTGTCGAGCCGCCAGGGGTCGTCGACATGCACCAGGCGCTGCAGCTCTCTGAGTGCCGTGGCTTCGGCCTCCGAGCGGATCGGGGGCACGGCGAAACCGCGGTGTTCCCGCACCTGGGTCCAGCTGCGCTTGTTGGCGTACAGGTCCGGGAGCTCGAGCTGCTCGCGCACGAGCCAACGCTCGAGATTCAGGCTCTCGTCGGCCTCGCCCAGGCGCTCCGCGAGACTTCTGAGATCCAGCCCCAGGACGCGCTTGAGCGCCGCGAGGATCTGCTTCCGCGGCCGCTCCTCGAGCTGGAAGCTGCAGCCGGAGGGGAGGTGCGGAAAGGCGCCGTCACGCAGTGCCCGTTGCAGCTCCGGACGGGTGACCCCCAGCAGCGCCGCGTAGCGGAGATCGAAGCGGAAGGATTCGTGCTGCTGACCGACGAAGTCGAGGACGGTGAGCGAGTCCTTGTCGGGCGCACGCCGCAGCCCGCGGCCGATCTGCTGGATGAAGACCGTGGCGCTCTCGGTGGGGCGCAGCAGCAGGAGCGTGTCCACCGGGGGCACGTCGACGCCCTCGTTGAGGAGGTCGACGACGCACAGCACGCGGGGGCGGTCCTCCGCCTCCCCGGCGAAGGCGCGCAGGAGGGATTCGCGCTCTTCTCCGCGCGTGCTGCCCGTCAGCGCCTCACAACGGACCGCAAGCTTCGCACTCAGAACGCGGGCCACGAGCTGTGCGTGCGCAACGTCCACACAGAAGGCGATGGCGCGCATGTCCGGGACAGAGCGGACGTTGTGGGCAATCGCCCGTGCCACGCGATCGACCCAGGCGTGATCCGCTGCATAGACGTTGGAGAGTTCACCAACCTGATAGCGCCCGCGCTTCCACGCCCGGCGAACGTCGGTGCCGTCGTCGAGGGCGAAGTAGTTGAACGGCACCAGGATCTGCCGATCGATCGCGTCCCACAGGCGCAGCTCCGAAGCCCATGGGTGATCGAAGAACTCGTGGAGCTGGAGGACGCCACCGGGTTCATCGTCCATCCGCTCGGGGGTCGCGGTGAGCCCCACCAGGAGCTTCGGCTCCAGACGGCGAAGCAGCTGGGCGTAGGTCTCTGCAGGTGCGTGGTGGACCTCATCGATGACCACATGGTCGAAGGCCTGCGGATCGACGACCTGTCCCCGCTGACCGGCAGCAGCGAGGGACTGGATGGAGGCGAAGAGGTGTCGGCCGTGCTCCGGGCGCGCTCCGTCCACCCACAGCTCGCCGAAGCCACCATCCTTGAGAACCGCGCGGAAGGTCTCGCGGGCCTGGCGAAGGATGGTGTCGCGGTGGGCGACGAAGAGCAGCGTGTCCACCCGCCCCTCCCGCCGCTCGCGGGCGTAGTCCAGGGCGGCGACCACCGTCTTGCCGGTTCCGGTGGCGGCGACCACGAGGTTACGCACCCTTCCCTGCGATCGGGCGAGCGCGAGATCCTCGAGCATCCGCCGCTGGTAGTCGTGGGGGTGAACGTCGAGGAATCGCAGGAAGCGTCCGTCGTCGTTGGCGGCCCCTCGGGCCCTTCGGAGCGCACCGCGCAGTCGTGCCCGATCCTCCTCGGCGCCGACGTAGGGCTGGAAGCCGGCGTCGGGATCCTCCCAGTAGCGGCGGAAGACCGCTTCGAACTTCTCGATCACCCGCGGGAGTTCGGCGGAGGCGACGCGCACGTTCCACTCCAGGCCCTCGGTGAGCGCCGCGCGGGAGAGGTTCGACGAGCCGATGTAGGCGGTGCTCAAGCCGGAGTGCCGGTGGAACATCCAGGCCTTGGCGTGCAGCCGCGTGGGCGTCTCCTCGTAGGAGATCCGCACCTGTGCGCCCAGCCGTTGCAGCTCTTCGATGGCGCGGGCTTCGGTGGCCCCGAGGTACGTCGTGGTGAGGACCCGGAGCTCACGCCCCTTGCGGCAGTGCGCGGCGAGTGCCTCCCGGAACTTGAGGAAGCCCGACCACTTGATGAACGCGCACAACAGGTCGATGCGATCCGCGGAGGCGATCTCGCTCAGGAGCTCCTGCACCACCGAATGCCGCTCCGAGTTGGTGAAGAGATCGGATCGGGACAATGAGGTGGCCGGACGCAGCGGCGGCGTGGGCAGCTCCCCCACGACATTCTTCCGCGCGATCGAGAGCAGGCGCTGGTCGGTCGGGACCGCCTCCCCCGTGCGGAACAACCGGGGATCGTGCTGAACGAGAACTTCGAGCAGTCTCCGGGCGAGCGCCACCTGCGCCTCCAGCCCCTCCTTCCCCCGGCCGACGGAGGCGAGCGTCAGCCCGGTGGCCTGGGCAACGAGTCGGGTCAGCGCCTCGACCGCGTCATCCGCCGCCAGCCGGTCCAGCTCCACCCGTGCCTCACCGCTCAGGGCCGCGAGCTGTCTCGCGAGGCGCTCGGTGACCACGTCTTCGTAGAGCCCATCCGGAAGATCCGGGCCGCGGCGAAAGGTCGACATGGCGGCCAGGCTACCAGGTGGAAGGTCAGATCCCTCGGGTGCACCCTCTCCCTCGAGCCTGCCAGCCGCCGGCGTCCCTCCAGAAGAGAGGCGCACGAGGCGCCCGCAGTCCGTGGCAGAGTCCCAACACATGTCTGGAACCGGGACAGGGCGGTGGGGTGGCGGCGCTGTGCACAATGCCCGCCGTCCACCTGCCCCGACCTCCGCGATCGCCGCGTGGGCCTTGGCGATCCTGGGCCCGGTGGTGACCCGCCTGCTGGTGTTGGCGATCGTCCCGGAGGACCGCTGCGGCACGTGGGGCTTGCAGTGCGCGTTCTACCTGTTCCTGGGGGCGAGCGCGTCATGGTGCGTGGGCGCCGGGCTCGCCGTCCGCGGAACGTTCCGGGGAGAGTCGCGCTGGTTGGCGGTCTCCGGCCTGGTCGTGAACCTGCTGCCGCTCCTCCTGCTGGCGGTCTTCGTGCTCCGGATCCTCATCCGGTAAGGGAGGCCCGCGCCCGCTGTCGCCCCTGGGGCGCCTCCCGTTCGCGTTCGGATGGCTCGACGGCTAAAGGGATGCCTCCCGGTCTTCGTTCCATGTCCCAGCCGTCTCTGACGCAGCTTCCCGTCGCCGAACGCCCGGCCCTTGCCTGGTCACAGGTCCACCCGAACGTGCAGACGCAGGTGTCCCGGTTCCACCAGGAGGTGGTGCGGGAGGTGGCCGAGACGGTGGCCCGCGAGGAGTGGGTGCTGGTGGGGATGGCCACCAACCCCTTCGTCGGCCGGGCCCGTAGGCTTCTGCAGCAGGAAGGCATCCCCTTCACCGAGCTGCGCTACGGGGGCTACACGTCGCGGTGGAAGGCGCGGCTTGCCATCAAGCTGTGGGCCGGGTTCCCCACCTTCCCCATGGTCTTCCGCCGGGGCGTCCTCCTGGGGGGCGCCTCGGAACTGCGGGCCCTGCAGCGCGAGGGAGCGCTCAGGGACTGAAACCTCAGCCGTTCAGCGCCTTCGCGTGATGCGCGAGGTGATCCCCGATGAAGGTCTGGACGAAGTAGTAGCTGTGGTCGTAGCCGGGCTGCATCCGCAGCTCGACGTGGTGACCGGCGGCCACCGCCGCCTGCATCAGGAGATCGGGACGCAGCTGCTTCTCCAGGAACGGATCCTCGGCGCCCTGATCCACGAGCAGCGGCAGCCGCTCGGTGGCGTTCGCGATGAGCTCGGTCGCATCCCACGCCTTCCAGGCCTCTCGGTCCTCGCCGAGGTAGGCGCTGAAGGCCTTCTCCCCCCAGGGCACCTGTGAGGGCGCGACGATGGGCGCGAAGGCCGAAACGCTCCGGTACCGCCCCGGGTTCTTGAGCGAGAGCACCAGCGCTCCGTGTCCGCCCATGGAGTGCCCCGAGATCCCGCGGACATCGCTCGCCGGCAGCTCCGCCTCCACCAGCGCGGGCAGCTCATTCACGATGTAGTCGGCCATCCGGTAGTGGCGCTCCCACGGTCCCTGGGTGGCGTTGAGGTAGAAACCGGCACCCATTCCGAGATCGTCGGCATCCGCGTCCGCCACGCCCTCCCCTCGCGGGCTGGTGTCCGGCGCGATGAGGATGACGCCATGTTCCGCGGCGTAACGCTGCGCGCCGGCCTTGGTGATGAAGTTCTGCTCGGTGCAGGTGAGGCCGGAGAGCCAGTACAGCACCGGGAGCTTCCGGTCCTTCACCTGGGGGGGCAGGTAGGCCCCGAAGCGCATCGTGACGCCGAGGGTCTTCGACGCGTGCTGGTAGACGTCCTGAAAGCCGCCGAAGCAGGCGCGATGCTCAACGCGTTCCATGGGTGCTCCTTGGAGAGGAAGTGGAAGGTGTGGGGCCGCTCGCGGGCGGAACTCAGAAGTGGATGACGGTGCGGATCGACTCACCGCGATGCATGAGATCGAAGGCTTCGTTGATCTTCTCGAGCGGACGGGTGTGGGTGACGAAGGGATCGAGCTGGATCTCCCCGGCCATGGCCTGCTCCACCATCCCCGGCAGCTCGGTGCGTCCCTTGACGCCGCCGAAGGCCGACCCCCGCCACACGCGACCGGTGACGAGCTGGAAGGGACGGGTGCGGATCTCCTGCCCCGCCCCGGCGACGCCGATGATCACGCTCTCGCCCCAGCCCTTGTGACAGCTCTCAAGCGCGGCGCGCATGACGTCCACATTGCCGATGCACTCGAAGCTGAAGTCGACGCCACCATCGGTCATCTCCACGATGACCTCCTGGATCGGCCGGTCGTGATCCTTCGGATTGACCATGTCCGTGCCGCCGAACTCGCGCGCGAGCTTGAACTTCTCGGGGTTGGTGTCGATCCCGATGATGCGGCCGGCCTTCGCCTGCGCCGCGCCCTGAATCACCGCGAGCCCGATCCCACCGAGGCCGAAGACCGCGACCGTGTCGCCCTCCTTCACCTTGGCCGTCTTGTGCACGGCGCCGATGCCGGTGGTGACACCACACCCCAACAGGCAGATCTTCTCGTGTGGTGCGTGGGGATTCACCACCGCGAGCGACACCTCGGGGACGACGGTGTACTCGCTGAAGGTGCTGGTTCCCATGTAGTGGTACAGCGGCTTGCCCTGGTACGAGAAGCGCGTCGTGCCATCCGGCATCAGGCCCTTGCCCTGCGTGGCGCGGACCGCGCTGCAGAGGTTCGTCTTGCCCGACAGGCAGAATTTGCACTTGCGACATTCGGCCGTGTACAGCGGGATGACGTGGTCACCGGGCTTCACGCTGGTCACGCCCTCCCCCACCTCGACGACCACGCCGGCGCCCTCATGGCCGAGCACCGCCGGGAACACGCCTTCGGGATCATCCCCGGAGAGGGTGAACGCGTCGGTGTGACAGACTCCGGTGTGGGTGATCCGCACCAGCGCCTCACCGGCCTTCGGGGGCGCGACATCGATCTCCACCACCTCGAGCGGCTTTCCGGGACCGAACGCGACGGCTGCACGCGACTTCATAGGGCTCTCTCCTGTTGGACGTGGGGGATTGGGCGTAGCACGCTGGATTCAGGACGCGGCGGGGACCCCTGCGCGCTGTCCTGAATCGTGAACCCCCAGGGGGGAAGCGCACCTTAACGGCGCGCCAAGCGTCTCGCAGTCCAATCCCGCGCCCCGCCCGGGTGCAGAGATCTCAGTCCGCGCGCTCGAAGCTGAGCACGCTCTCCACGTGCCGGGTCTGCGGGAACATGTCCGCGATCTGCAGCACCGTGGGGCGGAAGCCCGCGGTCACCAGCCCCTTGGCGTCCCGGGCCAGCGCCGCCGGATCACAGGCGACGTACACCACCCGCCTTACCCCGAGTGCCTGCGCCCACGCGCCGATTCCCGGGGCGCCCGTGCGGGGCGGATCCGCGAGCAGAAGCCCGAAGGTCTCCCCCTCGGCGATGAGGTTCTTCACACTCCGCACGACGTCGTCGAGAACGAAGCGGACATTCCCCACGCCCCCCTCGCGTGCACTCCGGCGCGCCAGCTCCACCGACACCGCCGCGCCCTCGATCGCGAGGACGTCGTGGGCGACGCCCGCGACCGGGAAGGTGAAGTTGCCATTGCCCGAATACAGTTCCAGGACGCGATCCGCTCCGGTCGGCGCGAGCTGCTGCACCGCTGCGGAGACCAGCCCCACGTTGAGCTCGGCATTCGCCTGCGCGAACGCATCGGGGCGCAGGAAGAGCGGGACCTCTGGGGTGAGCGGGGAGAGCGCGCGCAGCACCGGCTTGCGCAATTCCACCGGGCTCCCCTCTTTCGGGACGATCACTGCGCCTCGCAGCCGGAGTGAAGCGAGCGCCGCCTCGACCGCCTCGGTGTGACGCGGCTTCACCGGCCCCTTGAGCAGCACCGCGAAGGCGACCTGATCCCCCTCGGCGAGCAGGTGCACCTCCTCCCCATCCTTGGCGAGAGGCTTGAGCAGCGGCCCCAGGCGTCCGGGAAGATCCCGCAGCGGATCGGAGAGCATGGGACAGCGGCGCACCGTCCGACGCGCGTGGCTGCCCCGCTCGAAGAGGCCCAGCCCCTCCCGGGTGAAGTGCAGCACGGCCCGCCGACGAGAGCCCAGTGCGCGCCCGGCGAGCAGCTCGCGCACCTCCAGGGACTCGCGGGAGATGCCGCCCAGGTGCTCGAGGGTGGAGAGGACGATCTCCTGTTTCGCCGAACGCTGGGCGGTCTCGTTCAGCTCGAGCCACTCGAAGCCGCCGCAGCATTCGGCGACGTCGCAGGGAGAGGGCCTCCGATCGGGTGCGGGCGTCAGCAGCGCGGTGACGGTGCCCCGCAGGACCCTCCCCTGCTCGGAAAGCGTGGCCTCGATCTCATCGCCGGGAAAGGTGCCCGGAACGAACACCGCACGTCCGTCGTGTTCGGCAATGCCCTCACCGAGCTGCGAGAGCCGGAGAACCCGGAGCCGCGTGGTGCTCACGCCTCTTCGGACTTGGAGCTGCGGCTCCCGTCGTCAGGGAGGGCCTCGCGCAGGCGGTGCACGAAGGCCTCGATGCGCTTCTTCTTCTCCTCGTCGACATCGGTGAACTCGATGCCCATCCCGGGAACCTGATGCGGCTCGGCGTCCATCGGATGGACCCGCGCCACGCGCCCGGTGATGTCGAAAGGGAAGGCCGCGTCCGGGAGGGACACGATGAGCTTCACCGTCGTCCCGACCGCCAGGGGTTTGCGCGTGTTGATGAAGAGCCCGCCGCGCGAGATGTTCACCGCCCAATCGGTGATGAACCCGTCCACGGTCCGATACGCCACCAGCAGCTCGTGCTGGAGGCGATCCGACTGCCGCTCGGACTGGAACCTGTCGTGCTGCTCCGCCATTCGCGTGTGCTCTCCAAAGACGCGCGCGGCACCTGCATGTGGGGCGACTCCGCGCGCTGCGGCACACCATACCCAGATCGCAGGTCGACGCGGAAGCGCCGTCATGGAGCGCCGCCGCCGGAGCGGCTCAGGGGAGAAGCTCGTACCAGGCGTGGTCCAGGGCCCCGTGGAACTGGGAGTTGGAGAGGTAGGTGCCAACGCCTCCGACGGTCAGCGGCTCCCCGATGGGCGCGACGTCCCCGACGAAGGTCTTGCTGTTGCGCGCCACCCCGTCCACGTAGAGCGTGAGGGTGTTGCCGACCCGTCGGCAGGTGAGCTCGTGCCAGTTGCCGTCGGCGATCCCATCGGGGGACTTCACCGTGACGGCCGCCGTGGGATCTGCCACCGGCCGCAGCACACAGCTCGGCCGCGCGGTGGTGTGGTCGAGCTGCAGCTTCCACTGGGAGGTCGTGTAGAGCCCCTTCTGCAGCAGGTTCGATCCGTGATCGGTGGAGATTTCGGTCGGGTCGACGCGGAGTCGGACCCCGAATGCGAAGTCGGAGGCGCCCGGGTTCAGATCCGCGTGATCCGGGGCAACGATGCGGACGCGGGGACAGGTGGGGTCGGCATTGGGGCAGCTGGCGGGGAAGGCCACCGCCGTCCCTCCGAGGCTGCCGGCCACCGGGGTGAGCTCCGCACCGGGATTCGCGTTGGCATCCACCGTCCCGTGGTGTCCTCCGCCCGATCCGTCGGCCACGCTCAGCACCGGCGCGACCACCTCCTCGAAGTCGTAGACCACCCCGGTGATGGAAGGCGCGCCCGCGACGCCGAAGAACACGTCATCCAGCTGCCCGTGGAACTGATCGTTCTTCAGGTTGGTGCCGGAGCCTCCGATGGTCAGCACCTCCCCGGAGGGGGCCACGTCGCCGGAGAACGTCTTCGAGCCCCGCGCCGTCCCGTCCACCACGATGGTGAGGGTGTCGCCCTCGCGGACGCAGACCACCTCATGCCACTGACCGTCGGCGACGCCCACCGAAGCGCGGACTTTCACCGAGCTGTTCTCCGGATCCACCGGTGGCCGCAGCACGCAGCTGGGCCGACCCTGGACCGCATCGTCGAGCTGCAGCTTCCACTGCGAGGTGTTCCACTTCCCCTTCTGCAGCAGGTTGGAGCCGTGATCCGCGGTGAGCTGCGCCAGGGTCACCTTCAGGCGCACCCCATAACTGAAGTCCACCGCGCCCGGGTTGAGCTCCGGTGCGTCGGGCACGGTCACGATCGCCCGCGGGCAGTCGGGATCGGTGTTGGGGCACACCGACGGGAACTGCAGCGCCTGGCCCGCCCCGCCACTCCCCGGACTGACGAGGGTCAACGGCGCACCCGGCTTGCCGTTGTTCCATGCGGCCCCGTCGTTGCCGGCTCCGGAGCTGTCCGCGATCAGGCCCACCGGGGCCGCATCGCCGTCGAAGTCGAAGCGCAGCTGCTCCGCCCCCCACGCGCCGGAAGACGCGGTCAGGGCCATCAGCGCGAAAACCGAAGTGAACGGGGAAAGGCTGTTTTTCATGCCGGCAGCGTGGCGGCTGCTCGGCGGACGGTCAAGCGGGCGGAAACCCGCTTCCCTCGATTTTTCAGACCATGGAGCCGAGGGTCGGCGCGACCTTCAGCGTCGGCTCGGTGAGGCGCTGGACCTCCTCCACCGTCACGCCGGGGGCAAGCTCACGCAGCAGCAGCCCCTCGTCGGTCACCTCGATGAAGGCCAGATCGGTCACCAGGTAGTGCACGCAGCGGCGGCCGGTCAGCGGCAGCTTGCACGCCTTGAGGATCTTCGGCTCGCCCTTGCGGGTGGCGTGCTCCATGGCGATGTAGACGCGCTTGGCGCCCACCGCGAGATCCATGGCCCCGCCCATCCCCTTCACCATCTTGCCGGGGATCATCCAGTTGGCGAGGTCGCCCTGTTCGCTGACCTCCATCGCTCCGAGCACCGCCATGTCGATGTGCCCGCCGCGGATCATCGCGAAGGACTCGGCGGAGTCGAAGTAGGCCGCGCCCTTCGCCTCGGTGACCGTCTCCTTGCCGGCGTTGATGAGATCCGGATCCTCCTCGCCCTCGTAGGGCCAGGGGCCGATCCCGAGCAGCCCGTTCTCGGACTGCAGGAGCACGTCCATCCCCTCAGGGATGTAGTTGGCCACCAGGGTCGGCAGGCCGATCCCCAGGTTCACGTAGTAGCCGTCACGCAGCTCACGGGCCACGCGCTGGGCGATCTGCTCACGGGTCAAAGGCATGGATGGGTTCCTGTCTGCTACCGCGGACGCGACGTCAAAGGCCTCAGCGGGGACGCACGGTGCGCCGCTCGATCCACTTCTCGTAGGTCTGACCGGTCACGATCCGGTGCACGTAGATGCTCGGAACGTGGATCTGATCCGGATCCAGGGTGCCGGCCTCGACCAGCTCCTCGGCCTCGACGATGGTCACCTTCGCGGCCCGGCACATGAGGGGCGAGAAGTTCCGGGCGGTCTTGCGGAACACCAGGTTGCCGTAGGTGTCCGCCTTCCATGCCCGCACGATGGCGAAGTCGGCCTTCAGCGGCAGCTCGAGCACGTGCTCGTGGCCGTCGAGGACCTTGGTCTCCTTGCCTTCCGCGACCATGGTGCCGACGCCGGTGCGCACGTAGAAGCCGCCGATCCCGGCGCCACCTGCACGGATGCGCTCGGCCAGCGTCCCCTGCGGGACCAGCTCCACGTCGAGCTCTCCGGACAGGTACTGCTGCTCGAAGATCTTGTTCTCTCCCACATAGCTGCTGACCATCTTCTTCACCTGCTTGGCCGCCAGCAGGATGCCGAGGCCCAGCTCGGTGGTGCCGCAGTTGTTGGAGATGATGGTGAGGTCGCGGGTGCCCTTGCGGTGAAGGGCGGCGATCAGCGACTCGGGGTTGCCGCACAGCCCGAAGCCGCCGCTCATCAGCGTCGTGCCATCGGGGATGTCGGCCACCGCCTCATCGGGCGAGGAGACCAGCTTGTTCATGGGCTTCTTGCTCCAAAGGCTGGGAGGGTCAGGGAGCTGCGTCGAGGCGTCAGGTGACTCAGCGCTCGACCATCAGGGCGATGCCCTCGCCGCCGCCGATGCAGAGGCTCGCGACGCCGCGCTGCTTGCCCAGGTCCTTCATCGCGTACAGCAGCGTGACCAGGATGCGCGCACCCGAGGCGCCGATGGGGTGACCCAACGACACCGCGCCACCGCGCACGTTCACCTTCGAGGCGTCGAGCTCCAGCAGCTGGTTGTTGGCCAGCGAGACCACGGCGAAGGCCTCGTTGATCTCCCAGAGGTCCACGTCCGCGGTGCTCTTGCCGGTGCGGTCCAGGAGCTTCTTGATGGAGTCGGTGGGGGCGATGGTGAACTCGACCGGCTTGCGCGCGGCCTCCGCCCAACCCGAGATCCGACCCAGGACCTCGCGGCCCTCCGCCTTTGCCCGCTCGGCGCTCATGAGCACCAGGGCCGCGGCGCCGTCGTTGATCGACGAGGCATTGGCCGCGGTGACCGTCCCGCCGTCGCGCTTGAACACCGGCTTGAGCGAGGGGATCTTCTCCGGGCGCGCGTTCTTCGGGCCCTCGTCCTCACTCACCACCACGTCCCCCTTCCGGGAGGCGACGGTGACCGGGACGATCTCGGCGGCGAACGCACCGGCCTTCTGTGCCTCGATGGCGCGGCGGGTGGACTCGACCGCGAAGGCGTCCTGGGCCTCGCGGCTGATCTTCATGGTGTCCGCGCAGGCCTCGGCGCACACGCCCATGTGGACCTGATCGTAGGGATCCCAGAGGCCGTCGAGGATCATGCTGTCCTTGAAGTCGACGTGGCCCATGCGTGCCCCACCCCGCATCTGGTGGCTGACGTAGGGGGCGTTGGTCATCGACTCCATGCCGCCCACGACCACCACCTCGGCGTCACCCAGCGCGATGGCCTGGGCGCCGGCCACCACGGCCTTGAGGCCCGAGCCGCACACCTTGTTGAGGGTGGTCGCCGCCGCGCTGTGGGGAATCCCCGCGGCGATGGCTGCCTGACGCGCGGGCGCCTGGCCCACGCCCGCCTGGAGCACGTTGCCCATGACGACCTGCTCGACCGCGGCAGGATCGACGCCCGCGCGCTCGAGTGCGGCCTTGATGGCGGCCGCGCCCAGCTGGGGGGCGGTCACGGTGGCGAAGGCGCCCTGGAATGCCGCGATGGGCGTCCGGGCGGCACCGACGATGACGACGTCACGGGCCATGGGAATCTCCTTCAATCTGCTTCTGGGTGGTCCAGCGTTGAGAACGGGCGCCCGCTCCGGAAAACCGGAGTTGCGAGGGGCTGCCGGGGCCTTATCGGCCTGGGGTGGCGCAGGTCAAGGCGGGAGAGAGACCGCTCAGCCGAGCGCACGCCGTCGTGGGTCCTGATGACCTCCCGCAGGACAACGCGCGTCGCCACTGCCTCCGGAGACCGGCAAGCACCGACGACGCACGGATCCAAAGCAGGCGGGTGTCCGTCGGAAACCCTCAGGGAACCTCGATCAGCTCGCCACTCCCCTCACCCGTCACCTCGAGCTCGGCGGGGGCGCCACTGAGCTCCACGTCACCGTCGGCGTCGATGCGGACGGTCGCCGATCCGGTGGCATGCACCCGGATGAGGCCGTGGGTGGCGCTCTCGACGCCGAGTTCGGTCACCGGGAAGGCGACCGCGTCC
>DATGQN010000172.1:0-10000 GCA_035304185.1 Myxococcaceae bacterium
TGCTGGCGGCGGAGGGGTATCCGGAGGCTCCGAAGAAGGGCGCGGTCATCCGGGGGCTCGACGATGCTCAGCCCGACCAGGGGGCGGTCTTCCTGGCCGGAGTCGGCGCGCAGGGAGGGGCGCTGGTGACCACCGGGGGGCGCGTCCTCACGGTCTGCGCGCGTGGGGCGACGCTGGAAGCGGCCCGGCAGAGCGCGTATGAAGCGGCCGGCGCCATCCGATTTGACGGGATGCAGCTGCGCCGCGACATCGGCTGGAGGGTCCTGAGGGCGTCCTGAGCGGACGTCGGACGCCTCTTCGCCAGAGAGGAATCCGGGAAGACGTCCTGTGAAGCTGGTCCACCGCTACGTGCTCGGGGAGATCCTGGTGCCGCTGGCGCTGTGGGTGGTCTTCCTCTTCCTCATCCTGCTGGTGCTTCAGTTCCTGCGCGGAACCGACGTGCTGCTGGGCTCGGCGGTGCGCGGCTGGGATCTGCTGTGGATGCTGGCCTACCTCACGCCGCAGTTCCTGCTGATGGCGGTACCGGTGGCCCTGCTGCTCGCGATCCTCATCGGCATGGGGCGCCTGTCCGAGGACCGGGAGGTGGCCGCGCTCCAGGCGGTGGGCACCGGACCCCTGCAGCTGCTCGTCGCGCCGCTGCTGGTCGGGGTGGTGCTCTGCGGGTTGATGGGCTTTCTGGGGACGCGCGCGGTGCCCTGGGGCCTCGCGGAGATGAAGGTCCTCATCAACGACGTCATCAAGCGCAACGTCGTGGGCGACGTGAAGCCCGGCGTCTTCTACGAGGACCTGAGCCAGCTCACCCTCTACGCCGAGGAGGTCTCCGGCACCGGGTGGCGCCACGTGCTGCTGCACGACAGCCGGGATCCCGAATCCCCGTTGTTGGTGCTCGCCCGGCAGGGAGCGGTGGACGCGGCGGGAGGTGGCGCGGCGCTCGAGCTCCGGCTGTTCCAGGGGGAGGTGCACCGCGACAGCGTCCAGGGGGGCGATTACGCGCTGCTCGAGTTCGAGGAGGGGCGCATCTCCGTGGGGCTCGAGAGCGCCATCCAGCGCAAGAACCGCTACCGCTCGCCGAAGGAGGAGCTCACCCCGGATGAGCTGCGCGCCGCGGCGGTCGAGGCCGAGGCGGCCGGTGAGGATGGCCGTCCCTTCCTCATCGCCTGGCACGAGCGCTGGGCACAGGCGCTGCTACCGCTGGCCTTCTGCCTGCTCGGGACGCCCCTGGCGCTCGGGAGGCGGGGAGGGGGGCGCAGCGGTGGGCGCGGCTTCGGCTTCCTGCTCACCCTCTTCGCCTACGTCGCCTACTACGTGATGGTCCGGGGCAGCGAGCAGCTGGCACTGCGGGAGCTGCTGCCCATCTGGTTGGCCGCGCACCTCACCAACCTGGTCTTCGCCGGAATCGGCGGGCTGCTGCTGTGGCGGATGTCCCACCGGGGAACGGCGGGATGAGCTGGACCCTCATCCGCTCGATCGCGCGGGAGTACGTGGTGCTCCTCCTGGGCATCCTCGCCGCCCTGGTCGTGGTCTTCCTGGTGGGCGACTTCGTGGATCGCGCGAAGGCCTACACCGGCCCCGATTGGATCTCGGCGGTGGCCGAGCTCTACCTGAACAAGGCCCTGGTGAGCCTGCACCAGCTCGCACCGGCGGCGCTCCTGCTGGCTGCGGGCGCGACGATCTCCTCGCTGCGTAAGCGGGGAGAGCTCACCGCGCTGCAGTCCCTGGGATTCTCGCCCCGGGTGCTGCTCCTGCCCATCGGAGGCCTCGCGCTCCTGGCCTGCGTGTCCCTGGTGATCTTCGAGGAGAAGGTGGTGGTGAACGCCTCGCGGCGGGTGGAGGAGATCACCGTCCACCGTTTCAACCGCTGGGGCGACTGGCGCTTCTACTACGTGCCCAAACAGTGGTTCCGGCGGGGGGAGCATGTCTTCCACCTGCGCGGAGGCGACGTCGAGAAGGGCTTCGAGAACGCGACCATCCTCACGATGGATCACGACTTCCGCCTGCGCCGCCGCATCGACGCCAAGCACATGCGTCACGCCGGTTCCTCGCGCTGGACGATGCAGGACGTGATGGAGCGCACCTTCCATGCGGATGGCTCGGTCACGCTGCGCACCCCCGTCGCGGCCGAGTACGACCTGGGCGCCGAAGCCGATGCCTTCCGGATCCAGATGGGTCGGCCGGAGCAGATGCCGTTGGCGGAGATCCGTCGGCAGATCGCCGCCCGCGGGGAGGTGGGGCTGGAGACGCGCAACTTCGAGCTCGCGGTCCACAACCGCGTGGCCTATCCGCTGGCAGGACTTCCCGCCGCACTCCTCGCGGTGTTGCTCGCCATCCGGGCCGGTCGCCGGGGCCACCTCACCGCGGCGCTGGTCGAGGGCCTGTGCATCGCCATGGCGATGTGGAGCCTGATGGTGGTGTCCCGGACCCTGGTGCTTGGCGAGCGCATGCCGCCGGCCCTTGCGGCCTGGTTGCCCTTCCTGCTGCTGAGCGTCTCCGCCCTGGTGGCCTGGGCCCGCTACCAGGGGCTGTTTGCGCGGGTGCGCGCGGACGGTGCGACGGGGCGGGCGTCCGCATCGCTGCGACAGCGCTGAGGGGAGGCCGGGGGGCTGGGGATGCGTCTTCTCAGCCGGCGCTGGCGTTCATCTGATGATCCGTCGGCGCATCGGCTCCGGGCGCTCGGGGTTCTGGCTCGCGCCTCTCTCCCGCAGGTCCTCCGGCCTTAAGTGGATGCTGTGGACCGCATCAGCGCCCCGAGTCCACCTCCCATCGCCAGCGCGAAGGCCAATGAGCTCTCGGCGTGGAACAGCGGATCGTGGAGCAGGGAGAGCAGGACGAAGAGGCTGACCGCCCCCACAACGAGGGCGCCTCTGGGGAGGCTCTTCATCCCGACCGCGGCAAAGAGGGCGAGCGTGAGCAGCAGCAGCAGCGTCGCCGGAAGTCCGGCCTCGGCGCCGAGGGTGAGGAACTGGTTGTGCGCCTTCCCCGGATGCTCCCGCGCCTGGGCCGGAGCCTCGGGTGGGAGGAAGTCGCCGGGGGCGAAGCGCCCGGGGCCCACGCCGGTGACCGGGTGCTCGGCGATGGCGTGCACGCCCGAGCGGTTGAGGGCGACCCGTTCACCGCCGCCTTCGCTGGTGAGAGAGCGGGCGAAGCGTGCGCGGACCGAAGGGGTCGCCATCGCGGTGCCGAGGACGAGCCCTCCGAAGAGGCCGGCGACGATCAAGGC
The DNA here is from genome assembly GCA_035304185.1 of Myxococcaceae bacterium. GTDB lineage: Bacteria > Myxococcota > Myxococcia > Myxococcales > Myxococcaceae > DATGQN01. The sequence goes on from DATGQN010000172.1 coordinate 3,218, forward strand.
CCGCCGACGATGCTGCGAAGCCAGCACCCAGGCCAGGCCGCACGAGAGGACCGCGGCGGCCAGCGCAGCGCGGGCATGGGGAAAGAGGGCCAGGCCCAACAGCCCCACGCCGGCGCTTCCCGCCCAGATCCGCCACCGCGGCAGGCGCAGCGCCACCGCGGTGACCCCCGCCATGCAGAGAATGGCGGTGACGTTCGCGAACTTGAGCCGGTGCAGCAGCAGTCCGCCGGCCATGAAGCGATCCTCGCGGCCGGGCACGGTCTCATAGACGCGGTGGAAGCCCAGGCGACTCCAGGAGAGCCCCTCGAAGGACTCACGCGCGGGCCACACCCCGAAATGCTGGAATCCGGCGACCGCGACCGAGAGGCAGAGCACGCCGGCGGTCACCAGCCCCACGCGGACCAGCGCCTCGCGAGGGCTCCTGGCGACGGCGACCGCTGCGGCCGGCAGGGTGGCCAGGTCCAACAGGCGGGCCACGCCCGAACCGGTCGGAGGGTGTCCTGCGAGGAGGGGAACGATGAGCGCCCAGAGGAGCAGTCCCCACAGGGGCCAGAACAGGCGCATGCGGAACGCCGAGGGCGTGGTGATCAGCGCGATGAGCAAGGTGCCGAAGGCTCCGGGCACCGCCAGGGCTTCGTTGACCTGAACCCCGATCGTCCACAGGCCGAAGGTCCAGGGGAGCCAGCTGAGGGCGCGCTGCGCGGGGGCGGAGGTCATGGGAGGCGTCACATATCCCCAAGCGCCCGGCGATACACCTGCAGCGTGCGCTGGGCACACAGCTCCCAGGTCATCCGCGCAGCCCTGGCGAGCCCGGCCTCGACGAGCTCCCGGCGCAGCTCGGGATCGCGGCGCAGGCGCAGGACGGCCTCCACCCACCCCTCCTCATCATCCGGCGGGACCAACAGACCCGCGCCGCCCACCACCTCCCGGAGGGACGAGCCATCCGCCGCGATCACCGGGACGCCACTGGCCATGGCCTCGAGCGCCGGGAGCCCGAACCCCTCGTAGCGGGAGGGGAAGAGCAGGGCGGTGGCGCAGGCGTAGGCCTCCCGGAGTTGGGCCTCGTCCAGGCCGGAGAGGATCCGGACGCTCTCGGGCAGTCCCAGTTCCGGAGCAGTCGTTGCACCTGCAACCACCCTCAGGGGCAGGGGGAGTCGATCGCTGATGCGCCCGAGCATCCCGAGGTTCTTGTAGGCCTTCGCGTTCCCGACCGAGAGCAGGTAGCCCCGGGGGACGCCCATCCGCTGACGGGAGGCCTCGATGGTGGAGGCGCGCAGGGGCGAGAAGGCCGCGTCGACGCCCTGGGGGATCACCTGGAACCGATAGGGAGAGAGGCCCAGGTGCCGGGAGAGCTCCTCCCGGGAGAACTCGGAGACGGTGATGAGCGCCCGCGCGCGCCGGGCAGTGGGGCCGACAATCAGGCGATAGTAGAGGCGCTGCTTCGCACCGTAGAGCTCGGGCAGGGCCAGGTGGTTCGCGTCGTGGAGGGTGGCGACGAGGGCCCCTGGCCACAGCGCGGGGACCGAGAAGCTGGTGGCGTGGAAGAGATCCGGCCGGTGCTGCGCGAGGCTGGCGGTCAGCAGGGGCTGCTCGGTGGGGCTCAGGAAGGCCGCCCGGCTGGTCACCAGGGGAAGGGGCGGGGTGAGCGCTCCCAGCCCGGGCGGAAGCCCCCGGGGCCCGACGAGCCCGGTGAAGCGCCAGTCCGGGGCGAGGGCGGGGAGCCGGCGCGCGAGTTCGAGCGCATAGCGGGCGATCCCGTGGAGGGACCCCTCCACCATGCGGAGGTCGATCATCACGTGGGGGGCGGTCGACATGGGAACGGGGCGGGGGCTGCACGATCCCCTGCCGGGGCCAGGGGGGCAACCCCTTCGGGACCGCGGAGATGATAGAGAGCGCTGCGATGCGCGTCGCCCTCGTTCACGACTGGCTGGTCACCATGCGCGGCGGAGAGCGGGTGCTGGACGCGCTCTGCGAACTCTTTCCGCAGGCCGAACTCTTCACCCTGATCCATCGCCCGGGGAGCGTCAGCGCCCGCATCGAGGATCGCCCCATCACCACCTCATTCCTGCAGCGCCTGCCGGGGATCCACGCCCGTTACCGGCACGCACTTCCGCTGATGCCGCGGGCGATCGGCGCGCTCGAGCTCGCAGACTTCGACCTCGTGGTGTCGTCGAGCCACTGCGTGGCCCATGGCGTCCGCGTCCCGGATGGAGCGGTGCACGTGAGCTACGTCCACTCGCCCATGCGGTACATGTGGGATCTCTTCGACGACTACTTCGGACCCGGGCGTGCTCCGCTTCCGGTCCGCGCGGCGGCCTCGGCGGTCCGGCCCTGGATGCAGGCCTGGGATCGCAACCGGGCGCAGGCGCTCGATCACGTCGTCGCCAACAGCCGGTTCATCGCGGAGCGGATCGGGCGGGCGTGGGGCCGGGAGGCGGCGGTGGTCTCCCCACCGGTGGAGCTGGAGCGCTTCACGTCCCTTCCCCTCGAGGGCACCGGTGAGGGCGGCTACTTCCTATGGCTCGGTGCCTTCGCGCCCTACAAGCGCCTCGACGTCGCCTTGGAGGCCTTTACCCGCTCGGGGCTGCCGCTGTGGGTGGTGGGGGGCTCGGCGGAGGAGGCGCGCGCCCATGGCCCGCTGCCCGGGAACATCCGCTTCCTGGGACGCGTGGACGATGCGGAGATCCCGGGGCTGCTCCGCGATGCCCGGGCCCTGATCTTCACTGCGGAAGAGGACTTCGGGATCACGCCCCTGGAGGCCATGGCCTGTGGCCGGCCGGTGATTGCGCTGGGGCGGGGGGGCGCACGGGAGACGGTGACCGACGCGACCGGCCTCTTCTTTCCCGAGCAGACCGCTGCCTCTCTGGGCGCCGCAGTGCGATCCTTCGAGAGCTGGGAGCCTTCTTTCCGGCCCGAGCGGGCCCGTGCGCAGGCGCTGCGCTTCGGCCGGGAGGCGTTCCTACAAGGCATCTCGCGCGAGGTGGAGGCTGCGCTCGTTCGTCGGGGGCAGCCCCCGCTCCGCGCCCCCGGAGCGCGCGCCGGCTGAGGGCGCTTCGGAAAGACCCGGCCTGCGCTCCCGAAGTGGGGGCCACGCGACGCGGCACCTGCGTGATCGCCAGGGAGCCCCCTGAATCCCCGTGGGACCCTGACGCCAACGTCAGGGCGCCGCGGAATCCGAAGCCCGGGTCCGGTGGCACCCCAGGCCCGGGCGATGCGCCGTCCGGTGTCGCAATCAGGCGATTCCATTGGGGTTTCGCCCGTTGACCCATCCGGCTTCAGCGCAGTAGAGGCCTCAGAGCCGCCCTCATCCTGGGCGGTGCGGTGCTTGCACAGCACCGGACAGTCCCCTGGCTTTCAGGTGGCTCCCCAGGAGTCGGAACCGCGTGTTCAGTCGATTTCAGCGCTTCTACACCTCGATCAAGGTCCTGATGGACCTGGGCATGATCGCCCTCGCGTTCGCGCTCTCCTTCTCGCTGCGCTTCTTCGTCCTGGAAGGGGAGGCGCTGCCGCCCTGGGAGGACACCCTCTTCACGGTGGCCGCGGCGCTGGTGATCTTCCCCACGCTCTTCCACCAGTCCCGGCTCTACACGACCAACCGGACCCGGAGCGGAGGGCGCGAGCTCTTCGAACTCTTCAAGGGGGTCGCCTTCGGCACCCTGCTGGTGGTGGGTGTCACCTACTTCTTCCGTGAGCGCTATTCGCGTCTGACCCTGGGGCTCTTCGCCACCTCGTCGTTCGTGCTCGTTGCCGGCATGCGGATGGCCATGCGAGCGGTCCTGAGCCACGCCCGACGGCGGGGGCTCAACATGAAGAGCATCCTGGTGGTGGGGGCAGGGGATCTCGCCGCTCGGGTGGTGGGTGCGGTGGAGGCGCACCGGGAGCTCGGCTTCAAGGTGGTGGGGCTGCTCTCGCACCATCCCATCAAGGTGGGGACGAAGATCGGCGGAGCGCCCGTGGTGGGCCTCATCGCCGAGGCCGAGCGCTACCTGGATCGCAACCACGTCGACCAGGTGATCATCGCGCTGCCCATTGAGGAGCACCGCCTCATCAAGCGCCTCATGGAGCAGCTCGCGCTGCGGACCGTCGACGTGAAGGTGGTGCCGGACGTCACCCAGTACGTGACCCTCTACGGCGGCATCGAGGAGTTCGGCGGACTGCCGTTGGTGAGCCTCCAGGGCGCGCCCCTCGACGGCTGGAACCCCATCCTCAAGCGCCTCTTCGACGTGATCTTCGCCACGGTGGCGCTGCTGATCGCCGCGCCGGTCATGCTGGTGACGGCGCTGCTCGTGAAGCTCACCAGCCGGGGCCCCATTTTCTATGCGCAGGAGCGCATGGGGATGGATGGGCGCACCTTCCGGATCCTCAAGTTCCGCACCATGCGCGTGGATGCCGAGGCAGGGGGCGCGCAGATGGCGAGCGCCCAGGACGATCGCCGGACGGTGATCGGGACCTTCCTGCGCCGCACGTCGATCGACGAGCTGCCCCAGCTCTTCAACGTCCTCGTCGGGGACATGAGCCTGGTGGGGCCCCGCCCCGAGCGCCCGGTCTTCATCGAGGCGTTCAAGAAGCAGATTCCCCGCTACCACCTGCGGCACAAGGTGAAGGCGGGCATCACCGGTTGGGCCCAGGTGAACGGCCTGCGGGGGCAGACCTCCATCGAGAAGCGGATCGAGTACGACCTCTATTACATCCAGAACTGGTCGCTGGGACTGGACTTCAAGATCCTGGTGAAGACCGCCCTCGGCGGCTTCCTGTCGAAGAACGCGTACTGACGCCCCGCTCCCTTCGGGGATGCACCCCGACGGAGGGATGGTAGAAGCCCCGTCGGTAAGGCATCGGCGAGCCCGTCACGCCTTGGCTGCGTGGGTTGCGCGGAGGCCCTGGGTTCGAGGCGGTCCGCGTGCCCTCCCGGGCCCGCAAACAGGACCGGACCTGCGGACCGGGGCGCTTGGGCGGACCGTGCTCGCACGGCAGGAGCAACCGACGCGCGTTGCCTGATGGGTCCCTGCCGCGATGTCCCGACGGAGACGGATGAGATGAGAACGCAGCTGTGGATGCTGGCCGGGGTTCTGCTCCTCGCCGCCTGCGGTGAGCCCCAGGAGCCACCCCGCGTCGAGCTCGAGGTCTTCGCCGACACGGGCGGGATCGAGACCGTGATGACCGACCTCGGCTACGAGGTGGAACTCACCGAAGCACGGCTGGTGTTGGAGAACCTCGAGTTCACCATTGCCGGCGAGCTGCACAGCTCGGTGCTTCAACGCCTCTCCCAGGCGCTGATCCCCGAGGCGCATGCACATCCCGGACACCACCAGGATGGGGCCGTCACCGGTGAGCTCAGAGGCCGCTACATCGTCGATTGGACAGGCGATGCCGACCCGGTGCTGGGAAAGGCCACCCTGCTCGCCGGGGACTACAAGGCGGCCAACTTCACCTTCGAGCGCGGTGCCGTCACAGATGGACTCCCTGTGGAGGATCCGCTCGTCGGGCACACCGCGATTTTGCGCGGTCGTGCGTCGCGGGACGGGGAGGGGGTCGACTTCATCGCCCGCCTCGTTTCCCCCGTGGGTCGCACTGTGGTCGGCGCTCCGTTCGAGCTGACGGTTGACGCTGCAACCAACGTCCGACTGGGCCTGAGGCTTCTGGTTCGCGACCCGTTCGAGAACGACACGCTCTTTGACGGCCTCGACTTCTCCGCGTTGGCTTCGGCAGGCGCGGGGCCGCTGGTGTTGGAAGGGGGCGTTGAGGATCCCGACCGACTCGCGGCCTACAACCTGCTTCGCAGCACCTTTCAGTCTCACGATCATTTCGATGTCTCGATCCACGAGCGCTGAACTCCTGGAGGTTCCGGTGCGCCCTTCACGCTCCCACGTCCTGCCGGCTTTTCCGCTGCTGCTCGCCGCGAGCGAAGGAACCTGTGGGGGCGGGCCGGTCCCCGGCACGATCCGCGGCAGGGCGTTCACCAGGGAGTGCATCCCCGCCTCCGGGACGTCCCCCGTCAGCGCCACCGGGTGACGACAGCTCGTGCGTCCTCGCCTTCTCCTCTGTCTGGTCGCGTGGTCCCTGCCCGGGTCTGCGCTCGCCCAGGAGGTGTGGTGTCCCCCCATTTCGGGGCAGGTGCTGGCGCAGGAGGATGGCGCACCCATCGCCGGCGCCCGCATCTCCATCGAGGGACTGGAGCCGACGACGCTCAGTGGGCCCGATGGATCCTTCGGGTTCGATGCGCCTTCTCCGTGTGAGGCCCTGGTCATCGCCGAAGGGGCGGGGCGCGAGCGGCTCGAGGTCGACGTCGCGCCTTCCGACGCACCCCGCGTGCTGCGCCTGCACATGGCACCTGCTGGGCGGTACCAGGCGACAGTCACCGCACCACGGCTGACCGCCCCCACCGCGACCAGCGAGGTGGTGACCTCCCGCGAGCTTCAGGCGGTCCCACTGCGCACCGCCGAGGACGCGCTGCGGCTGGTCTCAGGCCTCACGCTGGTGCAGCACGGGAGTGAGGGGAAGGGGCAGCAGTTCTTCCTCCGCGGCTTCGACGCCGAACACGGCGCCGGCATGGAGCTGCGCGTGGAGGGGATGCCCCTCAACGAATGGTCCAACGTCCACGCGCTGGGCTACCTCGATCTGGGGCTCATCGTCCCCGAGTCCATCCGCTCGGTCGAAGTGACCAAGGGGCCCTTTGCGCTGGAGCAGGGCGCCTTCGGGGTGGCGGGGTCGGCGACCTATCGGCTCGGGATGGCCGAGGGGATGCGCGGGCTGCGCGTGGGCGCGACGGCGGGCACCACATCG
>DATGQN010000173.1:0-16940 GCA_035304185.1 Myxococcaceae bacterium
CATCGAGACGCTGGGCAACGCCGCGGCCAAGCGGCTCGCAGGGTTCCGCAATCTGCTGGAGCGGATGCAGGCCGCAGCCCGTGAGACGAGCGACGCGGCCGGCGCGGTGGACGCCATGCTGCGGCACACCGGGCTCATCGAGGCCTGGCTGGCGGACGGCTCGGATGAAGGCGAAACCCGCGCCGAGAACCTCCGCGAGCTTCTGGGCGCGGCGCAGGACTTCGATCTGGATCGCGTCTCCCAGGCGGTCGCCGACGAGGCCCGCGGACTTCAGCCGCCGGAGGGCGCGGGAGCACCGCTCGATCTCGAGCTTCCGCCGCTGCAGGCCTTCCTCGAGCGCATCTCCCTGGCCGGCGAGGTCGACGGAGAGGTGGGGGAGGGACGCGCATCCCTCATGACCATGCACGCCGCGAAGGGCCTCGAGTTCGACGCGGTGTTTCTCTCCGGGATGGAGGAAGGGGTCTTCCCCCACAACCGCACGCTGGGGGAGGACGCCGATCCGGCGGAACTCGAGGAGGAGCGTCGCCTCTGCTACGTGGGGCTCACCCGCGCCCGCAAGCACCTGTTCCTCTCCTTTGCGCAGGCCCGCAGCCTCTTCGGCGAGCTGCGTTTCAACCCGCCGAGCCGCTTCCTCCGCGACATCCCCAAGGAACTCTTCGGCGGCGGCCCGGATCCTCAGGCGGTGCCCACGCGCCCGGCCATGCCTCCGCGCATGCGTCGCGCGCGGGATGAGGTGGATCCCTACAGCCAGGTTCCGCGCCGCTCGAACGCGCCGAAGGATGGGATCCACATCGAGTACGAGCCGCAGGAAGGAGAGATCCGCGGCATGCGGGTGCGCCACGCGCAGTTCGGCGAAGGCATCATCGAGGATGCGGACGGCGTCGGCCCCAACGCGAAGGTCACCGTCCGGTTCGCCTCGGTGGGCCTCAAGCGCATCGTCGCGCGCTTCGTTGAGCCGGTGTGAGCACCTGTGCGTCGCGCGAGGCCCGCACAGAGGGCCAGCCTGCGCGATTTCAGCCGCGCATCGCCGGGTCAGCCCCGAGCCCTGAGACGGCGTCAAAGGCCCAGGCAAAGCGCCTCTGAGCCATCCATGTGACGTCCCGTCACTTTGTGATGAGCCACCTCCGCGCGAGCTGTGTCAGCCTTGAAGAGCGGAATTTCCTGCTTCCCTGGGACGGGCGGGGTGAGCCCGTCCCATGTCATCCATCGCCGACCCACATCCGGACAGGTCCCATGATCAAGCTCCAGAACCTCAAGGCCGCCCTCCAGAAGGTCGCCGCGTCGGCCCCTCCGGCCCCGAAGAAGGCGCAGCCAGCACCCGCGGGTCACCAGGGGACCAGCAGCTTTGCGCCCGCGACCCCCATGCCCACGGCGCTGCCCTGGGACCCGGCGGCGATGGCGAAACGAGCGGCGAACGTCCTCAGGAACGCGACGACGAGCACGGTCACGGCGCCCGACCTCAGCGCTGACGAGGAAGCGCAGGTCGACGCCGCCGCCGAGAAGGTCGAGCAGGCGTATCAGCAGGGCGGGCCGGAGGCTGCCAGCATCGAGCTGCGGCAACAGGCCGAGGAATTGGGATCTCCTCACCTGGTCGATGCATTGTTGCTGGAGACCGAAACCACCGTCGACGCCATCACCGCCGACCTCGCGCGAAGAGCGGCCGAGAACGAGGACGACGGGGATCTCCGCGCGCCGACCTTCGAAGGCGCCTTTGCGCTCACCGCCGTCTATGAGCTCGCCGGCGATGAGGGACGGGAGTTGGTCGTGAGCTCCCTGGGAGACGCGCTCGCGGTCTATGGCGAGATCGATCTCAATCAACTCGACGACCGGCTCCTGGACGCGTCACGAGGGGGAACGCCGGGGCTCACCGGCGCCCTCTCTCAGTACCTGCTGGACGTCCATGGTCTCGAGGTGATGGCCAGGACGTTCCAGGACATCTCCATCGCCGGAGTGGGGGCCGCCACCGAGGCGTACGAGTCGGCACAGGCAGAGAAGGCCGCGCTGGAACAGCGGTTGGCGGAGGACTTGGCGATCCTCGGGCCGGGCATGACCGAGGCGGAGCAGGCCGCTTACGAAGAAGCCTTCTGGGCTGATCCCGAGCACGCGGCAGTGGCCAAGCGGGAGGCGGAGGCGGCGGAGCGCCTCTCCGAGGTCATGGAAGCCCAGGGCCCGGAGCTGGAAGCCCGCGCGCGCGCCGGCGATCCTGAAGCGTCGAAGCTCCTGATGAAGGGCTGGGAGACGCTCGCCAAGAGCCCGGCCCACGCCGAGGCCGCCATCGAGTGGAGCGGCCGCCTCGCTTGCGACCCCGAGCTCTTCAACGCCATGAACGGCGCCTTGGGTGGCGAGCTCGAGTCGCGCCTGCGAGATGGCCTGCTCTGCGACGCGATTCCGCTGGCTCAGGCCTCGCTGCTCAACGCGAACCCCGACGATCCCTCAGTGGCGATTGAGGCACTGCGGGCGTTGCTCGGACCCTTGCAGACTGCAGAGGTCTTCTCCGATCTCTCTGGAGAGATCGGCAAGCTCTTCGATGCGCTGGACATCATCGGCCGGATCGACCGCGCCACTCCCGGCGAGCTGCAGTGGGCGGCGGATCTGCTGAGGGATTTCTCGGGAGGCTTCGGCAACGTCCTCAAGGGGACGGTGGCGGTCTTCGGGCTCGTCTCGGGTGTCGCGCACTTCGGCGAGGGTGAGTGGCCCGAAGGAGTCATCAACCTCCTCGAGTCCGTGGAGGCCGGCTATGACCTGCTGGGCGGGACGCTCAAGACGCTCTCGTGGCTGGACGACGCGCTCGCCACCCGCGTGCTCCCCAGCATCGGTCTCATCCTTGATGCCGCGCAGCTCAAGGAGGACATCGAGCTGTTGAGGAAGAACGGGACGACGCCGGGGGAGGTTTTCGCCCTCTTCGGCACCGGCGTCTCCCTGTTGGGCAATGTCCTGAGGTTCGTCCCTCCCGCGATGGGGGCAGGGGCGATCATGACCGTGATCGGCGACGTGATTCACGAACTCGGGATCATGTTCAGCGGCCAGACGGCCCAGGCGCGCGCAGCCCGTCGTGAGGAGCGCGACGCGTTTCTCGAGGCTGCGGGAATCTCTGCCGAGCGTCGCGAGCAGCTGCTGCTCAATCCCTGGCTCAACGTTCAGGCCGGTGCCCTCGGCATCACCGGTCCGCACCTGGACGCGCTCCATGAGCTGCAGGCCGAATGCTACGAAGACCCGGTCCGCTCGCAGGCTTTCCATCAGGCCACGCACATGGCGGCGGTGTTGGGGCTCGAGGGAGAGGATGCGCTGGTTTTCATCGAGCAGGTGATGGAGCTCGATGAGGAGGCACTCTTCCAACTCAACGCGGCGATCATCCTGCCGGCGATGGCGGGCGGAACGCCGGAGTCGGTCGTTGAGGACCAGCAGCGGGGTGCCAAGAGTTTCATTCGGCAGCACTTCCCGAGCGGGGTGCTGGATGCCGATGGCAATCCTGTCGATCTCGATGCGATCGAACCGGAGGACGCGAACCTCCCGTACTTCGACGCCTGGCCCGCCATGGAGTAGGGGCGCCTTGGCGATTGACACCGCTCAACCTGCCGGCCATCCTTCCGAGCCATGAGCATTCACGACCAGCGCGACGACCTGAGCCTCACCCTGGGCCGCGTGGTGTGGCTTTGGCGGCGCTGAACACGTCGTCTCTCCGGACCCTGCGTCCTTCAGGAGTGCTTACCGACCCGGCCGCGCAGTCACGCTGAGCGTCGAGATTGATGCGGACACGGACACACCCGTCTCCGCCTTCCTGAAACTCAGCCGTGGTCACACGCAGGCCTTCCTCCTCGAATCGGTGGAGGGAGGCGAGCGCCAGGGCCGGTGGTCCTTCATGGGCGCCGGCCCGCGGGAGGTCTTCCGCTGGAACCGCGCCGGCGACGGACCTCTGTTTCCGAAGCTCGCGGAGCTGCTCGGACGGCATCGCGAGGAGCGACGGCCGGGTCTGCCACGCATGTGCGGCGGCTTCGTGGGCTGGCTCTCCTACGACATCATCGCGGAGATCGAGCCGCGGGTGCGCGTGGAGGGTGCGGACGAGCTGGGCTTCCCCGATGCCCTGCTGATGGACTTCGACACCGTGCTGGCCTTCGACCACCGCCACCACACGGTGCGCGTCCTGGCGCAGGGGCGCTACACCGAAGGCCTCGACGCGGACGCGGTCTACGCGGCGGCGCTGGCGCGCATGCAGCGCGTGCTGGAGACACTCGCGCAGCCTCTGGTCGACGAGCGGCCGCAGGCGCAGCAGGCCCCGGTGGAGCTCATCCCTCGGACGTCCCGTGAGGACTTCATGGGGATGGTGGAGCGCGCTCAGGAGGCGGTCCGAGCCGGCGACTGCCAGCAGATCGTGCTCTCGCAACGCTTCGATGCGGAGCTGGACCTGCCTCCGTTCGAGCTCTACCGCGCGCTGAGACGGGTGAATCCCTCGCCCTATCTCTTCTACTTCCGCGACGGCGAGCACGCGCTGGTGGGCAGCTCTCCCGAGACCCTGGTGCGGCTGGAGGGGGAAGAGGTCGTCCTGCGACCCATCGCCGGAACCCGTCGTCGGGGCGCGGGACCGGAAGAGGACGCGGCGCTCGCCGAGGAGCTGCTCGCCGATCCCAAGGAGAACGCCGAGCACGCGATGCTCGTGGATCTCGGTCGCAACGACGTGGGCCGGGTCTCACGCATCGGCAGCGTGGAGGTGACGCAGCTGCGCGGCATCGAGCGCTACAGCCACGTCCTGCACATGGTGTCCGAAGTGCGCGGTCAAATCGCCGAGGGGCTGGATGCACTGGACGTCCTGCGCGCCACCTTCCCGGCGGGGACGGTGTCGGGCTCACCCAAGGTCCGGGCGATGGAGCTCATCGACGCACTCGAGCCATGTCGCCGCGGACCCTACGCCGGATGTGCCGGCTACTTCGATCTCAACGGGGACATGGAGATGGCGATCACCATCCGCACCCTGATGCAGCGGGGAAGACGGGTGAGCGTGCAGGCCGGAGCGGGCATCGTCCACGACTCGGTTCCGGCGTCCGAGTACGACGAGACGGTCAACAAGGCGAAGGCACTGTTCCAGGCGGTGGCGCAGGCCCAGGCCCGCTCCGTGAAGACGGCCGAGCGCGTGCCGACGCCGCCGCAGCCTCAGCCAACCAGGGCGCGCGATGAAGGGGGGGGACGGTGAGCGCCCGGGTCCTGGTGATCGACAACTACGATTCCTTCACGTTCAACCTGGTGCAGTACCTCGGGGAGCTGGGGGCGCAGGTGACGGTGGTGCGCAACGACGCCATCGACGTCGCGGGCATCCGTGCCCACGCCCCGGATGGACTGCTGCTGTCGCCGGGACCCTGCAGTCCCAACGAAGCGGGCATCACCCTGGCGGCCATTGATGCGCTGAAGGGGGAACTCCCCATCCTCGGCGTCTGCCTGGGTCATCAGGCCCTGGGACAGGCCCTGGGGGGACGTGTCGTCCGCGCCGCGGAGATCGTGCACGGCAAGGCGAGTGCCATTCAGCACCTGGGCGTGGGCGTCTTCGAAGGGCTGCCTCAGGGATTCCAGGTCGGCCGCTATCACTCGCTCACCCTCGAGCCCTCGAGCCTGCCGCCTGAGCTGGAGGTCACTGCGACGGTCGCTGACGGAACCATCATGGGCGTTCGCCACCGCAGCCTCGAACTCGAGGGGGTGCAGTTCCATCCCGAGTCCATCCTCACCGAGCACGGTCACGCGATGCTCGGCAACTGGCTGCGGCGACTGGTTCAGGTTCGTGACGTGGAAGCGGCGGTGACGACATGTTGATCGACGTGCTCAAGCGGCTGATGGCGCAGCAGTCTCTCGGGCGGACCGAGGCGCGCGCGGTGATCTCGACCATGACCGAGGGAACGGTGCCGCCCTCGCTCGTGGGGGCGGTGCTGGCGGCGTGGGCCACCAAGGGCGAGACCGCGGAGGAGCTGACCGGCGCGGCGGAGGCACTGCGGGAGCGGGTCATTCCCATCCGGGTCGAGCAGGACATCTACGTCGACACCGCAGGGACCGGCGGCGATGGCCAGGACACCTTCAACATCTCCACGGCGGCGGCCCTGGTTGCCGCCGGTGCCGGGGTGACGGTGGCCAAACACGGAAACCGGGCGGTCTCGAGTCGCTGTGGTTCGGCAGATGTCCTGGGAGCGCTGGGCGTGGAGCTCGAGCTGACGCCCGAACAGGTCTCCGAGTGCGTGGCACGGGCAGGGATCGGCTTTCTCTTCGCCTCCCGGTTGCACCCGGCCTTCGGAGCGGTCGCGGCGATCCGGCGCGAGCTTCGGGTCCGTACCCTCTTCAACCTGCTCGGGCCGATGGTGAACCCCGCCGGGGCGCGGCATCAGGTGATGGGGGTGTACGCCGAACAATGGGTCCCCGTGGTGGGCGAGGTCCTCGCGGCGCTCGGTGCCCGTCACGCGCTCGTCGTGCACGGGCAGGGATTGGATGAGATCGCAGTCACCGGGCCGACGCGCATCGCCGACGTGAAGGAGGGGCAGGTGCGGGAGTACGAGGTGACGCCTCAGTCCCTGGGGCTTCAGATCTGGGCGCCCGAAGCGCTGAAGGGAGGAACGCCCGAGCAGAACGCCCGCATCCTCCGCGACGTGCTGGAAGGGCAGCGGGGAGGGCCCCGCGATGCGGTCTTGGCCAACGCGGCGGCAGCCCTCTACGTCGCGGGGGCAGCGGACGCACTGGAGGAGGGTGTCTCCATTGCTGCGCGGACCATCGATTCGGGCGCGGCGAGCGCCTGTCTCGCGCGGCTGGTTGCCACGAGCAGGGAGGTGCGCCAGTGAGTTTTCTCTCGGAGATCCTCGAGCGCAAGCGCCTGGAGGTCGAAGGGCGGCGCTCCCAGGTGGACGCGGCGGTGCTCCGGCAATCGCTGAGCCCGGTCTCCCGGCCCCGGGGATTTGGCGCGTCGCTCTCAAAGCGCGGCGGGCCGGTGCGGGTCATTGCCGAGGTGAAGCGGGCCTCGCCGTCTGCCGGCGCCATCCGCGCGGATGCGGACGCGGTCGGGCTGGCGCAACGCTACGCCCGGGGCGGTGCGGCAGCGATCTCGGTCCTCACCGATGGACCGGGGTTCGGCGGCAGCCTGGATGATCTGCGCGCCGTCCGCAGCGCGGTCCCGGTCCCGGTCCTGCGCAAGGACTTCATCGTGGACGCCTACCAGGTGCTGGAGGCGCGGGCCGCCGGGGCGGATGCAGTGCTGCTGATCGTCGCGGCCCTGGAGCAGTCCGAGCTCGCCTCGCTGCTGAAGGAGGTCGCGGCGCTCGGGATGGACGCGCTGGTGGAGGTGCACACCCAGCGTGAGCTCGCGCAGGCGCTCGAGGTCGGCGCCCAGATCGTCGGCATCAACAACCGTGACCTGACGAGCTTCAAGGTGGACCTCGGGGTGAGTGAGGCCCTCCTCCGGCAGATTCCCGAGAACGTCATCGCCATTTCCGAGAGCGGTGTACGGGCACTGGAAGATGCGGTCCGCCTCCGGGCCGCCGGAGCCGCCAACCTGCTCATCGGGGAGGCACTGGTGCGTGCGCCGTCTCCAGAGACGCTGCTCACGTCATGGAGCGCGCTGCCTTGAGCCGCATGGTGGTGAAGGTCTGCGGACTGACCCGCCCAGAGGACATCCGGGCTGCGGCGGAGGCGGGCGTCGACTGGCTGGGCTTCAACCTCTGGCCGAAGTCGCGTCGCGCGCAGAGTGCGGAACAGGTCCGGTCATTGGTGGCGGCCATGCCGGCCGGGACGCGCGCGGTCGGGATCTTCGTGGACGCACGGCCGGAAGAGGTTCACGCGGCCGCGGTGCATGCCGGACTTCACGCCGTGCAGCTGCATGGACGCGAGGCGCCCGGAGACTGGCGGGATTTTCCATTTCCCATCATCAAGGCGCTTAAGGTCGATCGGGCGGACGCCCTCGCGGCTGCCGAGGACTGGGCGTGTGAGGCGCTGTTGCTCGATGGCCCGGGGCCTGACCCGGGTGGGAACGGTGTTCCCTTCGTCTGGGAGCAGGCGCAGGCGCTCGCGGCCCGACGCAACGTGTTGGTGGCCGGAGGGCTGACCCCGGAGAACGTCGCCACGGCCATCCGTGCCGTGAGGCCCGCGGGGGTGGACGTGGCGGGCGGGGTGGAGTCAGCGGCGGGGATCAAGGACGCGGAGCGGATGCGCCGCTTCGTCGACGCAGCGAGAAGGGCGGTGTCATGACGTGGTCGGGTGAGCCGGATGCGCGTGGGCGTTACGGCGGATATGGCGGGCGCTTCGTTCCGGAGACCCTGGTGCCGGCCATCGAGTCCCTCGAGGAGGCGTGGCGTCAGGCGAGGGAAGCCGGTGACTTCCAGAACCGCCTCGCGGGGTTGCTGCGGGACTACGTCGGTCGTCCCACGCCGCTCTATGAGGCCACGCGTCTCACCGAAGCTGCGGGCGGGGCCCGGATCTTCCTCAAGCGTGAGGACCTCTGCCACACCGGCGCGCACAAGCTGAACAACGCGCTGGGTCAGGTGCTGTTGGCCCAGCGGATGGGAAAGCGCCGCATCATCGCCGAGACCGGGGCCGGGCAGCATGGGGTCGCGACGGCGACGGCGTGCGCGCTCCTCGGCCTGTCGTGCGAGATCTACATGGGCGCGGTCGACGTCGAGCGCCAGGCGCTCAACGTCCGGCGCATGGAGCTCCTGGGCGCGAAGGTGATCGCCGTGGAGAACGGGACGCGGACGTTGAAGGACGCCCTCAACGAGGCTCTGCGCGACTGGGTGACCCACGTCGAGGACACCCACTATGTGCTCGGGAGCGCGGCGGGACCGCACCCCTTCCCCTGGATCGTCCGTGAACTGCAGAGCGTGATCGGGCGGGAGGCCCGTGAGCAGGCGCTCGCACAGGTGGGGCGGCTTCCGGACGCCGTCGTCGCCTGCGTCGGGGGTGGCTCGAATGCCATCGGGCTCTTCAGCGCGTTCATTGACGACGCGGAGGTGGCGCTGGTCGCAGTGGAGGCCGCGGGGGAGGGGCTCGACAGCGGGCGGCATGGTGCAGCCTTGAGCCGGGGACGGCCGGGAGTCCTTCATGGTTCGCGCAGCTACCTCCTTCAGGACGAGGACGGTCAGGTGGCCGAGGCGCATTCCATCAGCGCCGGACTCGACTATCCGGGTGTGGGACCGGAGCTGGCATCGCTGAAGGACAGTGGTCGGATGACGGTTGCAAGCGCAACCGATAGTGAGGCGCTGCAGGCCCTGCTCACCCTGACCCGGGTGGAGGGGATTCTGCCCGCCATGGAGTCGGCGCACGCCATCTCCGGCGCCATGCAGCTCGCGGCGGGACGCGGGCAGGACGAGGTGATTCTGGTGGGACTCTCGGGCCGAGGGGACAAGGACCTGGGGACCGTGGCCAAGGCCCTCGAGGGAAGCGGGACATGACGACGGGGCGTGTGCGTCTGGAGTCGGTGTTCCGTCGGGCAGCGGAGGAGGGGCGGGGGGCGTTGGTCACCTACGTGATGGCCGGCGCGCCGGACATGCCGACCTCGGAGGCCCTGGTGCGGGCCTGTCTCGAAGCAGGCGCGGATGTGGTCGAGCTCGGCTTCCCCTATTCGGACCCCATCGCGGATGGCCCGACGCTGCAGCGCGCCGCGGAGAAGGCCCTCGCCGGGGGGACACGGCTCAAGGACGTGCTCGCTCTGGCGGCGCGGCTGCGTGCGGACTTCACCGCCCCCATCGTCCTGATGGGCTACCTCAACCCCGTGCTGGCCTTCGGGGAGGCCCGCTTCTTCGAGGCCTGCGTCCGCGCGGGGGTTGATGGGATCATCCTTCCCGACCTCCCACCGGAGGAGGGGGAGGAGCTGCGCGCGCATGCAGCCGCGGCGGGCGTGGCCATCGTGCCCCTCCTGACGCCCACCTCTCACGAGGGGCGTGTCCGCGCCGCGATGAAGGATGCCGGAGGCTTCACCTATTACGTCTCGGTGAGCGGCGTGACCGGCGCGCGCGCAGAGCTTCCTCAGAGCCTTCCAGAACGTCTGGGGGCACTCCGCCAACAGAGCCATCTCCCCGTCGCCGTCGGCTTCGGGATCTCCTCTGCGGAACAGGTCCGCATGTTGGTCCAGCACGCTGACGGCGTGGTCGTGGGATCTGCCATCACCCAGCAGATGGCGACGGGTGGAGTCGGGGCCGCAAAGACATTCGTGGCGTCCTTGGTGTCCGGGCTGAAGAAGGGCTGATGGGGGGACCCCGGCCGGGATGGGTCACTGAGGGGTGACGCGTCATCCTGCCCAAAGCGGGCCGGGGAGGGCCCCTCTCAGCTAACCTTGGAACGTTCGAAATACATCGCAGGCATGTGTTTCGGGGGGGCGCCCGTCAGGGTCCTTCCGGTCTCATCGCGGACCCTCTCGCCTGGCATCCGCGCCGGCTGTCCGCGGACGGGGAGTCTCCATGTCACGACATCTCTTGGCTTGATGCGTGTGGCTTGGGATCGGCCTCTCACTTGGATGCGGTGGCTCCACCACTCCGGAGGGGGTCGTTGATTGCGCAGGCGTCATGGACGGCGAGGCCTTTCAAGATGGCTGTGGCGCCTGCGTCGGCGGCGACACCGGCCTGACCGCCTGTACGGAGGACTGTCACGGGGAGCTCGGTGGCACCGCGTACGTCGATGACTGCGGCGCCTGCGTCGGCGGCGACACCAGCCTGACGGCCTGTACGGAGAGCTCGGTGGCACCGCGTACGTCGATGACTGCGGCGCCTGCGTCGGCGGCGACACCGGCCTGACGGTCTGTACGGAGGACTGTCATGGGGACTTCGGTGGAACGGCCTACGTCGATGACTGCGGCGTCTGCGTGGGCGGGGAGACGGGGCTGACGGCCTGTTACAAAGACTGTCATGGTGACGTCGACGGAACGGCAGTCCTCGATGGGTGCGGTCAATGTCACGGTGGTGAGACCGGTGTCGGACTTTGCGTCGAGAGTTGTGGAGCGCTCGATGAGCCGGGCGCCCGCTACGTCAGCCTCACCGGCTTTGACTGGGCATGGCCGGAGAACTACAGCATTGAGGCGTCAGATGAATCCATCTTCGGAGAGGTGAAGCGCGTCACCCAGCACGTTGCTTGGTTGGAAGTTCGGGGGAGTATCGACCTTTCCGCTGGACAATGGGCAATTGATTCCAGGGTGTTTCCGTCACGGACATTCAAATGGGAATTGGGGGCCGCTCCTGAATCGGAGGACTGTGGCGTCGAAGCTTGGACGCATTGGATCCCGCCCAACGGGGGCGCGTGGGGGGTCTCCTCAGAGAAGCTTCTCCTCGACGTCAGTGGCGAATGTTCCTTCGAGGTGACCCTCAGAGCAGTCGAGGATCCATTTGGAAAGGAGTGGACGGCACTGGATTGGATTCGGATCCGGCACGCATGTAGCGAGGACTCCGACTGCCCGGTGCTAGAAGGCAGCCCGGAAGCCGTGTGCCTGTCGGGAGCCTGCAGCTATGACGAGGCGTGCTTCCCGCCGGAGTGACGTCTGAAGGCTGGGGCGTGCGGTTCTGCTCGGTCCGTGCGGGACCTCCGTCGACATTCCCGTCGGGGTGACGTCGCGGCACGAGGCGCCCGGCCCCGCAGTATTGGAAGCGGCGGGGGGCCACATTCCGCCCCTCCTCCGCCGCAACCCCGCCGAAACCCAGGGGGCGCGGGGGCGTGCCCAAGTACGCCTTCTGAAGGCAGGAAGACGGACGGAGCCGTCCCGACGAGAAGTCTCACGCAACGCCCCCCGATGGATCTACAGTCCCCCGGTCATGGCAGCCATCCGTGACGACGACCTCCCCGGCGAGACCGGAATCTCCTCCACCGAGCGCCGCGCAGCTGCGGCGCCTCCCCGCACCGCGCCGGTGACCGAGGAGCTCCTCAAGGCGCTCCCCAAGACCGACCTGCACTGCCACCTCGATGGCAGCATGCGCCTCTCGACGATCCTCGAGCTGGCGAAAGAGCAGGGCGTCAAGCTCCCGGCGAACACCGAAGAAGGTCTCGCCAAGGCCATCCACATGGGCGAGGTCTGCGAGAGCCTCGACGACTACCTCGTCGCCTTCGACGTGACCCTCTCGGTGCTCCAGACGGCGCCGGCCCTCGAGCGCGCCGCCTATGAGCTCGCCATCGACGCCGCGGCCGAGAACGTGCGCTGGCTCGAGGTCCGCTACTCGCCCGCCCTCCACATGGAGCAGGGCCTGAAGATGACCGAGATCATCGACGCGGTCCTGGAAGGTCTGCGCCGCGCCAAGCGGGAGACCGGGATCAAGACCGGCGTCATCATCTGTGGCATCCGCCACATCGATCCGCAGATGTCCCTGCGTCTCGCCGAGCTCTGCGTCGCCTACAAGAACCGCGGCGTCATCGGCTTCGACCTCGCCGGTGCGGAGCTCAACTTCCCGGCGAAGGACCACCAGCGGGCCTTCCAGATCATCCTCAAGAACAACGTGAACTGCACCGCCCACGCGGGCGAGGCGTTCGGCCCCGAGAGCATCAGCCAGGCCATCCACAGCCTTGGCTCCCACCGCATCGGCCACGGCGTGCGGCTCCGCGAGGACGGGGACCTCCTCAACTACGTGAACGATCACCGCATCCCGCTCGAGATGTGCCCGTCGAGCAACCTGCAGACCCGGGCCGTGGAGTCACTCGACAGCCACCCGCTACGCTTCTATTTCGACTACGGCCTGCGGGTGACCATCAACACCGACAACCGGCTCATCACGGACACCACGGTCACCAAGGAGCTGATGATCGCGCACCAGCAGCTGGGCATGTCGCTCGAGGACCTCACCACGGTGCTGGTCTCCGGCTTCAAGAGCGCCTTCATGCCCTTCCGCGAGAAGCAGGACATGCTGCGTGCGGTGAACGCCGAGATCGCCGAGGTGCTCGCGCGCTTCGGGATCGATCATCAGCCTGCGCATCCTGCCGTTCACGCGGGCTGACGCCACCTCTTCCCTTCTCTGACTTCGCGGCCTCGGATGGCACCATCCGGGGCCGCGGCCGACGCACCCATGGCCAGTCCCGCCTGCCCCTGCAGCTCAGGCCGCCCGCTGCGCACCTGCTGCCTGCCGTTCATCGACGGGAAGGCCGAGCCTCCCACCCCCACCGCGTTGATGCGCAGCCGCTACGCCGCTTTCGCGCTCAAGGGGGTGGATTACCTGTGGCGAACGCTCGCGCGTGACCATGAGGATCGCCGGCGAGCGGAAGCCGACGTCAAACGTGAGCTGCGCGCGACCGCGACCCGCTTCAAGTACCCCGGGCTCACCATCCTGGATGCGCAGGGAGAGGATCCAGCCGCGCCGGCCCGGGTGCTCTTCCATGCGCGGGTCTTCGAGAAGGGGAGGGATCGCTCCTTCATCGAGGCCAGCCGCTTCGTCTTCGAAGACGGTGGCTGGCGCTATCTGGATGGTGAGTTCCGACCCATTCCAACCGAGAAGGAAGCCCTCGCCGCCCTGCGCCTGTGACGAGGTCGTCCGGGCGATGGGCCGGAGCTGGCGCAACGCGGCGGCCCTGGAACCAGGGCCGCGGGTTCTTCAGGCGCCGCGGCCGGACGGATGGTGCGCGCATCCCTGGCCGCTCGCCGCCCCCAAGGGTGGCGCGCGCGACGACCGTGGAGCACTCGGACTCCGGACTCAGCTCTTGCCGGCTGCCGGATCCTGCGCCCAGGCATGTGCAACGAGCTCTCGCAGCACCTGAAGGTCGATGTCGCGCAGCTGGTTCACCCACACGCAACCGGCACCTGCCTTGTGCCTCCCCAGCTTGGCCAACAGTGCCTTCGAGCGGGGCGCGCCCTGCAGCCCGTAGAGCGCGATGTTGGCCTTGCGTGGGCTGAAGCCGAGGTGGAACCAGTCGCCCTGGCGGCCGCTCGCGTACGCGTAATGCGACTTTCCGTAGCCGATCATCGAAGGGCCCCACATCACCGGACGCTCGCCGGTGGCCTCACCGAAGAGTTCGAGCAGGACCTGCCCGTCCTCGCGACGCCTCTCGCTCAACGTCTCCAGGAAGTCCTTGGGGGCGACCTTGGTGATGGTGGTCTTGATGTCGGCTGCATTCACCCCGGTGTGCTCGCGGGTCACCACCGGGCGCCTGCTTTTCACCTGCGGCGCATTGCGCAACCCCAGGCCCGACGCCACGAGCGCGGCCTGCAGCCGCTCTCCCGCGGAAGGACCCACGCCATGGAGCTCCTTGAGCACACTCCAGTCCGCGTCGTTCAGGGCTCCCAGCGTGGCGTAGCCCGCCGCCGTCAGCGCCCGGACGGCCGGCTTGCCGACGCCGGGGACGTCGGACAGGGGCGTGTCGGCCGCCTAGGCTGCAGCCTGCTTCGCCGAAGACTTCTTCTTCACGGCGGTCACGAGATCCGCATCCCCTTGGGGATGACGACCAGTCCATCGGCGGTGACGTGGAAGCGACGCCGGTCCGCCTCCGGATCGAACCCGATGGTGGTCTCCGGCGGGATCTCCACGTTCTTGTCGATGATGGCCTTGCGGATGCGCGCGCGTCGTCCGACGACCACGTTCTCGAAGAGGATCGAGTCGGTGACCTCGGCGTAGCTGTTGATGCGGACCTTGGGGCTCAGGATGGAGCGGTGCACCCTTCCGCCGGAGATGATGCATCCCTCGGAGATCAGGCTGTCGGTTGCGTGCCCGACCCGCGCGTCCTCGACGTCCGCGAACACGAACTTCGCCGGCGGGTAGCTCGGAACGTCCGTCAGGATGGGCCACTTCTCGTTGTACAGGTTGAAGGTGGGCTCCACCTCGAGCAGGTCCATGTTCACCTGGTAGTAGACGTCCAGGTTCCCCACGTCCCGCCAATAGCCCACCTCCTTCGGCTCCTGGCCGGGGTAGGTGTTCTGGGCGAAGTCATACACGAACACCCGCGAGTTCTTGTACATCCCGCTGATGATGGACTTGCCGAAGTCGTGGGCGCTCTTCTCGTCCGCCGCGTCCTTGACCACCTCGCGGACGAGGGCGTCGGACTTGAAGAGGTAGTTGCCCATGGAGCACAGACTCATCTCCGGGTTGCCGGGCATGGGCGGCGGATCCTTGGGCTTCTCCAGGAACTCCAGCATCCGACCGTCATCCCCCACCGCGATGCATCCGAACTCGCTGGCCTCCTTCCGGGGGACGGGGATGGCGGCGACGGTGCAGTCCGCGTCGCGCTCGTGATGGAACGCCTGCATGAGCTGCACATCCATCCGGTAGATGTGATCCGCGCCGAAGACGAAGACGTCGTCCGGATCCTCGTCGGTGATGAGGTTGAGGTTCTGGTAGATGGCGTCCGCGCTGCCCTTGTACCAGTCGAGCCCGGTCCGCATCTGCGCCGGAACCGGCTCGACGTAGTGACCGAGGAAGGCGGTCATCCGCCACGCGCGTGAGAGGTGCTTGTTGAGCGAATCGCTCTTGTACTGAGTGAGCACCTTGATCTTGTAGACGCCGCTGTTGACGAAGTTGCTCAGCGCGAAGTCGATGATCCGGTAGCGGCCGCCGAAGGGAACTGCGGGCTTGGCGCGCTCGCGGGTCAGAGGATCGAGACGCGTGCCGGCGCCGCCGGCGAGGATCATCGCGAGGGTCTTCTGGGCCATGAGGACTTGGGTGCAGGCCGGGAGGCCGTGGAGGCGCGTCGGCGGGGGGCGCCGGCGCGAGGTCGGGTTGGGCTGGAGAATGCGGAGGTGGCAGGCACCAACGTGAGCACCTGCGCAGGATGATGCACCCAGCACACTAGCATCGGGCGCAAGGACGACCGCCCGGACGGCCGCTTGCCGCCAAGAAGTCGACCCTTGCTGCGGGGCCGGGCCCTTCTCAACCTTGGACTACCCGACACGGACCCCGGCGCCCGGGAGACGGTCTCGACACCGTGCGCGCCCACGCCACCGGTCCCGGTGCCCTGTCGTGCAGGTGGACGCCGGCGGGCCCTCCAGCGGTTCCGTCGTTCTCATTCCAGACGGGCGCGCACCGGAGCGCAGAGGTCATGGCTGATCAGGAGAACTGGGGACGCTGTCGGGATTGTCGCTACTTCGCCAAGGGATCGCAGAACGCGGGAGCGTCGTCGTCGGTGGGGCGCTGCCAGCAGGAGGACCTGCGCGCGTTCGATCTCGCGGTGAGCCCGGAGAGCGGATGCAATGCCTGGGAGGCGCGCATCGCTCCCTCCTCGGAGCCGGTTCCGCCGCCGGTTCACTGAGTACCAGGCTTTCTCAGAAATCAGGGCACCCACCCGTGGAAGGGACGCCCCGCCGGCGGCCCGCGCACGGAGGTCCTCAAATCTGCATCCCCACACATGAAGAGACCCACCGGGCTGCTGCGCGGTGGGTCTTGCGGGTCCAGAAATCGGTGTGGAAGTGATGCCTACTCGTTCGCCCCGCGCGCTGCCTCGCGGTTGGGCGCACGCTTGACCTCGGAGTCCGGGAAGTTCCCGATGGCGCGCAGGTACACGATGTCGCGCGGGCGGCGACGACGCTGCTGCTCCTCGGGGGCCTTCACCACCGCGTCCTCACCGGGGTAGCGGACCACGCGCGTCCCGTCGCAGAAGTACCAGGTCTCCACCGCCTTGGAGTCCTCACGGGCGTAGTAGACCTCGGGCGAGCTGGGCAGATCGTCGCCGGTGGGGCACCACGCCTCGCGCGCTTCCTCCTCCGCCTTCACCTGGGCCGCGTTCCAATCGGCCACCGCCGCGGCCATCCGCAGGTCGTCGACCACGCGCGCGGCGTTGTCGAGGCGGGTCCGGGTCTCCACCTCCAGGCGGGTCACGCGCGCGGTCACCTCGCGCAGCGCCTCGTCCCCGGGGCAGGTCGTCTGGCCTTCGCGCAACGCCTTCAGCGAATCGAGGTAGCCGGGCAGCTCCCGCTGGCCTCCCTCCAGCGCCTGCTGGTGCACCGAGGTCCACTGCTCCGGATCCAGCGTCACCACCTCCAACCAGCGCTCGAGCAGGGCGGCGGCCGCGGTCAGATCCTCGGTGCGGGTCTCCGC
>DATGQN010000174.1:0-16815 GCA_035304185.1 Myxococcaceae bacterium
GTTAAGTTCGCGTTCGGGTCTCAGGGCCTGGATCCGGGCTCCTGTCCCCTGCTTCCGGGCTGCGGTTTTTCGAGACGCGTCGGAACGGCGTTTGAGCGGATCGTCCAGCGGCTTGGGCGTCGGACGTCACACCGGACGTCACACGGCGATTCCGGATACGGCGATTCCGGGCGAGTCGCTGGACGGCGCGACGGAGGTCCGTCTGGCTCGCAGTCCCCGGGAGCCGGTTCGGCTCCTCCGGCTTTGTGAATCGACCGGACGCCTGGACGGTTCTCTCATCCGGGCGCTCCGGGTTGACCCGGGCGCTTCAGCGCTGGGGCTGGTGAGGAATCTCGCAGCCATCCGGACCGCAGGCGGCTGCATCCGCTGCGCCCGTCTGGGCGGTCGTGGCTCCAACCGTCTGAAGCTTCGGGCGTGAGTCCCAGGCCTGCTGGAGCGCCTGGCTGAAGACGTCCGCGGGCTGGGCACCGGAGATCCCGAACCGGCCATCCACCACGAAGAACGGAACCCCACGGGCGCCGATGCGCTGGGCGTCGCGGATGTCGCCCTGGATCTCGGCTTCGAAGGCGCCGGACTCGAGCGTCTGGCGCGCCTCCGCGGCGTCGAGGCCGACCTCGGTGGCCAGCTCGACCAGGTCCTCGGTGGTGAAGACGTTGCGGCCGTCGGTGAAGTACGCCTTGTAGAGGTGCTCGAGCATGGCGCCAGCCCGATCGCTTTGGGCCGCGAGCTTCACCATACGGTGGGCATGTCGGGTGTTACCGCTATGGGTCTCCTCGAGCCGCAGGTCAAGGCCATCCTGGGCCCCGGCCTGCTCGACCTGGGAGAACATCGCGCGGATCTGCGCCTCACCGCCGCCGTAGCGACGGCCGAGAACGTCCCGGGTCAGCTCGGTGCGATCCGTGGGTGCCGAAGGATCGAGTTCGAAGGCCTTGTAGACGAGCTGCACCTCATCGCGGTGCTCGAAGGCGTCCAGCGCCTTCTGCAGGCGCGCGCGCCCGATGTAGCACCAGGGGCAGACGATGTCGGACCAGATTTCAATTCGCATAGGCCCCTTGGGCTAACGGGCTCGCTGGCGTTTGGCCACCCGGGTCCCCAAGCGGGCTCGCGTTGACGGCCCCGGGACCGGGACCACCGCCTCAGGGATGGCCGGTGCCGACGGGGCGCGCTTCAGCGCGGCGTTGGGGTCACTCCCACTCGATGGTCGCCGGGGGCTTGGACGACACGTCGAGGACCACGCGGTTGATGCCGCGGACCTCGTTGATGATGCGCGCCGAGATGGTGTCGATGAGCTCGTACGGCAGGCGCGCCCACTCGGCGGTCATGCCGTCGATGCTGGTGACCGCGCGGATGACGGCGGTCGACTCGTAGGTCCGCTGGTCGCCCATGACGCCCACACTCTGGATCGGCAGGAGCACCGCGAAGGCCTGCCAGAGCTGATCGTAGAGTCCGGCCCGGCGGATCTCCTCCTGGACGATGGTGTCCGCGCGGCGGACCAGCTCGAGGCGATCGGCGGTGATGTCGCCGAGCACCCGGATGGCAAGCCCCGGTCCCGGAAAGGGCTGGCGGCCCACCATCTCGTCCGGCAGCCCCAGCTCACGGCCCAGCACCCGGACCTCATCCTTGAAGAGCTCGCGCAGCGGCTCCACGAGCTTGAGCTTCATGTTCTCGGGCAGCCCGCCCACGTTGTGGTGGCTCTTGATGGTCACCGAGGGGCCCTTGAAGGACACCGACTCGATGACGTCCGGGTACAGGGTGCCCTGGGCCAGGAACCCGGCGTCGCCCACCTCGGCCGCGGCCTCCTCGAAGACCGCGATGAACTCGCCGCCGATGATCTTCCGCTTCGCCTCGGGATCGGTGACGCCGGCCAGGCGGGCCAGGAAGCGATCGCGCGCGTCGACGGTCTTCAGCGGCACGTGGAAGCGATCCACGAAGAGGGCCTCCACCTGCTCCCGCTCGCCCTCGCGCAACAGCCCGTTGTCGACGAAGATGCACTGCAGCCGGTCGCCGATGGCGCTGTGGATCAGCAGCGCGGCGACCGAGCTGTCGACGCCGCCGGAGAGGCCACAGATCACCCGTCCGCCCTCCCCCACCTGCTGGCGGATGGCCTCCTTGGCCTCCTCGGCGAAGCCCGCCATGGTCCAGTTGCCCTCGCACCCGCAGGCGTCGAAGAGGAAGGCGCGGATCATCTCCTTGCCCTGCGGGGTATGGACCACCTCGGGGTGGAACTGGAGCGCGTAGTACGGGAGCCGCTCGTGGGCGATGGCCGCGTAGGGGCTGTTCGCGGAGCGGGCGATGGCTACGAATCCCTCGGGAAGAGACTCCACCCGGTCACCGTGGCTCATGAGGACCCGGAGGCGCTCGCCGAGCTTGAAGGAAGCCAGGGGGCCGGTCGGGTTCAGGACCTCGAGGTCCCCCGGGCCGTACTCGCGGTGCGCGGCCCGATCGACCCGGCCGCCGAGCAGCTTGGTCATGAGCTGCAGGCCGTAGCAGATGCCCAGCACCGGGACGCCGGCCTCGAAGACGTGGGGGTTGCAGGTCGGCGCGCCCGGGGCATCCACCGAGGCGGGCCCCCCGGAGAGGATGATCCCCTTGGGATTGAAGGCGCGGATGGCCTCCTCATCGAGATCCGGGCGATGAAGCTCGCAGTAGACGCCCAGCTCGCGGACCCGGCGCGCGATGAGCTGGGAGTACTGGCTGCCGAAGTCGAGGATCAGGATCTTTTCGGAATGCGGGGACATGGCGCTCGGGTCCTGGGGATGGATGCGTTGACCGGGCCCGGGCCTTATCGCTACAACCCTCGGCGCGCAAATCCCATCAACCGGTCGTTCGGCCCCCTGGGTCCCGCGGCCCCTGAGGTTTCCATGCGAGCACTCCCCCTCCTCGCCGCGATCGCCGTCGTCGGCACCGGCTGCGTCAAGCAGATCTCCAATGAGGCGCGTCTGGACCGGGAGGCCCCCACCGACGAGGTGGGTGAGCTGAACTACGATCAGCTCGCGCGGATCTCCTGCGGGGACACCGAGGAGCGGCTCAAGGGGGTGCGGCAGCTCGTGGAGAGCGAGGACGCACGCCTGCACGCCTACGCCGAGCTGCATGAGTCGCTGCGCGAGCGCACCCACACGCTGGGCATGGCCATCCGCCGTGATCAGGATCTCCTCTACATCGAGGACTACCGGTCGATCATCGATGCCCACGCCGACTGCGAGGCGCAGCAGGCCTCGGTGGCCAATGAGCTCGAGCGCTTCACCCGCGAGCTGGTCGCGGTCCCCACGGTCAACGACGTGAAGGACGGCAAGCGGGTCACTTCACTGCGCGTGGATCCCACCGCCCTGCGCAACGCGATTGACGCGCTCAACCTGCCCGACGAGGCCGAACTCTACGAGGAGCTCCTCGCCGCCGAGCGCAGCGTGGCCGCGGCCAACGGGCGCTGAGGCGTCTGGACGTCGGTCCCGCTCCCAGTCGCCTGGCAGTCCCGAGCAGAAGGCCCGGATCCCTGAGCCCAGGGACCCGGGCTTTCTTGTGCGTCGCGATTACTCCAGGCGGTAGTTCGGCGCCTCTTCGGTGATGATCACGTCGTGGACGTGGCTTTCCCGGAGGCCCGCCGAGGTGATCTGCACGAAGGTCGCCTGCGTCCGCAGTGACTCGATGTCCCCGCAGCCGACGTAGCCCATGCCGCTGCGCAGGCCGCCGAGCAGCTGGTGGATGTTCATCGACAGGGGGCCCTTGTAGGGGACGCGCCCCTCGATGCCTTCGGGGACCAGCTTCTGCGCCTCGGAGGTGCCCTCCTGGAAGTAGCGGTCCTTCGACCCCTGCTTCATCGCGCCCAACGAGCCCATGCCCCGGTAGCTCTTGTAGGTCCGGCCCTGGTACAGGATCACGTCGCCCGGAGCCTCGTCGGTGCCCGCGAAGAGCGAGCCGATCATGACCGAGCTCGCGCCCGCCGCCAGGGCCTTCACCACATCGCCCGAGTACTTGATGCCGCCGTCCGAGATGATGGGGATGCCGTGGCGATCCGCCTCGCGGGCGCAGTCGTCCACCGCGGTGAGCTGGGGCACGCCCACGCCGGCCACCACGCGGGTGGTGCAGATGGAGCCGGGCCCGATGCCGACCTTCACCGCGTCGACGCCGGCCTCGATGAGCGCGCGCGTGCCCTCCGCGGTGGCCACGTTGCCGGCCATGATCTCGAGCTTGGGGTAGCGCGCGCGGATCTCCCGGACCGCGTCGAGCACGCCTTTGCTGTGTCCGTGGGCGGTGTCGATCACCAGCAGGTCCACCCCGGCGCGCACCAGCGCCTCGGCCCGCACGTCACGATCATCGCCGACTCCGATCGCCGCCGCACAGAGGAGGCGCCCCTGCGCGTCCTTCACCGCGTCGGGGTGCCGGCGGGTCTTCTCGAGGTCCTTGAGGGTGATGAGGCCCCTGAGGGATCCGGCGGCATCAACGAGCGGCAGCTTCTCGATCCGGTTCGCGTGCAGCAGATCCAGCGCCTCACGCGGGCTGATCCCCGGCTGCGCGGTGATGAGCTCGCGGGTCATGACCTCCTCCACGCGGCGGGTGGTCTGCGGCTCGAAGCGCACGTCGCGGCTGGTCAGCATCCCGACCAGGCGCTCGCCATCGACGACCGGCACGCCGGAGATCCCGTGGCGGGCCATCTTGTCCAGCGCCTCGCTGAGCAGGACCTTGGGCCCGATGGTCACCGGATCGGTCACCACCCCGCTCTCGTACTTCTTCACCCGCGCGACCTCTTCGGCCTGCTGCTCGGGGGACATGTTCTTGTGCACCACCCCGATGCCACCGGCCTGGGCCATGGCGATCGCGGTCTGCGCGCCGGTCACCGTGTCCATCGCCGCGCTGAGCAGCGGGATGTTGAGGCGCAGGTTGCGCGAGAGACGCGTCTGCAGCTGGGCGTCCCGGGGGAGCACCGCGCTCTCCGCGGGCTGGAGGAGGACGTCGTCGAAGGTGAGGCCGATGCGGAGCTTGGAGGGGAGCATGGGGCGCATTCATACGCGCCGGCCTCCCCGCTCACAACGCGCCTGAGCGGCCCCATGGAGCGAATGGCGGCCCTCATGCTCCGGCCCTCCTTGCCCATGCGCGGGAAGAGGGCCTCGTCGGGTCGCCCGGCGGGCGGCGGCGGTGGAGCCACCCGCGACGCCCGCCCCCTTCTGCATGCCCGCTCCCCCTGGGGTGGCGCGCCCCCAAGGCTTCCCAAAGTGAGGAGTTTTCGGGCCATACTGCAGGTCGTTCCGCAGTTCCCTCGAGCACCCGCGAAGGACCTCCGACACGGTGGCAGATACGGCACAGGGCCCGGTGGGCCTCTCGGTGAAGCTTCCCTTCGCGACGGTGGCGGAGCTGATCGCGGGCTACGGGGCGAACCTGACCCGCGGCGGCATCTATCTGCGCTCCCGGTCGGTCCGTCCGCCCGGGACCCCGGTCACCCTCGAGCTCCGGCTCTCCGGCGGGGAGCGCCTGCTCTGGGCGCGGGCGGTGGTCCACTTCACCACCGGTCAGGAGGGACAGGGACACCCGGGTATGGGGCTGCGCTTCCTGGAGGTGGATCGCCCCACCCGGGCCTTCCTGGACTCGCTGGTCGCAGCGCGACCTGCCTCCGACCAGGCGGTGCCCCCGCTTCCCGCCGGCGTGGGCCCGGCCTTCACCGGTCCCTCTCCGGTTCCGGGCCGGACCTCAGCCGTCCCGCCCCCGGCGAGCACTCCCGTCGCGCCCCCTGCCGGATCCGCCGGGGCGCCGGCGGCGGTGCCCACCCTCTCCCCCGTTGCGCCTCCGCCCGCGACTCCACCGACGCTTGCGCCCCAGGCGCCACTCCGCTCGAACGCGCCCCGGGTCACGAACACCAGTGGAAAGCACCACGCGGTGGTCCAGGGAACCGCCACCCTGCGGGCGCCCCCCTTCGTGCCGCCGGACGGGGATCCGGTGCGGAGCGGTCCCATCATCGGGATCGATCTGGGAACCTCGAACTCCTGCGCCGCCATCGTGCGGGATGGCAAGCCCTCCATCATCCGCACCCGCGAGGGCTACAACACCGTCCCCTCCATCGTGGCCCTCAATGCCCGCGGCAAGCTGGTGGTGGGACATCCGGCCAAGGGGCAGATGCTCACCAACCCCCGGCAGACGGTGTACGGCTCCAAGCGGCTGGTGGGCCGGGCCTACGACTCGGAGATCGTCCAGGAGTTCAAGTCCTACTTTCACTACGAGATCGTCTCCGGTGAAGGCGGGGAGGCGGCGGTGCAGCTCGGAGACCGGGTCTACTCCCTGCAGCAGATCGCCGCGTTGGGACTCCGGGAGGTGCGCGAGCTCGCGCAGAACCAGCTCGGCCAGCCCATCAGCCGCGCGGTGATCACCGTGCCGGCCTATTACAACGACAACCAGCGTCAGGCGGTCCGCGAAGCCGGTCGTCTCGCGGGGCTGTACGTCGAGCGGATCCTCAACGAGCCCACCGCTGCGGCGTTGGCCTACGGCTACGGCCGCCAGCTCAACCAGCGCGTCCTGGTCTACGACCTCGGTGGCGGCACGTTCGACGCCTCGGTGCTGGAGCTGCACGACAACGTCTATGAGGTGGTCTCCACCGGCGGCGACACCTTCCTCGGCGGCATCGACTTCGACGGGGCCATCGTGGGCGATCTGCTCGAGGCCTTTGAGAAGACCACCGGCCATGCGTTCCAGGGGGACCGGGTCGCGATGCAGCGGATCACCGATGCCGCCGAACGCGCCAAGTGCGCGCTCTCGGAGCGCTCGGAGATCCGGGTCCACGTCCCCTTCGTCACCATGATCGACAACAAGCCCCACGATCTGGACGTGGTGCTGCGCCGGGATCGGCTGATCGAGCTGACCTCCCAGCTCGTCGAGCGGACCCTGCAGACCTGTGCCGACGTGCTGCGGGCGAAGGGGCTCACCCCGGCGGACGTGGACGAGGTGATTCTGGTCGGAGGACAGAGCCGCTCGCCGCTGGTGCACCAGAAGGTTGCGCAGTTCTTCGGCCGGACCGCGAGCAAGGGCGTTCACCCCGACGAGGCGGTCGCGCTCGGCGCGGCGCTGTTTGCCCACTCGCTGGGACAGGTCGAGGGCGTGGTGCTGATCGACGTGCTGCCGATGACCATCGGCGTGGGGCTTCCCGGCGGCCGCTTCAAGCCGGTGCTCGAGCACAACACGCCCCTGCCCGCCTCCAAGCGCTACGAGATCTCCACCACCCGGGATCGGCAGGAGGAGCTCGAGGTGGTGGTCTTCCAGGGCGAGGGGTTGATGGCCTCGGAGAACGAGTACCTGGGGACGCTCAAGCTGACCGGCCTGCCTCCCCTGCCCCGCGGCGAGGTGCAGGTGACCGTCACCTTCGAGGTGAGCAACGAGTCACTGCTGACGGTGAAGGCCCGCGAGGCGAGCACCGGCCGCGAGGTCGAGAGCGTGTTCACCACCCGCGACACCCCGGAGGCGATCCGGGCGCGTCTGGCCGCCCTGACCCCGGCGCCGGAGGATCCGGCCCCTCCGCTCACGGTCCCGGCAGCCGGTGCCGGCGGCAGCACGCTCGCACCCGAGGTCGCCGAGGCTGTGGTCGCCGCCGAGCGCAACGGGCTCTTCGGCTGGATCAAGCGGCTCTTCAGCCGTTGAACCCGCGGCCCCGGATGGGGGCTGCCGCCTCCACCCGCAGGCTGCGCGTCGGCCCCTTGGAGGGTGTCGCGGGGCCGGCGACCTCGCGGACGGGCTCGGTCACCCGGAGCGGCGCGGGCGTCTGCCGCGGGAAGGGACTCGACGCACCCGGGCGCACCGTGTGGGTGCCTGCCGCCGCTCCCTGCTCCTCGGCCTCCTCCGCGGTCGGCGTGGAGAGGACCAGCGGAGAGGGCGCGACCGGAAGGGCGCGGGCGGTCTCCGTGGTCCGCTGCAGCAGGGTCGCGACACGCGCCCGGCGGCGGTTGCGCACGAAGCGGTACAGCAGGAACGTGGCCCCCAGCAGCACCAGGATGGTGATGGCCGCCATCTGGCCGTCCTTGACCCGGGCAACCAGCGCGTCCATCTCGTCGCCGAAGCGGAAGCCCAGCCAGACGAAGAACGGTGCCGAGACCAATGCGGCCAACCCATCCCAGAAGATGAACTGGAGGTAGGGCATCCGCACGCTGCCGGCGGTGAAGTAGGTCACCGCGCGCAGCCCCGGCATGAAGCGGGCGATCATCACCACCTTGCGGCCGTGACGTTCGAACATGTGGGCGACGAGCGCGCGCTTCTCCGGCGTGATGATGCGCGCCAGCAGCCCGCCCTTCCCCGGCTCCAGCCCCACCCGACGGCCGATGGCGTAGATCAGGCTGTCGCCGACCAGGATGCCGATGAACCCCACCCCCATCATGATGGGAAAGCTCGCGGCGCCCTGATGGGCCAGGTAGCCGCCCAGGATCAGGGAGAGATCCTCGGGCAGGGGCACGCCCAACCCGCAGACGAGCAGGATTCCGAAAACCGTCAGGTAGGCCAGGAGTCCGTGGGACTCAGCGAGCAGGCTCTGGAGAAGTGCTTCCAATGGTGTGTGTCCTGGAGCCCGCCTCCGTCACGCGGACAGAGCGTCTGCTGGGGCGGTTCAGTGCATCGGGCCGTTCGCGAGGGTGTGCATCCCCAGACCTGCCACGCAACCGCTGGCCTTTGTGCAAAATTCGACCCCCGGCTGTCTCCGCCACGCGTCGGGACCCGGCTGCCTGGCCTCTCCCCGGCCCAGGCACGGGTGCCTCACCGGGCGCTCACACCCGGCCGACCAGGCTGCGGAGGCTCGCCTCATTGGCGCGGACCTTGTCCCCGAAGGTGATGGCGATGCGCATCAGCAGCTTGGCGCAGGTCTGCGGCTTCGAGGCCAGCAGGCGCTGAAAATCGGCATAGCGCAGCTCCAGGGCTGCCACGTCGGAGCTCGCGGTGGCCGAGCACAGGCGGGGCCCCTGCTTCAGGAGGCTCAGCTCGCCCATCCAGTCCCCGGCCTTGAGCTCACCGAGGACCGCGCTCTCCCCCTTCGCCGAACGGCCGATCAGGCGCACCGTGCCGCTGCCCAGGACGAACATGGAGTCGCCCACCATGCTCTCGACGAAGATGGGCGTCCCGTTGGGGAAGGTGCGCGGCGACATCACGTCGACCAGGGCCATGAGGCCCACGTCGGTGAAGCCTCGGAACAGCTCGCTCTGTTTCAGGATCTGGATGGCCGAGGGCACGGTGGACCCTGTCTATCACGCGGCGCGCGCCATTGAAAAAACCGGGCCCGTACGCACCCGCCGGCACCGGCTTCCCCGGTCCGCCGGTTGTGCGGATTTGAGGCTTGCCTCCCCGCCCGTCGCGCTCTAAGGCGGCGGGCATCGCGGGTGTCGCCCGCCCGCTTGCCCCCATTCCAAGGAGATGCCTGTCCCCATGCGAACGTCCTGTCTCAGCGCCGCCCTGCTCGCGGCCGCCCTGACCCTCACCCCCACCCGCGCTGACGCGCAGTCGATGGACCTGGATGTCTTCGGTGTGAACCCCGGACCCGCCGGCGAGGAGGTTGTCTCCACCGGTCGGACCCTGGACGCCGGAGGATGGCGGGTCGGCGTCCTCGCCAACTATCAGCACCAGGCCGCCCGGCTCGCGGGTGTGGAGCGCGTGGGCCACCGCCTCCTCGGGCACGTGACCCTTGCCTACGGCATCACCGACTGGCTGCAGGTCCATGGCCAGGTGCCGGTGGTGCTCCTGCAGCACAGCATGTTCAACGCCAAGGGCTTCGGTCTGGCCACCGCCAGCGTGGGCGCCCGCGCCTCGCTGCTCCGCCAGGATGCAGGGGGCTTCGCGGATGTCTCGGCGGCGGTGACGGTGGGCCTGCCCTTCGGCTCCATCGGGGCGCTGGGTCGGAACGAGGGCGTCGCGGTCCTCCCCGAGGTCTCGATCGGACGCGAGCTGGAAGGCCTGCGCCTGGGCGCCTCGCTCGGGGCGTACCTGCGCCCGTCCTCCACCGCGGCGCCGGCCACCCCCGGGTTCCCCTCGCAGAGCGATCTCCGCCTGGGAGCCTCCGTGACCACCACCAACGCCGAGGGGCCCCGTGGAGAGCTCGCCGCCCGTCTGGCGCTGGGCCTGGAGAAGCCGGCCGTGGGAGGCGAGGTGCTCGCCGGCGTGCGCGCCCCCCTCTGGGAGGGCGGAGAGGGCTTCGTGCTGGCAGGTCCCGGCTTCGGCCCCCTGATGGGCACCCCGGCCTTCCGCATCCTCATGGGCATCACCTTCGGCTCGCCGGAGACCCCGGCCGATCCGGACGGAGATGGCATCAGCGGCGCGGATGATCAGTGCCCCAATGAGGCCGAGGACTTCGACGGCTTCCAGGACGAGGACGGCTGCCCCGATCCCGACAACGATCAGGACGGCGTGCCCGACACCGAGGACGCCTGCCCCACCGTGGCCGCCGACACCGAGGATGGCTGCCCCATCCCCGATCGCGACGGTGACGGGGTGCCCGACTCCGAGGACGTGTGCCCGGATGAGGCCGGCCCGGCGGAGAAGAAGGGCTGCCAGTTCCTCGACGAGGATGGCGACGGCGTCGAGGACATGCACGACCGCTGCCCCGGTGAGGCCGGCCTGCCCGAGCTCGGCGGCTGCCCTGCGCAGGACGATGACGAGGACGGCGTCCCCAACCACCGCGACAACTGCCCGAAGGTGGCCGGCCCCGCCGACAACCAGGGCTGCCCCGCCGAGGAGAAGCAGCAGGTCGTGATGGCCGGCACCGAGCTGAAGATCCTCGACCGGGTCTACTTCGGCACCGGTAACGCCCGCATCCAGCGCCGCTCGCACACCCTGCTGCGCCAGGTGGCCTCGGTGCTCAAGAACCAGCCCGGGATCAAGGTCGTGGCCATCGACGGTCACTCCGACAGCACCGGTTCGGCCGACCTCAACCGCCGCCTCTCGCAGGCGCGCGCGGAGGCCGTGCTGAAGTTCCTCGTCGACGAGGGCGTGGAGGAGAGCCGCCTGACCGCGCGTGGCTTCGGTCCGGATCAGCCCGCCGAGAGCAACGACACCGCCGCGGGCCGTGAGGCCAACCGCCGCGTGGAGTTCCAGATCCTCGAGCAGGATCTGGTGCAGCGTCCGGTCCAGCAGGACGACGCCGAGGCGGACACCACGGATGACACCGAGGCCGACGCCGCCGAGGACACCGACGCGGCCGAGTGAGGCACGTGTCTGATCAGCGCTGACCGTCCGGTCGTCTGCTGACCGAAGGCCCCGGTCTCCTCCGTCACCGCACGGGGGGGCCGGGGTCGCTTCGTTTCAGGCCGCCGGACTTCGAGGCCGCCGCACGTGGATGCGCCGGGCACGGTCGCAGAACGGCGTCGCACGCCCGACTGCGAACACAGGCTCCGGCTGCGAGCACAGGCTCCGGCTGCGAACACAGGCTCCGGCTGCGAGCACAGGCTCCGGCTGCGAGCCTAAGCACCGGGACCACAGGCACCGGCTGCGAGCACAGGCACGCGCTCCGCGGCCCGCACGGCGTCGCAGGCCGGGCGACGAGAAGCGCTGCCCGCGACGAGGCCGGACGCCGTGGAAGCCCGGCTCAGCGGGAGGCGGCGTGCTTGCGCGCCAACTCGACGTAGTGGGCGGCGGAGAGGCCCAGGAACTGCCGCTCCTCGTCGGTGAGGGGCCGCTTCACCCGGCCGGGGCTGCCGAGCACCATGGAGCCCGGCGGCACCTGGGTGCCGGGGGTGAGCAGTGCGCCCGCCCCGATGATGCAGTCATCGCCCACGACGACCCCGTCCATGACGATGGCCCCCATCCCGACCAGCACCCGGTCTCCGAGCGTGCAGCCGTGGAGGATGGCGCGGTGACCGACGGTGACGTCCTCTCCCACCGTGGTCGGGTGGGTGAAGCTGGTGACGTGCACCACGCTCAGGTCCTGGATGTTGGTGCGCGCGCCGATCCGGATCGGCTGCACGTCTCCGCGCAGGACGCTCTGGTACCAGACGCTGGCGCCCTCACCGAGGACCACGTCGCCGATCACCTCGGCGCTCCCCGCCACCCAGGCGCCCGGTCCCAACGTGGGACGGATTCCCTTGAAGCTCAGCAGGGCCATCGCGGCAGCTCCGGATTGAACGCGGCCTAGTTGAGGACCGGCAGCGGGTGGGCGTCGATGGTCAGGGGCGGCTCGATCATCTCGCCCTCGGTGCCGTAGAGCGCAGCCGAAGAGGAGGTCTCGATGCGCACCTTCACCAGCGCGCCCGCGGGAGCGGTCCCCGCGAAGTTCACCGTGCGGTTCTCCGGGGTGCGGCCGAAGCGCTTGTTGGGATCGGTCTTGGAGCGGCCCTCGACCAGGACCTCCACGTCCTTGCCGACCTGCGCGGACATGTGCTCCTTGGTGATGGAGCGCTGCAGGGCCTGCAGCCGCTCGAGGCGCTCGATCTTCACCTCGTGGGGGATGGCGCCCCACTCCTTCTCCTTGAGCGCCGCGCCGGTGCGGGGACGCGGGGAGTAGACGAAGGAGTACTGGTTCTCGTAGCGGACCTGGCGCGTCAGCTCGAGCGTCTTCTCGAAGTCCTCCTCGGTCTCTCCGGGGAACCCCACGATGATGTCGGTGGTGACCGCGATGCCCGGGCGGGCCTCCCGCAGCCGCGCGAGCCGCTCGAGGTACTTCTCCACCGTGTAGTCCCGCCGCATGCGCTTGAGCACGGGATCCGAGCCGCACTGCACCGGAAGGTGGAAATGCGGGGTGATCTTCGGCTCGATCCGGAAGGCCTCGATGAGCTCGTCGGAGAGATCGTGCGGGTGGCTGGTGGTGAAGCGCACCCGGCGCACGCCGGGTACCTGCGCGGTCCGCAGGAGCATCTGCGCGAAGGAGATGCCGCCGCGGTAGGAGTTCACGTTCTGGCCGATGAGGGTGATCTCACGCACGCCCACGGAGGTCAGCGCCGCGACCTCCTGCAGCACCTCGGGGAAGGCCCGGCTGACCTCGCGACCGCGGGTGTGGGGCACCACGCAGAAGGAGCAGACGTTGTCGCAGCCCTTCATGATGGTGACGAACTCGGAGACCTTGCCGCGGCTGGACTCGGGATCGGCCTGGGGGAACACGTAGGACTCGCTGTCCACCCATGCGGTCTCGACCACGCGCTCGCGCTCGGCCTGCACCCTGCCGATGATCTCGGGCAGCTTCTGGATGTTGTCGGGCCCGAAGACGAAGTCCACGTAAGGAACCTTCGCGAGCAGCTTGGCCTTCTCCTGCTGCGCCACGCAGCCTCCCACCCCGATCAGCGCGCCCCGGCTGAGCTTCACCGTGCGGTAGCGACCCAGGGCGGAGAGCATCTTGTCCTCGGCCTTCTCCCGGATGGAGCAGGTGTTGAGGATGATGACGTCCGCGTTCTCGGCGGTGGGGGTCGGGCCATACGACATGGAAGCCATCGCCTCGCCCATGCGGAGCGAGTCGTTGACGTTCATCTGGCAGCCGAAGGTGTGGATGAAATAGCGCTTCATGCGAATGGCTCCCCCCGGGCGACCTGCACGGCCCGGCCCGGGTGTGATGCACGCTTATCCGACGTGCCCGCGCGGAGGGCAAGGCCCTCTCCTCGACCCACCCCTCAGCGCCCGAGCGCCCTGCACCAGCGCAGGTGCAGCCCCAGCAGCCGATCCCGCTGCTCCAGCAGCACCGCCACCGCCTCGTCCCCGTGACGCTGACGCAGGGGCGTGAGCTCCATCAGCCGCTCCTGCTCGCGACGCACCCGCGTGATCTGCTCGTGGGCCCCCTCCCCTGGCGGGTTGGCCTGCTCCAGTGCCTCGACCTTGCGGCGCAGGACCTCGGCGGTCTGAACGACGCCGCAGAAGGCGCGCACCACCGTCTCCACCTGAGATGCCACCTGGGTGGAGAGGCCGGATGCCTCGAGGGCCTCCCGATGCGCGCCGGCGAGACGCTCCTCCTCAGAGGCGCCCTCCGGGGACTCGAGCCGGGAGAGAAAGGCTTCCTGCCCCTTCCCCCACCGGGCGAGAAGCTCGGCGGTCAGCGGAGGGGTGGCGTAGGACAGGGTACGGGCGTCGGAGGCCTCCAACGGACGGGCCCCCTGAACGATCGGGCTGGACATGGCGCCTTCTCTAACCGCCACGGCCCCCGAGTTGAAGTCCGCTCATCAGGCGTCGACATGCGGCGGAGGGGCGTCCGCGGGGGCAGGCTCCTGCTGGGGCGGCTGGGCGAGGAAGGGGCGCTCCAGGCGATGCCGCTCCCAACGTCCCAGGCGGGCCGCGGCTTCATAGGTGGCGTTGAAGAAGGACTGCATCACCCCCCGGGGATCGTCGGCCGCGCAGACCCGGCTCCAGGGCAGCAGGTACTCACCGAGCTGCTGACTGTAGGTCGCGCCGGCGGGGAGATCCTGAGCGGAATCGGAGAAGCCCCGGGGCTCGGGGGTGGCGTACGCATAGAGGGACGCCTCGCCCAGCTCGGCGGTCCCGTGCCAGAAACCGGTGCTGAAGACCTCTTCCGCATAGGCCTCGGCGACCACCGCCCCCTCGGCGCGGCGGGAGGGCGCCACCCGTCCGGAGAAACGGGTCAGTGCGAGATCCGCGCTGCCCCAGAAGAAGTGAACCGGGCTGGACTTGCCGGTGTAGGGGGCGCGGAACCTCCGGAGGGCCAGATCCACCTGGACCAGGGCGCGGAACCAGCGCTCCACGGCCGCGGGATCGTAGGTGGCGTGCCGGATATCGGCCCCGAAGGCGGTGAGATCCCCCTCGATCTCCTGGGGGACCTGGTGGATTTCCACCTCCACCCCCAACTGGCGCAGCGACGCCATCACGTCCCGGAAGAACTCGGCGACCGAGCGGGACGAGAGCTCCATCTGGATCTGCTCACCCCTGCTGGTCAGGAGGTTCAGGGTGTGGCTGAGGAAGTCGAAGTCGATGGAAAGGCTTCCCCCGGCGGCCGGCATGGGCGAGGTGGTGAGGCCACGGGGGGTGACGTAGAGGGCCACCTGCCACCAGTGGTTCTCCATGGGGGAGAGCGCCATGCGGACCTTCCCCACGATCTGCAGCCAGCGGTGGAGGGTCTCCTGGGTGTCCTTCCAATCCCCGAAGGGAAGCTCGGGGAAGTCCCGGTCTCGGCGGTTGCTGGGCGAGGCGGCCATGGCGGATCTCCATGAAGGGGGAAGCGCCGAGCGCGGCACATCGCACCAGCGTCCCGCCCGGCATCTTCGGAACGGTAGGGACCCCGCCGCGGTGGGGGAGGCACGCGATGCTCTCCCGATCGCCCTCCTTTCATGCACGGTGGGGCGCGGGTCGCCTGCCCGGAGCGTGTCTCAGCCGGTCGCTCGCGCCCCGTCAGCCGCATCCGGGGGTGCGAAGGAGGCGAAGGTGCGGGCAATCCCCTCTTCGATCGGTGTCGGCCGGAACCCGAGTTCCCGCTGCGCCTTCGAGGCGTCGATGCGGACGTCCCAGTCGGAGAAGGAGAGCTGCTCGCGGCTGAGCAGCGGTTTGCGGCCCAGCGGTCTGGCAATGGCTTCCGCGAACACGGCCACGAGCTTGAGCATCCGCATGGACACCATCCCCACCTCGCGCGCCTCGCCCAGCACTCGATAGCCGGCCTGGGCAAAGTCCTGCATGGAGTAATGACCGTCCGCGAGCAGGTAGCGCTCCCCCACCCTTCCCCGCTCCGCCGCCGCGAGCTGGGCCTCGTTCCCGCCCCGCGCAAAGAGCACCGAGACCGCCCCCTGGCTGACGCGTTCCACCTTCCGCTCCCACAGCGCCCGCAGGAGGGTGTTGAGGAGGTTGGGGAAAGGGGCGGGTCCGTAGAGCCCGCCGGGATTCACCACGATCGCCGACACGCCCCGCTCGAGCGCCGCATCCACCTTACGCTCTGCGGCCTGTTTGGAGCGCTCGTAGTGGGTGGCCTTGGGCCCATCGCGCGGACACCTCTCGGTGAGGATGCCTCCTTTGGGCGCGGAGAAGACGCTCATGCTGGAGGTGTGGATGAAGCGGCGGACGCCCAGCGCTTCGGCTGCCAGGAGCAGGTTGCGCGTCCCGCCGCGGTTCACGCGGTCGTAGATCGAGGGATCCGGCTGCCACTGCTCGGCCACCCCCGCGGTGTGGAAGACCCACTCCACCCCCTCCATTGCCGACCAGACCGCGCGGGCGTCACAGATATCCCCCTGCAGCAGGGTGACGTCGGCGGGAAGGTGGGGACGTGCCCGCTCCACATCCCGGACGAGGGCGCGGACCCGATGTCCTCGCTCCACCAGCAGGTGCACCAGATCGTTTCCAACCAATCCCGTTGCGCCGGTGACCAGTACGTCCATGCACCCAAGCCTACGGCAGTGGAGGTTCTGCAGGTTGGGATGGGCCCGAGCGCCCGGTGAGCCGTCTGACGGGAGACAGTTTGGACAGAAACCGCTTTGAACCCTGAGCGCTGCCCCAAGGCAGCCTCACCGGGCGCCGAAGACCTGCACCCAATGATTCTCCGCCCGACCCACCCCCAGTTCGGTCGAGCGATCCGAGAGGATGTTGGCGCGGTGTCCGGAGCTGTTCATCCAGCCCTGCACCACCGCTTCAGCCGAGGGATATCCCGCGGCGATGTTCTCGCCGGTGGGCCTGCCGGCGTCGTCCGTCTCCTCCACCCGATCCGCGAAGGAACGGCCGTCTTTCGAGGTGTGGGAGAAGTAGCCCTGCGCCACCATGTCCTCGGCATGGGCCTGGGCCGCGACCGCGAGGGAGGCGTCCCAGGTGAGGGGGGGCCGCCCGGCGTCTGCCCGGGCCACGTTGACCAGCCGGAGGACCTCACAGACCGTCTCCCCGGAATCCGGGGGGCAGGCGCCCACGCTCTCCACGCCCGGTCCGCAGGCCAGGAGTGGGAGGAAGAGCAGCGCCAGCAGGCAG
>DATGQN010000175.1:0-38107 GCA_035304185.1 Myxococcaceae bacterium
GCAGTTCTACTTCCGCACCACCGACGTGACCGGCTCCATCGAGCTGCCGGAAGGCGTCGAGATGGTGATGCCGGGCGACAACATCGAGATCAAGGTGGAGCTGATCACCCCGATCGCGATGGAGAAGGAGCTCCGCTTCGCCGTGCGCGAGGGCGGCCGCACCGTCGGCGCCGGCGTGGTCTCCGAGGTCCTCGGCTGACCCGCCCATGAAGTGACCGCTCCGCAGCCGCCTCCCATCCCGAGGCGGCTGCCGGGCAACCGGCCGGATGTTTCCACACCCGGTCGGACGAAAGCAGCACGCAGCACTTGCATTCTACCGGGGCATGGTGGTACAAGCCGCGCCCCTTCGTTCAGTACCGGCTCTCTGAAAACCAGGGGACGACGTCGGCGCCCGACGAGGGCCGCAATCGAGGATTCGCATGGCGACACAGAAGATCCGCATCCGGCTGAAGGCGTACGACGCGAAGCTCCTGGACCAGAGTGCGGGCGAGATCGTTGAGACCGCTCGTCGCACCGGAGCGCGCGTGGCGGGGCCCATCCCGCTGCCCACCCGGATCAACAAGTTCACGGTGCTGCGCTCGCCGCACGTGGACAAGAAGAGCCGCGAGCAGTTCGAGATCCGCACCCACAAGCGCCTCCTCGACATTCTCGAGCCCACCCAGCAGACGCTGGATGCGCTCATGAAGCTCGACCTCTCTGCTGGCGTGGACGTGGAGATCAAGTCCTGACGCACCCGTAAGGGCGCGAGGGACTGAGAGAGGACATCATGGCCAAGTTCGACGTCATCAACCTGGATCTCCAGAAGGTCTCCGAGATTGAGCTCTCGGACGACATCTTTGCTGCAGAGCCGAATCCGCACCTCTTCTACGAGGTCGCGAAGATGCAGCAGATCAACCGCCGCCGTGGAACGGTGGGGGTCAAGAACAGCTCGCTGGTCAGCGGCGGTGGCAAGAAGCCCTGGAAGCAGAAGGGCAGCGGCCGCGCGCGTCAGGGCTCCATCCGCGCCTCCCACTGGGTGGGCGGTGGCAAGGCCATGGGCCCCAAGAGCCGCGACTACTTCTACCGCCCGCCCCGCAAGGTGCGCCGCGGTGCCATCGCCTCCGCCGTGAGCCTGCGCGCTCAGGAGAACCGCCTCTTCATCCTGGACGCGTTCCAGGTCGAGGGCGGCAAGACCAAGGTGGCGCTGGACGCGCTCACCCGCCGTCTGAAGCTCGAGGACGCGCTGGTCATCGACGCGAAGGACAACACGCTCCTTCACCGCTCGATCCGCAACCTGGCCAAGTTCGACGTGCTGCCCCCCGAGGGCATCAACCTCGAGTCCATCCTGCGCCGGAACGCGCTCGTCCTCACCGCTGAGGCCGCCAAGACCCTGGAGGGTTCGCTGTCATGAGCCTGCGTCCCATTGATGTCATCAAGGGCCCGGTGATCACCGAGAAGCTCGATACCGCCCGTGAGAAGCACCGGCAGTACGCCTTCATCGTCGACCGCCGCGCCACCAAGAACCAGATCGAGAACGCCGTCGTGACCTTCTTCAAGGTCGGCGTCGAGAAGGTCAACACCAGCATCATGCGCGGGAAGACCAAGCGCGTGGGCCGGTCGATGGGCAAGCGCCCCAACTTCAAGAAGGCCATCGTGACCCTGCGTGAAGGGGACTCGATCGAGCTGTTCGAGGGAGGCGCGGTCGAGGCCTGAGGCATCCCTTCGGGGACGCGCAGCTGACCGCCTTTAGGAGACGCCATGGGCATCAAGAAGTACAAGCCG
Organism: Myxococcaceae bacterium; assembly: GCA_035304185.1. Lineage (GTDB taxonomy): Bacteria > Myxococcota > Myxococcia > Myxococcales > Myxococcaceae > DATGQN01. The sequence goes on from DATGQN010000175.1 coordinate 1,762, forward strand.
ACCTCCGCCGGACGCCGCCTGATGACGGTGTCCGACTTCGCCGACATCACTGCGTCGAAGCCGGAGAAGAAGCTCACCGAGAAGCTCAACCGCAGCGGTGGACGCAACAACCACGGCCACATCACCCGTCGCCACCAGGGCGGGGGACACAAGCGCCGCTACCGCATCATCGACTTCAAGCGTCGGGACAAGGACGGCGTGCCGGCCAAGGTCGCCACGATCGAGTACGATCCGAACCGCTCGGCCAACATCGCGCTGCTCCACTACGCGGACGGCGAGAAGCGCTACATCCTGGCGCCGGTGGGCCTGAAGGTCGGTGAGACCATCGTCGCGGGCGCCCAGGCGGACATCCGCCCCGGCAACTGCCTGCCGCTCCAGAACATCCCGGTCGGCGTGACGGTCCACAACCTCGAGCTCAAGCCCGGTCACGGCGCGCAGATGATCCGCAGCGCCGGCGGCTCCGGTCAGCTCATGGCCAAGGACGAGCGTTACGCGCAGATCCGTCTGCCCAGCGGCTCGGTCCGCAAGGTGCTCATCGAGTGCCGTGCGACCATCGGCCAGGTCGGCAACATCGAGCATGAGATCATCCGCATCGGCAAGGCCGGTCGGAAGCGCTGGCTCGGCATCCGTCCGACCGTCCGCGGTCTGGCCATGAACCCCGTCGACCACCCGCACGGCGGTGGTGAGGGCAAGTCCGGCCAGGGTAACCCGCATCCGGTCAGCCCCTGGGGTCGCAAGACCAAGGGACAGAGCACGCGCACCAACAAGCGCACTGACAAGTTCATCGTGTCCGGCCGTCGCGCCGGTCCCCGTAGCCAGTAAGGACCAGCCACCATGGCGCGTTCGATCAAGAAGGGCCCATTCGTCGACGACCACCTCCTCAAGAAGATTGGGGAGGCGCTCAAGGCCAACAAGAAGGCGGTCGTCAAGACCTGGAGCCGCCGGTCCACCATTCTGCCCGAGTTCGTCGGTCACACCTTTGCGGTCCACAACGGCCGCAAGTTCATTCCGGTCTTCGTGACGGAGAACATGGTGGGACACAAGCTCGGCGAGTTTGCCCCCACCCGGACCTTCGGCGGCCACGCGGCCGACAAGAAGGTCAAGGGCCGCTAAAGAGATCTGCGCTGCTGAAAGGGCGTTTCACCTGTCGACAGGACCCCATGTCCTGTGGCACGAGGGGCGCCCTGTAGCGCATCGAGGAGAGCATCGCGATGGAGTCGAAAGCACACCTGCGGAATCTGGCCATGGCGCCCCGGAAGGTCTCGGTCGTTGCGGCCCTGGTCCGCGGCGAGCCCGTGGGCAAGGCGCTGAACATCCTGCGGTTCACCAACCGCGCGGCGGCGCTGCCCGTCTCCAAGCTCATCCGCAGCGCGGTGGCCAACGCCACCGACCTGTCGAAGGGCGAGGTGGACGTGGACAACCTCTACGTGAAGACCATCTCGGTCGACCAGGCCCGGACGATGCGGCGCTTCCAGCCGCGCGCCATGGGTCGGGCGTTCCGGATCAACAAGAAGACGAGCCACGTCCACGTGGTGCTCGCCGAGGCCGAGCGCGCCCGCTGAGGGCGACCGGTCACACCTCATCCGTTAGGAGTAGGACGTGGGTCAGAAGGTCAATCCAATCGGGTTCCGCCTCGGCGTCATCAAGACGTGGGACTCCAAGTGGTTCGAGAGCCGCAACTACGCGCAGTGGCTCCATGAGGACATCCGCATCCGCCAGTTCGTGAAGAAGTCCCTTCACCACGCGGGCGTGTCCAAGGTGGAGATCGAGCGTGCCGCCTCCAAGGTGAAGGTGAACGTGCACACCGCGCGTCCCGGCATCGTGATCGGCAAGCGCGGCGCGGGCATCGAGACGGTGAAGAAGGATCTGCAGCGCTTCACCAAGAACGAGGTGTTCCTCAACATCGTCGAGGTCCGCAAGGCCGAGATTGACGCGCAGCTCGTGGCCGAGAACATCGCCACCCAGCTCGAGCGCCGCATCGCCTTCCGCCGCGCGATGAAGAAGACCATCCAGACCGCGATGAAGTTCGGCGCCAAGGGCATCCGCGTCAGCTGCAGCGGCCGCCTGGGCGGCTCCGAGATGTCGCGCTACGAGTGGTACCGCGAGGGCCGCGTGCCCCTGCACACCCTGCGCGCGGACATCGACTACGGCTTCGCGGAGGCCCAGACCCCGACCGGCCGCATCGGCTGCAAGGTCTGGGTGTGCCGCGGCGAGGTCCTCCCCACCAAGGGGGGCGGCCCCGGCTACCCGACCGGCCGCTGATTCACCACATCTGACACCCGGCCCGCCCTCACCGGCGGGCCTCCCCCACCGCCCGCGCCCGTTCCCTGAAGCAGGGGAGGGCGCGAAAGCCACCGGGGCCTTCAAGGACCACGCACCATGCTTCAGCCTTCGCGTACCAAGCACCGCAAGCACCACAAGGGCCGCCTCAATGGCATGGCCCACCGCGGCAGCGAGATCTCCTTCGGGGAGTATGGCCTGATGGCGCTCGAGCCCGGCTGGATCACCAGCCGCCAGGTCGAGGCCGCCCGTATCGCCATGACCCGTAAGATCAAGCGTGGCGGGAAGATCTGGATCCGGATGTTCCCGGACAAGCCCATCACCCGTAAGCCGGCCGAGACCCGAATGGGAACCGGTAAGGGCAGCGTGGACCACTACGTGGCGGTCATCCGCCCGGGCCGCGTGCTCTATGAGATGGAGGGCACCAACCGGGAGCTCGCCGTCGAGGCGCTGAAGCTGGCCCAGGCCAAGCTCCCGCTGGCCACCAAGATCGTGCATCGCTCCGAGATGGGGCTGTAAGAGGAAACCGTCATGGCGACTGCAAAGGAACTCAGAGAGCTGGGCATCAACGACCTGCAGGCCAAGGCCTCAGAGCTGAGGGAGTCCCTCTTTCAGCTGCAGCTCCAGCGGCGGACCGGCTCGCTCCAGTCACCGGAGGCCCGCACCGCGGCCCGGCGTGACCTGGCGCGGGTGCTCATGGTCCTCGGTGAGAAGAACAAGGCCCAGCAGGCCTGAGAGAGAAGACAATGGCTGACGCGACCGAGACCCAGACCGAGACCTCCACCCGTGGCCGTCCCAAGACGCGCGTGGGGATCGTGACGAGCAACAAGATGCAGAAGACGGTGGTCGTCACCGTCTCCCGCCGCGCCGCTCATCCCAAGTACGGCAAGATCGTGAGCCTTCGCGAGAAGTACAAGGCCCACGTCGAGAACCACGACTACCCGGCGCAGCCCACGATCTCCGAGGGAGACCGGGTGCGCATCGCCGAGACCAAGCCGAGCTCGAAGGACAAGCGCTGGCGCGTGGTGGAAGTCCTCGAGAAGAGCAAGAACGCCTGATTCAAGCCGGGGTGATCACCGGTCCGCTCTGAGAAGTCCCTGGAACCCAGGGCGCGGACTATCGGTGGGGCCGGACGGTCGAAGGAAGAGACTGCAATGATCCAGATGTCCAGCGTGCTCGACGTGGCCGACAACTCGGGCGCGAAGAGGGTGTATTGCATCAAGGTGCTCGGGGGCTCGAAGCGTAAGTACGCGTCGATCGGCGACGTCATCGTCGTCTCCATCCGCGAGGCCCTGCCCAACAGCAAGGTGAAGAAGGGTGACGTGGCCAAGGCCGTGATCGTCCGCACCGCGAAGGGCGTGGGTCGCCCGGACGGGAGCTTCATCAAGTTCGACGGCAACTCCGCGGTCCTGATCAACAAGGACCTGGAGCCGCTCGGCACCCGCATCTTCGGGCCGGTGGCCCGTGAGCTGCGCGCCAAGAAGTTCATGAAGATCATCTCGCTCGCCCCCGAGGTGCTCTGAGCGAAGCGCGCCGGGATCCGTCCGTCCCGGACGGGCCCTTCGCGTCGGGAAGGCCTGCCCTGTGAGGCCGGTTGCCGGGGATGCCCGGTGACGTCAGAGGCGTGGGACGGTGGCTGAACCGACGCGGGCCGGAAAAGGGTCCGGGCGGGTCGGGTCCAGAAGATTGAAGACGGCGGAGCCACCATGAGGTCGGCGCGCCACCAGGAGTGAGCAAGTCATGCAGAAGCTGAAGGTCGGTGACACGGTGCAGGTGATGGCGGGCCAGGAGCGGTCGGCCAGCACCAATGACGCCAAGCGCGGCAAGGTCCTGCGGATCGACCGTGAGAAGAACCGCGCGGCCGTCGAGGGCCTGCGGGTGATCAAGCGCAGCCTCAAGCGCACGCAGCAGAACCCGGAGGGTGGCGAGATCGAGAAGCCGCTCACCATCGCCGTGCCGTCGCTGGCCGTGGTCTGCGGCAAGTGCGACAAGCCCACCCGCGTCGGCATCCGGGTCGAGGGCGAGAAGAAGAAGCGGTTCTGCAAGCAGTGCGACGCGACGATTGACTGACGGTGGTGCTTCTGGCAAGGAAGCGCGCCCGTCCCGCTCCCGGACAGGTTCCGGGTGCACGCTGAGGAGGGGACCTGCCAGGTGTGCGGGTCTCCTTCTGGTGTTTCACGGACTGAGTTGAAATTCACGCAGGACTGATCGGCGGCCGATTCAATGTCGGAGGGCCTCCGAAGCAGAGGATAAAAATGGCTGAAGACAAGAAGGCGAAGAAGGGCAAGGGCCGGAAGGAAGAGGCCAAGGGCGTCGGCTTCGCGCCGGTCGTCGAGGAGGGCCTCGAGGTCGGCACGTCGCGGGTGAAGACCCGCTACCGCGAGGAGGGCGTTCCCGCGCTGCTCAAGGAGCTGAACCTCAAGAACCCCATGCAGGCGCCGCGCCTCCAGAAGGTCGTCGTCAACATGGGTCTGGGTGAGGCGCTCGCCAACAACAAGATCCTCGAGTCTGCGGTGGAGCAGCTGGCGGTCATCACCGGCCAGCGTCCCGTCATCACCCGTGCCCGGAAGTCCATCGCGAACTTCAAGCTGCGCGAGGGCCAGGCCATCGGCTGCGCGGTGACCCTCCGTGGCAACCGCATGTACGAGTTCGTCGACCGCCTGATCAGCGTGGCGCTCCCCCGCGTCCGCGACTTCAAGGGCGTGTCCCCCAAGGCCTTCGACGGCCGCGGAAATTACACCCTCGGGCTGCGTGAGCAGATCATCTTCCCCGAGATCAACATCGACCAGATCGAGAAGGTGAAGGGCATGAACATCACCTTCGTGACCACTGCCACGAACGACGAGCAGGGGCTGGCGCTGATGCGTCACTTCGGCATGCCGTTCCGCCAGTAATCGGACCCTGTAGGAGAGATCGAAAGTGGCCAAGCTCTCGAAGATCGCTCAGGCGAAGCGCAAGCCGAAGTTCAAGGTGCGTGCTTACAACCGCTGCCCCCTCTGTGGCCGGCCGCGCGCCTTCCTCCGTAAGTTCAACATGTGCCGCATCTGCCTGCGCAACCGCGCGCTCAACGGCGAGGTGACCGGCGTCACCAAGTCGTCCTGGTAGTCAGGGAGGGGAGGGGACCGGAGGCGCATCCGGTGATTCCGGGCGCGCGACGGCGTCTCTTCCCCGTCTCCGGCGACGGGCCGACGGAGAGGGTGAGGGGCCGGGGTGACCGAAACGTCATCTCGGACCTTTGACATTCTCTCCGGCTGCAGGCAGAAGGCCGCAGCACGCAGCACGCAGTTCTCAGCAGACCTGCTCCAGACAGCGAACCACCGGGATGGGCCCGGAAGGCGCGAGGGGCAGACAACGGGCCGGTGTCTCTCTCCGTGCCACGCTTCCCGCTTCGCAGGACCGCTCTGAAATCCGGGCGGTCCGGGGCAGGGAGGCGGTGGGGCAGACGGACGCACCAGGCCGACAGAAGGCAGTCTCTTCCATGCCAGTGAATGACCCGGTGGGTGATCTCCTCACCCGCATCCGCAACGCCTCGCGCGCCAAGCACGAGAGCCTCACGCTCCCTGCCAGCCGCCTGAAGATCGAGGTCCTCAAGGTCCTCAAGGAAGAGGGCTTCATCGTCGACTACGTGGTCCACGAGAAGAAGCCCCAGAACGATGTGACCGTGCAGCTGAAGTACGGTCCGGATCGTTCCTCGGTCATCGTCGGTCTCAAGCGCGTCTCGCGCCCGGGCCTGCGCCGCTACGTCGGACACCTCGAGATCCCCCGCGTCCTGGGCGGTCTTGGCGTGGCCATCCTCTCCACCTCCCGCGGTGTCATGTCGGACGCCGAGGCCCGTCGCCAGAAGGTTGGCGGCGAGATCCTCTGCAACGTCTACTGACGCGCCATCCACCGAGAGGACCATCATGAGCCGCATCGGAAAGCTTCCCATCACGCTCGGAGACAAGGTGAAGGCCACCGTTGACTCCGGAGTCGTCCACTTCGAGGGGCCCAAGGGCAAGAAGAGCGTGCCCCTCCCCGAGCGCGTCGCCGTCGAGATCAAGGATGGCGTCATGCACGTCACCCGCGAGAACGACGAGAAGAAGAGCCGCGCCATGCACGGCCTGGCCCGCGCGATCCTCGCCAACGCCGCCGAAGGCGTGGGCAAGGGCTTCGAGCGTCGCCTCGACATCCGCGGCGTCGGTTTCCGCGCCGAGGTCAAGGGCAAGACCGTTCACTTCAACCTGGGCTTCAGCCACCCCGTCACCTTCGATCTCCCCGAGGGTGTGACGGCCGAGGTGGACAAGCAGCAGCGGACCGAGGACAGCATGCCGACCATCGGCCTGACCCTGCGCTCCAACGACAAGGAGCTCATCGGGTCGGTCGCCGTGAAGATGCGTGCGCTCCGCCCGCCCGAGCCGTACAAGGGCAAGGGCATCAAGTACGCCGAGGAGCGCGTCCGCCGGAAGGAAGGCAAGACCGGTACGGCATAAGCCGTCGGTCGGCACACCATCTGCCCGCCATTGTGGCGGGCGCTCATCCGGCGGTGGAGGACCCCATCACCGCCGGAAGGAACGAGAAACCTCATGTCCAACGTCATTTCCCGCATCAAGCGCAAGGCGCGCATCCGTCGGAAGCTCTCGGGCACCGCCGAGCGGCCTCGCCTCACCGTCTACAAGAGTCTCAAGCACATCTACGCTCAGATCGTGGACGACACGACCGGGCGGACCCTGGCCTACGCCTCCTCGCTGTCCAAGGAGCTCGCGGGTCAGACGGAAGGCGACAAGAAGGCCGACGCCGCGCGCGTTGGCAAGCTGATCGCCGAGAAGTGCAAGGCGAACAATATCGAGGCGGTGGTCTTCGACCGCAACGGCTTCCCCTACCACGGCCGGGTGGCCGCGGTGGCCGAGGCCGCGCGCGAGGCCGGGCTGTCTTTCTAGAATCCGAACCGGGAGCTTTCCTGTGGCAACTCCGATCAATCCGAACGATCTCGACCTCGCCGACCGCGTCGTCAACATCAACCGCGTCGCCAAGGTGGTCAAGGGCGGCCGGCGGTTCTCCTTCGCTGCCCTGGTCGTCGTGGGCGATGGCGCGGGTCACGTGGGCGTGGGCCTGGGCAAGGCCAACGAGGTCCCCGAGGCCATCCGCAAGGCGGGCGAGAACGCCAAGAAGAACCTCTTCCGCGTGCCGCTCGACGGCCACACCATCCCGCACGAGGTGCTCGGTCACTTCGGCGCCGGCTGGGTGGTGCTGCGTCCGGCCCGTGAGGGTACGGGCGTCATCGCCGGCGGTGCGGTTCGCGCCGTCCTCGAGGCCGCTGGTATCCGCAACATCCTGACCAAGAGCCAGGGTTCGCGGAATCCGCACAACGTGCTGAAGGCCACGGTGCAGGGGCTCAAGTCCCTCCGCTCGGCCGACCAGATCTCCCGCCTGCGTGGCAAGGACGTCGGTCCTGTCGCGCGGACGGCATGAAAGGAAGGCTCACCATGGCAATCAAGGTGAAGCTGGTGAAGAGCGTCGCGGGTTCCTCCGCGGATCAGAAGGCCACGGTGGTGGGGCTCGGGCTCGGTAAGCTCGGCTCCGAGCGCCTGCTGAAGGACACGCCCGCCATCCGCGGGATGATCTTCAAGGTGCAGCACCTGGTCTCCCACGAGGTCGTGGACCAGGAGGCCCCGGCCCCTGCGCGCCGCAAGCCCCGCAAGATCGTCGCGCGTGACCGGGCCCGTGCCCACGCCGCGTCGGTGGCGAAGTAAGGACAATCAGACATGACCACGCTCAATACTCTGAAGGCTCCGGCCGGTTCGCGTCACCGCAAGAAGCGGGTGGGCCGCGGCCAGGGCAGCGGTCTCGGCAAGACGGCCGGCCGCGGTGGCAAGGGTCAGAAGGCCCGCACCGGTAACATGCGCTTCGAGGGCTTCGAGGGCGGCCAGAGCCCCCTGCACCGTCGTCTCCCGAAGTTCGGATTCACCCCGCCCAACCGCGTCGAGTACGTGGTGGTGTCCCTGGCCCAGCTCCAGGCGCACTTCGAGTCGGGTGACACCGTGGACGAGAAGGCGCTGCGCGAGGCGGGTCTGGTCAAGGGCCGGCCCGACGGCATCAAGATCCTGGCGAACGGGACCCTGGAGCACAAGCTCACGGTGACCGTGCACAAGGCCTCGGAGAAGGCCCGTGCCAGCATCGAGCAGGCCGGCGGCACGCTCAACGTGATCCCGCTGGTGGAGCACAAGCCGGAGTCGGCCCCCAAGGCCCACGCCGGGAAGGGCGCCAAGGCCTGAGTCGATCGGCGTCCGGGTGGCCCCCTCCAGGGCCGCTCGGCGTCTCCCCCGGCCACCGTGGTTCGAGCGGTGCCGCGCCATCCCGATGATTCGGGGGGCAGGAAGGACGCCGCTGGAATGAGCGGGCGGTCCAGAGGTTCGGGGGGAGAGACAGCGCGTCCGGTCAGGCCGGTGTCGGACGTGTCTCGGATCGCGATCTCGCCCCGCTGTCGCTTCCATGCTGACGGTGGGGCGTTGTTCGTTTCAATTTCAACCGCTGCCGAATCGAGGGGTGGTCACCCGTGGCACTGAATGCCTTCGCCAACGTCTTCCGGATCGCGGAGCTCCGCCAGCGTCTGATGTACACGCTCGCGATGCTCGCGGTGTACCGGCTTGGCATCTTCATCAATACGCCCGGAGTCGATCGCTCTGCGATGAACGACTTCATGACCGAGCAGACCCAGGCGGGTGGCTTGGTCTCGCTGCTGAACATGTTCAGCGGCGGCGCGATTGAGCAGATGTCGATCTTCGGCCTGGGCATCATGCCCTACATCTCGGCCTCCATCGTGATGCAGCTGCTCGCGGTGGTCGTGCCGACGTTCGCGCGTCTCCAGAAGGAGGGCGCGGCCGGCCGCCAGAAGATCAACCAGTACACCCGCTACGGCTCGATCGGTCTGGCCATCGTCCAGGGCATCGGCATCTCGCGGTGGCTCGCGTCGATCGGGCGCAGCAGCGACCCCACCGTGAACATGGGGCTGACCACCATCGTGGTTCCCGAGGACACGCTCTGGTTCACGTTCATGACGGTGATCACGCTGACGGCGGGGACCGCCTTCATCATGTGGCTGGGTGAGCGCATCACCGAGCGCGGCGTCGGCAACGGCATCTCCCTCATCATCTTCGCCGGCATCATCGCGGCGGCCCCGGGCGCGGCCAAGAGCCTCTACGACATGGCCTCGGCGGACGCGGACAAGGTCGGCGCGGTCATCGCCCTCGCGGCCTTCATGCTCATCGTCGTGACCGCGGTGGTCTTCGTGGAGCGCGGCATGCGCCGCATCCCGGTCCAGTACGCCAAGCGGATGGCCGGTCGCCGGATGTTCGCGGGTCAGTCCACCTACATCCCCATCAAGGTGAACCTCTCCGGCGTGATCCCGCCCATCTTCGCCGGTGCGCTGCTCTCGTTCCCTGCCACGCTCGGGTCGTTCTTCCCCGGGATGATGCAGCTGCAGTCCACGCTCGAGAGCAACATGTGGATCTACCAGGGGCTCTTCGTGGTGATGGTGGTGTTCTTCACGTTCTTCTACACCGCGCTGACGTTCAAGCCGGAGGACGTGGCCGACAACATCAAGAAGCAGGGTGGCTACGTGCCGGGCATCCGGCCGGGCCGCCAGACCGCGGACTACATCGAGCGGGTGGTCAACCGCGTCACGTTCGGCGGTGCCTTCTACCTGGCCACCATCTGCGTCATCCCCGGCATCATCAGCGGGCTGCTCGGCACCAGCTTCCAGTTCGGTGGCACCGCGCTGCTCATCGTGGTGGGTGTGGCGCTCGATACGGTGCAGCAGATCGAGGGGCACCTCATCACCCGCAACTACGAGGGTTTCGCCGGCCCCCGTGGTCCGCGGATCCGGGGCCGCGAGCGCGTCGCGGTCTGACCATTCCGCATCATCCAGACGCTTCGTGTCCAAGGGCGCGCCGCTCACCTGTGACCGGGTGACGGCGCGCTCTGCTCACGACGCGGTCCACGAAGGAGCCTTCCGAAGCGATGATCAACGTCATCCTGCTGGGCCCGGCAAATGCCGGGAAGGGGACCCAGGCCAAGCGGCTCACCCGTGAGCTGGGCATCCCGCAGATCTCGACCGGCGACATCCTGCGCCAGGCGGTGAAGGACGAGACCCCGTTGGGCAAGCAGGCCGGGCCGCTGATGGCCGCCGGTCAGTTGGTCCCCGACGCGCTGGTCATCGCCATCGTCAAGGACCGGATCCTCCAACCGGACTGCCAGAAGGGGTTCATCCTCGACGGCTTTCCGCGGACCATCCCCCAGGCCGAGGCGCTCGAGCGGGGCCTGGCCGAATCCGGCATGGCGCTCACCGGCGTCATCTCGCTGGAGGTCCCCGAGTCGCTGCTCCTCGAGCGCGCCGCGGGTCGCCGCAGCTGCCCGAAGGACGGGAGCGTCTACCACGTCACCCAGAATCCTCCGAAGCAGGAGGGCGTCTGCGACCTCTGCGGCACCGCGCTCATCCAGCGCGTGGACGACCGGGAGGATCGGGTGCAGGCGCGCATGGTGGAGTACCGCGAGAAGACCGAGCCGCTGAAGGCCTGGTACGCCGAGCGGGGCCTCTTGCGTGAGGTCTCGGGCGTCGGGGCCCCGGATGAGGTCTACGCGCGGATCGAGCGGGCGCTCGGGTCGTGAGCCGGAGGAGGGCCGCGCGCGTGCCGGGCGGCCCCCTGAGTGCAGCTGACCTGGTGCCACTGCGACGGGCGGGGCGCATCGTGGCCGAGGTGCTCGATGCCCTGGAGGCCGCGGCGGCTCCGGGTGTCTCGACGCTCGAGCTGGATGCGTTGGCCCGGACGCGCTGTGAGGCCGCCGGAGCGCGGCCGGCCTTCCTCGGCTACCACGGGTTTCCCGGCAGCGTCTGCATCTCGGTCAACGAGGAGCTGGTGCACGGCATCCCCTCGGCGGAGCGGATCCTGGCCGAAGGGGATCTGCTCAAGCTGGACTTCGGCGCGGTCTACAAGGGGCTGTTCGGCGATGCGGCACGCTCGCTGGTGGTCGGCCGGGGCAGCGAGCTCCGCCACCGCCTGTGCACCGTCACCCGCGAGGCCCTCGAGGCCGCCATCGGGCGGGTGCGTGACGGCGCGACCGTCGGCGATCTGGGGGAGGCCATCCAGCGCCACGTGCAGGGGCAGGGCTTCTCGGTGATCACCGGGTTCACCGGACACGGGATCGGTCATCGTCTGCATCTGCCCCCCGAGATTCCCAATGCGGGCCGGGCGGGGGAGGGCGCGCGCCTGCGCGAGGGCATGGCGATCTGCATCGAGCCCATCGTCGCGGCCGGCACCGACGACATCGACATCCTGGGGGACGATTGGACCGTGGTGAGCGCCGACGGGAGTGACGGGGCGCACTGGGAACACACCGTCCTGGTCACCCGCCGCGGCGCCGAGGTGCTCACCCGCTCCGGAGGGTGACCCTGGGAACGCCCCCGCGGGCATCGATCGGAGCTGCGCGATCGCTGACGCCGGCGAGGTGGCCCGATCCCGAGCCGGCAGGATGGGGGCATCTCACGCCTGGCCCGGGTCCGGAGGCCCGCTGAACGGCAGTCGCGGGGAGCGGTGGCGACATCCACGCCGAGGACCCGCCGCGCTGGGCGCTCTTTGGGGGAGCGCGGTTCGCAGGGTCGTCGGAAGGGCGACGCCGTTCAGGGGGCGATGATGGGCGCTCCCCGGACGTGTTTCCTCGTCTGGACGCCTGATCGGGGAGCGGGGGGGAGGCCGCGCACGAGACGCTGGCGATCCGACCCGTGATCGGAGAGACTCCGCCCCCCGCCGCGCCGGCCCAGCCGTCCCGTGGGGTGGGATGGAGCGGATCCGGTGTTGAACACACATGGCGCTTGCCAGTCCGGCAGATGCCGTGTTATGGGCCCGCGCTTCCCTCGCTGTGCGCGCCTGCCGCGGTCGGGGAGGGTCCCTGCTCCGCTCGCCGAGAGGTGAACCGGGAGCACGCGGCAGCAGTCACAACGGGCAGTTTTCGTCGTTCACACAGGTCGAGGAAGTGAAGTCATGAAGGTTCGCGCGTCCGTCAAGAAGGTCTGTGACAAGTGCAAGGTGATCCGGCGCAAGGGCATCGTGCGCGTCATCTGCGCCGTCAACCCGCGCCACAAGCAGCGCCAGGGCTAAGTCCCCGCCGCATCGTTTCGCCGGACCCTCAAGCGCGGTCCCGGAAGACTCAGGAAGGAATCGGTTTCACATGGCTCGAATTTCAGGCGTCGACCTGCCGCAGCAGAAGCGCGCGGTCATCTCGCTCACGTACATCTACGGCATCGGTCGGTCCTCCGCCGAGGCGATCATCGCGAAGGCCGGGATCGATCCCACGACCCGTACGCGCGACCTCACCGAGGATGAGACCCGCCGCCTGCGCGAGATCATCGACGGTGAGTACAAGACCGAGGGCGATCTCCGCCGTGAGATCACCATGAACATCAAGCGCCTGATGGACCTCGGCTGCTACCGTGGCCTCCGTCACCGCCGGAGCCTCCCCGTCCGCGGCCAGCGGACCCACACCAACGCGCGCACCCGCAAGGGCCCCAAGCGTGGCGTGGTGCGTGCCAAGGGCAAGCGCTGAGTCATTTCCCGTGAAGGGAGCGAAGGGCGGTCCGGGACGTCTCACGTCCCACCGCCCTCCGTGCGTTTCATCTCATCTCCACACCATCGGCCCGACAGCCGGTGCGCGCCGGGAATCGCCCGGTGCCGCCACTGCCGGGTGGATCATCTCCCCCACCGAATCCCGAGGAGCCGTGAATCATGGCTGAAGAAGTCAAGGACCCGCAGACTGCCGCAGCGCCTGCCGCCGACGCCCCCAAGAAGCGCCGCAAGGGCAAGAAGAACATCCTCAACGGCGTGGTGCACATCCAGTCGTCGTTCAACAACACGATGATCACCATCACGGACGTGTCCGGGAACGTGATCTCCTGGTCGAGCGCGGGTGCCCGAGGCTTCCGTGGCAGCCGTAAGGCCACGCCCTTCGCCGCGCAGGTCGCCGCTGGCGACGCCGCCGCCAAGGCCATGGAGCACGGCCTCAAGAACGTCACCGTCATGGTGAAGGGCCCCGGCTCCGGCCGTGAGTCCGCGCTGCGCGCCCTGGCCGCCGCCGGCCTCAAGATCTCGCTCATCCGCGACGTCACGCCCATCCCGCACAACGGCTGCCGTCAGCCCAAGCGCCGGCGCGTCTGAGACCTTCCTTTCCGCAGCACCGTCCACCGGCGCTTCCGTGCGTCCTCCCGACTCCGGGGGGAGCGCGAGGCGCCGGGGACACCTCAACCTTTGGGATGTGACCCGGAATCTGACAGCGGGCACCTCCGACACAAGACCTCTGAAGGAGTCACCAAGTGGCAAGATATACCGGGAGCGCCTGCCGTATTTGCCGGCGCGAGAACCTCAAGATGTACCTCAAGGGAGACCGCTGCTACACGGACAAGTGCGCGATCGAGCGCCGTCCGTATCCTCCCGGTCAGCATGGCCAGGGCCGCGTGAAGTTCAGCGGCTACGGCATGCAGCTGCGTGAGAAGCAGAAGGTCAAGCGCATGTACGGGCTCCTCGAGAGCCAGTTCCGCGGCTACTACCACCGCGCGAACAGCATGAAGGGCAAGACCGGCTCCAACCTGCTCATGCAGCTGGAGCTCCGCCTGGACAACGTGGTCTTCCGCATGGGCTTCGCCGACACCCGCAACGAGGCGCGCCAGATGGTGCGTCACGGGCACTTCCTGGTGAACGGCAAGCGCGTCAACATCCCCTCGTACTCTGTCCGCCCGGGCAGCGTGATCGAGGTGGCCGAGAAGAGCCGCAAGGTCCTGCGCATCAGCGAGGCGCTGGAGACCCTGGATCGCCGCGGTCTGCCGCAGTGGATCGAGCTGGACAAGGCCGCCTTCAAGGGCACCGTGAAGACCGCGCCCGCGCGCGAGGATCTCACCATGCCCATCCACGAGCAGCTCATCGTCGAGCTCTACTCGAAGTAGTCCCCGGCGGCCCGGGTGCCTGGCGTTCAGGCATCCGGGCCATCGCCGGCACACCCCGGTGTCACCCGTGCGAGCGGGGGACCGGGGTGTCGCTGTCTGAAGTCCCCGGAGCCTGTTATCGGGCTCCGACCCATTTGCGCCGGCGATCACCTCCCGTCATTCGGACGGGGAAGTGGGTGTGATGGCCGGCCTCTCGATAGGACGTCACATCATGGCCGAGCAGCACATTGCGAAGAATTGGCGGGACCTCATCAAGCCCCGCCGTCTGGAAGTCGACCAGGACAGCCTGACCGCCAGCTACGGCAAGTTCGTGGCGGAGCCGCTGGAGCGCGGCTTCGGGACCACGATCGGCAACAGCCTGCGGCGCGTGCTGCTCTCGAGCCTCCAGGGCGCGGCGATCACCTCGGTGAAGATCGACGGCGTGGATCACGAGTTCTCGACGATCCCCGAGGTCGCCGAGGACGTCACCGACATCATCCTCAACCTCAAGGAGGTGCTGCTCCGCACGCACACCGACGAGGTGAAGACGCTCCGCATCGAGGCGGAGGGTCCCCGTGAGATCAAGGCCGGCGACCTCATCACCGACGATCAGGTCGAGGTGCTCAACCCCGGCCAGCACATCTGCACCCTCTCCGAGGGCGGCAAGCTGCGCATGGAGCTGACCTGCCGTCGTGGCCGTGGCTACGTTGCGGCTGCGGCGAACAAGGTCGCCGGTGCGCCCATCGGGACCATCCCGGTCGACGCGCTGTTCTCGCCGGTGCGCAAGGTGAACTACCAGGTCACCAACGCCCGCGTCGGTCAGGTCACCGACTACGACAAGCTGAGCCTCGAGGTGTGGACCGATGGTTCGGTCGATCCTCAGGACGCGGTCGCCTACGCGGCCAAGATCGTCAAGGAGCAGCTCACGGTCTTCATCAACTTCGATGAGACCGAGGAGCCGGTGATGATCGAGGCCCCCCGCGAGGAGGCCAAGCTCAACGAGAACCTGTTCCGCTCGGTGGATGAACTCGAGCTGTCGGTGCGCTCGGCCAACTGCCTGCAGCAGGCGAACATCAAGACCATCGGTGACCTCGTGCAGCGCACCGAGGCCGAGATGCTCAAGACCAAGAACTTCGGCCGCAAGTCCCTCAAGGAGATCAAGGAGATCCTCTCCGAGATGGGCCTGTCGCTGGGCATGAAGCTCGAGAACTGGCAGCCCCGTCAGCCGGGCGCGGTCGAGCCTTCTCCCGAGGCCTGAAGCACCCTTCGGGGGGCGCTCTGAACGGCGCGCTCCCCGGAGTCACCCCCAACCTCCCGGTACCTGATACGGCCGGGTAGAAGGTCAGGGTCCCTGCACGCAGGGGCATGACCGAGAAAGCAGACCCCATGCGTCACCTGGTCGGACCCCGTAAGCTGCAGCGCGTTGCCAGCCACCGCGTCGCGATGCTCAACAACATGGTCACCTCGCTCATGGAGCACGGTGCCATCAAGACCACGCTCCCCAAGGCCAAGGAGGCCCGGAAGCTGGCCGAGAAGGTCATCACCCTCGGCAAGAAGGGCGGGCTCCACAACACCCGTCTCGCCGGCCGCGTGGTGAAGAACCGCGAGCTGCTCCAGAAGATCTTCGGTGAGTACAGCGAGCGTTATGCGAACCGCCCCGGCGGTTACACCCGCATCGTGAAGCTCGGCAACCGCCGCGGCGACGCTGCGGAGATGGTCCTGCTCGAGCTGGTCGATCGGCCCCAGGCCGCCCCTGCGGCGCCTGCCGAAGAGGCTGCCGAGAGCTGAATCACGATCCCGGTTCGGTGAGGGGGACGGTGCCCGGGAACGGGTGGCGGTCCTCCTTCCCGGCCGGGAACGCCGTTGCAGGTTGCGCCGCGTCCTTCTCTTTCAGGAAGGGCGCGGCGCTTCTGCGTTGCGGTACCCTCAGCGGGGCTGGCCGTCCGCGACCAACGTCTGGCTGCCGTCCGAGGTCCGCAGCTCCACCCGGTGCGCCTTCAGATCCGAGGGAGCGGTGCGACCATCGTCTCCCATGAGCTGGCGGGGGGTGAGGGTGATGGAGCTGCCTGGAGCCACCACGCCCTGAGACGCGCGGTAGGTGCCGTTGATGATCACCACCACGTCCTGCCAGGGTTCGTCGCTCTGGTTGTAGACGCTGAAGACCGGGCGCCGGTCATCACCGGCCAGGACCCACTCTGCCTCGAGTGAGTTGCCGAACCCCTGGAACGGCTGACAGGCGATGGCCATGCTGGTGACGCTCAACAGGATCCAGGTGGCGAGGATCCCGGCCTTCACCTTGAAGTGCCCGTCCCGGTTGCGCAGGTCCTCGAGCAGCTCCCGCAGGATCGCGCGCGTGTTGAGGAACACGTCCAGGCTGCCCGACTTCAGCCGCTCGCGCAGGGGGCCCTGTGGCTTGTGCTCGAGGGGCGCCTCACGCGTGGCGGTGCGGACCGCGCTCAGGCCGGGGTTGCTGGGGCGGGGGGCCTCGGAAGGACTGGCGCTGGGGGGCGTGCTGGGCTTGGTCGAGGGCTCCATGGCGTGGTCGGGATTCTAGAGGGAGCGGCGCGAGGCGACCAGCCGTCACGCGGAGATCGCCCGATCAGGGGGCATCCGGTGGGGACGCCGGTTTCGGGGGGCGCCGCGTCCGGTGGCTCAGGGGGCCGCGGACAGTCTCTCCAGGGCGCCGGCGGCCACCAGGTTGTCAGGCTGAAGCTCGAGGACCTTCTGGTACGCTTCGCGGGCCCGGGTGCGGAAGCTGCTCCGGGTCGCCCCGGTGCTCGCCTGGGCACGTTCGGCGAGGAGGGCTCCCATGCTCAGGTGCAGCCCCGCATCCGAAGGGGCAAGGCGGATGGCGCGTGCCAGCGCGTCCTCCGCGGGACCCAGGCGCCCGGCGAGCTGATGGGCCATGGCAAGGCGTCCGAACGCCACCGGATCCCCGGGCTCGAGGACGGTGGTGATCCGCAGCGCCTCGGCCGCGCCGTCGAGGTCCCCCTGTTCGAAGAGCGTTGCGCCGATCTGGCTCCAGGCATCCCCCAGCAGGGGGTGCAGCTCGACCGCCCGGCGCCAGGCCTCGAGCGCCTGATCCGGGCGCTGGCGGGAGGCGTAAAGGTTGCCGAGGTAGAGGTGGTTGTGCCCATCCCAGGGGGCGAGCTCGGTGGCCTTGCGGAAGCGGTCCAGCGCGCGTCCCGCGTCATCCAGACGCAGCCACGCGAGGCCCACCAGGGAGTGGACCACCGCCAGATCGGGGAAGTCACGGAGGATCTCCTCGAAGGCGACGATGGCCGGTTGCGGCTGATCGCGCTCGTGGAGCGCGGCCAGGCCCTGATCGATCCGGGGGCGCACTGAGGCAGGGATGCCGGAGTAGGGGTCGGCCACGATCAGCATGAGTTGGCGTCCCACCTGAATGTCGGCGGTGGTGGGCGCGGGCTCGCTGCGCACCAGCAGGGCGAGCTGCGCGACGGCCCCTTCGCGATCGCCGGTCAGCGCCAGGGCCTTCGCCAGCGGCAGGCGGAAGCGCGCGTTCGTCGGCTCGAGCTCGAGGGCGCGCTGGAGGGGAGGGAGCGCCTCTTCGACCTGCTCGGTCTCGAGCAGTGCGACACCCAGCCGGTAGTGCAGCTCGGCGCGCTCGGGGGCCCCTTCGGTCGCGGTGCGGAAGGCATCGATCGCCGGACCCGAGGCATCGGCAGGGCGGGTGAAGAGGGCCAATCCCCGCATGTAGTGGACCACCGGGGAGGGAGGCCGGGACGCGAGGCTCTGCAGGAAGGCCTCGGTGGCCCCGGAGCGCACCTGGGCCTCGGTGAAGGCGCGCGCGATGTCCAGGTCGTCGGGCGCGTCGCGATGGGCCCGGGAGAGGAGGGACACCGCCTCTTCCATCCGGCCGGTGTCCATCATGTTCCGGGCCCGCTCCAGAGGGGTGGCCTGGGCGGAGGCGGAGGGCGCGGGGCCCGGCGTCGAGGTGCAGGCCGAGGCCAGGATCAGCGCGCAGGTGAAGGGGAGGGCGCGGAGGAGGGACGGACGGGGCTTGGACACGGGCCGCATCCTCGCCCAAAACGGCGCCACATGGGGATCGCAAGCGCTCCGGGAGCGACGGGAAGGACCGGCTGCCCGCCCGGGGAGCGATAGAGGGTTGGCACCACCGGGGGCGACGGTTAGAAGGCGGGCGGTGAGCGCCCGGAGACGAAGCAGGTTCATCGCCATCGCAGGAAACATCGGCGCCGGGAAGACCGAGCTCACGACGTTTCTGACGCGCAAGTACGGCCTGCAGCCGTTCTTCGAGCCGAACGAGCAGAACCCGTACCTGGAGGATTTCTACGCGGACATGAAGACCTGGGCGTTCCGCTCCCAGCTCTTCTTCCTCACCGCGAAGTTCAAGCTGCACCGTCAGCTCGAGGCCTGCAAAGGCACCGCCCTCCAGGACCGGACCATCTACGAGGACGCGGAGATCTTCGCGAAGAACCTCCACCGCCAGCGGTTCATCGACAAGCGTGACTTCGCGACCTATTGGGAGCTCTACGAGACCCTCCGCGAGACGCTCATCCCTCCCGACCTGATGGTCTACCTGAGGGCTCCGGTGGCCACCCTGCGCAAACGCATCCGCCTGCGGGGCCGGGCCATGGAGGCGGACATCCCCACCCCTTATCTGCGGCGGCTCAACGTCCTCTACGAAGACTGGTTCGAAGGCTACAAGCTCTCGCCGGTGCTGGTGCTCGAGACCGGCAAGTTGGACTACGTCACCAACCTCGTGGACCGCGTGGACCTGCTCAAAGAGATCGAGAAGTACCTGTGAAGGACATCTACATCGTCGCCACGCTGAGCGACGCGCCGGTCGATTTCGCTGCCATCGACGAAGAGCTCGATGCCGACGACCTGCTCTTCAGCGGAGACGAAGGGCGCTGGTCATTCCGCTACGAGAGCGGCAGCGGCCCGCTCGAGGTGCGCTTCGAGGCCCGGGAGGAGGCGCTGGGGGAGACGCCCGAGCTGCTCTCGGGGAACCCGGCGAACCTCGACGTGCTCCGGCGCGCAAAGGGCTTCTACCGGATCGCCTTTCCGACCAACGAGGCGCATCCGCCGTTGATCGTGGTCGAGGCGCTGGTGCTCGCCCGCATCATCCTGGCGAGCACCGAGGGCGTCCTGCTCGACATCAGCTCGTTCAAGGTGCACGGGGAGCAGGACGTCGAGGAGATCATCGACCTCGACTTCGACATCCGCGATCACCTCAGCATCCACGTCCAGCAGCTCACCGATGGTGAGTCGCCGCTGTGGGTGCACACCCATGGCATGGAGAAGTTCGGGGTGAGGGACGTGGAGCTCTTCCACATCTCCGAGGACGAGCTGGACGCCGCCGAAGGATTCCTTCACGAGCTCTGTGGCGACATGGCCATGGGACAGGCCCCGGAGCCGGGCTCGATGATGGGAACCTCGGAAGGGCACGTGTTCCGCCTGGATCCGTCCGAGGAGGCCCGGCCCCGGCTGATCGGCGTTCCCCTGGAAGCCTTCGAGGGACACGAAGGTCCCTGCCTCACGGTGGTGTCCGCGGAGGGGCGGCATACCGCCGGCGAGCTCCTGCGTCCCTACCGCGACCGGTTCGAAGACGAGTCACCGGAGCTCAGCGAGGCGCTGCAGGCCACCGCCACCAAGCTGCTCCCGAAGTTCCGTTCGCGCTTCATGCGCCGGGGGTTGATGGAGCCGCTCACCTTCCTGGTCCGTGCGACCTTCGAGACCCATCCCGAGGGGACCCCGGAGGGGGAGGACCTGTGGGCGGAGGTCCTCACCTGGGACGAGGAGACCATGGTCGGGCGCCTCGTGGACGGTTCCCGGCGAACCACCGAGTGGCGCAAGGGCGCGGCGGTGGAGATCGCCGAGTCCCAGGTCAACGCCGTGGTGGTGACCCGCGAGGGGCGGCCCCTGGATGAGGACGACCTGAGCGAGCTGCTCGGGGCTGAGCTTCCGAGCTGACGAAGAACGCGTCGGCACGCTTCCCGAGCACGGCAGCGCGGTGCTTCCGGGACAGAGGTCAGAGGACGGGAGCGCCACCGGGCGAGCGGCCGCTTCCGCACCTCTCCGGCACCCCCTGGAGGCGAGGCGCCGCACCGGCCCTGGACGGTCGCTCGGCGGTTTCCCCCCGGTCAGCAAGCACTTCTCGCCCCTGTAAATGCGCGTTACAAGGTGCCGATGCACGCGTTGATGATGCTGACGGGTCCCCGTGAGGGTCAGCGGGTCGAGCTGTTGGAGGAGCTGGTGCTGGGCCGCAGTCCATCCTGCACCCTCCCGGTGGAGGATGGACGCCTGTCCAGACGCCACGCGCGCATCTGGCTCGAGGACGGGCACGCGCGGGTTGAGGATCTCGGCAGCAGCAACGGCACCCTGGTCAATGGAAACCCCATCGAGGGTCCGGTGACGCTGCTTCCCGGTGATCGCATCCAGGCGGGTGAGTCGAGCCTGCTCTATATCGCCGCCCCTGCCGCAGGTGCCGGCGTGCGCGAGGAGCGACCCAGGAATCTGGAGTCGCTGCGCCTCGAAGAGGTCCTTCCCTCCGAGGGGCTGGCGGCGGTGCTGCTCGATGCCGCCCTCCAGCTGCAGGCGGCCACCAGCGAGACCATGGTGCTTCAGCGACTCACCGAGCTCGCCGAGCGCGCAACCCATGCCGAGACCTGCGCAGCGCTCGTCGGAAGGGCGGGGGCCTGGGTCGCCTCGGCGATCCGCGGTGCCCCCGAAAATGGCCTCGAGGTCCCACGGGTATTGCTCGAGGCGAGCCTCGATGCGCGGGAGGTCGCCCGGGCCGGTGCCGAGGTCTGCGTCCCGTTGGTCGCCAGCGGCGGCCTTCCCTTCGGCATCCTCTACCTCTCCAAGGCCGACGGCGGCGTGGAGCCGAACGCGCTCGGGCTCATCAGCGCGCTGGCCCGCCTTGCCGGAGAGGCCTACGCCGCACAGCGCGCCCGGCCCGTGGCCACCTCCCGCCCGAAGGTGGAACTCGACGGTCGCTCCCCGGCGTTCCTGGAGAGCGTGGAGCTGGCCCGTGAAGCCGCCACCGGGATCGCCCCCATCGTCTTCACCGGTGAATCCGGGAGCGGGCGCGCGCACCTCGCGCGCTGGGTCCACTCCCGCGGCGCGCGGAGCGGCGGACCCTTCATCCGGGTCGACTGCCGCGGTGATGAAGAGGAGGTGGAGCAGACCCTCTTCGGTCGGACCAGTGAGCCGGGACAGCCCCCGCTCATCTCGGCGTTCCTGCTCGCCGACGGCGGCACGTTGCTGCTCGAGTGCGTTGAGTCGCTGAGTGAGGCCGCCGCACAGCGCGTGGCGCGGCTGCTCTCCCGCGGCGCCGCGCCGGCACCGGGCGGTGGAGAGGAGCCGGTCGACGTCCGGGTGATGGCGACCGCATCCGCCCCGCTCCGGGAGCTGGCGGAGCGGGGGGAGGTGCCGGGGAAACTCGCCGAGGCGTTCGGTGCGAGGGTCATCCCGCTGCCCCCGCTGCGCGACCGCGTCGATGATCTGGAGGTGCTCTTCGAGCGCTTCGCCTTCCCCCTGGCCGAGGCGCGTGGGACCGACGTGCCCCGGCTCTCACCCGAGGCCCTGCGCCTGCTCACCGACTACCGCTGGCCCCACAACGTGAGCGAGTTGCGCCTCACTGCCGAGCGCCTCGCGCTCCTGCACCCGGGTGAGGAGATCCCCGCGCTCCTGCTCCCGCCCGAGGTCCAGGAGGGGCACGAGGAGACCTCGGAGGCGCCCCGGACCCTGTCGGCGCGCGTGCAACAGCTCGAGCGTCATGCGATTGCCGAGGCTCTGCGGGAGGCGGGAGGAAAGAAGATCCGCGCCGCCGAGCTCCTGGGCATTTCGCGTCCCACCCTCGACAAGAAGATCGACGACTACGCCCTGGTGGTCGAGAAGGTCCGGGCACGCTGACCGACATGGACATCCACTATTCCGAAGAGGTGCAGGAGGCGCGGGCGTCCGGGCGTCCCCTGGTGGCGATGGAGACCAGCGTGGTCGCGCAGGGCCTCCCATATCCGCAGAACCTCGAGGCGGCACGTGCCTGTGAGGAGGCTGTCCGCGCCGCCGGTGCGGTCCCCGCGCCGACCGCGGTGATCGGCGGGCAGGTCCACGTCGGGCTGACGGTGGAGCAGATGCGGCGTCTCGCCGAGCCGGGCTCCGAACGCCTCAAGCTGGGCTCACGGGAGCTCGCCGTCGCAATCGCCCGCCGGGCCGACGGGGGGACCACCGTCAGCGCGACGTGTGAGATCGCTGCGGCCGCCGGCATCCGGGTCTTCGCCACCGGTGGCATCGGGGGCGTCCACCGTGAGCTCGAGGTGCACCTGGACATCTCGCAGGACCTGGGGGCCATTGCGCGCCATCCGGTGGCGGTGGTCTGCGCCGGCGCGAAGTCGGTGCTCGATCTGCCGCGGACCCTCGAGGTCCTGGAGACCCTGGGCGTCCCGGTCTTCGGCATCGGCACCGATGACTTTCCGGCGTTCTACTCCCGCACCTCCGGCCTGAAGCTCCCCTTCGGGCTCGCTGGCGTGCAGGAGGCCGCAGAGGTCATCCGAGCGCGCTTCGAGGTGTTGGGGCAGGGCGGCCTGGTGCTGGCGCTCCCTCCACCCGAGGACACCGCGCTGCCCCGCGCCGAGGTGGAGCGACTCATCCTGCTCGCCCTCGATGAGGCGCGGCGCGAGGGCGTGGTGGGGCAGGCGGTCACCCCCTACCTCCTCTCGCGACTCGCGGAACGCTCCGAGGGGCGCACCCTCGCCGCGAATCTCGCGCTGCTGGTCCACAACGCGCGCTTCGCGGGCGAGCTCGCGGTCCGGCTCGCCTCCTGACACCCCAGCGCGGGAAGGTGCGCGTCGTGGCGGGGGTCGCGACCGCTTCCCGGTGCCCCCGTTGCAGCTCGCCTCTGACACCCGCCGTCCGGGAACCCGCCCGGGCAGGGCGTGCGTTGCGTGCCCGCCCCGGACGAGGGGATGGGGGGCTCAGAAGTTCACGCCACCATCGGCCAGCGCGGGGAGGGTGAGCGCGAGCGACCCACCGGCATCACTGCCGTAGAAGCGGTGATAGAGGTGCGCGTCGGCGAGCACCTTCTTCACGTAGCGCCGCGTCTCCTTGTAGGGAATGCGCTCCACGAAGAGGTCGAGGGGAACATCCCCCGAATGCTGCACCCACCTGGCGACCGCGTTGGGCCCCCCGTTGTACGCCGCCGCGGCGAGGGCGGGATGCCCGAAGCGCTCGAGGAGCCGCGCGAGGTACCAGGCCGCGTAGCGGACGTTGATGCCGGGGGAGTAGAGGCGATCCGGATGGGGCGCGGCCTCTCCCAGCCGCTTGGCGATCTCCTTGGCGGTGGGGGGAATGAGCTGCATGAGCCCGCGCGCATTGGCGTGGCTCAGGGCCGCCGGACGGAAGGCGCTCTCCCGCCGCATGATCGCCCACACCAGGGACGGCTCAATGGACACGTCCTTGGCGGCGGCACGCACGCTGTCCGCATAAGCCTGCGGATAGAGCAGGGCAAGCGCAGCAGGATCCTTGCGCGTGTAGGCCTGTCCCCACAGGTGCCGCGCGGCGAGGGCGTAGGCATCCCCATGGAGTTCGATCTCCGCCAGCGCGTGCCCCAGGGCGAGCGCAGGCGCGACTCCCTTCACCCGCCCGATCCGGTGCCGGACTTCTTCGGAGGCCTCGTCGAACAGGCCGGCGGCACTGAGCTCGCGCGCGAGGGCGAGTTCCTGCGGCGGTGAGGCCGCAGCGTCCTTCGGCACCGCCGGCGACTTCGGGAAGCCCACCGGAGGCTTCTTGCCGAGCTCCTCGAGCCGCAGCGCCGCCATGAGCGCATACCAGGTCTCCGGCGCCTCCCGGATGACCGCGGCGTATTGCTCCGCGACGTCCAGCTTGGGATCTGCGAGCTGGCGGAGGCGGACAATCCAGTAGCGGGCCTGAGGCACCAACTGGGAGCGGGGAAAGCGCTGGATGAGCTGCTGGAGCTTCTGGATGGCGTCGGCGTGCTGCCCCTGCTCGATACGGGCGAGCGCCTGGAACCACGCGGCGTCGTCCCGCAGGCGTGAGCGGGGATGCTTCTCGAACAGCTCGTCGAAGGCCTTCACCGCCTCGTCGTACTGCCCATCCTGAAGGTGCAGCCAGGCGAGATAGTAGAGGGCGTCGTCGGCTTCGGTAGAACGCGGGAAACGATCCTGCACGACCCGCATGGCCTGGCGGGTGGCCTCCCGATCGTTTCCACGCAGCAGACGCCGCGCCTCGTCCCACGCGGCCTGCACCGCGATGGCATCCGGACCCGCCAGCGCGCGGTCACGCGCTTCCGCCGCCTCCTTCGCCTTCCCGGTGGCGGTGAGGGACCGGGCCTGGATCAGCGCGATCCGGGCGCGCTCGGTCTCGTGGGACTTCGCTTTGAAATGCGCGAGCAGCGCAGTGGCCTCCCCGAGCGCTTCCTGATGGCGACCCGCGGCAGCCAGGCGTTCGGCACGGTCCAGCCGGGGGCCCGGCTCCGGAACCCAGGGGCCCTGGGTGCCCGCCAGCGCCGTGTGGGCCTCGGCCGCCAGGGGATGGGCGGGAGAGGTGAGGGCGAGCTGCTCCCAGACCTTCCGGGCGTCGGACTTCTTTCCCACCGCGTCGAGCGCGCGGGCCTTCTGGGCCAGCAGCGCGGGGGCGTTGCCGCGTCCCAGTGCCGCCTCCAGGAGCGGCAGCGCTTCGGCGGCCCGTCCGGCGGCGAGCAGCGCCTCTCCATGCCGGACCCGCGCGCGATCGGCCACGGGGGGGGAGCCCTGCTTCACCGCCTCCGCGAAATGGGTGACGGCCCGGGCGGCGTCGTCGGCCGCGAAGGCGGCCTCGGCGAGGGCCAGGTGGTGGTGGCCGGCGAGCAGTCCCTGCGGTGCGCGGGAGGAGAGGGTGCTGAGCGCGCCGGCGGGGTCACCATGTCGCAGCTGCAGCATCCCGGTGAGAAGCACCAGGCGGGGCTCCTCCGCGCAGGGGGCCTTCTCATCCGCGCGGCAGGCCATCAGCTCCGCGACGGCGCGTGCGGTGGCCCCTTTGTGGTGGAGACGGACCTCTTCCCGCAGGGTCTCCGACTGCGCCCACACCGGGCCCGCTGCGAGACACCCCGCCAGAAGCCACCTCTTCCAACCCTGACGACGACCCATTCCGCGCTCCTTCCCGTCCGCGGCAGCTCCCCGCGAATCCGGGATCCTCCGCCAGCATGAGCCGCACGGCAACCGGCGAAAAGGCACGCTGATTCCGACCAGGGTGCACGGTTTGACTTGGGGGGGCAGCGGGCCGTAGAAGCCCCGTCACGTTCCGTCGCTGACCGGTGGCGCAGGCATCTGCGCTGCCACCCATCGGTGTCCACGCGGGGGGACGTGAGGGGACCGGGTCGGTTGAGTGCCGCCCGGTCTCTGTGTATGGAGCGCGGGGCCTCTGTAGGAGGGCCGCGCAGGCTGTAAGCAGCGAGCCGGAAGGTCCGCCCATGCGCGAACCTCACCAGCACGCTGGGGGGGCGCAGTTCAAACGGGGTGCACTGAATAACCTGGAGGGTTCCTCGATGAAGCCGTGTCCAACCGATCTGCAGCAGACCATCAACCCCGAGGCCGGGCCCACGCGGGCGGGCGTCGAGGTCCACCGCAACCTGAACTGCCACCACTACGACGGCTGTCTGGATGAAGCGGTCCGCCGCGGATGGCAGAGCTTCACCTGCATGAAGTGCCCGATGAGCGTGGACATGGCGCCGCCCCAGGTCGGCCTCGAGTCCTACGCGACCCAGCGCCGCCCGCTCTGAGTCGGCGGGCTGAGGCGTCGGAGACGGGGAGGCGGTCGTGCTCCCCGTGGCCATCCCGGACGCGTGGAAGGCGTGAACACCCTGGCCGGGCCGTCGTGCGGTGACGCCTCCGTCAGGGGGCGGCGTAGAGCACCACCGCCCAGGCCATGTCCCGTCCGAACCGGGCCGTATCTCCCCGGACCACGCCCACCGCCAGGTAGCGGTACGTCCCGTCCAACAGGTTGGCCGAGGTCGGGAGCATGTCCGGATGCTCGACCACGACCATGTCGAACGCCGCGCGGCGCAGGTTCGGGACCTCCCGGAAAACGCGCTCGTAGAAGGCGTCGGCCTGCTTCCTCGTCGCCGGCTCCCCGGTGGCCAGCACCTCCTCGGCGAAGGCCTGCGCCAGCTGGGTGAGCTTGCGGTGTTCCCGCAACGGCGAGACGCCGGCCTCGGTCCGGCGGTCGTTGATCAGCTTGAAGAAGGCGCTGCGGTCATTGCGGGAGGTCACCAGGGCCTTCACGTGCGCCATGGGGATGACCGTCTCGATGGGACGGGAGAAGACCTCGGTCAGGATGACCTCGTCCGCGCCCGAGCTGCGCTTGCGCCTGGAGATGCCGATCCCCACCCGCGTGAACTCGGGCTGCAGGATGTTCTCGCGGTGGGCCGGTGAGTCTTCGATCGTCTCGTGCGCGGCGAGAGGCGTCCCCGCGGCCCCCAGGTTCTCTCCCAGGACCCGGTAGGCATAGCCCGCGGCGCGCACCCGGGACGTCAGCGTCGAGCCATCCGGGCTGATGTGGCCGAAGAAGCCCTCGCTGGCCATCCGGTCACTGTAGGCCTGGGCGATCTTCGTCAGGCCCGGATCGAGGCTCAGACGGTCGCGGCCCTGCTCGGCGCGGAGGGCGTTCATCCGATCCAGAATCGCCACCCGGCTGTTCTGATCGGTGTCGGCTTCGTCGACGCGCCCGCGCCCGCTGACATGGGCGGTGGGCACGCGGGGGGCCTCCCCGACCCACACGTCGAAGAGCGCGGCGACGTGCGGGCCCCGGGGGCCACGGACCATCAGCTCCACGCGATGGATGCCGTCGGTTGGAAACGAGATGCGGGAGCAGATCCGGGCCGCGCCCTCCGATTTCACGGAGAACCGCTCGACGTTTCCCGCGGGCCGGGTGATCACCACCTCGGGACGTTCGTAGCCCGCATCGAGGCGTCCACACAGGTTCCGCAACCAGGGGCCCGCCGCCGGGATCTGCCGTGGGAAGGGCTCCATCTCGGCGATCCGGGACACGAGCAACGCGACGAGCGCGGTGGTGTACCCGGAGCGGAAGGTCCCGAGTCCGACGTGGGTCGCTGCGCCCTCGACCAACGACGGGTGTTTGCGCAGCTCCTCGAGGGCGGAGGCGTGGCTGGAGGCGCGGACCAGCAGTGCCCGCGGATTGGGGTCGAAGCCTCCGGCGCGTGAGAGCTCGGTCGCCACCCGACGGGAGCTGCCCACCGCGTGGGCGCCCTCGAGAAGCACCGCCACCGCGAGCAGCTCGGCGGCCCGATCCAGGGCGGGATCGCCCAGCGGCGGGCGGCGCCCGGCCTTCTCGAACGCGATCGCCACCTCGCGGGGGATCTCCTCGGCCAGGCCCTGAAGGGGCAGCGCGAGCGTGAGCAGCGCGACCAGCGGCGTCCAGGCAAGCCTCATGGGAGGGAGATCTCCAAGCGGCGGATGCCCAGGCGGGGATGGCGTTTCTCCAGCCGCGCCAGCAGCTCCGGGGTGTGAACCTCCAGGACCCCGGCCCACAGCGAGCTCTCCGCCTGCACGTGGAGGCAGTCACCGCTCAGCGAGGTGGGGCGGGAGTGCTGGGCGAGCTGGCCGCCGGCCACCTCGCTCCAGACCGGCGTCAACAGTCCCGCCGGTCGGCCCTCGCGGGTCAGTCGTGCGAGCAGGGTCGGGAGGAGGGCTTTCAGGGTCTGTGGGTCGCGGTCCGGCACGTCGATCACCATTGTGTCGGCAACCGGCAGGAAATCGCCACCTTCACGGCTCTTTGGGGGCAGGCCAGCAGGGCTGTGTCCGCACGGCCGCTCTGGAACAGCGTGAGGGTCGGCGCCGGCTTGTCAGGGCAGCTGCAGCGCCGGAAGGGGGAAGCACGCGGGAGTGCACATGCTGAGGCTGAAGGAGCGCGGGCTCCGCAAGTCATTCAACATCATCGTGGCCCTGCTCATGGTGATGCTCACCATCGCCGCGGCCGGGATGGTGGTTTCCGAGCGGGAGCAGCGCCGCCTCTCGCGGGACCTCAATCGGGTCTACCAGACGGTGGTCCTCGCCGATCACATCGAACGGGATCTCCTGCAGCTTCAGTTCGCGCACTCGCAGCGGGGCTCCGGAAACGGGGCGGGGCTCGAGCAGATGACGCGGTTCGAACGTCGCCTGCTCACCCACCTGAAGGAGGCGGCCGCGGTGGTCGACACCGTTGAGGAAAGGGAGGAGTTCGAGCGCCTGGACCGGCTGGCTCAGAGCGCGGTCAGCGACCTCAGGCTGTCTCGCGAAGAGGGGCCGGACCGGGGCGCGGTGGGGCAACAGGCCAGCATCCGCCTCGTGGAAGCGGTGGCCGCAGCCGCGTCCTTTGCCCGGATCAACCGGGAACAGGCACGGGGCGACATCCTCAAGGCGCGGGGGCTCCGTCAGGGCCTCTTCATCATGCGCATCGTGCTCGCCCTCATGATGTTGGCCATTGCCGTCTACGTGCTGCGGCTCTCCCGGGAGCACCTTCGCGCCGTCTCCGGCCTGCGCGAGTCCATCCAGCGCTTCGCACTGGGGACCGGCTGGGTTCGCGCCCCCAGGAGCAACGTGACCGAGCTCAACGAGGTGGGGGATGCGTTCAACGACGTGGTGGAGCAGCTCGAGCGCAACACGCGCGAGCGTGCGGTGTTTCTCTCCGCGGTCGCCCACGATCTGCGCACGCCGCTCTCCGCGCTCCAGTCGGCGGTCCAGCTCCTCTCACGGGAACCGGACGTCGCCGAGAGCATCCAGCGACGGGTGAAGGTCATCCAGCGTCAGCTCGACCGGATGAACAACATGGTGAGCGATCTCCAGGACGCTGCGGGCGTCGAGGCCGGCAACCTCAAGCTCCACCGGACCGAAGCCGACCTGAGGACCGTCGTGCTCGATGCAGCGCTCCTGTTCCGCGACAGCACCGAGCGTCACCGCATCGAGTGCCACGTCCCCGACGAGGCGGTGGTGCTCTTCTTCGACGAGACCCGGATCGCCCAGGTCCTGGCGAACCTGCTCAGCAACGCCATCAAGTATTCGGAGGGCGGACGTATCCGCATCAGCCTGGAGCGCGGGGCCGACGTGCGGGTGGCCGTGAGCGACGAAGGCGAGGGAGTCGGCACCGAGGACGCCGCCCGCCTCTTCATGCCCTTCCGCCGCCTCGACCCGCACCTGGACGTCCCCGGAATGGGCCTGGGGCTGGCTGTTTCCAAGCGGCTCGTGGAAGCGCATGGGGGACGGCTGGAGGTTCAGAGCGTGCGGGGGCAGGGGTCGACCTTCACCATCGTCCTGCCGCTTCCGGCTCCCGGCGCCCGAACGGACGCCGACGCCGAACCCTCCGGTCCGTGGCCGGAGGAGGAGGGCGGCGCGCTCCGACACTGAGCACCGGCGCCCTCCCGGACCCTCACCGGGAAGGGCCGGGCAGGTGGATTCAGCCGAACCAGGCGCCTCCGCGCTCCCGCAGCAGCGCTTCCCGCATGCCCTGGATGCTGTCGCGGGTGCGTTCCGAGAGACGCTGGACGACCGGGAGATTGTCGGCGTCGTCCGGGCCCGCCCCATCCAGGTTGAGGGGCTCGCCGAAGCGGACCATCCAACGGGCGGGGAGCGGCAGGGGACCCAGGGGGGTGACCGGAATGTAGCCGAGTCCGAAGATCGAACCCGGGAGCCGCGCCATCAGGGGCGAGGTCTCCTCGGAGCCGACGATGGCCACCGGGACGATCGGCACCCGGGCGCGCAGCGCGATCTTGACGAAGCCCCCGCGGCCGAAGCGCTTGAGCTGGCCGCGCTCGCGGTAGGGCTTGCCGAGTCCCTGCGCACCCTCCGGAAAGACGATGACCGGGCGCTGCTCGGACAGCAGCCGCCGGGCGTTCTGGGGGCAGGCGCGCAGGGCGCCGAGCCGGTTGAAGAGGGTCCCGAAGAAGGGGGCGTGGAAGATCTGGTCCTCGACGAGCCAGCGGGCCTCGTTGAGATCCGGGCGCTCGCGGGTGAGCACCTGCTGCAGGACCGGACCATCGAAGGGCATGACGCCCGCATGGTTGGCGACGAGAAGCACCGGACCTTCGGGGACGTGCACCGCTCCCTGGACCGTCACCCGCCAGTAGTGGGTGTAGAGCAGCTTGGCGAGAGGCTCGAGGTCCTCGACGAGGCGGGGATCCCGCCCGTAAGGGTCGACCTGTTGACCCCACAGCGAGCCCACTCCGCTCAGCGCGGCGCGGATGAGGCCCCGGCCGACCCGTGCCGAACGCGTGAGCGTGGGGCCCTGCAATCCGGCGGCGGCGAGATCCCGGGCGAACTCCAGGGCGCGGGTCGCGCGGGTCGCCAGGTCGTCCTCGTCCCGGGGAAAGCGCGGCTGCGGCGGCTCCACGGGAGGCTCAACCTCGCTGACCAACATCAGGTGGGGCGCCCCCGGTCGGGACGTCGCCGGCGCACGGGGCGGCAGGCTGACCACGTCAGCGACCTGCGCAGCCTCAGGCACCGCAGGCGCTATAGGGGGCGGCCGCGTTGCCGGGGAGGGAGAGGCCACCGGCGTGAGGTGCCGGGTCGACGCGCGACGCTGCGTGGACGGCGTTTCGGGCGCCGGGGCCCCGGCGGGCGGGAGGGCCGTTGCGGCAGGCTTCTGATCCGCGACCGGGGACGTCCGGCGGGACCCGGCGCGCTTCACGCCGGCGGGCTTGGAAGGAGCCACGCCCGTTGCTGCGGAGGCATCCTTCCGGGGCGCTCCGGACGCTTCGGCACCCGGCTCGGCAGGGATGGGCGAGGTCCTCTTTCGAGGCGTGGAAGGACCGGCGGCGGAGCCCCCTCCCTTGCGCTGCGGCGTCCGGGAGGGGCCAGCGGCGCGTCCCGGCGCCTTGGCGGTACCGGCAGTCGGTGCGGCCGTCCCGGCGCTGCGCGCCTCGGGGGAGGCGGGCTTGCGCGCCTTGGCGCCGCGCTTCTTGGGCGCGGACTTCGAGGGGGGCTTCGCCTCTCCGGTCTCCGCCTCCGGTCGGGCAGCGGCACCGCGGCGGAAGGGATCATTTCCCAGAACACCCCTCGACATCAGCTCATCCCCCTGATGGAGCCGGCTGCCTCGCCGGTCTCGTACTCGGGCACGAACCCGAGCTGTTCCGCGGCACGCCGGCCGTCAGCGATCACCGCGTAGCGTAGAAACCCGATCAAAGGCAGGTGCACCGTCGAGGCACCCACCGTGTCGAACACTCGGACTGCCGTCTGGAGCAGCCCCCCCGGCACCGGAATGGGGAGTGCGCCCGCCGACCGGGCCAATGAAGAGAAGGGCATCACACCCTTGCCGACGATGTTGAAGGTGCCCGCCTCGGGGGCCTCCAGGGTGCACATGAGGGCGCGGACGGCGTCCTCCTCGTGCAGGGCCTGCCAGAGGGGATCGTAGCCGAGCAGGGTGGGCACGACGGGCGCGCTGAGCAGCCGCACCACGACGTTGTCCATGTGCGGTCCCACGATGGGAGCAAAGCGCAGGACGAACACCCTGGTCTCGGGATGGGCCGCCGAGAAGCGCTCCACCTGCCGCTCCAGTTCGAGCTTGTCGCGGACGTAGCGCGAGCGGTCGACGCCATGGAGGGGCGCGTCCTCGCTGATCTGCGCCGGGTGATCCGGTCGGGGCCCGTAGGCGGCGGTCAGCGAGGGGATGATCAGGCGGGGAAGTCGGAGCCGGGCGCTGGCCGCCAGGACGTGGAGGGTCCCCGAGATCTCGAGCTCGTGGGCCAATGCGGCGTTGCCACCGCTGCCCCGCCGGAAGGCGAGGTGGAAGAGCGCATCCACCGGCTCTTCACTGAGGGCATCCACCAGCTCGTCCTCGGCGTCATGACGGGTCAGGTCCAGGTGGTGGAAGACGATGCGCTCGCCCTGCGGCTGCGCCAGATCGAAGACCAGGATCTTCTCGACCCGCGGGTCCCGTTGCAGGTGCGTGAGCAGCAGGGCGCCAAGATCTCCGCTGGCGCCGGTCACGGCAACGCGGAGGCGGCGGGGGGATGCAGAAGGAGCCATATCGCCGAAGCCTTTAATCCAGGCTTCGGCCGCTGTCAGGTCCGTGTGCCGCAATGCGTCGCCGGGTTGTGGCCGGGTGGGCGATGGCGCAGACGGCGCGGCGTCGGAAGGCCGGGTGGGGCGGCGGAATGGCTGGAGAACGGGTGCTCCGAAGAGGGCCCACGCGGCCGTAAAGAGAGGGCCAGCCCACGGGCGAAGTCGCCTAAAAGGGGCCTGATGTCTGCCGAGATCGCACTGCTCCCCGAAGCCCTCATCAATCAGATCGCCGCCGGCGAGGTGATTGAGCGACCGGCGTCGGTGATCAAGGAGCTGGTGGAGAACGCGCTGGACGCCGGTGCCTCCACGGTCCGCATCACCCTGGAGGAAGGGGGGATGGGGCGGATCATCATCGAGGATGACGGCCGCGGCATGAGCGAGGACGACGCCCAGCGGGCCCTCCTGCGCCACGCGACCAGCAAGCTCCGCGACTTCGACGGGCTCACCCGCATCCGCAGCATGGGATTCCGGGGGGAGGCGGTCCCGGCGATCGCCAGCGTCTCGCGCTTCGAACTGCAGACGTCGCAGCCCAACGCCCCGGTCGGCACCCGGCTCAGGGTGGAAGGGGGAGGGGATCCCGAGGTGGAGTCCTGCGAGCCGGTGAACGGCACGCTGATCCGCGTCGAGGACCTGTTCTTCAACGTCCCGGCCCGGCGCAAGTTCCTCAAGCGTGAGTCCACCGAGCTCAAGCACGCTGAAGAGGCGGTGCTGCGCATCGCGCTCGCCAATCCCGAGGTCGGCTTCTTCCTGCAGCACGGCCCGGTGACCCTGCTGGCGAGCCCCGCCTGTCCGGACGATCCCACCGAGCGCATCGCCGCCGCGCTCGGCTCGGGGGTGCATCCCCACCTGCTGGAGGTTCATGAACGGCAGCTCGGGATCGCGGTGCGCGGGCACGTGGCCTCCCCCGAGTACACGCTGCCGCACGCCCGCGGCATCTACACCTTCGTCAACCGCCGCTACGTGCGTGACCGTGGGCTCATCCACGCGGTCCAGAAGGCCTTCCAGGATTCGCTCCCTCCCGGTCGTCAGCCGGTGGTGGTGCTCTTCATCGAGATCGATCCGCGCGAGGTCGACGTGAACGTCCATCCGCAGAAGCTGGAGGTCCGCTTCTCGGATCCGGGGGGCGTCCACGAGGTGGTGCGCAACGCCGTCCAGCACGCGCTGCAGACCGCTCCCTGGCTACAGGAAGCCCAGGCCGCCGAGGGCAGCCCCGCCTCGGGACCGGCGGCCGCCCACTACGCCATGGCGGTGGAGCGCTTTCTGACCCGTGCCCGCGAGTCGGGATCCGAAGGCGAAGGGCCCCTTCCATTTCCGGTCGCCGCCGAGCCCCACCCCGGACTGATGCCGCCGGCACCCGCGTTCGGACAGGCGGCACCGCAACTCAACGAGGCTCCTCCGCCGGGATGGTTCGGCGCGCTCACCCCCATCGGGCTGCTGGCCGATCGCTTCCACGTCTGCGAGGGCCAGGGCGGGACCCTGGTGGTGATCGATCCGCACGCGGCGCGCGAACGGGTGCGCCTGTCCGCCTTCCATCGCGCCCTGGTGAAGGGGAGGCCGCAGACCGCGCAGACCTCGCTCTTCACCTCCACGCTCACCTTCACGCCCGACGATGCGCGACGGATCGCGAAGAACCTGGAGGCCTTCAGCCGGTTGGGGTTCGCACTCGAGCCGTTCGGCGGGACCACCTTCTCCCTCACCTCGCTGCCCGAGGGCATCGAGCCCATGGACGCCGAGACGGTGGTCCGGGAGGTGTCCCAGGCGCTGCCGCCCCCCGACAGCCCCCTCACGCCGATGACCCTCGCCGAGGCGCTGCGGGTGATGGCCTGTCACGCGGCCGGAGGGGAGGCGCCGCAACCGGGAGCCCAGGCCCTCCGCACGCTCCTCGCCGAACTCGACCGTGCCGACTTCAACCTCTCCTGCCGGCACGCCACGGTGGTGGTCCACCAGGTGCCCCTGCTCGAGCTCACGCGGCGCGCGCGCTGAACGGCAGCCGCGTCTTCCATGCTGCCGATGCCAGGAAATGGACGCGGATCGGGACCGCCGTAGGCTTTCGGAGGAACACGGCGTTTCGCGGGGCCTGGCCGCGAGGGACTTCGGAAGGGCAGGACAGGTTTGAGCATCCGGTGGAGGTGGGCCCATACGCTGGCGATGGGCGTGATGGGGACGTTGCTGGTGTCCGGGGCGCCGGCGCGGGCGGAGATGTTCCCCTCAAGCCTGGAGGAGAACGCCCGGGTCAGCGTTCTGGTCGGCTGGCAGCGGGATCTGCAGACCCGCGCCCGGACCCAGGGGCAGGCGCCGGCGAACGGAGGCCCCACGCTGGTGGCGACCTTCGGCTACGCGCCGGTGGCGTGGGGAGAGCTGGGCATCGATCTCTTCGGCGGCCTGCAGCCCATCTGGAAGGGGCAGGGGGCACCCCTCGGGGCGATGTATGGCGCCCTGGTGAGCGGGCGCCTCCAGGCCATGTGGAGGCTGAGCCCGGACTTCCTGCTCATCCCGCGGCTGGGGCTGCACGTCGGCCCGGCGATCGTGAGCGGCCAGACCGATCGCGCGGAGGACTTCACCGAGGCGCTGGGCACCGCGATCGGCGGCAGCGTGAGCCTCGAGGCGCGCTTCTCACCGCGCTGGTCCTTCAACCTGGGCTATCGCTACCTGCTCGCGCAGGGGGTGGTTCCGGGAACCCCACATGTCTTCAACGGAGGCGGACACACCCTGTTGCTGGGGGCGACTTTCTCCTTTCTGCCGGGCACGCGTGGTACGTGGAGCCCTTGAGGAGCAACGGAGCAGGCAAGCCATCGCCGTGCGGCAGCTCTCCGCGATCCGAGGAAATGAAGTCAGGCACCGGTGGTGTTGGTCCGGGCCAGATTGGTATCGCCCCGTCCGGGTGGAGGAACTCCGTGGACCGGCCGGTGGCGCGACGTGACATGGATCCCGAGCCCTGAGGACAGCGGCAGCGATGAAGACCTCGACGGTGACGTCCCTGAAGGACGACAAGAAGAACGCGGAAGGAAAGCAGGGGATGGAGAAGGAACTCTCCGAGATCAAGCGGGAGGTGGTGGAGTCCCGCAACCTGGTCATCAAGACCGACAACCTGCTGAAGAACCTGCACGCCGAGTTGAAGACGGTGGCCAAGCAGGGCGAGGACGCAGCACGCAAGACGTGGTTCGCGTCCGCGGCCGCGTACGTCATCTTCGCCGGCCTCTGCATCGCCGGCGCGGTGCTGGTCTCCTCGGCGAGCACGCGTTCGTCGGAGGCGGAGCGTGAGCGCCTCTCGCGGCAGGTGACCGAGCTCACCGCGCAGCTGGAGGTGCAGAAGACCGAGAGCGACGCCACCGCGACCTCGCAGCGGGAGGCCGCCGAGGTCTACCGCATGATGACCAACCTGCCCGGCGACGAGCGCCTCAAGGGCATTGATGCGCTGCTCAAGCTGGACACCTCGCGCCTCACCTCGCTCGAGCGGGCCGCGCTGACCGATCGCGCGGACGTGCTCCGCAAGGAGATCGGCTCGGTGGCCTTCGAGCGCGGCAAGACCGCCTTCCGGCGCAACGACATGGCGGCGACGGTCACCGAGCTGACCCGCTTCATGGCGATGAACCCGGCCGAGGAGGACGCGCTGGAGGCCTCCTTCTACCTGGGCGTGGCGCACAATCAGCTCCGCCAGCACGAAGAGGCGACGCCGTACTTCGACCGCTTCCTGAGCGGCAACTCCCGCTCGAAGAACCGCGACTACGCCATGCTGCTGATGGCCCACTCGCTCGAGCGCACCGGCCAGCCGGACAAGGCCTATGAGCTGGCGAAGACCGCCATCGAGACCTATCCGGGCAGCGAGTTCATCCCGCAACTGCGCAACCGCATGTCGGCGGCGCGCCGCGCGGCGAAGGCGGCGAGCGAGGCTGCGGCCCCCGCGGCCGCGAACGCCGAGTAGTCGGCTTCGGGCCACCACGGCCGGGCACGTTTTCGACCGCCCCCCTCCTCATGGGGACATCGACGGGGTCGCAGGGGAGACAGTCCTTGTCTCGCTGCGGCCCCGACGTGTAGGACCCATGCCGGTCTGACATGAGCGCTCCCACCCCACCGTCCAAGGACGCCCGTT
>DATGQN010000176.1:0-67969 GCA_035304185.1 Myxococcaceae bacterium
TGTGCGGCCTGCGGACAGCAGCAGGGGGAACTGCGGGTGTCGACGGGGGCGATGCTCCGGAACTTTGCCGAGTCCCTCATCCGCGTCGACGGGAAGCTCCTGCGCACGCTGCGGCTCCTGATCCTGCACCCGGGTGAGCTCACCCTCGAGCACCATCGAGGCCGCCGCGTCCGTTACGAGAAGCCCTTTCGGATCTTCGTCGTCTGCTCCCTGCTGTACTTCCTGGTGCTCGGGCTCGGGGGCTCGGGCTTCCGGGTGCATCAGGACGGCGGATCAGACGTACGGGTTCAGCTGGGCTGGGGCGAAGTGGCTGCTGAACTCGCGCCGTCCGCACCTGGGCTCGCTGAAGAGCAGTCGGGCGAGGGAGAGGGGACGGTTCAGAGACGTCTTCGAACGTTCCTTGAAAGAGGCAACGACGCGGTGTCGGCGCGGACGACGCAGGCGCTCCGGCGGGTCGGGCCCAAGCTCTCCTTCATCCTGATGCCCGTGATGGCACTGGCCCTCATGCTGCTCTATCGAAGGCGTGGCTGGCTGTTTTCGGAGCACTTCGTGTTTGCCCTGCATCTCAGTGCATTCACATCCCTGACCGGTGCCGCGGCAGGACTGACGGGGAGCGGGGTGCTCGAGGTGGGTGCCCACCTCGTGGACGTCGCCTACCTCTTTATGGCCAGTCGGAAGGCTTACGGGCTCGGGCGGTGGGGAACTCTCCTCCGCAGCGGGGCCTTCCTGTTGGTTCAAGCCTTTCTGCAGGGAGTGGTGACGCTCGTGGTGCTGGGCGTCGCGGTCCTGTCAGGTTGATGTGCATCCTTGGGTGGGGGCGTGCTTGGCATCGGAGCCCTGACGTCACCTGTCACCAGATAGAGGTTCTTGTTCTCTGCGAGCTCCAGCGGAGACTCCGGGACGGGGCGCTTCGCAAGCGTCTTTGCGTAGCGGGGATGGTGTGGGCAGAGCGCTGCCATGAGCCGCGTCAGGTTCTCGACCGTCAACGGCGCCGTGATGTCACAGTCCTGGGTGAATGAGGCCGACCCGTGAGCGATGGCGGCGACGCCCCCGATGATGACGAAGTCGACCTTGTGGTCGAGGAGCGGAGCAGCTCAGGAGCCCGTTGCATCCTTCACCTCTTTGGGACGCAACGCTTCGTACAGCTCGGTCATGCGTTGCAGCTACTCGATCCGCTCGGTCGGCGTGAGCTCGAGGTTCTCGAGAAGCAGATGGACGTCGATGCCCGCTTTGATGGCGGCGTCCCAGTCCGGACCGAAGCTGATGGACTCAGTGGCAAGCGGCTCCTCGTGCTTCATGGGCCGGAGTGTATTCAGCCGCATGGCAGATTGCTGCGTCCCCTGATGCTGCAGGCGTTTCCATTTTCTGGCGCCCGGCGCTAAGTCGCTTGGCTTGACCACGCGGGTCCCGCTGCTGTGGGGGACCTGCGATGCGAGGGAGACATCGTGAGGGAATCCATCATGCGCTTTGGAGGTGGCCTTGGCGCGCGGGTCTGGGCCTTGCCGCTCCTGCTGCTGGTGCTGACGGCCATGCCCGCTTGGGCGGAGGAGCCCACGGCGCCGACCGCCACACCAGACACGGCGACCCTGTCGGACACGCTCCGCTCAGATCTCGCCTCGCCGGATGACGCCACCCAGGAGGTTCCTTCCGCTGCATGGAGCGGCCCCAAGCTGGTGGCCGTGCAGTTCGGCGCGGGCGCAGCGGCCGCGGCCATCTCGGTTCCGCTGACCCTCTGGGGCGCAAGCGCGGTGGGGACGCTGTCGAACAACCTCTTCGGTGCGGCGCTGCCTTCGCTGCTCATGCTGTGGGTGATTCCCCCGTTGGCGGTCACCCTGGCCGAGGTGCTGGTCGGCAACGCGTTCGGAGCTGACGCAAAACTGTTCCCGGCGCTCTGGGCGGCCCTTGGAACCCAGCTCGTCGCCATCGTGGGTGGGGTGCTCCTCGGGCTCTACGCCGGCAACCCCGGGCACGTGGCCCTCTTCACGCTGGGCGAAGCCATCCTGCTGCCCACCGCGACCACTTGGGTTCTGGGGTTCTCTGCGCAGTCTGCGACACCGCCTCTCTCCGGCGTCGAGCGCGCCACGTGGAGACTTCCCTCGGTCTTTTCATTGCCCGTGCTTCAGGGGACGATCTGATGGGTTGCCCGATTTTCACCGCCGTCGTTCTCACGGCGCTCGTGCTGCTGATGCCCTTCACGGCAAAGGCGCAGAGCTGTCCAAGTCGTTCAGACTGGCCCACCGAAGCATGGCCGGACCGGATCCAGGAGACCGCCACCCGGAAGGCGGCCGAGATCCAGGCACTCGAGGACTACGCCTTCACCCGCATCGGCAAGGATGAGGAGCGTCTCGGAGTCCGCACCGATGGCGTCGTGATCATCCACAACGGCGCCATCGTCTACGAGCGTTACGTCGCCCCCT
The DNA here is from genome assembly GCA_035304185.1 of Myxococcaceae bacterium. GTDB lineage: Bacteria > Myxococcota > Myxococcia > Myxococcales > Myxococcaceae > DATGQN01. The sequence continues at coordinate 2,418 of DATGQN010000176.1, forward strand.
ACGGCCCCGAGAAGCGGCACATCGCGTGGTCGGTGACCAAGAGCGTGACCAGCGCCCTCACCGGTCTGGCGGTCGGTCGTGGCGCGGTCTCCCTCGACGACTCCATCTGCGACCACCTCGAGATCCCCAAGCCCGAGTCCTGCCAGGTGAAGCTGGGACATCTGCTCGTCTTCAGCTCCGGCTTCGACTGGACGGAGCTCTACGAGGACAAGTCCAACCAGGCTTCCTCGGTGCTCGCGATGCTCTACGGAGAGGGGCGCCGGGACATGGCGCGCTTCGTGGCCGAACACCGGCTCCGCGACACACCGGGAACCACGTTCATGTACTCGACCGGCGAGTCCCTGCTGCTCGCGTCGGCCGTTCAGGAAGGCGTGCAGAAGACGTTCCAGAAGGGCGACACGTTCCCCTGGGAGTGGCTCTTCGATCCCATCGGCATGAAGACCGCGGTGCTCGAGAAGGACGCGAAGGGACACTTCAAGGGCGGCTCCCACCTCTTCGCCACGCCTCGCGATTTCGCGCGCTTCGGCTGGCTCTACCTGAACGACGGCTGTTGGGCGGGGCAGCGGCTGTTGCCTGAGGGATGGGTGGCGGACTCCACCACCGTTTCGGAGCCCTTCCGCACCGCGTCGCTGGATGCGGGCAGCGAACCCCAGGGTCGCAAGTGGTGGCTGAACCGACCGGTTCCCGAACAGGGACTTCCGACCCGCCCCTGGCCCGATGTGCCGGCAGATGCCTATGCCGCCCGCGGGCACTGGGGGCAGAGCGTGACGGTGATCCCTTCACTCGACGTGGTGGTGGTCCGGGTGGCCGATGACCGGGAAGAGGGCGCCTTCGAGCTGAACCGCTTCCTGTCCCTGGCCTTGGCCATCGTGGAGGCACCATGAAGACCTGGATGACGGCCGGTGCACTCGGTGCGTGTCTTCTCGTTGCAGCTTGCGCGGATCCGGATGCGGAGCAGCGCACCTATGCGAACAGCGATCTGGAACTCTCCCCGTCCTATCGCGCGGCGGAGGTCTGTTCCTGCATCTTCGTGATGGGACAGGACGAGGACTTCTGCAACCGCTGGACGGTGGCCAACCCCAACGTCTCCACCTTCCGCGTGGACCACGAGAAGAAGACCGTGGAGTCGTCGGCCTTCATGATGTGGGGCGCCCGCGCGAAGTTCGTGGATGAGAAGACCGGCTGCGTCTTCGAGGACTGACGTCGACTGAAAAAGGGCCCCTGAGGTCGCCTCCTCCTGCGGCCCCCGCCTCTGGTGAAAGCACCATGAGGCTGCTGATGGACATGCAGTTGATGAAGCGATGGCCTCCAGCTAGCTGCACATCCGCGAGAAGGTGAGTCCCTCCGGGACGTCGTAGGACGGGGAGAAGCTGAAGGTGTCCACCGGTTGGAGGTCCAGGGGGCCGTGCGCGAGCGTCAGACCGGGCGTGACGTCGATCTCCTCCGCCCGGTATCCGGCGAAGCCGACGACCACATTCAGCGGGGAGCCAGGAGCGACGGCGCCTGTCATTGAGGGCACCGACAACCGACATGGCTCTCGAGCTTCACCCGGGCGGTTCGACCTCAGGCGGAAGGTGCCGGGAAGACTTTCGCCAACAGCAACATGCGCCGCAGACGGTCGTCGCCCGGCACGTCGAAGAGGGCGTCGGCCCGAGTCTTCATCACCTCGTGCCCGTCGAGGTACTTGGCGAGGACCTGCAGGGTCTCGACGGTGCACGTGTCCACCCGGTCCTGACCTACTTCCGCTCCGGTGAGCTGCAGGGTCAGCAGGACCGACGCCAACGTGGAGCTGAGCATCAGCGTTCCCAGGGCCTTGGTCGGATCCGCATCGAGGGCCACCGGGTTCCTGAGCAGGGCGTTTGCGGCCACCAGCGCGAGGTTGCGCTCGATGCGGCGGAGGAGGGGGCCTTCCAGCGCACGTCGGGCCTCCATGAACCGCTCACCCCAGGTCGACACCGGTCCCGCGCGCGCCATCAGCTCGGCAACCCGCGTGGGGTGCGGCAGGGCAAGGCGATTGGAGACCAGCCCGGTCAGCAGCTCCAGCACCTTCTCCAACGGGAGGTCCAACGAGGTCAGGAGTCGCTGCGCCTCGAGTCCGGCGGGGACCGAGCCGTGTCGGGCGCAACGCTCGAGCTCCCCGGCAAGTCCCTCCCGTTCGGCAACCGCATCCCAGCGACCTTCAAAGCCGAGGCAGAGCTGTCCGGCGAGCAGCCATCGCGCCCCCAGCGGCACCGCCTCCTGCGTGAGTCCACGCACCAATGCCTCCCTGAGCGGCTCGACGAGGGACGCGCGCAGGGGCCTGGATGTCGGGTCATCCGCCCCGGCGGCCGTTCCCTCCGTGCGGCGTGGAAGGAAGTCGGGCGAGACGTCGACCCAGGTCAGTGGCTCCGGGGTCTCAACCAACAGCCGCAGCGCCTCGGGGCAGGCCATGGAGCCTGTCACCTCGCCGTGGTGCGGTCTGGCGCGTGCAGCGCGGGGAAACATCGCGCACACGTCCCCCAATCCATCGAGGCCGTAGCGCTTCTGCAGTCCGCAGTGGCGCTCGGCATCCAGGAAGGAGCAGACGTTCGCGCGGTCCATGCGGGTGTACGCGGCCACCTCGGCAGGGGCGTGGGGCGCTCCCTCCTCCAGGTGTGTGCGCACCCCGAGCGGATCCTCGTGGGCCGTGAGCGTGCGCAGCCGCTGCAACGACGCCCGGTCCACTGGAACGCGCAACCCCGCGCAGCAGGTGTCCGGACAGGCCTCGGCGACGCAGCGGAACGTCGTCAGGTACCGCAGCGCTCGCAAAGGTCTCGTCAGAAGTCCGGTCCTCGAAGTCGCCGCATCACACGGGCGGTCGTGGGGGTGGAAGAAGCCGCGAGCGCCTCAGGCCGCAGGGGCGAGCTGTGCGGTGAGCTCGGACATCGGTCGATCCCAATAGGCCTCGAAGTCCAGGGCGAGCACGTTGGGAGAGGCCTTTCCCCGCTGGTAGGCCGCTCGCATCCGGCGGTGGTGCTCGGCGAGGCTCACCTGCCCCAGGCCCTTCATGCGGAAGAGGGCGCCGGGGTAGGACACCACCCCGATGAGCCCCGCATGCTTCAGGCCGAGGTTGCCCAGATAAAACGCCTGGATCTCCACCTCACCGAGCGCATCGATTCCGTACCCGGTCAGCAGGTGGTGGATGTCATGGGTCTCGCGGTAGCGCTTGTAGAGGTACTCCCCATCACTCCCCACCGGGTACTCGTAGGTGAAGGGCATGATCCCGTTCACCTGGTAGGTGTCGGCGAAGGTGCGCCCCAGCGTCCCTTCAGGAAGGCGGGAGAGCCCCTCGAATCCGATGTCGCCGGGGACGGTCGGTCGCTCATCGAGAAGACGTGCGCCCTCCGGCGTCTTCCGCATGCGCCCGGCGAGTTGGTCGTAGGTCCGGTCGTCCAGGCTCAGATGGAGCTGACGGGCCCACTCCGGGCTCGCGTTCTCATCCTTGAGGACCATCAGGGCCTGGAGTCCGAGGCGCCAGCGCGTCAAGAAGGACGTGTCGGGAGGCAGCGGCAGGGTGGTCGAGGTCATCGCGGCGTTCCGGTACGTGGGGGACCTGGAAGCCGCCGAGCATCGCACACCTCTTCCTCCTCCCGACAGGGCGGGGACCGGCTTGACGGACCGCGGATGTGGCGAGCCTCCGGTTCGCATCGCCCGGGGACCGGCTTGACGGACCGCGGATGTGGCGAGCCTCCGGTTCGCATCGCGCGGCGTGCCCCTGCCGTGTTAGTGCCCACCGGCCATGGTTTCAGCCGCAGAACTTGAACGGGAGGTCGCCCGCCGGCGCACCTTCGCCATCATCTCGCACCCCGACGCGGGCAAGACGACCCTCACCGAGAAGCTCCTGCTCTACGGCGGGGCGATCCACCTCGCCGGGAGCGTGAAGGCCCGGCGTGCGAGCCGTCACGCGACCAGTGACTGGATGGCGCTCGAGAAGGAGCGCGGCATCTCGGTGACCAGCTCGGTGCTGCAGTTCCACTACAGGAACCACGCGGTGAACCTGCTGGACACCCCGGGCCACCAGGACTTCAGCGAGGACACCTACCGCACGCTGACTGCTGCCGACAGCGCGGTCATGCTCATCGACGCGGCGAAGGGCGTGGAGCCGCAGACCAAGAAGCTCTTCCAGGTCTGCCGGATGCGCGGCATCCCCATCTTCACCTTCGTCAACAAGCTCGACCGGTTCGGACGCGCGCCGCTGGAGCTGATGGACGAGCTCGAGCAGGTGCTGGGGATCCGCTCCTACCCGATGAACTGGCCCATCGGCATGGGCAAGGAGTTCCGCGGCGTCTACGACCGGCAGAAGAAGGTCGTGCACCTCTTCAACGCCGAGGGCCGACACGGTGAGAGCGAGGTTGCCGAGCGCAGCGTCTCCATCGACGATCCCGAGATCACCACCTTCCTCACCGAGGCGGAGCTCGCGCAGCTCCACGAGGACATCGAGCTGCTCGACATCGGCGGGGACGAGTTCACCCGCGAGAAGAGCGACCGCGGGCAGATCAGCCCCATGTACTTCGGCAGCGCCATGACCAACTTCGGCGTGCGCCCCTTCCTCGACAGCTTCCTGCAACTCGCGCCCCCGCCCACCGCACGCATGGCGGATGACGGCGTCCACGAGCCCACCGAGCCGAAGTTCGGAGGCTTCATCTTCAAGATCCAGGCGAACATGGATCCCGCCCACCGCGACCGCATCGCGTTCCTGCGCGTGGTCTGTGGCAAGTACACCAAGGGGATGAGCGCGAGGCATTCGCGGCTCGGCAAGGACGTGCGCCTCGCCAAGCCCAGCCAGTTTCTCGCCACCGAGCGCACCCAGATCGAGGACGCCTGGCCCGGAGATGTCATCGGCCTCTTCGACCCCGGGCAGTTCCGCATCGGCGACACCCTCTGCGAGGGTCGCTACACCTTCGAGGGCGTGCCCCGCTTCAGCCCCGAGCACTTCGCGGTGGTCCGCTCCAAGGATCCCCTCAAGCGCAAGCAGATGGAGAAGGGGCTCGAGCAGCTCTCCGAAGAGGGCTCGGTGCAGCTCTTCCAGCAGCTCGCCATGGGCATGAAGGATCCCATCGTGGGCGTGGTGGGCTCCCTCCAGTTCGACGTGCTCGAGCACCGACTCCAGCACGAGTACGGTGCGCGCATCGTCCTGGACCGCATGGGCTTCTCGATCGCCCGCTGGGTGCTGGGTGAGAACTTCAGCCCGCGGAGCTTCGACTGGGAGGGCAACCGCGTGACGGTGCAGGACCGCGATGGCCTCTGCATCGTGCTGTTCCGCGACGAGTGGGCGCTGCAGCACGCGGAGGAGAAGCACCCGGAGCTGACCTTCGTCAGCGAGGCGCCGACCCGCGAAGAGGGCGTGCTGGTCGAGAACGTGCTCTAGCCGGAACGCGCCTTGGCGACCGCGGTGGCGCTTGATGTCGCCACCGCGGTGCCGGTGCTCTGACCGCCTCAGCGACCGCGGTGGAGCTTCACCGTTCCACCGCGGTGCTCATTGATGCGCAGCACCAGGTTCTCCTCCTTCACCTGGCGCGCCGCGCGGGGGCCGATCCAGTAGTTCTTGGGATCGCTGCGGCGGAAGGTCTTCTTCACCCAGGTCTCGATCTCCACGTACTCGGCCGCGAAACGGTGGGGCGCGGCGGTTCGGCGACCGGTCTCCGGCGTCACGTCCAGCTCGGCCCAGAGACCTCCGGAGAGCAACTCGCCGTCCTCGTTGAGCATCGAGCGCTGCATGTGGATGACCGGCGAGCGCACCTCATCGATGCGGAGGAAGCCCTTGTCGGCACCGCGCCGGATGGGCGAGACGAGCGCATCTCCGTGCAGTGCGGCGTGCAGGTAGAGATCATCCTCCGGGAGCTTGTCGTGGACGTCGGCCGCTGCGCGGAACGTCTGCCAATCGGGTGGCACACGACGCGGGTAGATCTCGTACGTGTAGCGCTCGAGCATCCGGAGAAAGGCCACCTCGTCCTCGGGGGCCATGAAGAAAAAGAGGGTGTTCGCCATGAGAGGCGCGGGACCCTACCAGATGCGAGGCGCGCCGCTTCGGGCTAGACGTGAGACGGATTCCGTTCGCCCCGCCCCATCTGAAGAGAGGTCGTCCATGAGCGCTCCTGCCCCCCTCACCCTGGTCCCCCAGCCCATCGAGGCTTACGCCACCGCGCACACCGAGCCGGTCGGCCCGGTCCTCGAGGCGCTGCGCGAAGAGACCTACGCCTCGGTGTCCCGCGCCCAGATGCAGGTGGGGCCCCTGGAGGGGACCTTCCTGCGCATGCTGGTCCAGCTTGTCGGCGCCCGCCGGGTGGTGGAGGTGGGGACCTTCACCGGCTACTCGGCCCTGTGCCTCGCCCAGGGGCTGCCGGAGGATGGGGAGCTGGTGACCTGCGACGTGAACGAGGAGACCACGGCCATGGCCCGGCGCTACTGGGACCAGACGCCGCACGGAAAGAAGATCCGCGCGGTGGTCGCGCCGGCGCTGGAGACGATTGCCGGGCTGGAGGGCTCCTTCGATCTCGCCTTCATCGACGCCGACAAGACCAGCTACGACGCCTACTACGAGGCCCTGCTGCCGAAGATCCGTCAGGGCGGGCTGGTGGTCATCGACAACACCCTCTGGAGCGGACGTGTCCTCGATCCACAGGGGGCGGATGACCACGCCATCGTGGCGTTCAACGCCAAGGTCGCTGCCGACACGCGCGTCGAGAAGGTTCTGCTGACTGTCCGCGACGGAATGACGCTCGCGCGCAAGCGCTGAAGTTCTGGAGGGGGCTCGGACCGAGGGCCGGGACGCTGCGTTCAGCTGATCGGGTCAGGGCCCTGAGCGTCGCTGAGGAGCGGCCCCCGTCCACCACCGGCCGGGTGTTGGGGGGGGAGGACCTTGTCAGCTCGCGAGGTCCACCGGGCAGCGCATCGCCACCGGCTCGGAGCCGGGAGGGAGTCGCCGGGGCGGCACGACCATCGGGGGCGGGGTGGGGCACTGGGTGCAGGGGCCCCGCAGCCGGACACGCAGCCGCTGCCCGAGCTTGAGAAAGGTCCCACGCATCCCGTTCTCCTTCTGGAGCGCCCGCACCGTCGTCCCGTAGCGCAGGGCGATGTGCCCCAGGGTGTCGCCGGAGCGCACGCGGTGCACGATGACGTGGGACTCGGCCGACTTCGCGAGCAGGGGCACCACGCGACGTCCCAGCTCCTGCGCGCGCGGGTTGTAGAAGCGCACGTGCAGGTGATCCCGGTGGCCGCGGGCATGACGGACCAGCGCGTTGGGACCGCTGAAGATCGAAGCGAGCCATTCCGGATCGCGCTCCAGGGTCTTGGCGTGATCGTGCAGCACCCGGATGACCCGCCGGTCCACCAGGATGAGCTGCACGTCGGTCTCGGTGATCAGCGCCTCGACGAGGGCATAGGTCTTCTCGACGTCGATGACGCTCTCGCGGGCCCGGACCCGGATGGGATCGGGCGTCGGGTAGTAGAACGCGAGGTCCACGTCGCGACCGGACTGATGGCTCCGGTGGGGACGGAGCCAGCCACCCTCGGGACCGGAGATCTGGTTGACCCGCAGGGGATGGGCGTCGGGGAATTGCTGGCGTACCTTGGCGATGGCCGCCTGGACTGCCTCCACCGTCTCCTGCGTGGCCCACGCCGCGGCTGGACGCACGACGACGTACCCCTCACCGTCCGGGAACTGGACCCCGTTGATGAGCCGGCCCTGGTGCGCAAACCCCACCGAGAGGGAGCCGAGACTGTCGCGATCCTGCTCCCAGGCCTGCTCGAGCGCCGCATCATCCAGATCGGCGGTGTAGTGGATGCCCGGGACGCCCACCGCTTCGGGCTCGAGGGTCTCGATCTCCTCGTCCGCACCCGTCTCCGCGGGCGTGGCGCTGGCGACGCGGGTGGTCCCGCGAGGGGACTCGGCCGCCTCTTCCTCCGACGCAGGTTCGCCCCCACAGTCCGGCACCGCCGCTTCATCCTCTCCCGCTTCGCCGACCTGCATCCCGGCGGCCTGGCAGGGTGGCACCTCGAGGATCTGAGCGACTTCGGGAACCGGCGCGTCCTCGGCGGTCAGGGGAGCGGCCTGTGGCACCGAACGGTGCGCGGCGCAGCCGGCGAGGAGCACGGAGGACAGCAGGAGGTGACGGTGCATGATGAGGTCGGTCGGGGAAGCAGGGTCAGGGCCGCGGAACCTACCCCGACTTGTCCGGCGTGATGCTCGCCTGCCTGCTCAGGTTCTTTCCGAAACGTTGCGGAACGACGCCTGCACGGCCGGAAGGAGGGCCCAAATCGTTGGAACGCCTACGGGTGTGACGAAGGGGCTCAGGCCTTCGCCAGCAGCTCCACCAGCTGGGGCCCATAGAGCGCCACCCGCTTGTCTCCGAAGAACGGGACCCGGGAGAGGGTTTCCACATCCGCGGGGGGCTCGGCCGCGAGCTGCTCCATCAGCGGATTGCTGAGGACCGCGCCGGGGGTGATCTTCCGCTCCAGGGCGCGTGCGGCCCGCCACTCCTTGAGGGCTTCGTATCGGCGGCGCTGTCCGGCGGAAGGGCGGGGCGCCTCGGGCTCTTCAGGGAGACGGCCATCGGCCTGGGCGGCTTTCAGGTCGGCGATGAGCTTGAGGACCGTCTCCCCATGCTCCCGGACGAAGGGCCCCCGCACGCCGCGGATCCGGCGGAGGCGCTCAAGGGTGTCCGGAGGCGTCACCGCCAGCTCGGTGATGGCCGCGTTGGAGAGCATGCGCCCCATGGGGACGTTGGCAGCCTCAGCCCACAACAGCCGCTTGGCGTGCAGGGCCCGCGCGATGGCGAGGCCCAGCGCCCGCTGCTCGGGAGGGCCCTGACGGGGCAACTTGGGCTTCCAGGCCGCGCCCTCGGCCGGACGCGCGATGGCCTCGTGGCACATGCGATTGCAGTCGAGGACCACCTCCTCGTAGATGTCCGCGTCGCGGCAGGCCTGCTGCACCTCGCGACCGATCTCCACCAGGTAGCGCACGTCGTCGGCCAGGTACGCACGCATGCCGGGCAACAGGGGCCGCACCGACCAGTCTGCCTGCTGGAAGGCCTTGGTGAGTTCGACCCCGGCGCGCTCCCGCACCAGATCCGCCAGTCCCACCTTGGGCCACCCGAGCAGCGTCGCCGCGCGGTGGGTGTCGAAGAGGCCCGCGACCCGGAGGCCGACCTCGGCGAGGTACTGCAGGTCGCCCATGGCGGCGTGGAAGAACTTGGTAATCCCGGGATCGGCGAGGTGGGGGGCGAGGACCGAGACGTCGACGCCGGGCGCCAGCGTGTCGAAGAGGACCACCTCGTCATCGGTGGCCACCTGCACGTAGCAGAGCCGCGCACGGAACGCGTGCATGGCATCGGCTTCCAGATCCACGGCGAGCTCGCGGACCCGGGAAAGGCGTTCGGCGGCCCCGGTGGCGGGCTCGGGGGCGTTCACATCGACGACGGTTTCAGGCCAGGAAGACATGGGGCGCCGGACCCTATCCGATTCGCGCCAGGGCGGCTGCCCTCCCATCAGTCGTCGGTGGATTCCATCGAGTCGGGGTCCCGTTCCGGTCTAGACTCCGCCGCCTGATGGCAACCGACGAAGCGAAGCGACTGGAGAAGAACCTCCTCGGACACATGGGGCGGTGCATCGCCGATCACGCCCTCATCGAGGACGGCGACCGCATCCTGGTGGGCGTCTCCGGCGGCAAGGACAGCCACACCATGCTGCACCTCCTGAGGGTGATGCAGCAGCGCGCGCCCATCCGCTTCAGCCTGCTCGCGGTGAACCTGGATCAGGGACACCCCGGCTTCCCTGCCGACCAGCTCGAGGGCTACTTCAAGGCCGAGGGCTACGACTACCGGATGCTCAAGGAGGACACCTACAGCATCGTCCTCGAGAAGACCGCGCCGGGAAAGACGACGTGCACCGTCTGCAGCCGCCTGCGCCGCGGCATCCTCTACAACGCAGCCGTCGAGCTCGGCTGCAACAAGATCGCGCTGGGGCACCATCGAGACGACCTCATCTCCACGCTCCTGCTCAACATGTTCTTCGCGGGCTCCATCAAGAGCATGCCCCCGAAGCTGACCAGCGACGACGGCCGCAACGTGGTCATCCGGCCCCTGGCGTATGCGCCGGAGCGGGACATCGCGAAGTACGCCGCCCTCAAGGCTTTCCCCATCATCCCCTGCGATCTCTGCGGCACGCAGGAGGACCTGCAGCGCAAGCGCATGGAGAAGCTGGTCGAGGACCTGGGCAAGGAGATCCCCATGGTGCGCCAGTCCCTGCTGGCGGCCATGCAGAACGTCCGCCCGAGCCACCTGCTCGATCCTGCGCTCTCCCGCAGTGACGAGCGCCCCGTGTCGTCCCCTGAAGCACCCGATGCCACCCCCCTCGCGGCCGCGGCTGCGACGACTCATCCCCTCCGTTCCTGAAGACAGGAGCAGCCCGCCATGCCCCGAGAGCAGATCCAGAAGGCCCGCGCCGAAGGGAACGCCGCGCTGGTGGAGGCCATGCTGTTGGCCGCCATCTCCGACGGAAACATCAGCCAGACCGAGCTGCAGCACCTGCTGCTCCGGATGCTCGAGCGCCCGGAGTTCGACGGGCTGCTCCCCTCCGACGCCAACAAGCTCATCGAGGCCTCGGCGGAGAAGCTCACCCGGAAGGGGAACATGGACGAGGTGCTCGCCTCGCTGCGTGAGCGCCTTCCGGACCACCATAGCCGGCTGGTCGCCTTCTCCCTCGCGGCGGCGGTGGCCTTCGCCGACAAGCGCGCCACCCGCGCCGAGCTGGGGCTGCTCAAGACCTTCCAGGCGGGGCTCGGGATCTCCGAAGAGGAGGTCATCAGGGTCATCGACGTGGTCGAGTCCGGGGGCAACCTGGCCGACGTCATCGGGGATCCGGTGGAGCGCCTCTACGCCGAGGTGATGGTGCTGATGACGGCTGCCGATGGGGAGGTGAAGCCGCAGGAGGCCGCCGCGCTCGTGCAGACCTTCGCCGCCGATCCCCTGTTCGAAGGGGTGTCCCCCGCGCAGGCCGAGGACCTGATCTCCGACTCGGTGGCCGCGCTGCGCGAAGAGGGCCTGCCCCAGCGCATCGCCATGTTGGCGCGCGGTCTGAGCTCCCGTCAGAACCGCTTGCGCGCCTACACCCTCGCGGTCCGGATCGCGTCCGCGAACGACAGCGGCGAGATCAAGGCGCCCGAGGCACGGGTGCTGGAGCTGTTGCAGACTTCTTTCGGCCTCGCCGACGACGAGGTTCAGCGGATCGAGCAGCAGAGCTGACGGAGCTCCCATTCCCGCGCTACGGCGCTCCGGTCAGCCGGAAGAAGGCTTCTGTCGTTCAGGCCTCCTCGAGCACGGTGGCCTCACGCGCCAGCTGCAGGCCTTCCGCTCCATGCTCCAGCGGCGGGACGTACAGGCCGAGCCGCTCGCGCTCCCACCAGCGGCCACCCGCCCGGCGCTCCTCCAGCGACGTCATCCGGTAGCGGTAGAGGGTGGCGCGGACGTAGCACGGAGGGGCCTTGGGACCTGGCGTCTCCGCCAGGAGCGAGTGCACCTCGGGGGCGCCCTCCAGCAGCCGCCCGAGGAACGCGACGAACCAGGCCGGAGGGCGCTGCAGGGCGGCAAACCACATCTGCCAGTCGAGGCGCGGCATGTGGGGGGCAACCCATCGCGGGCGGTCCTCGAGGCGGCCGGCCTTGTAGCGGAACCGATAGGGCGTCCAGTGCACGCCATCCGCGCTGCCTTCGACCTCCACCTCGGGACGGGTGAGGGTCATGGAGGTGAAGAGCGCGTACCGGCTCCCGAGCATCCAGGGCCTCCCGTGATGGGCGAGCCTCTCGAGCGTCCGGGGCGCACGGTCGAAGCGGCTCGCGATCTCGTAGAGAGACAGCGCCACCAGCGGAAGCGCGGCAGCGTTGGCGAGCAGCTCCCCTGGCGTGGAACGGGGCCGCGCAGGGCGGCGCGCGAGTGCGGCCGGGGCGGCCCGACCGAGGCTCGCGTCGTCGAGGGCCCAGAGCGTCAGCAGTGCGGAGAGGACGTTGAAATAGCCGTAGTTCCCGGTGAGCCCGATGCCTGCCTGGAGCGCGTTGAGCCCCACGAAGGAGAGGCGTCGCAGCCGCCGCGGCCCGAAGCTCAGAAAGGGGAGGAAGAGCTCCGCGGCGACGGTGCCCCGCGTGAACGCCCGGTGCGCCCAGAGGGGAAGCTGGTGCGCATACCAACCCGCAGCCGTCGGGAGCGGCGTGGTCTCATGGTGCGAGACCAGCGCGGTGCCGTTGCGCCAGGTCGGATCGTGGGATTGCAGCTTTCCGATGCCCGACCCGAAGTTGAGGCGGAAGAGGAGCAGGCGCTGCGCGAGGAGGGCAAGTCCTGCGGGCTCTCGCCGACCGACCCCGGGAAGCAGGCCCCAGGGCGCGATGAGCAGTGCGTGCAGACCGCTCTCCACCAGAAGCGCATCCCATTGGAACGCCAGGAACCCGCGGCCGATCCCGAGGAAGGAGAGGTAGAGCACGGTGGCGGCGGTCAGCGCCGGAAGGGGGGCCACGTTGAGCAGCAGAAGCAGGCCCGCCACCTGTCCGCCGCGTGCGGCGCGACGCAGGGTCTGCTCGTCGGCGCCGGTGAACCAGAAGAGCGTGGGCTTGCTCTGGATCCGCTCGCCGATGGAGGGCAGGGACCGCCCGCTGAGCTCCAGGGTCTGGGGCGCCGGCTGGATACCGCGTGATCCCCAGAGCCCCCGGATCTGTGGGACCAGTGAGGTGAAGGCCAGCAGGTAGACCCCGCCCAAGCCCCGCAGGTACAGCGTGCGGACCCCACGATGCCTGGACACCGTGGGATCACGCCCGAAGAGCACCTTGTCCAGCCGGGCGCTGCGCATGCGACGCCTGGCCACGACCCGGTAGAGGCGCTGCGAGGTCTGGAGGACGCCGGGCAGCAGCCCCGACCGGGCGGCCCACCGCACCGGAGCTTCGGGCGAGTGCAGCAGGGCGCGGAAGACCGCTTCTGCTCCCTCAAAGCGGCGCCCCTCGGGCTCGACGAGCGCAACCGCCTGCTCGAGTGCCTTGCGACGCAACCCCAGCCGCCGGAGAGGGAGGGACTGGAAGGGGAGGGCGCGCACGCGTCCCCGGGTGCGCGCCTCCCACCGCGCCACCCAGCGGCGACAGAAGGCGCACGCGCCGTCAAACACAAGGAGGGGGAGCACCTCGGCCATGAAGACAAGGTGTGGCGCCGGCGCGCGGTGAAACCAGAGGGGCGGGCGAGCGGGGAGGCTGCTCGGGCGGGGCCTCGACCGGGGTGGGTCGACGCTGACAGCCGCGTTGGAAACCCGTGGGGGCAGGGCCGACCCATCCCGCTGCGAGCCGGGCGCAGGCCCCCCACCGGAAGCGAGGGAGTGCGAGGAGCGGGTCGCAACCGTGGATTTTGAGGTAGCGTCACCCCTCTCCCATGTCTGCTCCTCTGCCGCCGCCGTCCCGCCAGCCCCGTTTCGCCCTCCCACCGTCCCTGGATGGGAACGCGGACGACAGCCGCGCGCAGACGCTGGCCCGCTACCTGGAGCAGTCTCTGGGTCGGGACCTCGAGGTCTACGTGGCGGAGGACTACGAGTCCCTGGCCAAGGACGTGCTCGCCGGACGCGCAGATCTCGCCTGGGCGCCTCCCTATGTCTGTGCCCGGGTCGAGGCCATGGGCGTGCGCATCGCCGTTCGGGGCATCCGACGGGGAACCTCGAGCTACCGCGCCGTGATGCTCAAGCGGCGTGGCAGCCCGGTGGATCTCGAGCACCTCGCAGGTGCACGTCTCGCGTGGGTGGATCGGGACTCGGTGGCCGGGCACCTGCTCCCCATGTCGGCACTGAAAGGTCAGGGGCTGGTTCCCGGCGCCCTCGCGAGCCAGCGTTTCATGGGGAGCTACCGGGCGGCCCTGGCGGCGGTGATCTCGGACGAGGCGGATCTGACCAGCGTCTTCTGCGGGGCGGAGGACGGCTCGGGCGCCAGTGGCTGGGAGGCTTCGGCGGAGCTGGTCCTTCCCGGGTCTTCGGCGTCCCTCGAGCCGGTGGGCTTCACCGACGAGAGCCCCAACGACGGGGTGGCGATCGCCATGGCGACCAAGCCGGAGCTGGTGGAGGAGGTGGAGCGCGCGTTCCTGGCCCTGCATGAAGCGGACACCGGGCGGATGCTGCTCCAGGGCGTCTTCCACGCCGAGCGCTTCGAGCCTGCTCCCCGGCTCGGCTACCGGGCGCTCTACCGCGTGTCGCTGAACGCCATCTGAACCCACGGGGCGATGGCGCCCGGCGGGAAGTCGCGGCAGAGTCCGGAGCCATGCGTTCCTGGCTCTTCGTGCTGTGTCTCCTCCCGTCCCTCAGCTTCGCCGCGGAGGGGATGTGGACCTTCGATGCCCTGCCGACCGCAGCCATCGAGTCTTCGCTCGGCGTGAAGCTCACCCCGGAGTGGGTGACCCGGGTCCAGCACGGCGCCGCCCGTCTGAGCTCGGGGTGCTCGGCGAGCTTCGTCTCCGAGAAGGGCCTGGTGCTGACCAATCACCACTGCGTGCGCGGCTGCATCTCCCAGCTCTCCAAGCCCGGTCGCGATCTGCTGGGGCTCGGGTTCACCGCCCGCCGCCCCGCCCAGGAACTCGAGTGCCCGGCCCTCCACGTCCAGCAGCTCACCGGCATGGAGGACGTGACCGCGAAGGTGGAGAAGGCCGTGGAGGGCAAGAAGGGCAAGGCCCGCGCCGACGCGATGCGCGCCCTCAAGGCCTCGCTCGAGGCGCCCTGCAGCGAGAAGCCCGAGCAGCGCTGCGAGGTGGTGAGCTTCTTCGGGGGTGGACGCCATGTTCTCTACACCTACCGCCGCTACACCACGGTGAAGCTGGTGTGGGCGCCGGAGTTTCCCACCGCCGCCTGGGGCGGCTACGCGGACAACTTCCACTTCCCGCGCTTCGGGCTCGACGCGGCGCTCCTGCGTGTGTGGGAGAACGGGAAGCCGGCGACCACGCCGCAGGCCCTCGCCATTGCGCGCGAGCCGCTGAAGGCCGGTGACCCGAGCTTCGTCGCGGGGCACCCCGGTGGCACCGAGCGACAGGTGACGATGGCGCAGCTCACCTGGCAGCGGGACGTGGTCCTCCCCAGCACCTTGATCGAACTCGCCGAGCTGCGCGGCCTCCTGCTCGCGCATCGCGCCACCACCCGCGGGGACAAGACGGTGGTCGACGCCCGGCTGCGCAGCATCGAGAACGGCCTCAAGGCCTTGAGTGGCCGGCACAAGGCGCTGGGCGATCCGTCCTTCTTCGCCAAGCTGGTGGAGGAGGAGCAGCGCCTCCGGCGTGAGGTCGGGAAGAACCCGGCGCAGGCGCAGAAGGTGAAGGGGGCCTGGGAGGAGATCGAAGAGGCGCTGACGACCTACGCCTCCTTCCGTGACGAGCACCGCCTCTTCGCGCTGGCCCAGGCCTTTCCCGGGGAGCTCTTCGGACACGCCCGGGATCTGATGCGTGCCGCGGTGGAGAAGGACAAGCCGGACGGGCTCCGGCTCGAGGGGTACACCCAGGCCGAGCTTCCGGCCCTGCAGGCCCGCCTCGGCAGCACTGCGCCGGTGCGTGCGGACCTCGAGGCGTTGCAGCTCGGCTTCGGTCTTCGCCGCATGCGCGAGCTGCTGGGGGCGGATCATCCGCTCGTGCAGCGGGTGCTCGGACGCGAGGATCCGGAGGCGATGGCGGAGCGCCTGGTGAAGACCACGCGCCTCGATCGGCACCAGACCCGGCTCGCACTCTTCTCCGGGGGGATGTCCGCGGTGGCCAAATCGGATGACCCGATGCTGCTGCTGGCCGCGGAGATCGAGATGGAGGCCCGCACCCTGGCGGCGCGCTACCGCGAGGAGGTGGAGACGCCGATCCGCGCCGCATCCCAGCGCATCGCCGAGGCCCGCTTCGCGGTGGACGGGACGAACGGGTACCCGGACGCCAACTTCACCCTGCGCCTGAGCTACGGACGGGTGGAGGGCTGGACCGAGGCCGCGGATCGCGAGCCCGTCGCGCCCCTGACCACCTTCGGTCAGGCCCTCGATCGCGCCACCGGGACGGCCCCTTATGCGCTCGCGCCGAGCTGGATCCGGGCGCGCTCCCGCATCCGGAGGGAGACCCCGTTCAACGTCTCCTCGAGCCACGACATCATCGGCGGCAACAGCGGCTCCCCCCTGCTCAATGCCAACGGAGAGGTGGCGGGCCTGGTCTTCGACGGCAACCTGCACTCGCTCGGCGGCCGCTATGGCTACGACGTCCCGAAGAACCGCGCGGTGTCGGTGCACATGGACGCGATCCTCGAATCGCTGCGGACCATCTACCGGGCCTCGCATCTGGCCGATGAGCTGGTCCCCCCGGTCGCGGTGAAGGTGACGGCTGAAGAGTCTCCGTGATGGCGCGGGGAGGCATCGCCTCGGCGATCCGACGCTTGCCCTTCGGCAATGGAGGAGCACGCGACGCCTCGAGCACGATCGCGCCCATGAGAGGCTGAGTTGGTGCGGGTCGTGAGGTGAGCGCCTCGGTGGCGCTTGCGGAATGCCCGCGTCGTTCGACGGGCGCCATCAGGACTGATACCGGCTTCTCGTCGAATCGGGGCGAATGCGAAACGGGGACCCCGTCTTTCGATGGGATCCCCGTTCCGGTTCAAGACGGCGCGGGTGCTCCGGACGTCAGCCCGAAGCACTCAGCCGGACTTCATCACTCCACGCCGACCGCGCTCCAGGCCTCCTTGAGGCTCGCGACCTGCTGGGAGTCGGCCCCGTAGAGGTCGGTGGCGGCGTTGATGGTGGCCGCACGCGCCTGCGAGAAGGTGGTGCTCGGGGTCATGTAGTGGATGAGGGCGCGCCCGAAGATCTTGAGCGAATCCTCCACACCGATCCCGTTCGCCACGCTCATGCCGGAGGTCTTGTTCGTGCCGCCCTCGGCCAGCAGGTAGAACGCGTTGTTCATGATGCCCGAGCTGCCGTGCACCTCGGTCTGGCGCGGGTAGTTGCTGTAGTGGTCGATCGAGTAGTTGTCGCGGGTCGGATCGTCCATGTAGCGGAGGGCGTCGTCGTTGCCGTTGCCCGGCGTCCACGCGTCCTCACCCACGAGCCAGTCGAACTGCACCGCGGGGTTGCGCTGCGCGGCGTACCACTCCACGCCCGTGCCCATGATGTCGCTCATGGACTCGTTGATGCCGCCCGACTCGCCCCGGTAGATGAGACCGGCGGTGCGCTCGGTGAGGCCGTGGGAGATCTCGTGGCCCGCGATGTCCAGCGTGGTCAGGGGACCGGCGGTGCGGCCGTCGCCGTCGCCGTAGTTCATCGTCCGTCCATCCCAGAACGCGTTCACGTAGTTGGTGCGGATGTGGACGTTGCTCTGGAGGACCTCACCCTTCCCGTCGATGGAGTCGCGGCCGAGGATGTCCCGGTAGAAGTCGTAGGTCATCTGCGCGCCGTAGTGCGCATCGACCGCGGCGTCGTGGCGGCGGTTGTCGGTGGCCTCGCCCCAGATGTCGTTGTCATCGGTGATCGCCACCGGGTTGCTGGCCGAGTACTTGTTCTCGGCATCCAGCGTCACCACGCCCTTGCCGCGGCTCGGATCCTTCAGCTCGTAGGCGCCGGCGCTGTTCTGCGTGGTGTCGAGGTGGACGGTCCCCGAGTACAAGGAGGTGTCGTCGCCGGCAGGATCGGTCGGCTCGGTGGGATCCGTGGGGTCGGTCGGGTCCGTCGGCTCACCCGCGCGCGTGCCGAGGATGTTCAGCCCCCAGGCGTTGAGGGTGCCCTCGTCGCGGGTCCAGTTGTCCCGGACGGTGAGGGTCCACTCGCCCTTGGCGGACTCACCGGCGAACGCCGAGAGGTCGAACTCGCCCTTCACGTCGTCCTGGGAGCCGCCCTGGCGATCGGTGATGGTGACCGTGGTGCCGGCCGGGCTGGTCAGCTCGATGGTGAGGTCGCCGCGCCAGGTGTGGTCGATGTCCAGGCCCACCGCGAGCTTGTCGATGCTGACGTCCTCGGTGACGGTCAGCTTGGTCTCGATGGTGGTCTTGTCCTTGATCGCCAGGTTCGGGGTGTCGGAGACCTTCACCTCGACGGGGGCGGACTGCTCGAGGTGCTCGAGGTCCAGCCCGCCGATCTGGTTCCAGAGGTCCGCGATGGCGCCGGTCTGGGCATCGACGATGTAGTTCATCCGCAGCGGGGAGTCGCCATCCAGCAGGTTGGTGAACTCCGCGACGTAGCCCTCACGGTACTCGCCCTCGACGTCCTGGTAGATGACGTGGCGGACGCTCACGCCGTTCTCGTCCGTCTTGCCACCCACGTGCTTGCCGGCGCCGCTCGCGAAGGCCTCCGCGGCGATCTCCAGCGCGGCGTCCTGGGACACGGCCGGGGTCCCGGTGCCCAGCTCGGCGGGGATGACGCTCTGGCCGCCGGTGATGTTGCGGACCTCGTTGTTCTGGTCCAGGTGGCTGATGACCTGCTCACCGAGAACGGCAATGCCGTTGTGCACCCGGTCGAGGCGCACGTGGGTCATGCCCAGCTCGTCCGTGGTCACGGTGCGCGGCGAGAAGGCGTTGGCCGCATTGCCGCGGCTGAGTCCCTGCTGGCTGAGGTAGGCGAGGCTCTTGTCGATGGCCTGCTGGGCCTTCTCGGTCTCCAGATCCAGCGGCGGGGGGGCAACGTCCGCACGGGCGATGTTGCGCGGGGTGCCGGTGTCGAAGGCGCTGACCGGCGCACGCGGCGCGGCGGCGGGCGCGTTGGCGACGGGAGCCTGAGGTGCCTGAGCCGGGGCGGCGGTCTCGGTGTTCCGCTGCGTGGGGGTCGAAAGCGGGAGACTGCCGGGGGGACGGATGGAGGTCATGTGATGCTCCTTGGGGGATTCAATCGCAAACGGCGAAAGCTGGGGTTTCCTGGAGGGACACACCCTCCTTCCCAGCGGCTCGCGAGACGCTGTCACAAAGGGACGGCGGGGGGCCAAATCCGGCTTCCGGGGGTGTCCGCGTGCGGTGACGATCCGGGGCGGGACCCCGGAGGAGGCCGGTTCAACCTTCCATCAGCGCACAGTTTCCCGGTGGAGGAAGGTGGGGCGGATGGGGTCGAGCAGGCCGGGGCGCTCGGGGGAGGTGACCGGACCGTCGATGAAGGCCAGGGCCTCCGCCGGAGGCACGGTCCGTCGACCCTGCTTGAGCACCAGGCGCAGCAGTCCGCGCGCGTGCTCGGTGTCCCCGCGCATCAGACGCTGCTCGAGGTAGAGCGCCCGCTCATCGAATCCTGCCAGCGAGGTGTGCAGCGCGACCTTCTGCATCGGCCGCAGCTCGCGGCGGAACTCGATGCTCGCCCCGCCGACCACCGGCTTGATGCGCTCCCGCAGGAGCACGCGGGTCATCCCGATGCGCTGAAACCAGTCGTAGCGCCCGAGGTCCATCAGGGTGAGGTAGCGCCCGTTGTTGACGTGCCCGTAGACGTCGATGTCGTTCGGCCAGATCCGCAGGGGCACCACGGTGGTGTCGAGGACCGGCGCACGGCCCGCCGCCACCGAGTGGCCGAGGGTCGTCGCAAGGCGCAGGAGATATCCGGGGAGCATGTCGGGATCCTCACCGGCCCCGATGGAGAGGGCGGCAGGGTGCACGCCGTCCGGTAGGCCGGGTTGAAGCGCCGAGCCTGCCATCCGGGCGCGCGCCTGCACACCGCTCCGTGGTGGCGCGTTCGCCGGCGGTCTTCAGGAGTCGCCACGGCGGGGCGGACGGGGTGTCCTCGGTCGGGACGTTCCCGAGCCCGAAGCGGAGCGCTCCCGTGAGGGGCTGTGGCTGGCGCCGCTTCCCTCGTTGCGGGGCGCGGCGGGACGGCGACCGCTGCGGCTCGGATCGTCCTTCTGCCGCAGCTCATCCGGCGCATAGAAGATGACCGTGGGCTCGCTGCTGAAGCGATCCTCTTCAATCTCCTGTTCGTAGAGCTCCCGCATGAAGGCCGCCAGGTGCCCGGGAGAGCCGGGGAGGCGGGCGTGCATCAGGACCTCCTCGAGGGCGAGCTGGAAGTCCGCGGCGCGCTCGAAGCGATCATCCCGGTGTTTGGCGAGCCCCTGCAGCACGACCTCGTCGAGCCCCGGAGGGATGCCGTCGACCACACTGGAGGGGGGCGGAACCCGGTGTCCCACCACCGCCTTGAGCGTGCCGTGATCGGTCTCGCGCTTGAAGAGCCGCGTCCCGGTGAGCTGCTCGTACAGGATGGTCGCCAGCCCGAAGATATCCGAGCGCCCGTCCAGCTCCTGATCGGTGGCCTGCTCCGGCGACATGTAGGCGTATTTGCCCTTGATGGCGCCGACGGAGGTCATGGACAGCTTGTTGGCCGCCTTGGCCACGCCGAAGTCGATGAGCTTCACCGTCCCGTGGAAGCTCACCATGACGTTCTGGGGGCTCACGTCGCGGTGGATGAGTCCCAGGGGCCGCCCCGAGGGGCTCTTGGCGTGGTGGACGTAGTCGAGCGCGGCGGCAGCGTCGGCGATGATGCGGATGAGGAGGGGCACCGGCATCGGGCGGCCCTGTGCCTCGGCCTTGCGGACCACCTGGGTGATCGGCTCGCCCTGCACGTACTCCATCGCCATGTAATAGATGTCGTCGGCCTGCCCCGACTCGTAGATCTGCGCGATGTTTGGATGGTTGAGGAGCGCTGCGATGCGCGCCTCGTCCAGGAACATCTTGAGGAACTCCTCGTCCTCGCTCAGGTGGGGGAGGATGCGCTTGACGACCAGGAGCTTCTGGAAACCGACCGGTCCCTTCTGACGGGCGAGGTCGATCTGTCCCATCCCGCCGTTGGCGAGGCGGCGCAGCAGCTCATAGCGTCCGAAGGTCTCCAAGGTGCCCGCGAGGCTAGTCTCCTGCGGGCCGGATGAGAAGCCGCTGCATGCCGGGGTGCCCGGGGCTCAGTCCCCCGGCACCACGCCGCACTCGCTGCGGTAGCGCACGCGGATCCGCTGGCCGGGCGCGGGCACCGCCCCGCTGGGGAAGACGATGGCCCCCCGCGCCGCGTCCCAGGTCCACGCCGTGTTCGTCACCCCGTCCACGGTCACCGCGATGTCCTCCTCCGCCGAAGGGGGGTGGGTGAGGACGAAGGCGTCCTGGGGCGACTCGGAGGCGCTGATGAGCTCCCTCAACAGGGCCTCGTACGATCCGTCACACACGTTGCCCACCTGACCGCCGGTCGCCCGGGCGACGGCCTCGAAGCGGGGCGCGGAGGGCGTGGCGGTGGTGCATCCCCCCTGGGGAATCAGCGCGTGCATGCGGGTGCGGTGCGCGCCCCCGGGGCCCTTGAGGCTCTGGAGGAGCTGCACGTAGCTCTCGGGTTCGAAGCCCGAGTGGTCGTCCTCGTCGGCGAGCACCACCACCGCGAGCCGCGCGGCCTCCCGCAGCAGGCCCCGGTTGCCGTCATTGCGCTCGGGCGTCCGGGGATCATCGGTGGAGGTGATGAGGGGCGGGGTGAGCGCCTGGCGCATCGCCTCGAGGCCCTGGACCAGATCGTGGCACACGCCGACGCGGACGTTCTGCTGCACCGCTGCCGCCTGCGCGGTGATGCGGGGCCGGACGCCGTCGACCGGCACGAGACGCCCCGCGTGACCTCCGTCGACGACGTCGCGACACACCCCGGTGCGGGGCACCAGCGCGGTGCTGGTGACGCCCACCTGGAGGGAGACCCCCGCGTCCCGGGCGGCGGCGATCCAGCCCGGGATCGCGGCGGCGAGCTTGCCCTGATGGGTCCCCATGGTGGTGGTGTTGCTCACCACGAAGAGCACGTCGAGCAGCGCGTGTTCTCCCTGCACGAAGGTCTCGTCCGCGAAGTCGTCATGGTTGGTCTCCGCGAGCATCGGGATGAGGAAGTCGGTGGGCTCCCCCTCGGTGCGCACGAAGAGCGGGCTGTAGTGTTGGCCGTGCACGTTGCGGGCATAGGCGGCCTCGAGCTCGAAGCCTTCGCCCGGCGCAAGCTCGATGGGCGTGGTCGGCTCCTCCACCAGGGTGAACTGCTCGCTGGTGCCCGGTCCGATCCGCACCGCCTCCACCCGGATCGGGGTGGGGCATTGGTTGGAGACCAGGGTCCGCCGTGGCGGGGGCGCGCAGTCGTAGCGCACCGGGCCGAAGTCCAGGAAGTTCGGGGAGGCGGTCAGGCAGGTGGTGGCGCTGTCCCCCACCAGCGGCAGGACGGGGTGGGGGGTGACCGGATCGTTCACGGTCATGGTGAGCGCGCCCTCGAAGGTCCCCATGCGCGGCGCCCGGAAGGCGACCATGGCGCTGAAGCCGGTCCCGGGAGGCACCACGCCGCCGGTCACCGCCCCGCCGGGCATGAAGAAGGCACCCTCGCCGTCATCCGCAAGCTCGATGTCCTTCACCGCGCAGACCTCCTCGCCGGTGTTGCGGAAGGAGAAGCCCAACGCGGCGCCCCAACCGGGAGGCACGTTGCCGAAGTCGATCATGGGGGTCGGGAGCACGGACCACTCGCACGTCCCCACCTCGTAGGCGCGGCCGGTGACCGTCAGCGCGCGCGCCGGGGTGAAGGGATCGTCGGTGCGCAGGTAGATGGTCGCGCTGAAGGCGCCGGGCTCGGTCGGCTCGAAGAACACCATCAGAGAGGCCGACGGTGCACCTGGAGGCAGCGAGACCGGGGGCAGGTCCAGGGTGGGCCACGCGCCCAGCCACGGCGTCTGCTGCCCCTCGAAGAGCAGGGGGCGCACCCCGAAAGCCTCCACGTCACCCTCCGCGTACAGCCCCTGCAGTTCCAGGGAGCCGAGGGTGCCGGCATTGGTCAGGCGGACCTCCTGCTGGACCTTTCCGCCCACCGGCACGTCGCCGAGATCCAGGGCCACGGGCGCGAGCGCCAGGGTGGGCCGACCCCCGTTCGCATCGAGGAAGACCTCGGAGGCGCGGTCGCGGTCGCTGGTGTACCCCAGCTCCATGTGCCCCACGGTCGGTCCGGCGGCGCGGGCCGAGAACCGCATGGGAATCCTCACCGACTGCCCGGGCCCGATCTCCTGTCCCACCTGGACGCCGAGCGCCTCGAATGCCTGATCGCTGGTGGTCGCCCCGGAGACCCGCACCGGACGCCAGGTGACGTTGGTGGCGGTGGTCTCCGAGTCGCTGCTCGAGTGCAACGGCGTCGCCTCGAAGGGGACCGGGGCGGGATCGAATTGGAACGCGCTCTCCACCGCCCGGCCCGTCAGCGGGATGAGGGTGGGGGTGCAGGAAGGACAGGAACGCACCTCGAGCGCCGCCGCATCCTCTCCCGGCAGGGGCGGGAGATAGCGCGTGGAGAGTTCGACCGTCGCGTGGGGCGCGATCTCCCGGGTCTGGGTGCTGAAGCGCGAACCGCTCTCCCCCACCACCCGCACCGTCAGCGGCAGGTCCACGGGGTTGGTGAGCGTCAGGGGCAGGGTGCGGCTGCTCTCGATCTCCAGCGTCTCGAAGTCGAGCGCGGCGGGGGACGCCGAGATGCGCGTGGGCACGCCAAGCCCCCGGACGGGCACCAGCTCCAACGGCGCATCGGTTCCCGCCTCCACCCGGTAGTGCTCCTCCAGCGCCCCTTCCTCCAGCGGGTGGAAACGGACCGTCAACCGGCGGGAGTGCTGCGCGGCGAGCTCCCCGCCCTCGTACTCCACCTCGAAGGAAGGGTTGTTCTCCAACCCGAGCACCTCGCGCAGGTTGATGGCGGTGAAGCCGATGTTGCGCACCACCAGCTTCGCCTCCCGCCACTCGCCGACCGGCACCTCGCCGAAGTCGAGCGGCGCGCCCTCGACCACTGCCTGGGGACGGACGGTGCGGGTGGACTCCACGTCGTGACAGGCCACCCCGCCCACGACGATGGCCACCATCAGCCACCAGCCAGCGCTGCCCCAGCGCTCCCCCATCGTCCCCACCTCCGCTCTCCTTCGCGTCATCGGGGCGCTCCAGTCTTCAAGAGCCGCACCACGTTGGGCAGTCGACGGCCCCGCCCGGTCGCCGGAACCGCCAGGGCTCCGCTGCTCCTGAACGGGCGTGGCACCCGACGACCGGCCGGAAACCCGCTTGGCCTCTCGCGTCGCGGCGTCCTCACGGCGCCGGGGCGGGGGAATGGGGTTCCGTTGAGCCTGTCCTCGCGATCACCTGGCGGGCGGGCAGGCAGGCTCCCCTCCGCGCCCCCGGAGGGCGTCAGGATGAGAACCGCGGGGCGCCTTCGGGGAGAAGGTGTGAAGGAAGGAAAGGGCGGTCGGTGGGGCGGGCTTCCGTCTGACAGCCCCTCCCGGGAGAGAAGGGCTTTGCGGCCCCTGGAGGAAATATGGCAAGCCCACTGCAGGGTTGAGCGAACCTGCCGCCCCCGCCACGTCCATGCCCGAACGCTCCCCTGACATCGAAGCCCGTCCCGGATTCCTCAAGCGCATCTGGGAGTCCTGGGCCACCCGCAGCCTGGCGGTGGGGGGCGTGGCCACGGTCATCGACGTGGCGATCCTGCTGTGCATGGTCCACGTCTTCGCCTGGCCCAATCCGGCGGCCAGCGCGGCCGGCGTGACCATCGGTTGCACGTTCACCTTCTTCGCCAACCGCCACTTCGCCTTCCGCGATCATGCACCGGAGCTGGCGCCGCAGATGGCGCGTTTCGTCAGCAGCACGCTCGTGGCCATGGTGCTGCACGCGTGGCTGGTCTGGCTTCTCGCCGACCGGGTGGGGATCCACGTGGTGCTGGCGAAGTTCGCGGCCGACCTGCTGGTCTTCACCGGCGGCCAGCTGCTGGTGCTGCGCTACTTCGTCTTCCCCAAGGCCAAGCCTCAGCCGGTGGTGGAGAACGCCGCCCTGGAACAGGACGCCGGGAGCGTGGTGGCCGCGGACCTCTGAGCGGTGGGCGCGCGGATCGCTCACCGACGCGCCGCCCCGTTGCTCAGGGCTCCTGCGGATCCGGCCACTCCCAGGCCGAGCGGTAGCCTCCGGTCTCCTGGGTCCGCTCGATGAACGCGCCGTAGAAGGGATGGCCGCCCAGGGTGGCCGAATCCCCCACCACGAAGACGTGGCGCTTGGCGCGGGTCAGGGCGACGTTCATGCGACGGATCTCGCCCAGGAATCCCACCTGACCTTCGCCGTTGCTGCGCACCAGGGAGATCAGGATGGCCTCCTTCTCCCGGCCCTGGAAGGCGTCCACGGTGTCGACCTCCAGCCCCTCGTACGCCGAGAGCAGCTCTCTCAGCCGGGCCGCCTGCGCTGAATAGGGGGCGATGACCCCGAGCTCCGCCGGGGGCAGTCCGGCGTCGACCAGGGCGCGGACCCGGGCGGCAATCAGCGCGGCCTCGCCCGGATTGAACAGGCTGCCGGTCCCGGGCTCCTGCTCCTCCTCGAACCCCTTGCCGGCGGTGTCGAGGAAGAGGACCGGGGGCGCATCGAGTCCTTCCGCGTCCGCAGAGGGCAGCCGCTGCGCCAGGGTCCGCTCGGCGACCGAGGGGTGCGCCCTCAGGGCCCCACCGTAGAGGCGGGCATTGGGGAAGGCCATGATCTCCGCGTGCATCCGGTACTGCTCGCGGAGCATGTGGTGGGCCTCTTCGGGACCCTCCGCGTGGAGGCGCTCGAAGAGCGAGCGGCTCAATCCCTCCTCGGCGGCCTGGGGCGAGAGCACGGTGGGCGGGAGCTGCTGATGGTCGCCGGCGAGGATGACCCGCGGCGCGTGAAGAAAGGCGCCCAGGGCCAGCGGCTCGGTGGCCTGGGTCGCCTCGTCGAGGAGCGCGAGGTCGAACGTTTCACCTGCAAGCAAGGAGGTGCCCAGACTTCCCAGCGTGACGCACACCACCTCGGCGCGGGCGAGCACATCGCGCACGGCCTTGCGCTCGAGCGCGCGGGCCTCGTCCCGCAGGCGGCGGGCTTCAGAACGGGACTCCCGGGCCTGGCCGAAGCGCTCGCGGCTGCGACCCTGGGTGCGCTGGCGCCGCGAATACCCTTCCAGTGCGAAGGCCTCGTCGAAGAGCTCCCGGGCGATCGCGTGGTCGGGGTGATCTTCGACCTGGAGGTCCAGCGTGTGGTGCTGCAGCGAGGCCAGCACGCGCGCGGGATGGCCGATGCGCACGGTCCTGAGTCCCCGCTCCACGCACAGCTCCAGGAGGTGGTCGACGGCGGCGTTGGAGGCCGCGGTCGCCAGGAGCCGGTGGCCGCGGGCGACGGCCTGGGCGGCGATTTCGGAGAGGACGGTGGACTTGCCGGTGCCCGGAGGCCCATGCACCAGGAACCAGTCTTCGGCGGCGAGGGCCCGGCTGACGGCGTCGGCCTGCTCGGGGTTGAGCGGACGCTCGGCGTCCACCGGTGAGGGACGGTTGAAACGGGGAGGAAGCTGCCCCAGCAGCACGTCCCGGACGCGACGCTCCACGCCCTTGTCCCGCGCCTTCATGCGGGTGAGGTTCTGCAGCGTCCGCTGGTAGGTCGTGTCGTTGGCGACCCGCTCGAGCTTGAGGCGCCCCTCGCGCACGAAGGGAGGCGGTGGACGGTCGAAGGCCAGGGTGATGCGCTGTGGCCGCGCCTGGCTCACCGTGGCGCGTGCGGGCTCCACCTCATCGGAGCGCCTGGGCCGCACCGAGACCTCATCGCCGTGATGGGGCAGGGTGGGCAGCGGCCTGCCGTCGGCACGCACCAGGGTGACCAGCACCCGGCCCCCGAGGCCGACCGATTCGCGCTCAGACTCCAGATCGAGCCAGACGTGACCGCGCTCGGCGCGCTCCTGGAGGGTGAGGCTCCGGCCGAGCTCCTGGAGCTGTGCGCGCTCCGCCTGATGTTCGAGTTGGAGGAGCCGGGCGAGGGCGTCGAAGTGGTCGGGGGTGTGAGCCATGCGCCGCAGACCCTACCAACGCGGGTGGGCGGGGTCGTCGAATGCGATGGGGGCCGCGAGGCACACGTCGGGGATCCCGAAGGCGTCCAGCAGGGGCAGCACGTCCGGAAGCAGCTCCTGGAAGAGGACCGGGATCTCCCGACGCAGGGCGCGCGCCTGACCCGCGTCCAGATGTCCGTCCTCGAGGAACCACGCGAGCTGTGCCTGCAGCGTGCACAGGCCGTGAAGGGCGCGGAGCCGACCGAGCACCTCGCGCTCGGCGCCCTCCACGCGCGACTCCGCGTCGACGAAGGCCTCCAGCACCCGGCGGTCGGCGTGCGCGCCGGCGAGGGCGACCAGGTGCTCCTGGACCTCGAGGGTGGCCTGCTGCGCTTCGGTCCCGGCGCGGATGCGTTTCTGGACCCGGAGGGCGGCCGTGGTCAGCAGGTGGTCCTCACGGAAGCGGAGGGCCTGCAACTGAAAGTCGGCGCTGCGCAGCGTCTCGGCGTCGTTGCGGTGACGCGCGAAGGGGTTGTTGGCCGTCAGCGTGGTGCGGGCCTGCTTGGCGAGAAAGCGCAGCCAGGCACCGGCGCCACCGCGGGCGAACTGCTGGCTGTAGTTGGTCAGCAGGCTCCGGGCGACCAGCTGGGAGAGGACGGTGTTGTCCCCCTCGAAGGTGGTGAAGACGTCCGCGTCGTTGAGCAGATCGGGGATGCGGTTCACGCTCAGGTAGCCCTGCCCCCCGCAGGCCTCGCGGGCCGCGCGCAGGGACGCCATGGCGCTCCAGGTGGCGCCGGCCTTGATGGCGGCGACGTGCGCCTCGAGCATGCGCGTGTCCGCCCCTTCTTCCTGCTCGAGGAACGCGTTGGCCGCTGCCTCACAGGCGAAGTGATAGGCGTAGGTGGCCGCGAGCCGGGGGAGCAGGCGCCGTTGGTGCGTGGGGTAGTGCAGCAGCAGCGTCTCGGGCTCGGAGGTCGGCCCGAACTGACGCCGGTGGGTCGCATAGCGCAGGGCGATGGAGAGTCCGACCTTGGCGGCGCTCACCGAGGCCGCGGCAACCGACAGGCGGCCTCCCACCAGGGTGCCCAGCATGGTGAAGAAGCGGCGATTGGGGCTCTCGATCGGGCTCTCGTAGCGGCCCTCCTCGGTGATGGTGGCGTAGCGGCTGAGGAGGTTGGCCACCGGCACGCGGACCTCCTCGAACCAGATGCGACCGTTGTCGACGCCGTTGAGACCCTGCTTGGTGCCCACATCCCCGATGCGCACCCCGGGCAACGTCCCGCCCGCGGCGTCGCGGAGAGGGACGATGATGGCGTGGACGCCGTGACGGGCGCCGCCGACCTCCAGCTGGGCGAAGACGGTGCCATAGCGCGCGTGCAGTGCGGCGCCGCCCGCCCAATCCTTCCGCGCCGATTCCGAAGGGGTGTGGATGACCAGCTCGCGCGTGGCGTGGTCATAGCGCGCGAGGGTCTCCAAATCGGCCACGTTGGAGCCATGCCCCACCTCACTCATCGCAAAGCAGCCCGGGGCCTCCAGCGAGGCGATGCGGGGCAGCCATTCGCGTTTCTGGGCTTCACTTCCCAGCGCGGCGACCGAGCCACCCCACAGTCCGAACTGCACCCCCATCAGCACGACCAGGGAGAGGTCGCCGAAGGCCATCGTCTCGAAGGTCGCGAAGAAGGGGCCGAGGTCCCGCTCGCCGCCCTCATCGCCGGGGCGCGTCAGCCGACCCATCCCGAGCGCGGCCACCTCCTCGAGCCGGGCGAAGGTGATGGCGCGGTAGGTCTCCTTGTCCACCCCGTAGACCGCGCGATGATCGGGATCGGAGAGGAAGGCGCGCGCCCTCTTTCGGGCCTCCACCTGGGGGCCGTCGAGCAGGGCGGTGAGCTTCTCGACATCAAATCGGGGCGGCCCCTGGAAGGTCTGGTCGGGAGGGAACTCGGCGGGGAGGGCCAGCACGGCGCGGTCGGCCGAGACGACGTCCAGCACCGAGTCGAGGGCCGCGAGCGTCTCCGGTGACGACCCGTTCGCCCGGGCCATGGCCTCGGCGAGGCTGCGCCATCCCCCCCGCGCTTCCGGCCCGAGGGTGCCTGCCGTCTGGACCAGGGTCTCGTGCAGGGTGGCGAGGGTCTGGGAGTCCGGTGCGCCGTCCACGGTGAGCCAGGCGCGCAGGCTGTCGCGAAGCCGCGGCTTGAGACCGGGGCGCTCGGTGAGCCGATCGCAGAGCAACGCACGCTCCGCATCGCTCAGGTCTCCGTCCGCCCACGCCACGTAGAGCAGGGGAAGGAAGGGACGCAGCTCGGGTTCCTGCAGGACGTGGGGCTCGTGCATGGGTGCATGGAAGGACCCGGGAGGCGCGGGGAGCAAGGGCCGGGGTGGCGCAGCTGACACTGCCTGTCCGCCAGTCCCCGTCGCCTCACTGCAGCCGGACAGTCGCGGCGCCTGCCTGCCCCCGGCTGCTTGGTGGACCCGGCGCCGATGCGGAGCCTCCCGGCATGAGTCAGACGCGCTGGGACGTGGTGGTGATCGGTGGAGGTCCCACCGGCGAGGTGGCGGCGGGGGAGTGTGCGCGGCGGGGCCTGTCGGTGGCCCTGGTCGAGTCGGCCCTGCTGGGCGGTGCCTGCTCCTACTACGCCTGCATGCCGAGCAAGGCGCTGCTCCGTCCCGTTCAACTGCTCGCGGAGCTGCGCCGGCTGCCCGGGCTCCGCGACAGCGCGCCTCCGGTTCCCGAGGCCCGGGAGGTCTTCCGCTTCCGGGACGAGGCGGCGTCGAATTACGATGACTCCGGTCAAAAGAAGTGGGCGCGGAAGGCGGGCGTGACGGTCCTGCGCGGGCGCGGGCGGATCGTCGGCGAGCGCGAGGTCGAGGTGGTCCCCGGACAGGGAGCCCCGGTGCGACACCGCGCGGTGAAGGCGGTCATCGTGGCCACCGGAAGCCGACCGAACGTTCCGGACATCGAAGGGCTCCGTGCGGCGGATCCCTGGACCAACCGGGAGGGCACCGCCGCCTCCGAGGTCCCTGAGCATCTGGCGGTGATCGGCGGAGGTCCGGTGGGCTGCGAGCTGTCCCAGGCGTGGTCAGGGCTGGGCGCACGGGTGACGCTGCTGGTCCGCGGGGATGGCTTGGCGCCATCCATGGAGCCCTTCGTGAACGAGCTGTTGCTGAAGACCTTCGCGAAGCAGGGGCCCGACGTCCGCCTGAACACCGAGGTCTCCCGCGTCGAGAAGCAGAACGGCAGACTCTCGCTGACGCTCACCCGCGGCGATCCGCTTCAGGTGGACGCGGTGCTGGTGGCGACCGGAAGATCGCCGGCGACGCAGCACCTCGGATTGGAGTCCATCGGACTTCCCGGGACGGGGCCGGTGGAGGTGGACGCGCAGCTGCGCGCCAAGGGCGTCGATGGGGATTGGCTCTACGCGGTCGGCGACGTCAACGGGCGCGCGCCGCTCACCCACATGGGCAAGTACCAGGCACGCGTGGCGGCGGCGGTGATTGCGGGGGAGGACACGCGCCTCGCGAAGGATGCGCCGACGCCGCAGGTGCTCTTCACCGAGCCCCAGGTGGGGTCGGTGGGGCTCACGAAGCAACAGGCCGAGGAGGCGGGGCTCCGGATCCGGGTGGCGGACGTCCCGTTCAGCGCGGCGGCAGGAAGCAGCGTGCTGGGCGAGGGGATCGAGGGGCAGGCCCGACTGATCATCGCGGAGGACGAAGAGGTCCTGGTGGGCGCAACCTTCGCGGGTCCTCTCGCGGGCGAGTTGCTGCACGCGGCCACCATCGCCATCACCGGAAGGGTCCCGCTCTCCACCCTGTGGCACGCGGTGCCGAGCTTCCCCACGGTGAGCGAGCTGTGGTTGCGGCTGCTCGAGGCGGACCGGGACCGCGCCCGCACCTGAACGTCTCCGAAGGGCGCGACGGGCCGCGGGCGGAGTCGGTCGCTTTCGCCATCACCGGATCGCCGTCCCCGCGCACCGGGTCCGCCTCGTGGAGGCTCCGGTCGAGGGGGATCGCACTCCGGAGGGTGCGGTGCACCGGAGCCATGAGGCGTCGACGGCCGCGTGGTGGAGCGGGACGTTCGGCGCAGTTCGGGCTGCCGTCTGCCGCATGCATCGGGCCGGCGCCCCGCCCGTCCTCAGCGCCCCAGGACCGCGCGCACCGGGGTGTGATCCGACGCCTCGTGCGCGCGATCGATCTCCACCTCGATGGGTGACCAGGGCGGGGAGGCGAGGATGCCGTCGAAGCGTTTTCCGGAGGCGGGAAGGGCCGGGCCGACAAGGGTGTCGAGGGCGAGGGTGGACCCGTCGGCGATGTCCTGGAGCCTCCAGGTCGTCTCATCCTCCCGGGGCAGATCTCCCCGGGCGAGTCTTCGGCGGGCTTCCTCCGGCGACATGGCAGGCGCGTCGGCGAGGCGCACCGAGGTCGGCGCGCGCTCGAACGTATCGGGTGCGAAAGCGAGCAGCGCCGCCAACGCCTCCCGAACCTGCGCCACGTGCGAATTGTCCGGGCGCCCGGTGGGAAACCGGCCGTAACGATGCCGATAGGCCTCGACGGTGGTGGTCCGCTTTCCGGGAACCGCCGCCCCTTCGCCTTCGAGGATGTTCAGGTTGGCGTTGAAGTCTCCGGCAATCACCGCCGGGTGCTCCCGCTCCCGCAGCAGCCCGCAGAGCTGCCGGACCTGAGAGGCGTTGATGGCGCCGTCCCCCAGGGTGTGGTGCAGGGTGTAGAGGTCCACCGGTTCGCCGGCGGGCTTCACCGTGATGCGCAGCGCCCCGCGATCCTCATTGAGCTCTCCGGGGCCTCCGGGATGGGAGGGGAGCAGGCGCGCCACCGCAGCATCCCGCTGGGCGTCGTCGATCCCATAGGTGAAGTGGACGGCTCCGGCGATGGGGTGCCGGCTCAACCAGGCCTTGCCGTTGACGAAGCGCCCCGAAGGCCCGCTGTCCCGCCCGTAGTAGGCGAGGTGGTAGCCGTGCTCCCGGGCGAGGCGGACGCTGACGGGGAGGTTGGTCTCCTGAAGCGCCAGCACGTCGGGAAGGCGTCCCCGCTCGGAGAGGGCGGTGAACCACGCGTCCAGGGCTTCGCGCCGCAGCCCTCCGCGCAGAATGTTGAAGGTCACCACGCTGAGCACCCGCGGGGCGTGTTCGACCGGCGTCGGGTCGGGGTGGGTCAGCAGCAGCGTGGCGTCCCCATCTCCCATCAGGCGCTCACCGAGCGGGAGCGTCGCCACCTCCCGCGGATCGAGCGCACGGGCGTGGATGGCGAGGGGAGAGGGATGGGCGCTCACGCGGCGCCCTCCGTCCGCGAAGCCTGCCGCGGCCCATCCTTGCGGCGGACGTGGAGGGTGCGCTCCACCTCGGCAATCACCTCTCCATGATCGTCAACGACCTGGACGTTCAGGGTGGGCTCGGTGCGCGGCTGGACGTCCGCCTCCGCGCGGATGGCAGCCACCTGCGCGTCGCTCAGGTGGAAGTGGGCCCTCACCCGACCCCTCCCCGGTCGGCGGAAGCGGATGCGCGAGGCCTTGTCCCAGACGATGTAGTCGGGCCCCAGTCGCTCGATCAGCATGATCATGAAGAAGGGATCACACATGGAGAACAGCGAGCCGCCGTAGTGGGTCCCCACATAGTTGCGGTTCCACCACGTGAGCGGCAGCTCGACGTCGATGCTCTCCAATCCCGGCGTCGCCCGGACACGGATGCCGGCGCCGACGAAGGGCGGGTACAGGCGCGCGATCCACCACAGCACCCGGTGCTTGCCCAACCGCGTCCCGAGCTGCGCCATGAGGCTCGCCAACTTCAAGTCGCCCGTCTCCTCGTCATCCCGGAGTCGTGCCTCCGGATCACTGCCCTTCAGGGCTGGACGCGCACCGCGGTGACGGCGATCTGCCCGATGAGCGGGGTGATCTCCGCGCTGCCTTCCTCGCCCAACGCCAGGTGGGTCGCATCCGCGATGGTCTGGTTGAAGGTCGGATCCATGTCCACCCACTCCGAACCCGTCCACACCGAGACCCACTCGTGCCAGTAGAAGGCCGGCACGCCGTCGTCATTGCGGAGGTAGACCACCCCGTCCGCGCGCTTGGCCGGGATGCCCAGGGCGCGCAGCAGGGACACCGCCAACAGGCTGTGCTCGGTGCAGTCTCCCTTGCGCTGGGCGAGGACGTCGGTCGCCCGGTCGGCGGAGGCGCCGTATGCCTTCTTGAGATTGCGCGCGACCCAGCGATTCACCGCGACCGCCGCCTTCCACGCGTCAGGCTCCCCGCCTGCGATCTGCTGGGCGAGCTTCCGGATGTCGGGGTGATCGGATTCCACGCTCAGGTCATGTCCCAGGTACGTGCCGCCGGAAGGATCGGTGAGCGGCCGCTTGGAGGTCTTCTTGGCAGGCCCCCGCGCCCGGATGGTCACCGCGACCGTTCCGTCAGGGCGCACGCGGTAGGTCTGGCGGTGGGTGTCGCGATGAAAGGAGCGCGGCAGCCCCTTGAGGGTGAAGGTGATGGCGCCCGGGACGGCACGCGCCTGGGACTCGGGAATGACCGAGGGGAGGACCACCCGGGTGAGTCCGAAGACCTCGACCTGCTCCAGGTCACGCGCGGTCTTCGCCGACTCGGCGCGCGCCACCAGCATCGGCCCGAAGTGGATCTCCACGATGGCGCCCTCCGGAGTGATGAGCGCCTCCACCGGGACCTTTTCCTTCTCCGACACCGTACGGACCCGACGCAGCCGCGTCTTCACGCCGGCCAGGGTGTGGGTCTCCTCCCCGAGCAGGGTGGACGTCACCCGATAGGGCTTGAGATCCTGGCTGTCGGTGATGGTGCCGCGGACGGTCTCGTTGCGGATGAGCGCCGTTCGGGCCTGGTCCGCGTCCTCGATGGTCTCCGGACTCGGGGGCTGGGTGAGGATCTGGTTGGGACGGCCGGGTCGCTTTCTGACCACGCGCAGCCCTTCGTGGGTGGCGGTGGCCTCCAGGGTCTGCTCACCCCCATCACCGCGCTGCTCGAGGGTGAAGGAGAGCAGACGTCCGCTCGGGCGGGCCTCGTAGATGCGCTCCTCGCGGAGGTAGCGCTCCGAGGGGTTGCCGCCCACCATCGCCTTGAACACGTACTCGCTGACGAGCCGCGCACGCGTTCCGTCGCCGTTCGGCACCGGCTCCAGGTGGGTGTAGATGTAGCCGACCTTCTTCCCCTGCAGATAGAGGCCGAACCACTCGCCACCGGTCGGCCGCGGCGCGCGGAGCACGTCCGATGCCCGGATCCTTCCGGCGGGGGCGGCGCTGGTCGCCGCGGCGGGACGCGACCGATTGGGCGAGGGCAGCTCCCGCGCGGTGGCGGGAGCGGTGAAGAGCAACGCAAGGCCGAGCAGGGCCCAGGAACGGCGGGGGGACATCGTCATCGGAACCGGCGAGGCCTTCTCAGAGCTTCTTGCGCAGGATGATGAGGTCGTCACCGACCGCGTAGAAATCGCGGAAGCGCGCCTCCTCCACGTAGTGGAGCGCCTCGTAGAAGCCGCGGGTGGGGCCGTAGGCCTCGGAGGCCGAAGACTCCACGCGCACCTGCCGGGCGTTGCGCCGACGCAGGTCACCCTCCATGGCGGCGACCAGGGAGCCACCGATGCCCTGACCCCGGACCTCCGGCACCGAGGCAATCCAGTACAGGTCGAAGGTGCCCTCGGTCATCGGCGTGGGGCCGTAGCAGACGTAGCCCACGAGGGAGCCACCACGGTCCGCCACCAGCATCTGGTAGTCGGGGTGACGGGCGTCGGGAGCGTCGAGGGTCAGATCGATGAGGGCGCCGGCGTGGGCGATCTCACTGGCATCAAAGGTCTCGATGCGACGGATGAGCGCGTGGAGCGCCTCGCGGTCATTGGGGTTCGGGGCACGGATCTCCATGGAGCAGTTCTAGCGGAAGCCGCCCGGCCTTGCTGGACCATTCGTGCGGGGGCGATGCGTGCCGCGCTGCGCCGGAGGCGTGGGCCTCTGTTAAAGGGCGACCATGCGCATCCGAGATCCCATCCACGGCACGCTCCTGCTCTCCGACGAGGAGCGGGCGGTCGTCGACAGCCCCCACTTCCAGCGGCTGCGGCAGCTGCGGCAACTGGGCTTCGGGGAGATGGCCTTCCCCGGCGCGACCCACACCCGCCATGGACACAGCCTGGGCGCGATGCACCTCGCCGGCCGGCTCTTCCACACGGTCGCCGAGGTGGCGGGCCTGCCCACTCCCGTGCGTGAGCACTTCAGCCGGGCCGTGCGGTTGGCGGTGCTCTGTCACGACCTCGGCCACATGCCACTCAGCCATGCGAGTGAGCGCATTGCTCCCCAGCGGGCCACGCTGAAGCTTCCCGGGTGGCTCGGTCCCTCGGGGGATGCGCAGGCCTCGCACGAGGACTACACCGCCCGCATCGTCCTCGACTCCAGCCTGACGCCGCTGCTCGAAGCGCGCTTCGGACCGCTCGGACTCACCCCCGAAGCGATCGTGGCGTTGATCGCCGGAGCCACACCTCCGGAGGGGCTGCGGTTCACGCACGCGGGACGCGACTGGACGCCGCTGCTCCGCTCGCTGGTCTCGGGCGAGCTCGACGCGGACCGCATGGACTACCTGCTGCGCGACAGCTTCTACACCGGCGTGAATTACGGCCGGTACGACCTCGACTGGATCGTCTCCAACCTGCGGCCGGTGGCGGTGGGGGATCGGGTCCACCTGGGGCTGACCCGCCCCGGCGTCTTCGCCTTCGAAGACTTCCTGCTCAGTCGCCAGCACATGTTCCTGGCGGTGTACCTGCATCACACCTCGGTCAATTTCGACCACATGCTGATGCGCTACCACCAGGAGGCGGAGGGGGAGTTCTCCATCCCCTCCGATCCGGAAGCGTTCCTGCATTGCGACGACGTGGCGCTGCACGCCGCGCTGCGGGTGTCCAAGAACCGCTGGGCCCAGTGGATCGCCACCCGCCGCCCCTTCAAGCGCATCGTCCAGCTCACCAACCGCGACGACATCGGCTCACTGCAGCCGCTGCAGGAGGCGCTGGATGCCGCCGGGGTGGAGTCCTTCCAGGTCGAGAACGAGGTGCAGCTGAGCAAGTACGCGCGGGAGGGAATCAACCTCTTCGTGGTGGACGACCGGACCGGGGATGCGGTGGAGGTCGGCGACTACACCCCCCTCTATGAGCGCTTCGCCGGCGCGGTCCGTCTGGTGCGGCTCTTCGCGCGGCCGGATCAGAGTGCGATCGCCCGCGAGCTGGTGGCGCGTCACCTGCCGGGAAATCCCCGCGGGGATGCGGCCCATCTGCTGCGTGCCGACACCCCTTCGAGGAGCCGCTCATGAGCGAAGCCATCCCCGGTATCGGCGTCCCCCCGGTCGCCCCGGCCGCGCCCGCCGCGGTGGCGATCCTCTGGCGCCCGGGGCCGAAGGGCACCGAGATCTGCTGGCTGCTGCGGGCGAAGACGCTGCGCTTCGCCGGAGGGTTCCACGCGCTTCCGGGGGGGCGGGTCGACGCGTCTGATGCGCAGGTCCCGGTGCAGGGAGCATCGGGAGACGCCGCCATGTTGCGCGCTGCCGCCGCGCGCGAACTCTTCGAAGAGGTGGGCATCCTTGCCGCGCGTGGGAGCGGTGTGCTCCCGGACGCGGCAGCGCGTCGCGCGTTGCTGGACGGGCAGGCCTCCTTTGCCGAGCTGCTCGCTTCGCGCGGCCTCGAGTTGGTGGCGGAGGACTGGGTCGAGGCCGGCCGCTGGGTGACGCCCGAATGGGCGCCCCGACGTTTCGACACCCACTTCTTCCTGGTCCGCCTCCCTGAGGGACAGCAGATCGACCCCTGGGTGGGAGAGCTCACCGAAGGAGGTTGGAGTCCGGTCTCCGAAGCCCTCGCGCGTTGGGAGGCCGGCAAGCTGCTGCTGCATCCCCCGCAGCTGCACGTGCTGCGCGCACTGGCCACGCACGGTCCCGGAGACGAGGGCGTCGCCGCGCTCCGGGCAGGCGCTCAGACGCCGGATTTCATCCCCGCCACCACCGAGTTCCAGCGCGGGGTCCGGGCGCTCGCGCTCCGCACCGCCACCCTGGCACCGGCGACACACACCCACTGCTACCTGGTGGGGGAGGGGGAGCTGCTCATCGTCGATCCCGGCTCCGGGGATCCGGCGGAACTCTCGCGGCTGGATGCGCAGCTGGAGGCGCTGGAGGCCCGGGGGACGCGGCCGGTCGCCGTGGTCCTGACCCATCACCACGGCGATCACGTCTCGGGTGCCCGGGCGGTCGCTGCCCGCCGGAGGCTGCCCATCTGGTGCCATCCCTGGACCGCGGACCATCTTGGGCTCACGGAGGCGCGGCGACTGCAGGAAGGCGAGGTGCTCACCCTCGGTGCATCCGGTCCCTTTCCCACCCGCTGGCAGGTGTTCCACACGCCGGGCCACGCGCCGGGACACCTCTGCCTGCACGAGCCTGCGCTGCGCACGGCGGTGGTCGGGGACATGGTGGCTGGGCTGGGCACCATCCTGATCGATCCCGACGAGGGAGACATGGCGGCCTATCTCCGCGAGCTGGGGCGGCTGCGGGACCTCGGGGTGCGCACGCTCCACCCGGCACACGGCGCGCCGTTTCCGCATGCGGGGGAGGCACTCGAGGCGCTCATCGCGCACCGCCTCCAGCGCGAGGCGCGGGTGTTCGATGCCCTCTCGGAGCAGCCGCAGCCCTCCGAGGCGATCTCGGCGTCGGCCTACGCGGACAGCCCGACCGCCCACCCGATGCTCGCGGAGCGGAGCACCTGCGCGCACCTGATCAAGCTCGAGCGGGAAGGGCGTGCCGTCCGCGACGGTGAGGGATGGCGCCGCGCCTGAGTCCGGACGGAGACGGCGCCACGGACTGAACGGGACCCGGCGCCGGGGACGCCTCAGCCTCCGGAGGAGGCGACGCGGGCCTGCTTCTGGGGGCGTCGGCTGAGCGCACCCCAGATGAACGGCGCGAGGACCAGCGCGAGCTGGGGAAGCAGGGTCCACAGGTCCGGGTAGAGGCCCAGCGCATCCACGCCGAGGCCCGCACCGCCCACGGGAGCCAGTGGAACCCAGCCCACCTTCTGCAACGCGCGCAGTCCCTTGCCGAGCAGCATCACCGCGGTCGCCAGCATCACCACGGTGGAGACCTTGAAGAGGGTCTGCATCGGCAGCTTCCGCCCGAGGCTGCGGATCCCGAACACCAGCAGCAGGAGCGCGGCGGCGCCGGCGACGGAGCCCCAGATCACCCCGTTCACGTTGTCCGCAGCCAGGCCCTGCAGGAAGATCGCCGTCTCCACGCTCTCGCGCAGCACCGCGCTGAAGGCCACGGTGAAGAGGCCCAGGAGGCTTCCGCGTCCCAGGGCCTCGGACACCTTGCCGCGCAGCTCGCCCATGAAGGCGCTGACCTGGGTGCGCGCGTTGAGCCAGAGGGCGGCGTAGATCAGCATGGCCACCGCGACCAGGGCGACGACCCCCTCGAGCACCTCCTGATTGGCGCCCGCGATGAGCTGACGCCCGAGGACGAAGGCGAGCGCACCCACGATGAGCGCGGAGATCCAACCGGCGTGCACCACCCGGGCGTGCTGGGGCTGCTGCAGCTTGCGCAGGGCAGCGAGCAGGGCGGCGACGATGATCGAGGCCTCAAACCCCTCCCGCAGGAGGATGAGGATGGTCAGGCCGAACACCGCGAGGAAGCCGGGGGTCCCACTCCGCTCGCTGCGCGCCACGTCCAGGAGCGCGATGAGGCGGCGGCCCTCCTGCTGTGCGGCCTCGTCCCCCCGCTCCACGGCCTGTCGGGTGAGGAGGAAGGCGCGCTCCAGCTGATCCACCAGGCCGCTGTTGCGCACGCGCATCCGCGCCTCGACCGGCTCGAGGCCCGTCAGGTAGGCGTCGAGCAGCATGGCCCGCGACGCCTTCGCATCTCCGGCCGCTGCCGCGCGGAGGGCCTCCTCCACCTGCCGTCGGGCCTCGGTGAGCAGGCGCTCTTCGTCGAGATCCGGAATCGTCCCGCGCAGGCAGGGAAGGGCGCCCTCGCCATGGCGCTTTACCAGCTCGGCGTCGGTGGTGGTCGCCAGGGCCTCCAGGCTGAGCTCGGGCGTTCTGCCGGCGTCCTCGCAGCCCGGCTGCCGCATGGTGAAGAGGTAGAACGCGACGCTCCAGCGCTCTTCCTCGCTCAGGGTCGGGAAGGCCGGCATGGCGGTCCCGGTCACCCCGAAGCTGGTGGTGTTGAACGCCTTGTAGGGGGTGCTCTCCGCCATCAGCTCGGCGTCGTGGAAATTGGCCGGGGCCGGCTC
This sequence comes from Myxococcaceae bacterium, assembly GCA_035304185.1. GTDB lineage: Bacteria > Myxococcota > Myxococcia > Myxococcales > Myxococcaceae > DATGQN01. The sequence goes on from DATGQN010000176.1 coordinate 41,436, forward strand.
CATGCCTTCGGCCACCGGGACCTCGGCGCGTCCGTCCGCGCCGTGGCAGCTGGCGCAGGCGTGGGCGAAGACCGCGCGACCCTGCTCGAGATCGGGAGGCGTCCGGGGCGAGCGCATGAGGCCGCCGGCGAGCACCAGGTCCTCGGCGAGCTGGCCGCAGGCGGCGCTCACCTCTTCGGGGGCGGCGCCGGCGTCGACCTGCTCCCGGATGGTCCGCATGCGGGAGACGAAGGGCGCCGCGTCCGGTCCCAGGGCCTCCAGCGCTTCCACGGCCTCGGCCGCGAAGCTCTTCTGCTCGGCGAGCTCGAACTCGGAGCCGGTCTCCACGGCGAGCGGGTAGTCCGCCTCCAGGTACTGCAGCACGCCGACGACGCGGTGCCAGGCATCGGTGTCCCGGCCCTGTTCGGCGAAGGCGGGGAGGGAGCAGAGCAGCAGGGAGGCCAGGACGATGGCGCGCATGGTGCGGCCCCGTGTACCAGCGCTGCTCAACGCGGATCAATTCCGGGCGTGCTCCCCCGGTCGACACCTTCGTAACTCCAGGGCCTCAGGAGCCCGGATCCCTGCTAGGTCGCATGTCGCCATGGCCGCCTCCGCCTTCCTCTCGCCCCCGCCCCGGGTCCGGCTGACCAACGGGTTCACCGAGCCCTTCGACAACGCCGTGGCGACGGCGCGCACCTGCTACAACAGCCGCATCATCAGCGCCGAAGATGTCCGGCGGGATGAGCGGGCCCGGGCGCTCCGCGATCGCATCGCGCGCGAGACCTACGTGGCGGGCCACCACACCACCCTGCAGCATGCGACCTTCCAATTCTCGCTGGAGCACGTGAGCCGTCAGGCGGTGTGGTCCTTCCTGCACGCCCACCCCTTCTACAACTCCGAGCAGGTGAGCCAGCGGTACGTGGCGGTCAAGCCGGGCAACGTCATCTGCCCCGACCTCCCCGAGCCCCTCCTGACCGTCTATCGCGACGCCGTCGACGACATGATGGGCTGTTACCAGGCGCTGGTGGAGCTGCTGCTTCCGCGCGTGGAAGAGGTCTTCTTCGGGATCTTCCCGGCACGGGCCCGCAAGCGCGAGGCGTGGACCTCGACGCTGCGCAAGCGCGCCCAGGAGGTCGCCCGCTACGTCCTGCCCATCGGAACCTTCGCGCACCTGTACCACACGGTGAGCGGACTCACCCTGCACCGCTACCACCGGTTGGCCCACCAGCTCGACGTCCCCACCGAGATGCGCCTGGTGGTTCAGGGCATGGTGGACGAGGTCAACCGGATCGATCCCCTGTTCTTCGCCAACATCGAAGACCCGCTGCCGCTCGAGCAGACCCTCGAGTTCCAGGCACTCACGGCCCTGGGACAGACGCCCATCGATCCGGAGCAGGCGCGGCGCTTCGTGGACGGCTTCGACGCCGAACTGGGAACCACCCGGAGTCGCCTGCTGGATTGGACCGGGAACGCACCGGCCACCGTGGCCCGCGCAGTCCGCTCGGTGTTGGGGCTGGATCGGGCGACCCTCTCCGACGCCGACGCGCTCGAGCGGGTGCTGTCACCGAAGCAGAACCCCTACCTCTCCGAGTCGTTGGTCCTCACCACTCTCGGCAAGCTGACGCGGACCCTCTCCCACGCGCACTACACGTTCCAGAAGAAGCTCAGCCACACTGCCGACAGCCAGGACCAACGCCACCGCATGACCCCCGCCAGCCGGCCGGTGCTCTCGCGGCATTACGTTCCCGGCCGGGTCGACGTGGTGCTCCCGGTCCTCCTGCGCGAGGTCCCCGAGGCGCAGGCGCGCTTCCTCGAGACCTGCGAGCGCACCTGGAAGGCCATCGACCGGTTGCTCGAGGCGGACGTGCCTGCGGAGCACGCGCTCTACCTGCTCCCCAACGCCTTCCCGATCCGCTTCGAGGAGAGCGGCGATCTGCTGCACCTCCACCACAAGTGGGTACACCGCCTCTGCTACACCGCCCAGGAGGAGATCTGGCAGGCGTCGGTCGACGAGGTCCAGGCGGTGCGTGAGGTTCACCCCGAGCTGGTGCGGCATATCCACGCGCCCTGCTGGTTGCGTCGGGAGGCGAAGCAGACCCCCTTCTGTCCCGAGGGCCCACGGTTCTGCGGGGTCCCCGTCTGGACCCTGGGGCTCTCGGAGATGGAGCGGGTGCTCTGAAGCGACAGCGGCGCGGAGAGAATCCCGGTGCCACCCACAGGAGAGACACGAGTGACGCGCATCTACACGAAGACCGGTGACGCCGGGCAGACGAGCCTCTTCGGCGGGGGCCGGGTCGCGAAGGACCATCCTCGTGTCCAGGCCTACGGCGAGCTCGATGAGCTGAACGCCACCCTGGGAATGGCGCGGGCGGCAGGCCTGGAGAAGGAGCTCGACGCGATGATCGAGAAGCTCCAGGTCGAGCTGTTCACGGTGGGTTCGGTCCTGGCGACGCCCAGCGACACGAAGGCGGCGAGCGTCATCCCGCTCATCGAGCCGGAGTGGGTCACCGACATGGAAGCAACCATCGATCGGCTGGAGACCGAGCTGCCGGCGATGACCCACTTCATCCTCCCCGGAGGAAGCCCCGCCGCCGCGACCCTTCACCTCGCACGCACGGTCTGCCGCCGGGTGGAGCGACACACCAGCCGGTTGCACCTGGATGGACAGGTGGGACCGGAGCCGGGCGTCTACCTCAACCGCCTCTCGGACCTGCTCTTCGTCCTGGCGCGGGTGGCAAACCACCGGGCCGGGGTGGAGGACGTGAAGTGGATCCCGAAGAAGCGCGGCTGAGTTCTCCGCCGCCGCGCCTCTCGGCCGCGGTGCTGGCCTCGCTCGCCGGGGACGCCGGATTCGACGCCGCCGGCTTTGCGCGGCCCACGCCCATCCCCCGGTCGGTCCTCGAGCCCTGGCTCCGCGCCGGGTACGCGGCGGACATGGACTGGATCGGGAAGCGTCTCGAGGATCGGCTCGATCCCACGCAGCTCTTCCCCGGCGTGCGCACGGTGGTCGCGCTGGCCAGCGGCTACTGGACCGGACACGGCGATGCGCGCCCTTCGCACATCGCCAGGTATGCGCGCGGCCGGGACTACCACGCCACGATCCGTGATCGCCTGCGCCGCCTCCGCAACGCGCTCAAGGCGCAGTTCCCCAACGTCGGTTCCTACTCGGAAGTCGATGCCGGGCCGGTGATGGAGAAGGTCTGGGCCGCACGGGCCGGTCTGGGCTTCGTCGGCCGCCATGGCCTGCTCATCACCCCCGAGCGCGGCAGTTGGGTCGTGCTGGCGGTGATGATGATCGACGTCGAGGTGGACCGCTACCACGAGGCCCCTCCCGTCGACGCCTGCGGCACCTGCCGACGCTGCATCGAGGCCTGTCCCACCGACGCGATCCTTCCCGGAAAGCGGGTGGATGCAAGGCGCTGCCTCTCCTACACCACCATCGAGCAGGAAGGCCCCATCCCCGAGGCCATCCGCGAGGGACATGCCGGCGTCGCCTTCGGGTGCGACATCTGCCAGGACGTCTGCCCCTTCAACTCGCGCCAGGAGGAGGCGCTGGGCCCCCGCTTCCTGCCGCGCCCGTTCTCGTCCCTGTCATTGGAGGAGCTGGCCACCGTTCCGGAGGAGCGGTTCAAGGCACTGACCCGCGGCTCGGCCCTGGCGCGCGCGGGCTGGTCGGGGATGCGGCGTAATGCGCTCTATGCGCTGGGGGCCGCCCAACGGGAGGAGGTCCGCCCGTTGCTCGAAGACCTGCGCCACGATCCCGATCCGGTCATCGCGGACGCGGCCCGGTGGGCGCTCTCCCGGCTCGACGTCCCGAAGTGAGTCCGCGCCCCCGGTTGCCGGTACGGCTCCCGTCCCCGCAGCGCCATCGAACCTTCAGTCCGGGTCCCACTCCGAGATGTCGTCCTTCTTCTTGAAGGAGGGCCCCTTGGGCTTGGACGGCGCCGCGGGTCGCGCGGCGGGTGCCGGTGCGGCGCGTCCGCTCTTGCTGGGCCAGAGCGATCCGCCGCGCTCCTCGCGGGCAGCAGGCGCCTGGTCGGCCTGCGCCGGAAGCGGCTCGAGGGGGGGCAACGGCTCGAGCTCAGGGAGCGTCTCGGCCGCGGAACCACGGGCCGGAGCGGGTTCGAAGTCCCGGGGCAGCAGAGGATCCGGTTCGAAGCTGTCTCCGTCGTCGTGGGCGGCCGGTAGGGGGGTGAGGGTTTCGGCCTCGGCACGGGGGAGGGGGGCCGCAGCCGCCGCGGGTTGGGGAGCGGGGGCGGACGTGCTCCAGTCGCCGGCCTTTGTGGCGCCCGCAGCAGCCTCCGCCGGCGCTGGCGTCTGAGTACGCGCCGGCGCGGCGGCGCGAGCGGGCTTGGACGGCTCCTCGTCGAGCCAATCCGGTGCACCCACGTTCATTGGTGGGGCCGGCCCCTTGTTCGGCGTGCTTCCGCCGCCGGTGCGCTGGGCGGGCGCCCGATCGACGTAGCGGCTGGGCGCCTTGCGCGGCTGGACGTGGCGCGGCTGCTCGACCGGCTTCACGTCCTCACCACGCGCACGACCGAACGCGCGGTCCAGGCATTGAGCGCTGACGCGCTCGCACTGGGCGAGGCAGCGCCCCAGACGATCGCGGGTCCGCACACTTGCGCCCCAGTCCAGGGCGCAGCCGGACTGGCAGGCGCGGTGTTGGTCATCGCAGGCAGCCGCCGCCGGTCCCCCTTCCGGAGCTGCGGCAGCAGGGCCCGCCAGAAGCAGGAATGGGAGCAGGAGGCCGATGCGCGACATGGGTCGGTCAGCCTAGCGCAATCCACGGCCGACCGGAGCGGATGGGACCCGGGCGGGTTCACCGGCCCCCCTGATTCCCCGGTTCCCCGTCGGAGCCGCCGACGCTACGGTGTGTCCCGAGCGCCACAGAACGCACTTCACGTAGCGAGGGCTGGAGCATGACCGATCTCTCCAAGGTGACCTTCCGAACCACGACCGCCGACGACATCCCGGCCCTGAAGGCGCTGCACGCCGCCGCGTTCAAGGGAAACACCGAGGCCGAGCTCGTCGAGAAGGTGGTGCAGTCGGGGACCGACCGGCTGTCCATGGTCGCCGAGCTGGAGGGGGCCATCGTCGGCCACGTGCTCTTCACGCCGGTGGAGATCGAGCGCGAGGAGGTCGGCAAGGTGGAAGGCGCGTTGGGCCTGGGGCCCATGGCGGTCCATCCGGACCATCAGCGCAAGCGCGTGGGCTTCGAACTTCTGTGGGCGGCGCTCAGTGAGCTGGGCCATCAGGAGACGCCCGCGGTGTTCGTGCTGGGGTGGCCGGACTTCTACCAGAAGTTCGGTTTCAAGCCGGCCTTCGAGTGGGGACTGCGCTGGGAGCATCCCGCCGACCGCGAGGTCTTCATGGGGCTGGAGATGGAGAAGGACTTCCTCTCGGGCCCTCTGGGCGTGGTGCGCTACCTCCCGGAGTTCAGCGCGCCGTGACCGGTGGCGGCTCCCCCTTGGCGCCGCCGCCTCTCGCCCCGCCCGCGGAACGTGCGCGCCTCTTCGACCAGGTGCTGCGACACGGTGACGAGGCGGTCGCCTTCCAGGCCACCGAATCGGCCATCCGCGGCTGGTTTCCGGACGGGAGCGGGGAGGGGGCCGTGGCCTACGTGGACACGGGGGCGGCGTGGGTCGCCGTGGGCTCGCCGCTGGGCAGTGAGGACACACGTGCGGACCTCGCCCGGGGGTTCATCCGGGCGGCGGCCGCGGCGGGGCGTCGCGCGATCTTCTTCGGGGTCGAGCGGACCGGGTGGGTCGATGACGGGCTGCGCTGCCTGTCCCTGGGAGAGCAGCCGGAGTTCACCCCCGCGGAGTGGCTCCGGACGCTGACCGGACACCGCAGCCTGCGCGAGCAGTTGCGCCGTGCACGCGCGAAGGGCGTCCGGGTGCGCGAGGTGCGTCCCGAGGAGCTCGTGGAAGGCAGCGCCCTGCGCGGGGAGGTGGAGGACCTGGCGGAGGCGTGGCTGCGTGGGCGGAACCTCGAGCCCATGGGCTTTCTGGTGGCCCTCGAGCCGTTCTGGAATCCCTCGGAGCACCGCTACCTCGTCGCCGAGCGGGAGGGGGTGACGGTCGGTTTCCTCTCCGCGGTGCCCATTCCCCGGGAGGGTGGTTTTCTCGTGGAGGATCTGCTCCGCGGACGCAGCGCGCCCAATGGCACCACCGAGCTCCTCCTCGATGCCCTCATGCGCAGCGTGGCTCCCGACGTCCGGGTGACGCTGGGCCTCGCGCCCCTGTCGGGCGCGGGCATGGCCCGTTGGACCGTGCTGGCGAGGGCGCTGGGCCGGCCCCTCTACGATTTCCGCGGCCTGCGCGCCTTCAAGGCGCGGCTGCGTCCCTCCGGTTGGCGGCGGGTGTGGCTGGTCCGTCCCCGGAGACAGGGCGCCATCCTCGCCATCTGGGATGCGCTGTCTGCCTTCGCCGCCGGCCGTCCCTTCCGCTTTCTGGGCCGCTCGCTCCTCCGTCACCCGGCGGGCTTCCCCTGGCTCCTCTCCCTTCCCCTGGTGCCCTGGACCCTGGTGCTGGCCGGGGTCCTCGCAGCGGGGCGTGCCCGCTGGATGGGCTTCGGGCCCTGGGAACTGCTGGGCTGGATCGTCTTCGACGCGGTCCTCGCCGTGGCGCTCTTCTGCACCGCGCTGGCCCCCCGTCGGCGATGGCTCTCCGCGCTGGCGGCGGCCGCTGGGATCGACGCGCTGCTGTCGGTCAACCACCTGGTCACGCACGGCTTCGGGATCTCGCCCATCGCCTGGGTCCTGAGGAGCCTGGCCACCGCGGCGCCGATCCTTGGCACCGCGGTGCTGGCCTGGTCCGCACTGCACGCTGCGCGAGGTTCACGCGCCTCCGGTCGTTGCAGCCTCAACCAGATGGGGAAAGCATGACCGGCCTTCCCTTCCGGTCCGCTAGTTGTTGCGGATGCGGGCCTTGATCTCCTCGAGCCGGCCGGGCGAGCGGCCACCGGTCGCCTTGAGGTTGTCCTCCTGGATGATGCGGTTCACGTTCTGCACGCGATCGCCCGGGTCGGGATGGGTGGAGAGGAAGGCCAGGATGCCGGGGGTGGAGCCCTGCTCGGCCTTGAGCTTCTCGAAGAAGGTCGCAAGCCCACGGGGATCGTAGCCACCGCCGTTGCTGAAGTGCGCGCCCGCGCGATCCGCCTCGTTCTCCGCGCTCCGGCTGTTGGCGAGCATGAGTCCCTGCCCGGCGATGGTGGAGGTGATCTGCCCCAGGAGGTTGGCGTTCTCGCCCAGCGCCAGCGCGGTCACCGCCTGGATGCCGTACTGATTCACGAGGGCGCGCGCCGAGTGGCGCTCGGTGACGTGCGCCGCCTCGTGGCCGAGGACGCCGGCGAGCTCCGCCTCGTTGTCCGCCGCCAGGATGAGGCCGGTGTAGATGTAGAGGAAGCCGCCGGGGGTGGCGAAGGCGTTCACCACCTTGTCGTCGTCCACCACGTGCAGCTTCCACGGCGCGCGGCGCACCTCGTTGGCCGACTGCAGGATGGGGGTCGCCAACCTGGTGACGTAATCGACGACCGCCGGGTCCTCGACGTAGCGGAAGTTGGGATCCTTCTCGAGCTCGGCCTTCACCTGCTTGCCGATCTGGATCTCCTGCTCATCGGAGATCAGCACGGAGGCCACCCCCTTGGAGGCTCCCGCCCGCTGCGCCGCCGAACACCCCCCCACCACCACCATCGCGGCCAGCATCCACGCACTGCGCTGCACCCACTCCTTCATCCCTGTCTCCTCCCGCGGGCCCATCCGTCCCGTCCGAGCGTCTGCTTCTAGGTGCTCGGCCGCTCGGCTGACAAGGCTCTGGGGTGGGCCGTGGCCGGACTGCAGGGACTGCAGCACATCCGTCCCCCGAAACCCGTGCGGAAGCGGTACATCCGCTTCATGCCCGAGCTCCCTGAAGTCGAGATGGCCCGCCGGCGCCTGGTGCGCTGGCTGGATGGACGCGAGGTCGTCGGGGTCGAGGTCGACGACACCCGCATCGCGCCCCCCGAAGGACGGAGCGCACTCCTCCGGATCCGGGGAGCGCTCCGGGACAGCCTGCGCCGGGGAAAGCTGATGTGGTTGGGCTTCGAGACCGGCTCGCTGGCCTCGCACCTGGGGATGACCGGCAAGTGGGTGAGACGGGAAGGGCCCGGAGAGGTGCGCTTCAGTCGCGCCCGCCTGGTGCTCGATGATGGTTCGGTCCTCCACTACACCGATCCCCGGTTGTTCGGCCGGCTCGAGCCGCTCAGCCGCAGCGACGTCGAGGCCCGCTTCTCTGCGCTCGGGCTCGATCCGCTGGCCGACGAGGTGACGGTGAAGGCGCTCCGGGAGGCGCTGGGGAAGGGGAGGCGGGCCATCAAGGTCGCGCTCATGGACCAGGCCCGCGTCGCCGGGCTCGGCAACATCCACGCGGCCGAGGCGCTCTTCCGGGCTGGCATCCACCCCGAACGCCCGGGGGCAGAGGTCTCCGACGCGGAGCTGCGACGCCTGGTGCGGGGAATCGCCGAAACCCTGGACTTCGGCCTCGCCGAACAGGAGGGAGAGGAGCCGGCGTATCTGGAGGAGCCGGGAACCGACAACCCCTTCCAGGTCTATGGCCGCGCCGGAGCGCCCTGCCGGCGATGCGGGACGCCCATCGAATCCATCCGACAGGCGCAGCGCACGACGTGCTACTGCCCCCGATGCCAGCCGCGTTCACCGGGCCGCTGACCCGGCTTCGGTGGACCTTTCGCGTTGACACCCCCGCGGGGGGCCGGTTGGATGCCGCGCCTTTTGGTTTCACCGAAGTCCGTCTTCACCCTGAGAGTCCCAACCATGTCCCATGTCGCGCTGGCCGCCCTGGTCCTCTTCTCGGCCTCGGCGCTCGCCCAGAGCCCCGCCGAGGTTCCTCCCGCCACGCCGCCCACCGGCGCCGAACGGCAGGAAACCGAAGCCGACGTCCCCGAGTCCGCTACGCCGGAGTCGGCCGAGCCGTCCGCGTCCACGCGTGATGCGGACGTGAAGCGGGTCGTGGAGGACGAACTCGCGGACGCCAAGGAGGAGCTGCGCCGGGATCTGAAGGCCGAGCTCGCAGCCCAGAAGGCGACCGCTGAGTTCGATCAGGAGTGGAGCGCGCGCAAGACCCGGCTCGAGCTGCTCACGCTCGACGGCTACTACCGGGTCCGGCCCATGTTCTTCCACAACCTGGACCTCGATCGCGGCGAGGACCCCTCGGGCTACGGCCTCGCGCGCACGCCCTTCGGCAGCCGGGAGAACTCCCAGGCCTGGGCGGACATGCGCCTGCGTCTCGAGCCCACGTTGAACGTCTCCGAGGAGGTCGCCATCCGGATGCAGATGGATGTCTTCGACAACCTCGTGTTCGGATCGACCCCGGAGTCCGGCTTCACCGCCGCGCAGCGCTACCAGTACGACATCTTCAACGAGACCCAGATTTCGCCGCGCGCGGGCCTCAACGGGTTCAAGGATTCCATCGCCGTCAAGCGTGCCTACGGTGAGGTCAGCACCCCCCTGGGCATCTTCCGCTTCGGCCGGATGGGCGCCCACTGGGGGACGGGCATGCAGTGGAACGACGGCAACTGCCTCGACTGCGACTACGGCGACACGGTCGATCGCCTCATGTTCGTGACCGAGATCTTCGACGGCATCTACGTGGCGCCCATGCTCGACTTCAACGTCGAGGGACTGCTCGCCTCGAGCCGCACCGGCATCGGCGCGGACACCGATCTCTCGAACCTGGACGACAGCCACAGCTACAACCTGGCGATCGCCAAGCGGGACACGCCGCAGCAGGCGCGGGCCAAGCTCGACAACGATCAGGCGGTGTTCAACTACGGGCTGCTCTTCAGCTACCGCTACCAGAGCTTCGCCTCGACCGACGCCTACGCCCAGGTGCCCATCGATCCTTCGCTGGGCGACGACTTCCAGCCGGACCCCACCGGGCGCGTCCTCCGTCAGGGCAACCTCTACATGCCCAACGTGTGGGCCCGCTATGAGCGCAAGCGCTTCCGCGTGGAGTTCGAGGCGGCAGGCGTGATCGGCAACCTCGGCAACCGCGCGCTCAGCTCGGCGGACGCGGGTGACGCCACGCAGAACCAGTCGCTCAACGTGCTCCAGTTCGGTGCGGTGCTTCAGACCGAGGTCCGCTTCCTCGAGCAGGAGAAGTTCCGCTTGGGCCTGGAGCTCGGCTTTGCCTCGGGCGATCGCGCGCCCGGCTTCGGTGCCCGCCCGGGTCGTCCGGTCCCCTCCAGCCGCGTGGACGGCAACACCGAGCCCGGTGATATCGACGGTCCGCAGTTCGCCTGCCAGACGACCGGGGGCTGCAGCGACGCCTCGATCAACAACTTCGTCTACGACCGCGACTACCACGTGGACATGCTGTTCTGGCGGCAGATGATCGGCAGCGTGACCGACGCGATCTACGTGCGTCCCTCGGGCATCTTCGAGGTGACGCCGGGGCTCGAGGTCTTCGCCTCCGCCACCTATTCGCGCGCGGTCTTCGCCGAGTCGGCGCCGGGATGGCGGGCGGATGGAACCCCGGGCTCCGCGGATCTGGGGATCGAGCTGAGTGCGGGGGCGCAGTTCGAGACCGATGACGGCTTCATCGCCAACCTCCGCTACGGAGCGCTCTTCCCGCTGGCAGGTCTCAAGAACTTCCAGGAGAACCTCGAGTCGCCCTCGATCGCCCACGGTATCCGTGGCACCTTCGGGATCCGCTTCTGAGCCGTTCGCTTCCTCTCCAGCTGCGAAGGCCGATCCTCCTGTGTTGGGTGGGGATCGGTCTGAGCGCCTGCGGGATCAAGGGGGCGCCCCGTCCTCCTCTTCCGGAGCGCGGTGGCCCGGACGCCGTCGCCCCTTCAAGGGATGAGGCGGCGGCGCCCACGGTGATTGACGTGCGCGAGGCGGAGGCCGGGCCCCCCGGACTGGAGGGGCCCCTCAACCCGTCGCCCGCCCCGACTCCGCAGGCGACCGACATGGAGGAAGAGGACACTTCGTGAAGGATCTCAGCTTCACCCTGCGCCGCGGGAGCCTGTACGTCGAAGACGTGCCCCTCGCAGCGCTCGCGGCGCAGTTCGGTACGCCGACCTACGTCTACTCCACCGCAGCCCTCGAAGGCGCCTGGCGCCGCCTCGCCGACGCGCTCGAGGGTGTGCCCCACCGGGTCTGCTACTCGGTGAAGGCCAACGGCAACCTCGCGCTCCTGCGCCTCTTCACCAGTTGGGGCTCCGGCTTCGACGTCGTCTCCGTCGGCGAGCTCGCCCGCGTGCGCAAGGCAGGCGGACGCGCGGCAGACACCGTGTTCAGCGGCGTGGGGAAGACGCGGGAGGAGCTGCTCGCGGCCCACGCGGCCGGTCTCGGCATGTTCAACGTCGAGAGTGCCGAGGAGCTCTGGATGCTGGACGCCGTCGGCAGGGAACTCGGGCGCCCTGCACCCTTCGCGTTGCGCGTGAATCCGGACGTCGACGCCCGCACGCACCGCTACATCAGCACCGGACTGAAGACCTCCAAGTTCGGCGTGGCCTTCGACGAGGCCCGGGAGCTCTATCGGCTGGCCCGGCGTCGTAAGGGGTTGGTGGCGGTGGGCGTCGACTGTCACATCGGCAGCCAGCTGCTGGATCTCCGCCCCCTGAAGGCCGCGCTGGAGAAGGTCGGTGGGCTCTACACCCTGCTGCGCGACGAGGACCGGCTGCCGCTGCGCATCCTCGACGTCGGTGGCGGCCTGGGCATCGGCTACGAGGGCGGACCGGGTGCGGACGTGGAGCGCTATGGGCGCATGCTCGCGCGCATCGCCAGGGACACCGGGGCGGAGCTGGTGCTGGAGCCGGGACGATCCCTGGTGGGAAGCGCCGGGGTGCTGCTCACGCGGGTGCTCTACCGCAAGGAGGGGGCGAAGCGGACCTTCGTCATCGTCGATGCCGGGATGAACGACCTGCTGCGGCCCTCCCTGTACGAGGCCCACCACGAGGTGCGCCCGGTGAAGGTCCGTCGCGGGACCGAGGTGGCGGTCGACGTGGTGGGGCCGGTCTGCGAGTCGAGCGACGTGCTCGCTTCCAACCGCAGGATGGTCCTGCCCAAGCAGGAGGACCTGCTCGCGGTGATGGACGCCGGCGCCTACGGGATGAGCATGGCGTCCAACTACAATGCGCGGCCGCGACCGGCCGAGGTGCTGGTCCGGGGCGGCGCGGCGCGGGTCATCCGCGAACGGGAGAAGCCCGAGGACCTCTGGCGGGGTGAACACGCCTGAGGGCAGCTCGCCCCCGGGGTGCTGCCGCCCCGGGGACGGCGCACCTCATGAAGGAGGACGCGCCCCGTTCAGCGGTTGGGGGCGAGCAACACCTTTCCGGTGGTGGCGCGTCCCTCGAGCGCACGGTGCGCTTCGGCGACGTCGCCCAGCGGGTAGGTCGCCCCCACCCGGACGTCGAGATCTCCCCGCGAGACCTGCATGAGCACATCGCCCGCGCGCCTGAGCAGTGAGGCGCGGTCAGCGATGTGATCGGCGAGGGTGGGGCGGGTGAGGAAGAGGCTTCCCTTGCGGTTGAGTTCCTGGATGTCGAAGGGAGGCACCGGACCACTGGCGCCGCCGAAGACCACCAGCATCCCGCGGCGGCGCAGACAGTCGAGGCTCTTCTCGAAGGTGGTCTTGCCCACCGAGTCGTAGACCACGTCCACGCCGCGCCCTTCGGTGAGGCGGCGGATCTCCTCGGCGAAGTCGGTCTCGGTGTAGAGGATCGCCTCGGTCGCGCCGGCGCGTCGCGCGAGCACCGCCTTCTCCTCGGTGGACACGGTGGTGAAGACGCGCGCGCCCAAACGGAAGCACATCTGGATGAGCAGCAGGCCCACGCCACCGGCGCCGGCGTGGATCAGCACCGTGTCGCCATGCTTCACCTGCCAGGTGTCATGACACAGGAAGTGCGCGGTCATGCCCTGCAACATCGCGGCAGCCGCGACGGAGGGGCTGAGCACGCCCGGGATGGGCACCGCCTTCTCGGCGTCGAGCAGGATCTCCTCCGCATAGGAGCCGGGCGCCATCGCCCAGGCCACCCGCTCTCCCACCAACACGTCGGTGACACCCTCGCCCACCGCGAGCACCCGTCCGGCGCCTTCGAGCCCGGGGGTGTAGGGGAGCTTCACCGGGTAGAGCCCGCTGCGCTGGTAGGTGTCGATGAAGTTCACGCCCGCCGCATCCACCTTCACCTTCAGCTGCCCCCGGCCGGGCTCGCCCAGCTCGACGTCATCACGGAGCTGAAGCACCTCGGGGCCACCGGTTTCGGTCATCACGATTGCGCGCATGAGAGTCCTTCGGAAGCGGAGTGGAGGGAGAGCGAAGGTGCCAGCTGTGCCCCCGGCACCCAAGCTGTTTGGGGGAGGGGGGGTGGCCAGCGACAGATGCGCCCCCTATAACGCGTGGCGCTATGAAGACGCTCAAAGGAACGATGACGGCCCTGGCCACTCCCTTCAAGGACGGTCAGCTGGATGAAAGCGCCTACCGGGAGCTGATCCGCACGCAGCTCGGTGGCGGCGTGAACGGGCTGGTGCCGGTGGGGACGACCGGCGAAGCGGTGACCCTGAGCAGCGACGAGTGCGCAAGACTCACGCGCATCGCGGTCGAGGAGGCCAAGGGCGCGGTGCCGGTGATCGCCGGCGTGGGCAGCAACGACACCCGCAAAACAATCGACAACATCGCCTGGGCGCGGGAGGCCGGCGCGGACGCCGGGCTCGTGGTCACGCCCTACTACAACAAGCCCAGCCAGGCCGGGCTCTTCGCGCACTTCCAGGCCATCGCCAAGGCGCACCCGGGCTTCCCGCTCGTGGCCTACAACGTGCCGGGCCGGACCTCGGGCGACACGCTTCCCGAGACGGTGCGCCGCCTGTGCGACCTCTCCGAGGTGGTGGCGATCAAGGAGGCCACCGGCAACCTCGTACGCGCGCTGGCGATCCGGGAGCTGTGTGGCGATCGCATCGCGCTGCTCTCCGGCGACGACTTCACGGTGCTGCCCTTCCTGGCGTCCGGCGGGGTCGGCATCATTTCGGTGTCCTCGAACGTGGTGCCGAAGCTGATGTCGGACCTGGTGCAGGCCGCGCTTGAGGGGAAGTTCAAGGAGGCGCTGGACATCCAGCTGCGCCTGCAGCCGCTGCACCGCGCGCTCTTCCTGGAATCCAACCCCATCCCGCTGAAGTGGGCGCTCGCCCGCATGGGCCTGATGGGGGGGGAGCTCCGGCTCCCGCTCACCCCGCTCGCGGAGACCCACCACGCCGCACTGGAGGCGGAGCTCTCCAAGCTGGGGCTCCTCTCGTGAGTGGAGGCGCCCGCCTTGCCATTGCCGGGCTCGGCGGACGGATGGGGCAGGCGCTGGTGCGCTGCTCCACGCATCAGGAAGGTCTGACCCTGGTGGGCGGAACGGAGCGGCGGGAGGACCTGGACCTCCCGGGGCTGCCGTCGGGCGTGACGGTGAAGCCCACGCTCTCCGAGCTGCTGGCGGCCGAGAAGGTGGACGTGGTCATCGACTTCACCGTGGCCGAGGCGGCGGCGGAGCACGCGCGCGCCTGCGCCGAGGCGGGTGTGGGCCTGGTGCTGGGAACGACCGGACTGGATGACGCCGGACGCGCGGCGCTGGACGCGGCTGCTGCCCGTATCCCGATCGTCGCCGCCCCCAACTTCTCGGTGGGCGTGTACGTGCTCGCGCGCCTCGCCACCGAAGCCACCCGCCTGTTGGGGCCGGACTTCGATGCCGAGGTCCTGGAGATCCACCACCGGATGAAGCGGGATGCGCCCAGCGGGACGGCGCTGCGCCTCGCCGAAGCCGTGACCGAAGCGCGAGGCGTGGGGAGGGAGGTCTACCGCACGACCCGGGACGGGCTCATCGGAGCGCGTCCCCGCGGCGAGCTGGGGCTGCAGACCCTGCGCGGCGGCGATGTGGTGGGCGAGCACACGGTGTTCCTCTTCGGCGATGGCGAGCGGGTGGAACTCACCCATCGCGCCACCAGCCGGGACACCTTTGCCAATGGGGCGCTTCGCGCCGCGCGTTGGCTCTCCGGACGGCCTCCGGGGATGCATGGCCTGGGCGACGTTCTGGGACTCGGGCGCGACTGAGGTCCCGCGGGATCGGCGCCTCCGCAGAGGGGCGCCGGTCCGGCCGGTCTCTGAAGGGCGGCATGCCCCCCGCCGCTCGGTTCCGCGCTTCTTCCCGAGCTTCAAATCCCGGCAGACGTTGCGATCGGACGCCAGGGGAACAGGCGGGGGAGCGGACCTGCGAGGTGTCGCCGCTCCGCAAACCCTCCCACCCGGAGAGCCGAAGCGGATAGGGTCCCGCGCGCATGCGCTACTGTCGATGGTTGGAAGACGGTCAGGCCCGGGTGGGTCGGATCGAGGGTGAGCCGGGCGCCGGCGCGACCGTCGTCGAGCTGCGTGATCTTCCGTGGCGCTCCCTCGAGGAGACCGGCGAGACCCGCGCGTTCGAGGGGATCGAGCTGTTGGTCCCCACGCTGGCCACCAAGATCGTCTGCGTCGGGCAGAACGATCGCCGTCACGCGGCGGAGATGAACAAGCCGGTGCCGGCCGAGCCGCTGATCTTCCTCAAGCCTCCCAGCGCCCTCAACCCGCACAACGCGCCCATCCGCCTCCCCCCGGTGAGCGAGGACGTGCAGCACGAGTCCGAGCTCGGGCTGGTCATCGGCCGACGCCTCTCCAAGGTGGACGAGGCCGAAGCGGCGGCGGGCATCTTCGCGCTCACCTGCATCAACGACGTCACCGCCCGCGACGTGCAGCGGAGGGAGACGCAGCACACCCGCGCCAAGGGCTACGACACCTTCGCCTGCGTGGGGCCATGGATGGTGAGCGGGCTGAACCCGGACGATCTGCGCGTCCGCTGCCTGGTGAACGGGGAGGTGCGGCAGGAGGGGAGGACCTCGGACCTGGTCTTCTCCCCGGCCAAGCTGGTCTCGTTCATGTCGCACATCATGACCCTCGAACCCGGAGACCTGATCTCCACCGGGACCCCACCGGGCGTCGGACGCCTGCAGGCCGGAGACCTGGTCGAGGTGGACATCGAAGGAATCGGAACCCTCCGCAATCCGGTTCTGGAGTCGGCGTGAACGAGCGGGTCTACATCGGCCTCGGGTCCAATCTGGGTTGCCGGGAAGAGAGGCTCATCGCCGCGCTGGAGAGTCTGCGTCGCATCGACGGCGTCGCGGTCCTCCGGGTCTCCTCGTTGTACGAGAGCGCACCCGTGGGCCCGCCCCAGCCCCGCTATCTCAACGCGATCGCCGAGCTGGCCTGCGACCTCACCCCTCAGCGGCTCCTGGCCATCCTGCAGCGGATCGAGGAGGAGCAGGGACGTGAACGGAAGGAGCGCTGGGGCGCACGGACGCTCGACCTGGACATCGTCCTGTGGGAAGGGCGGATCGTGGCCGACCCCCTGCTCCAGATTCCGCACCTCGGATTGCATCGCCGCCGGTTCGTGCTCGAGCCATTGGCCGAGCTCTGTCCGGACGCGGAGCACCCCATCCTGGGCAAGAGCGTGCGGATGATGCTCGCCGGACTCGAGCCTCAGGACGTCAGTTGCCTCGCCCCTCCGGCGTGGCCCGAACTGCTGCACGAAAGGACGCTTTAGGTGAAGGCGACCCGCTTCTTTCTCTCCGCGGGGGCAGCCGCGGCGCTGAGCCTCGCCCTTCCGGCGCAGGCCCAGTCCGTCCCCGCCAATCATCCGCCGATTCCTGAAGGCGTCTCCGCGAGTCCCGCGCTGCCGCCGCAGCCCGATCCTTCGGGACTCCCGCTGCCGTCCGGTCATCCCCAGGTCGCGCCCGGCACCACGCCGATGACCACCGAGGAGCTCATCCGCAGGCTCGACGCCGCGCCGGATCTGGAGTCGCGAGAGAAGAGCTTCGAGATGGCCGCGATGATCGGCCGCCTCTACCTCCACCGCGGCCGCTACGCCGACGCCCGCACCTTCTTCAATCAGGCCCGGGAGAAGGGGGAGCGTCTGGGGACGCTCTACCTCCAGCAGAAGGACGCGCTCTCCGCTGACGAGCGCTCCCGGCTGGCAGGCGCGAGCTGTCCTCTCGCGCCGGATGCCGGACTCGAGCCGCACCTGGCGCATGTCGAGAAGGTCCTCGCCGCGGGAGACCGCGTGGAGGCGGCCGCCTGTACCGGGGTGGTGCTCAGTGGACTGGTGGAGCTCTACGACCAGCTGGGCCGGGCGGCGCAGCTCGCCGGGGATGCGCCGGCGGCCATCGAGGCGCATGAGGGCGCGCTGCGCATCAACCCCGACGCTCCCGAGAGCCTCTTCGCCCGTTCGGCACTGCTGTTCGAGACCGATGGCGAGAACATCGCCTCGCTGAAGGCGGCCCGTGACGGCTTCGCCCGCTACGCCGAGAAGCACCCGCAGGGTCCCCGAGCAGCCAACGCGCGGGAACTTCAGCAGCGGGTGGACGAGGCCATCGCCAAGGGAGGCGTGAAGGCGTGGGTCGCCGGGCGTCGTGCGGAGCGTCTGCAGCGCATCGCCCAGGAGCTTCCCACTGCGGCCCGCAGCGCGACGCCGCCGTCGCAGATGGCCGGCGCTGGACCTGCGCAGGAAGAGGGCGAGCTCGCGGCGCTGACGCCCGAGATGATCGAGGCGGTGCAGTCCACCGAGCGCACGCCCGAGCTCGAGGCCGGCCTCGCCAAGCTGGTGGAGGAGGGCGAGGAGCACCTGGCCAGGGAGCGCTACCAGGAGGCACTGGCGGCCTACCGTCGGGTGGTGCCCTTCCAGCCGGAGAACACCCGCGCGCAGGCCGGGATGGCGTGGGCGATGGTCGGCCTGGGTCGTGGGGCGGTGGCGGAACGCATCTGGGGCGTGGCGGTGAACGCCTCCCCCGAGTCTGTCGATGCGCTCGGCGACACCCTTCTCGCCAAGGGGAACCGGGAAGCGGCGCGCGCGGTCTGGGTGCGGCTGTCGAGGAGCGACGCGGCGTACGCCAAGCGCGCGGACCTCGACAAGAAGCTGCGCTGAACGAACGCCCGGCGCGGGGGTTCCGAATGGCGCACGCTCCGCAGGGATCCCCGGGCCAAGTGCTCTTCTGCTGCCCGGGGAGGCCCAGCGCCCTGCGCGTGGTTGCGGGCGCAACAAAGGTTTCCGCCAGGCCCCGCGCGACGTGGAGGGCCTTTGGCGGGATGGCTGAGCACCGCCCTGCGCGTGGTTGCGGGCGCAACAAAGGTATCCGATAGGCCCCGCACGACGTGGAGGGGCATTGGCGGGGACGGTTGCTGCCGCACCGATGGGTGGATGTCGGTCGGCGCGCGCGCGGCCCGAGCCCGGGTGCCCCCTACACCGTTGCACCGGCCGTCCTGGGACCCGCCCGCGTCAGCCGAGCCCGGCGCCAAGAACGTCATGGACCTCCAGGAGCCCTGCGAGCCGTTCGCCCGCGTCAGCCGAGCTTGGAGGCAAGCACGTCCTGGATGTCCAGGAGTCCGACGAGGCGTCCGGCGGCGTCCACCACCGGCAACTGATCGACGCCCGTGTCCCGCATGCGCTCGGCGGCTTCGCGCACCCGCTCATCGGGATGCGCCACCCGGGGATTGCGACCCACCACCGTCCCGATGGGGCGGCTGAAATCGGTGTCCCCCTGCTCGACCCGGCGGCGGAGATCGCCGTCGGTGAAGATGCCGAGCAGCGCCCCCGCGTCGTCCACCACCACCGCGGCACCCGGACGCCCCACGGTGTTGGTCATCACCACCACCGCGTCGGAGAGCGAGGCGTCCTGGTGAACCAGGGGGAGGGCGGCGTCGGTGCGCATCAGCTCGGCCACGCGCAGCACGTTCCGCCCCAACTGCCCACCGGGATGGAGGCGCCCATAGGCCTCGGCGGTGAAGGACCGCTCGCGCATCAGGCAGAGCACCAGGGCATCCCCCAGCGCGTGCATGGCGGCCATGGAGGCGGTGGGGACCAGCCCGAGCGGACAGGCCTCGGCGACCGGGCCGATGTCGAGCACCACGTCCGCCGCCCGGGCCAGCGGGCTCTGGGGATTGCCCGTCAGGGCCACGAGCGGGACACCGAGACGCTGGAAGCTCGGCAACAGGCGCACGACCTCTTCGCTCGCGCCGCTGTTGCTCAGGGCGATGACCGCGTCTCCGGGATGTACCCGGCCCAGGTCGCCGTGCATGGCGTCCGCGGGGTGCAGGTAGACGCTACGCACGCCGGTGCTGGCGAGCACCGAGCTCAGGTTCTGGGCGAGAAAGCCGGCCTTGCCGATCCCGGTCACCACGATCTGCCCGGTACACGCCCGCAGGACCGCCAGCGCCTGCTCCAGCCGCGCCCCGTCCAGCCGCTCGCGGAGGTTCTGGATGGCCCGGGCCTCCACCTCGAAGACCTCGAGGGCGTGGGACAGAGCGTCGGGCACATCCCCCTTGGCGGGAGGTGGGCTGGGCGGCAGGGCAGGAACGGGTCGCATGGGAGGCGTTGCCGCTGTTACCAGAGGGCTGGAAGTCCTGTCACCTTGACGGTACGAGGCCCCTCGGCTACCGCCACCGCCATTTCCCCTCCGAGAGAGAAGAGAGCCACGCCATGAAGTTCTTCATCGACAGCGCCGACGTCGCCGAGATCCGCAAGGCCCATGAGATGGGCTCGGTGGACGGCGTCACCACCAATCCCTCGCTGCTGGCCAAGGTCGGACGCGGCCTCGAGGAGACCATCCGGGAGATCTGCTCCATCGTGGACGGGCCGGTAAGCGCCGAGTGCGTGTCCCTGACCGCCCCCGAGCTCATCGCCGAGGGCCGCGAGCTGGCGAAGATCCACGAGAACGTGGTGGTGAAGATCCCCATGGGCGTGGAGGGCATGAAGGCGGTCCGCGCGCTCACCGCCGAGGGTATCCGCACCAACGTGACCCTGGTCTTCAGCGCCAACCAGGCGCTGCTCTGCGCGAAGGCCGGCGCGACCTACGTGAGCCCCTTCGTGGGCCGCCTGGATGACATCTCCCAGATCGGCATGGAGCTCATCGCCGACATCATGGAGATCTACGGCAACTACGACTTCGAGACCCAGGTGCTGGTGGCGAGCGTCCGCCACCCGGCGCACGTGCTCGAGGCGGCCCGTCTCGGCGCCCACGTCGCCACCGTCCCCTTCAAGGTCATCGAGCAGCTCGCCCACCACCCCCTCACCGAGAGCGGCATCCAGGCCTTCCTGAAGGACTGGGAGCGGGTGCCGAAGAGCTGAACCCCCTCGCTCCGGGGCCCCTGCAGACACCCGGCGGGCCTGCTAACGGAGAGTAGGAAAACTGTTGGGGCGGATGCTTTGACGTTGCCCGGCTCCGCCCAGCCGCCTATCTAGTCCGCGGTGCCGGCCGCGGCGCGTCAAATTCCATTCATCGTCCAGCTTCCAAGGAGACGTCGTGAAGATTCTCGTCACCGCCAAGCGCGTCGAAGACGCCGAGTCGAAGATCCGTGTGAACCCCGAGGGAACGGGGATCGTGAAGGAAGGGCTCAAGTACAAGATCAACCCGTTCGACGAGATCGCGGTGGAGGAGGGCCTGCGTCTGGCCGCCAAGCACGGCGGTGAGGTCGTGGTGGTCTCCATCGGTGGCAAGGAGGTGCAGGAGCAGCTGCGCCACGCGCTGGCGATGGGTGCCCACAAGGCGGTCTGGGTGAACCACGAGGGCGAGCTGGACCAGCTCGGCGTCGCGCGCCTGCTGCAGAAGGTGGTGGAGCAGGAGCAGCCGGAGCTGGCGATCCTCGGCAAGCAGAGCATCGACGACGACCAGAACCAGGTCGGTCAGTACCTGGCCACGTTCCTGGGCTGGGGCCAGGCGACCTTCGCCTCCAAGGTGGAGTCGCTGGAGTCCGAGGCCGAGAAGACCAAGCAGCCGGGCATCATCGTCAACGACGGCAAGGTCACGGTGGTGCGCGAGGTCGACAACGGCCTGGCGACGCTCGAGGTCGGGCTCCCGGCGGTGGTCACCACCGACCTGCGCCTCAACCTCCCGCGCTACGCGAGCCTCCCGGGCATCATGAAGGCGAAGAGCAAGCCCATCCAGGAGCTGACCCCCTCCGGTCTGGGTGTCGACGTCACGCCCAAGGTGGTGGTGCAGAAGCTGAGCCCGCCGCCCGAGCGGAAGGCCGGCATCAAGGTCGAGGACGTGTCGACGCTGATCGACAAGCTCCGCAACGAGGCGAAGGTCGTCTGAGGTCGCGTTCCCGCACCCGGACCCATCCAACTTCCAAGCTTTCGAGGAACTGCATCCATGTCCATCGTTCTCATCGTCGCTGAGCAGCAGCCGGATGGCGCGCTCCGCAAGGCTTCTCTCAATGCACTGACCGCGGGCAGCCAGCTCGCCTCTGCCGCGGGGGCTGAGCTGCACGCGGCCATCCTCGGCAAGGACGTCAGCGGCCTGGCCCAGGAACTCGCCGGCTACGGCGTCAAGGCGGTGCACGTCGCCAACGACGCCGCCTTCGAGCACTACCTCGCCGAGACCTACGCTCCGGTGATCGCCGAGCTGGCCAAGAGCATCTCGGCCACGTTCGTCGGCAGCGCCTCCACCGCGTTCGGCAAGGACCTGATGCCGCGTGTGGCGGCCCACCTCGAGGCGGCCATGGCGACCGATGTGGTCGCGGTCTCCGGGAGCGGCAGCGACATCGTCTACACCCGCCCCATGTGGGCCGGAAACGTGGTGGCCGAGGTCAAGCTCGCCACCCCCGTGCAGGTCTTCACGGTGCGTCCGACGGAGTTCGAGGCGGCCGCGCAGTCCGGTTCCGGCGAGGTCAAGACCTTCAGCCCGACCGTGCCCGAGGTGAAGACCCGCTTCGTGGAGTTCCAGGAGGTCAAGAGCGCCCGCCCGCAGCTCACCGAGGCGGACGTGGTGATCTCCGGTGGCCGCGGCACCAAGGGTGACTTCAAGGAGATCGAGGCCCTCGCCGACCTGCTCGGTGCGGCCATCGGCGCGAGCCGCGCGGTCTGTGATGCGGGCTGGGTGCCCAACGACCTCCAGGTCGGTCAGACGGGCAAGGTGGTCGCGCCCAAGCTCTACATCGCCGCGGGCATCTCGGGCGCCATCCAGCACCTCGCCGGCATGAAGGGAAGCAAGACCATCGTGGCCATCAACAAGGACCCCGAGGCGCCCATCTTCCAGGTGGCCGACTACGGGCTGGTCGCCGACCTCTTCAAGGTGCTCCCCGAGCTCCGCGAGGGGCTCGAGAAGCTCAAGAGCTGAGCGGTCACCGGAAGCCGGGCCGGGGAGCTCCCCTGGCCCGCGCAACCTGAGCGGGGGGCCCTGGAACGTCACGTTCCGGAGCCCCTTTCGCATTGCGGGCGTGGCCCGTTTGCATCGCCGCGGTGACGTCCGCCGTGCAGCAATACCGGCTTTGGGGTATGCCAGCGGCTTGATGCGCGACCCGTTGCTCTCCCGCCCGAAGCTTCATCCGGACATCGCCATGGAGCGGGTGTCGGGACGGCTGATGGCGGCGGGCCGGTCGGACCTCCTGCACATCTTCGAAGACGAAGCCGGTGAGCGCTCCGAGGTCGGCGAGCGGGTGGTGGAACTCAGCGATGGTCAGCGGACCGTCGAGGCCATCATCGGGACGCTGTGTGAGGAGTTCGAGGTCGACCGCGACGTCTGCGCGCGGGACGTGAGCGGGTTCGTCGAGAAGCTCGTCGAACTCGAGATTCTGACGTTGGATTGAACGGGGCGCGTACGCGCCTGGGGGCGATCCGGGGCCGGGTCCGGGTCGAGCAACAGATGAACGGACGAGCTGGATGGAACGGACGGGCAGCGCTGGCCATGGGGCTGCTGGCGCTGGGGGTGGCGTGTGGTCGGACGCCCCCGCCGAGTGCGGAGCTGCGGCTGGAGACCCTCGACCTGCGTGAGGGCCAGGAGCTGGGCGCCGCGCGCGACGCGGATCCGGTGGCTCCTGGATTCCAGTTGGACGTCGCGATCCGGGTGACGGACGTGAACGGGCAGCCGGTCCCCATCGGCAGCGCGACGCTCCAGTGGCGGGAGGAGCCCGACGCACAATTCGGCGAAAAGACCCAGGGAACCGTCGACGGCGCCCAGGCCCGCTTCACCGGCCTGACCCTGCCGGCGAGCGAGGTCATCCTGCGCATCGAGGCCACCGAGAAGGAGGGTCCGCGATCCATCACCATCCTTCGGCGTCTGCGGCTGAGCTTCGACGACACGCGGCCGGTGGTGACCGGCTGGAGCCTCCCTGCGGACGCGAATGGGGATGGGACGCTCAACATCGCGGAGCTGGCGGCCGGGCCCGTGGTGATGCGGATCGATGCGCTGGGGATGGCCGGAGGAACGGCGAAGGTCCGATTGCGCGATACCGGTGCGGAGCTGGGCTCGGTGGAGGTGACCGGCGAGGAGGTCGAGATCCCGCTCACGCAACTCGACGCGACGGGTGAGCGCGAGGTCGACTTCCGCATCGAGCTGACCAACGCGCTCGGCAACACGAACGATCCGGGCGACGTGAACGGCTACGGACGCTTCGCGGTGGATGCCCTGGCGCCGAACCTGACGCTGCTCTCACCCTCGGCCGCGGTGCTGGGGCTCGCGAGCGACGCCGACGGGGCACCCGGCTACCAGCTCCTGGCGAGGGCGCGGACCTCGGCGGACGTGGGAGACGAGGGGCTCTCGTTCACGCTCGCGCCGCAGGGAGGCGAGGGGAGCACCCGCACCGCGACGCCGACCGAGAACGAGGCGGGCGTGCTCTTCACCCTGGACGCGGGCGCCGAGCACGCGCTGACGCTGACCGTCAGGGCGACGGACCTGGCCGGCAACCCGAGCGTGGCGCGGGTGCACGAGGTGCTGGTGGATCTCGCGCCGCCGGTGATTTCCGAGGTCGCCAGCCCGGCTCCGGGGACGACCTACGGGAACACCGAGTTGAGCGTGGAGGCCACCGTCAGCGGTGCCGACGGGCGTTCGCTGGAGGTGTTCCGGGTGCAGGGCGGGACGCGCACGTCGGTGGGCGCAGTCCCCGTCGTTGCAGGTTCGGCGGTGGGCACGCTCTCCTTCGCCCCGGGAACCTTCGATGTGGCCTTTGAGGTGGCGGATGCCGCAGGAAACCGGGCCGCCACCGAGGTGGCCGGCGTCACGGTGAACACCGTGGGATGCGCCATCCAGATCACGTCCCCGGCGAACCGGCCCATGCTCTACGGCCGGGCGCATGACGTGGACGCTGGAACCGCAGGGCTTCAGACGGTGGTCGAAGGGACCTCGCCGGAGTGCGCGGGACAGCAGGTGAGCCTGTCGAGGAGCGGTGGGCCGATCGAGGCCTCCGCGGTCATCTCCCCGGACGGCTCCTTCAGCATCCCCGTCACCCTCGCCCATGGCGAGTCCACCCGTCTGTCCGTTTCGGTGGCCAATCCCTACTCGGTGATCACCTCCGATTTCGTGGACGTCTCGGTGGATCTGGTGGCTCCGAGCGTGGACGCCGTGAGCCCGGATGCGCCCGCTCTCACGTTCGTCGCTGCGACGAACGTGAACCTGGGGACCGCGGGCTACGTCCTGGATGAGGTGCCGGGCGGTGATGCGCAGGCCTCCTTCCTGCTGACCGTGTCCGGGGAGATCGGTGATCAGGTGTTCGCGCTCTATGCCGGCCAGAACGTCTCTCCGGTCCACACCCTGACGAACACGACGCAGACCGTGGAACTCGCCCTCGAGCTGCCCCACGGGACGGATGGGACCCTCGAGTTCATCGGGCAGGATGCAGCCGGGAACCGCGGGATCCTTGGGCGCGCGACGGTCGTGGACGTGATCGCGCCCGCGACCCCCGCCGTCACGGCCAACGTCACCCATGCACGTCGAGCCACCGTGGATGTGAGCTGGACGGCCAGTGGTGACGACGGGGCAGCGGGGTCGGTCGCGGGGTACGACTTCCGCTACTCCACCAGCGCCGTCCTCGAGTTCGGGATCGAGACCGAGGAGCAGTTCTTTGCGTCCGAGGGCGCGGAGCCGCTCACGAAGCGGGTGGACCCGGGACTGATTCCCGCCGGGACGCTGCATCGGACGCTCACCCTGCCTCCTTTTGCCCGGTACTCGTTCCAGGTGCGGGCTGTGGATGAGGTGGGAAACTACTCAGCGTTCGAAGCAATCCCTGTCGTCGATAACAGCGGGGGCAATATCACCCTCACCAATCCGGCGATCAGCACCCGGTTCGGAATCCGGGTGGCAACCGGAGACTTCGATGGAGACGGTGTCGACGACCTCGCGGTCGGCGATGACAACGCCTATGCGATGTATGTGTACCGGGGTGGCCCCACATTGCACGACGACGCACCCTGGATCACGCTCACGACGCCTACCGCCCCCGACGGCAACTTCGGAACGAGCCCGGCCGCAGGTGACTTCGACGGGGATGGCGTCGCCGATCTGATGACGGGGGCCTCGACCTGGAGTGCCAATCGTGGCCGGGCCTTTCTCTATCTCGGAGCGCCTGGAACCGGGCTCTCGCACACTCCAGCCGTGGAGTTCCGGGGTGAGCCCGGCTTGGACAGCGTCTTCGGGAGCCACATCAAGGCCGTACCGGACCTGAACGGTGACGGCATCGATGAAGTCGCCATCGTTGCCTCGCGGGGCGTGATCGGACAGGTGTACCTGTTCTTCGGTCGCTCCCTCGGTGATTGGATCACTCTCGCCACGGGCTCCGATGCGGGGGACCCGACGATGTACGTTCCGGCATCTGCCGCCGATGTCATCTTCTCCGGGCCGTCGATGCCTCCGGAGTCCGAGCATCCCAACGCAGATTTCGGCCGCAATGCCGTCATCGTGGCGCTTGGCGATACCGACGGCGACGGAATCACCGAACTGGCGATCGCGGCATCACTCGGAAGCGTGGACACCGTCTACGTGTATCGCGGCTCGGACGTGCTTCTGAAGAGCGCCCAGGTTCCGGGACATCGGACGATGGTGGTCACGGAAGCCCTCCTCTCAATTCCTGCGCCTGCGCAGGGGCTCGACATGAATTCGAGCTTCGGTTTCCAGATGCTCGGGAACGTCGACGTCGTGGGAGACGCGCGGGCGGACCTTGTGGTGGCCTACCCCAGAGCGTCCCGGCTCCTCGTCTACGAAGGACAGTCGGGAGGGGCCTTCCAGTTGCATTCAATTGTCGGAAGTCTCCCTTCGAGCAACTTCTTCGGCTACGCCCTCGCGGGCGGAGATCTCAATGGCGACGGGAGAGTGGACCTGGTTGTCGGAGGGAACCCGGCCAGCGGAAGCTCGAGTGCATGGGCGCTGTACCATTCGGGGGACCCCTCGAATCCATATGATCTGGATCTGCCGGGCTTCAACATGACGCGTCAGCGCGGCCCTCGGACCCGAGGCGTTTCCATGCACGTGGCGGATGTGACGGGCGACGGCGTTCCGGATGTCATTGTGAGTGATCCGCGCGACGAAGGTGGGAAGGTTTATGTCAGACACTGAAGAGCATCGGGAGGCGATGGCTGAACCCCGTCGCCTGTACAAGGCGCCCACGCTGGTGTCGCGCAAGGTCATGGCGGCGGCACTTCTGGAGATCACACCGGGAAGTGGCGGGGGTGGCGAAGAAGACCCTCTCCTACCGCCCGGCTATCCGCGCCGCCGCGGCTGATCCTGCAACCCGCAC
>DATGQN010000177.1:0-13233 GCA_035304185.1 Myxococcaceae bacterium
GTCAGCGAGAGCTTGATCTTCCCGCGCGAGTCGATGTCCAGGATCTGCGCCTTGAGCTCCTGGCCGATCTGGAAGACGCGGCGGTAGTCGGTGCCCCGCTCGGTTCCGGTCTCGGCACCGGGCACCAGGCCCGTGCCTCCCGGGAACGCCAGGAAGATGCCGAAGGTCTCGATGCGGTCCACCTTGCCGGTCACGATCTGCCCGACCTTGGGACGGGGCGCGCCCTCCCCTTCCGCGACCACCGGAGCGGCGGGGTTCTGTGCCTCCTCCTCGGTGATGCGGCGCAGGCCGATGCGCTTCTCCTTGGGGTCGACCTTCTCGACCACCACCCACACCATGTCCCCCTCCTTCACCACGTCGCGGGGATGCCCGATGCGGCGGTCGGAGAGGGCCGAGATGTGGATGAGCCCATCCACGCCCGGCTGCAGCTCCACGAAGGCGCCGAAGGGCTGCAGGCGCACGACCTTGCCCTGAAGGCGGACGCCCTCCTTGATGCTCGCCAGCGCCTCGCGGAACGGATCCTCCAGGCGCGAGCGCATGGAGAGGGTGATGCGCTCCTTGCGCTTCGACTTGTCCGGCGAGTTCGGATCGGCCGGCTCCATCCGGATGACCTCGACCTCCACCTTGTCGCCGGGGTTCACCACCTCGGAGGGGTGACCGATGCGCACGTGGCTGAGCTCGGAGACCGGCACCAGGCCCTCCAGACCGCCCAGGTCCACGAAGGCGCCGAAGTCGCGGACGCCCACGACCTCGCCCTTCACCACGCTGCCGACCTCGAGCGTCTGGCGCAGCTTCTCCGCCTGCACCTTCTGCTCCTCCTCGAGCAGCGCGCGGCGGCTGAGCACCACGTTCTTGCCGCGGACCTCGGTGACCCGGAACTTGAGGGTCTCGCCCACGAAGCGATCCGGGTTCTCCACGAAGCGCACGTCGATCTGGCTCACCGGGCAGAAGGCGCGCACCGCACCCACCGCCACCTCGAGGCCGCCCTTGTTCACGCTCAGGACCAGGCCTTCGACCGGGATGCCCGACTCGGCGGCCTCCTCGAGCAGCGCCTTGGACGCGTTCGCCTTGGTCAGCGCCCGGCTGAGCATCACGCCACGGGGACCGACCTCGATCACGTGCGCCTCGAGGGTGTCGCCCTCAGCGAAGCGCAGCACGCCCTCGTCGTCCTGGAGCTCGCGGACCTCGATCTGCGCCTCGCTCTTGCCCTGGCCGAGCGTCACGAACGCCAGCTCCTTACCGAGCTGGAAGATCGTCCCGGTGACCTTCTCGCCGACCTTCGGACCACCACGCTGCGGGAGTCCCTGCTCCTGCACCGAGGCCTCGAACATCTCCTCGAAGCTCTGATCCTCGGGGACGTCGTCGTAGAGCGGGCTCTTGGCGCGCGGGGGAACCGCCTTGGACTTCTTCTCCTGCACCGGCGCGGAAGCCGCGGGGGTCTGAGCCTGCGTCTCCTCGGAAGCCGTCGCCTCCTTCACCGGCTCACGCGTCTCCGGCGTGGGCGCGGCTTCGGCCGAAGTCGGGGTGACCGGCGCGGGGGCCTCGGGGCTCGCCGTGACCGGCGCCTTGCGGATGATGACCATGGGACCCTTGGCGGGCTTCGATCCCGGACCTTGCTCGTTGCTCACTGCGACGACCTTCCTGATGGTGGCGCCCACCGGGACGACCTCCGGGATGACCGGAGCGAACGACCTCAGCAGACGTGTTCGGCAAAGGGCGCGCACTCTAGACACACGAGCTGGCGGCACGGAAGCGTCTCAAGGGGTGCTTGGCCCCCCGGGGCGGCCCTGTTCGGGAAACGTATGCCGGGCAGGCCCTCAATCCCTGACGAGCCGGCGGACGACGCCCCGCCAGCCCAGCAGGAACACCAGCAGGGCACCCCAGGCAGTCGACGCGCTGCCGGTCCCACTGCAGCCGCATCCGGTCCCCTGTCCCACATCGAGCTCGGCCAGCACCAGCCGATCTCCAGGGGCGGCGGTCCAACCGATGGGGGTCTCGCCCTCTCGCTTCGCACTGAAGGGCTCGCGGGAGCCATCCGCCCGGACGACCTCGCCCGACGCTGCCGCCAGGGAGGGAAGCAGCACCTGCACCGTGCCTTCGCCCAGGAAGCCGGCCGGATCTGAGATCTCGACTTCCATCGGCTCGCCGGAGAAGAGTTGGGTCTCGGAGGTCAGGGTGATGCGCGGCCGCAGGCGCGGATCCGGCGCCACCACCTCGAGCAGCAGGCGCCCGTCGGTGGGGTGGAAGACGCGCTGAAAGTGGCCGCTGCGGCGCTTGGCCTGCGATTCGCCTCCTTCAAAGAGCAGCACCTCCTCCTCATCAACGTGCGCCGCGGCCAGGACGTGAACCGCCGCGGCTACCACGTCATCCGCGGGCCCCACCGGCAGCCCCTCGGGCGTCGTGGCGGTGGTGAAGGCCCGGGCGAGGAGCTGCTCGCGCAGGCTCTGCGCTTGCGCCTCGTAGCCGTAGCGGGAGAGCGCCAGGAGCGCGGACCATTCGACCTCCGGCTGGATCGCCCCACGCCAGGGCTCGGCGGGATCGTCTTCGGCCTGTCGGGTGTCCACGGAGACCGAGACCACCCCTTCACGAAGGAAGACCTCCGGGTCCAACAACTGATCCACCACCTCGCGGATGCGCGTCCCCTCCCGCGAGAGGCCGGTGGTCAGCGGGGCCCAGAGCACGTGGGTCCGGGTTTCCAGCGCCTCGCGGGACTTGTCGGTCCCCACCCGGATGTAGTCGAACCATCCGGCCTGATCCGGGCTCCAGTGGCCGTTCACCGGATCTTCCACCTCGAGGGAGCGGCGGGTCGCCAGCGTCCGAAGTGCGGTGGCATCATCCCCCAGCAGTCCCGCCAGGCGCGCCGCCTCCACCGCCAACGCGTGGTTCCAGGCGCCGGCCTCCACGCAGTTGAGCGGCAGGCGATCGGTCAACGTCCCCTGGGGCGCATCCACGTCACCGCTCCAGACTTCACCCAGGCGCGGAGATCCGGGCGTTCCGGCCTCTCGCCCGCCGTCACATTCGAGGGCCGCGTCATCATCGCGATCGCGGCTTTGGGTCCAGAAATCGAGGACCTCCCTCTCCAGTTCCAACGCTTCGACCTGCAGCGAACGGCCGCGATCGGCGTCCCCCAGCCGCTCGGCGATGGAGAGCCAGCCGGTGAGGAAGCGCGGAACGCGGGTCTCCGTCGTGGTTTCCCCGGAGGGTGAAAGCCAAGCGGGGAGCTTCCCCTGAGCGTCCTGTGCATCGCGGAAGGCAGTGAGCAGCCGCTCTGACGTTGCTGCACCGAGGTCGGGACCGAGCTGTGCGTAGGCGCGGGCCACGAGTCCCATCGTCTCCAGCTCGACGCGGGGGATACGGCCTTTCGCGCGAACAGGGAGCTGAGAGGTGCCGAACGACGTATGCGCATGACGAAGCAGCGCGAGCGCCTCCTCGGTCCGGCCTTCGGTCGTCGCGGTCACCTGGCCGGGCAACGCCCGCCAGGGTTCCCATCGAGCCTCGAGGACCTCTTCCCAGTCCTCGATCGCCCAGAGCGGCGCAACCACCTCATCGAAGTCCTCGGCGGAGATCCCGTGCGCAAAGAAGAGCACGGCCCGTGCGCCCGCCCCGAGGTTGAAGAGCGCGGACCAATGGGAGCTGCCTTCAACGGTGACAACGTCGAGCGCGTCGCCGTCCACCGCGAGCCGGCTCGGCGGCGTGGCGTTCCCAGCGACCCACCATTCCCGCGGAGTCGCCTCGAGCGAGCGGAGTTCCAATCCAAAGACATCTTGCCCCGCGGTGAAGACGCGCCCTTCCGCAATGGGCGTCCCGCCCTCGTCAATGAGCGTTTCGGACCAACCCCACGGGTGGAAGGTCACCTCACGCTGCAAGATGATCCCCGCGGCGGCCCACATCGAGGTCGACGCACCAGACGCGTCGGGCGTGGCCCACCCATTCCCGATCCGCAGGGAGAACGGCGCGGCGTCCGGGTCCTCCTCCACGACGGCCCGTAGCATCCAACGGGACCCGTGATCCGAGAGGCCCGGCCCCGCAGCAGTCCACTGGGGGGTGCCACTCACGACCGGCGGTGGAATCATCCCCGCCTGCGCGTGGGCGCCTTGAACGCCGGCCACCGTCGCGGCGAGGAAGAGCACTCGGTTCAGAAATCTCACGCGCGGCCTTATACCGCCGGCAGCGTTCCAGGTCGCCCCCGTCCCAGTGGCTCGCCGTCCCTCTTCGGCTGCCTCATCAGCCCCGACCGCGCCGCAGCAACCGGCGGGCGATGCCTCCCACCACCTGCTGGGCCATCCCGATCTTCAGCCACAGCGCGCAGGCGAAGTAGGTGATCCCGAAGGCTCCCAGCACCAGCGCGCCATTGAGCACCGGGTGCAGCCTGGGCGCCGGAAGGAACTCCGAAAGGGGGCCTTCGAAGGAGACCGCGCCCAAGCGCTGGGCCAGGAACGCCTTCACCAACAGCCCCACCATTCCAGCGATGGCCGCGGCCACGAAGATCCGGAAGCGCCCCCATCCGGCGCCCGGACGCTCCCCCACCCGCCCGGCAACCGAGCGACGCAGGAGCAGGTACTCGACCCACGCGGCCAGCCCGCTCGCCATCGGCAGGGCCATGGCCCGGATGTCAGGCTCGAGATCGGGCAACAGCACCAGGATCGCCAGCGCCGCCAATCCCGCTCCCAGGATCACCCGGATGACCGCGAAGGCCAGCGGCGTCCGCGTGTCGCCCATTGCGTACAGCGCCGACGATTGCAATCTCCCGAGCGTCGAGGCCAGCAGTCCCACCGCCGAGCCGATCAGCAGGAGCCACACCTGCCTCGAAGCCGTCGCATCGAACGCCCCACCCTGCAGGACGGTCGCGGCCACCACGTCGCCGAGCAGCAGGAAGGCAAGCGCCGAGGGGATCACAAAGAAGGCGATCCGCGCGCTCCCCGCCGCCAATCGCTCACGCAGCTTCGCCTTCCCTGCCTCGCCGAGCTCGCCTCCCATCGCCCGCGACATCTCCGGGAGCTCCGCGGCGCTCACCGACATGCCGAAGAGGGAGACCGGCAGCAGATAGAGGGTCTGGGCGTAGGTCAGGTTCGCGATCACCCGCGCCGAGAGCAGCGAGGCCAGCGCCACGTCCACATAGGCCGAGAGCTGCACCACGCCCCGGCCCACCACCACCGGACCGAAGTTCGAGAGCACCCGCCGCACGCCGGCCACGCCCCGCCCGAACGTCGGTCGGAAGCGCCCCAGCAGGGAGAGCACCTGCGGTAGTTGCACGAGAAACTGTAGGACGCCCCCGGCCACCGTTCCGAAGGCCAGCGCGATGACCAGCCCCTCGGCGTCCGTGCGTCCCCCGAAGGCCAGCAGCACCGCGATCTGCGCGAGGTTCCAGACGACCGGCGCGGCGTAGCTCAGGAAGAAGCGGCGGTGGCTGTTGAGGATCCCCAGGCACCAGGCCGAGAGCACCAGCACGCCCGTCCCCGGAAAGAGGATGCGGACCAGGCGGACGGTGAGCTCTCGGGTCTCCCCTTCGAGGCCGGGGGCGATGACCCGCACGAGCTGGGGCGAGAAGAGGAGCCCCCCCGCAGTGAGGAGCGCCACCACCAGGGACAGCAGGCCGAAGATGCCCCCCGCGACGCGACGTGCCTCCTTCGGATCGTCACGGCCCAGCGCCCCCGCATAGACCGGGATGAACGACGCGCTCAGGACGCCTTCGCCGAAGAGGTTCTGCAGCACGTTGGGGATGCGCAGCGCGGCCTTGAAGGCACCGGCGGCCTCGGAGCTGCCCAGGTAGTGCGCGAAGACCCGCTCCCGGACCAGCCCCATCAGGCGCGAGAGCAGGATGCCAAGGGCCACCAGCAGGGCCCCGGTCCCGCGGCGCGCACCCTTCGATTCCGGCTTCGCTGCTGGCGCCGGCGGCGGTGCTTCGGGGGGAGGTGATGGCGACGGAGGGCTCACGGAGCCGCGCACTGTATTCGACCTCCACCGGCCCACCAGCCCCTTCGTCCTTGACGGAGCGGACCCGCCCCGTGAGAGTCCCGGGACGATGTCCATGCATCCCGGAACCGATATGGAGCGTGTGCGGTACGTCCTCGCACGGGAGCTCGAGACGATCAGCGAGTACGAACAGCTCGCCCGCGAGTCGGACGATCCCCTGGTGCGTGACTTCCTCGCCCACCTGGCTGCCGAGGAGAAGGAGCACGTGACCGAGGCGGTCCTCCTCCTGCGCCATCTCGATCCGACCCAGAACGCCTACTTCGAGAAGGACATCCAGATCGCGCACTTCAGCGCGCACGGTTCGGAGAAGGCCGAGGCGCCCGCGAAGGGCAGCCACGCGCCCGCCCCGCCTTCCGCCGCCGGGTCCACCGGGAAGGGCCTCGAGGACGCGGCCTCCACCTTCACCGTGGGCGGTCCCAACCCCGAGCTTCCGACCAGCCCGCATGACGCCGGCGCCGCGCTGCGATCCGTCCCGGCCGCGCCTTCGGGTCACGCCCTTCCCCTGACGGTGGGCTCGCTCCGGCACCGGCGCTGAAGCCTCCCTATCCTTCCTTCATCCATCACCGACACCGACGAGAGAGACCATGGCTGACTTCCTGGGACACGCCGAGAACCCCCTGCGCGAGGAGGAGTGGGCGCGCCTGAACGAGACGGTGGTGCAGGTCGCCCGCCGGACCCTGGTGGGCCGGCGCATCCTGGACCTCTACGGTCCGCTGGGCCCCGGCGTGCAGTCGGTCCCCCATGACGAGTTCACCGGCGTCTCTCCCGGGAACATCGACATCACCGGTGAGAACGAGAATGCCGCGGTCTTCACCGACCTGCGCACGTTCAAGACCATCCCCATCATCTACAAAGACTTCCTGCTCCACTGGCGCGACATCGAGGCCGCGCGCACGCACAACAGCCCCCTGGACGTCTCGGCGGCGGCCGGCGCGGCGGCCTTCTGCGCGCAGCAGGAGGACGAGCTCATCTTCCACGGCGACGCCAAGCTCGGACATGAGGGGCTGATGAACGCCACCGGCCGCTCCATCGTGCCGCTCGGCGACTGGAGCCAGCCGGGCGCGGGCTACACCGCCATGGTCGAGGCCATCCGCCAGCTCAACGAGAACGGCCACTACGGCCCCTACGCGGTCGTCCTCAGCCCCCGCCTGTACTCGATGCTCCACCGCATCTTCGAGAAGACCGGCGTGCTGGAGATCGAGACCATCCGCAAGCTCGCCACCGACGGTGTCCACCAGAGCAACCGGCTCGAAGGGGACGTGGGCGTGGTGGTCTCGGTCGGCCGCGAGAACATGGACCTCGCGGTGGGCGTGGACATGGTCACCGCCTACCTGGGCGCCAACAACATGAACCACCCGTTCCGCGTGCTCGAGACCGTCGTGCTGCGCATCAAGCATCCGGACGCGATCTGCACCCTCGAGAACGCGCCCACGCCGAAGAAGGGG
The DNA here is from genome assembly GCA_035304185.1 of Myxococcaceae bacterium. Classification (GTDB taxonomy): domain Bacteria; phylum Myxococcota; class Myxococcia; order Myxococcales; family Myxococcaceae; genus DATGQN01. Next base: position 7,419 of record DATGQN010000177.1, read on the forward strand.
TCCTGACGTCGGGAGCTTCCCGCGCGCCGCTGCCACCATGACCCGGGTCCTCGTCGTCGACGACGAGGCCAACCTCCGGAAGGTTCTCTCCACCCTCCTTCGCCGCGACGGCTATGACGTCACGGTGGCGGAGGACGGGGCCGATGGGTTGGCCGCTTTCCAGACCGCCGGTGCCGACGTCGTCGTCACCGATCTGGTCATGCCGCGCATGGGCGGGATGGAGCTGCTCAAGGCGGTCCACGCGAAGGATCCGGGCATCCCCATCGTGGTGATCACCGCCCACGGCACCGTCGACTCGGCGGTCGAGGCCATCAAGGCCGGCGCCTTCGACTTCATCACCAAGCCCTTCGATCAGACCGAGCTTTCACACGTCATCGCCAAGGCCGCCGCCACCCGGGGCCTCAACCAGAAGAGCCCCTCGGCGGATGAGCGGGGACGCACGGTCCTCATCGGCGAATCACCGGGCATCCGCGAGATCCAGAACGTGATCGCCCGGGTCGCCGCCACCCCCTCCACCGTGCTCATCACCGGAGAGAGCGGGACCGGCAAGGAGGTCGTCGCCCGGCGCCTGCTCGAAGAGAGCCCCCGGCACGACAAGCCCTTCATCCGCATCAACTGCGCGGCGATCCCCAAGGACCTGATGGAGTCGGAGCTCTTCGGCTACGAGCGGGGCGCCTTCACCGGCGCGGTCTCCTCCAAGCCCGGGCGCTTCGAGCTCGCCGACGGTGGCACCCTCTTCCTGGACGAGATCGGCGAGATCCCACCCGAGATGCAGGTGAAGCTGCTGCGCGCGGTGCAGGAGAACGAGTTCGAACGCGTGGGAGGCATCAAGACCCTGCGCGTGGACGTGCGCCTCATCGCCGCCACCAACCGGGATCTGCTCGCCGAGGTCGAGGCCGGTCGCTTCCGTCAGGACCTCTACTACCGATTGGCGGTCGTTCCCCTCCACGTCCCGCCCCTCCGGGAGCGCACCCAGGATCTGCCCGCGCTCGCCGCCCACTTCCTGCGGCGCTACGACGAGCGGTTGGGGAAGCGGCACGAGCGGATCGACGATGAGGCCCTGGCGGCGCTGCAGGCCTACTCGTGGCCGGGGAACATCCGCGAGCTGGAGAACCTCATCGAGCGCCTGGTCCTCTTCGCCGATGGACCGGTCATCACCCTGTCCGACCTGCCTCCACCCTTCCGCGCCGAGCCCCCTGCCCGCCTGAGCGAAAGCCCGGTGCCCGAGCCCTCGGCCGCCGAGGGAGGGCTCAAGGACATCGTCCGCATGCGTTCGGCCGAGCTCGAGCGCGACCTCATCCAGAAGGCGCTGGAGGAGACGGGGGGCAACGTCACCCACGCCGCCCGCCTCCTGCGCATCAGCCGCAAGTCCCTGCAGGTGAAGATGAAGGAGTTCGGCCTGCGCGCGCCCCTCGATCCACGGGGCGACGACCCGCCCGCCTGAGTGCCGGGCATTCCACCTGAGCGTCAGCAAAGGGGACCTCGTCGCGAGCTGCGATATGGTCCGCGCCCTCGCCACCCGGCCGCTCGCGGTCATCTCACGCCCTGGAGGACGTCTCATCCATGCCCCCGATGCCCACGCTCGGACCCCAGCCCCGCTCCCGCCCCCTGGCCAAGGTCTTGATGATCTCCCTGGTGCTCGGCGGCATCGTGGGCGGCATCTTCTGGCTGCGCACCGACAAGGTCGCTGAGACCGCCGTGGTCGAGGCGCCCCCCGCCTCCGAGCCCGCGGAGCCCAAGGTCGCCGAACTTCCCAAGCCCGTCGAAGAGGTCGTCCCGGAGGCCACCGGTCCCAGGAGCTTCAGCGTCGAGGTGCATGGCCCCCTGGAGACCGCGGTCATCAAGGGCTCCGATTCGGAGATCGGTCCCGCGCTGGCGCAGGTGATCAACCGGGCGCTGGTGTGGTGGATGACCGTGCCTCGGGACCTGCGCGCCGGCGATCTGCTCGAGGTCGTCTATGAACCGGTCGCCGGAGAGGAGCCCCGCGTCCACGCCGTCCGCTACACGAGCGATCGCCACGGCAAGACCTTCGCCGCCTACCGCTTCCACGCCGAGGGTGACACCTACGCCCGCTTCTACGAGGCCGACGGCCGCGAGCTCGAGGAGCGCCTGCGCCACTCGCCCCTCGACGACTACGAGCAGGTGACCTCCATCCTCCGTGATGGCCGTGGCCACAAGGGCGTGGACTTCAAGCTGCCCACCGGCGGTCCCGTGAAGGCCCCCTTCGACGGCGTGGTGACGCGCCGGAACTGGAACTTCCGCGCGAACGGCAACTGCATCGAGCTCAAGGAGCGGGGTGGGAAGGGCCGTACGGCCATCTTCCTGCACCTCGACGCGTTGCCTGCCGGAACGCAGACCGGCAAGAGCTTCCAGCGCGGCGAGGTCATCGCCCAGAGCGGGAACTCGGGGCGGTCCTTCGCCCCCCACCTGCACTACCAGCTCATGAGCGGCAACCGCGTGCTCGATCCGTTCCGCGAGCACCAGGTCTATAAGCGCGAGGTCCCGGCCACTGCGAAGGCCGCCTTCGACGCCGAGCGCGCGCGCCTCGACGCCCTGCTCACCCCGGTCGCGGCCAGCACCACGCCCTGAGCTCCCGAAGGGTCCTGAGCGCGCCCCGATTTCTTGACACCGGTTGCGTGAGGCCCCTACGGTCCCCCGCAGTTCTCAAGCATTTACGAGGGGTTGGATGCGCCACCTGAGATCCTTCATCGCCGCGTGCGCGTTGGCAGGGACCACCACCGCGGGCGCCGCAGAGGTGACCCGCATCGCCTCGTCGTTCGAGGACGACAAGCCGTTCTCGATGTTCGTGGACGTGGGGCTCGAGCGCACCCAGACGCGCTCGCTCATCACCCGTGAGGCCCTGCGCGACGTCGGCGGCAGCCTTCAGGTGGAGGAGCAACCCGAGCTCTTCTACACGGAGTACGACACGCGCCTGAAGTTCGAGGCGCACATCGGCATCTACCGCAATCTCGAGCTGCGCTTCGCCGTCCCCCTGGTGTTCCAGAAGGATGAGCACCTCCGCTATGCGGGCGGCATGGGACCGGGCAACTCCACGGTCACCAACAACTGCCTGCAGGCGGATGGTAGCCCCACCGCTCCGGGGTGCGTGCCCGGCGGACCGGGTGCGGTGCCCCTGTTCGGCGTGCCCTTCGAGACCTTCCGCGGCGGCGTGGGCAACATGGAGTTCGGCCTGCGCTACCGGATCTTCGAGCAGGCCGAGGACCCCAGCAAGCCGGACTGGATCGTCGCCTTCGACTACACCGCGCCCACCGCCGATCTGCTGGATCCGTCGGTCCCTGCCACGACCGACGCGCGCGGGAACATCGGGGATCGCAACCACCGCTACGCCATGACGACGGCGATCTCGCGCCGGATGGGCATCGCGGATCCGTACTTCAGCGCAACCTACAGCTTCCCGTTCCGCGGCCCGGGTTGGTACTCGAACTGCGACAACGCCAACAGCGGGAACATGGCCCACCCCGGCAACTGCGGGAACGAGGAGTGGTCGCGCTACGAGACCGGCATCAAGGCGCCGCAGACGCTCGGGATGACCTTCGGTACCGAGCTCAACCTGCCCGCTGATCAGCGTGTCCCGCAGCGCTTCGTCATCGACCTGCGCGGCATGGTCACCTACGTCGGCGAGGGCCGCTACTACAACGCGCTGAGCGGTCCCATGGGCAAGCTGCTCGCCACCGGCGATTACCTCCAGATGGGCGGCAGCCTCGCGGTGATCGCGCAGCCGGCCGACTTCGTCCGCCTCCATGCCCGCGCCAGTCTCGCCCACAACACCGGCTACTCCCTCACCGGCGAGTCGCTGGGCAAGGACCTCAACGGCAATGGCCGCGTCGACCCCGACGCCGGGAGCCCCGAGCTCAACCCCAACTTCGACCACCGTATCGACGGTCCTGCGACCCGTTTCCGGGCCACCGAGAACAGCGTCTTCACGCTGAACCTGATGCTCGACTTCGTGTTCTAGACACACGCGCGAGCGCCCGTGGTTTCAGCGCCCCATGGAGCGATCCCTGGGGCGCTTTTCTGTGCGGTCGGGACACGGCGCACAACCGATGGACGCGCCGCGGGGGGCCCGTTAGCTTCCCGCGCATGTCCAATACCCTGAAGCTCTATTACACGCCCACCAGCTGCGGCGCGGCGAACTTCCTGACGGCGCAGATCGGAGGCCTGACATTCGACTCCGAGGTGGTGGATCTGCGCACGCACAAGACTGCCTCCGGCGCCGACTTCTTCGCGATCAATCCGAAGGGCAACGTGCCGGCCCTGGTGTTCCCGGACGGCAGCCTGCTCAATGAGAACGTCGCCACGCTCACCTACCTTGCCGATCAGGGCAGCGCCCAGCTCGCGCCGAAGGAGGGAACGCTCGAGCGGTACCGCTACCTGAACGACCTGGCCTTCATCTCCACCGAGGTGCACGCCGCGTATGGGGCCTTGTACAATCCCACCCTGTCGCCGGAAGCGCGCGAGGCGGCGGTGGCGAACGTGCAGCGTCGTCTCGCCAAGCTCGTGGTGATGCTCGATGGGGGCAAGAAGCCCTTCCTGAACGGCCAGTCCCTGAGCACCGCGGACATCTACGCGTACGTCGTCCTGAGCTGGTCGCCGATGTTCGGGCTGAGCCTGCCGCCGGAGGTCCAGAGCTACTTCGAGCGTCTCAAGACCCACGAGGCGATCACCAAGGCCTCCGAGGTGATGGCTTCGAAGAGCTGATTCTCCATCTGGAACGCGCGTGCATTGCGCGCGGACGTGCCGGCGCCTCACGGAGCAATCCGTGGGGCGCTTTCATTTCGGCGGTCGGGGGAGCACGCCGCTTTGCGAAGGCAGCCTCAGCCCTTCTTCAGCCCCACCCCAAGCCGGTACACGTCGGCGCCGGTCCACCCGGCGGCCTTGGCGATCTCGCCGCTCAACGCCTTGAGCCGCTCGCCGCGTGCGAGTCCGGCGCGCAGGGCCTCGATGACCTCGGGCTCGTTCCAGCGGCTGCTGCCGGTCCGCCCTTCCACCAGGATGACCACCTCGCCCAGGACCTCCTGATCCGTGTAGCGATCGGTGAGCTCCGCCAGGGTGCCCCGCTGGAACTCCTCGTGGCGCTTGGTGAGCTCGCGTGCGACGACCGCTCTGCGCGTGGGGCCCAGGGCGACTGCCAGATCCGTCAGCGTCGCGGCGAGCCGACGGGGAGATTCGTAGAGCGCCAGGGTCGCACGCAGGGGCGCGACCTCGGCGAGCAGCTCGGTGCGTTCGGGGCCGCTGCGCGGAAGGAAGCCGAGGAAATGGAAGCGGCCGGTGGGAAGCCCCGAGGCGCTCAGGGCCGCGATGAGGGCGACGGGGCCGGGGACCGGGACGACGTTGATGCCGCGCTCCAGGGCCTCGGCGACCAATGCCTCGCCGGGATCGCTGATGGCGGGGCTGCCGGCGTCGGTGATGAGCGCGCAGCTCCCCTCTTCCACCAGCCGGTCCAGGACCTTCGAGGCCCGCTGCCCTTCCGCGAAGGCGGGCATGCTCACCGTCTTCGCCTGGATCCCGTAGTGGTCCAGGAGGATCCGTGAGTGCCGGGTGTCCTCGCAGATGATGAAGTCGACCTCCCCGAGGATCCCGAGCGCGCGGGAGCTGATGTCCCCGAGGTTCCCGATGGGCGTGGCGACCAGGTAGAGCGTGGCGGTCATAAGGGCGGGGTCTTAGCGCATGCGGCCCACGAATCCGTGCTGCGACATCCCGGGGGCGAACACGTCTTCGCCCTGTGCGTGCGGTGCCGGTCACATCAATACGGCCCAGTCTATCGCCGATCGAATATAGCTACTCTGATCTGGGG
>DATGQN010000178.1:0-3798 GCA_035304185.1 Myxococcaceae bacterium
CGGGGCGAAGCGCTCGGCGATGGGCCGCAGCGTCTCGAAGGTCTCCGCGTCGAGGCCGAGCTGCTCGGCGGCGGCCTCGAGGGTCAGGCCCTCGCGGCGCACCAGTCCGGTGAGGCCGGCCACGGTGTAGGCCGCCTGCGCGTCGACGAGGCCGCCCGCGTTGACGAGGAGATCCCAGTTCGGATCGACCGGCGTGGTGAGGGCGAGCAGCTCCTTGACCTCCTCGGCGCTCAGGCCCGGATCCATCAGGCGCGCCTTCGCAGCCGCGGCGCCCACGTTCGGGGAGGCCATGGAGGTCCCGCTCATCGCCTGGAACTTGTCGCCCGGCGTGGTGGAGAGCACCTGGCTGCCGATGTCCGCGTGGGTCGCCCAGGGCTGACCGTAGTTCGAGTAGCTCGCGCGGGTCTCATCCTGGTCGGCCGACGAGACCACGATGAAGTTCGGGAGGGTGTTCTTCTTGAGGTAGGCCTCAGACACGTACGAGTTGATGTCGCGCCCGTCGTTTCCGGCGCTGGCGACGAAGAGGATGTCCGGGTGCTTGGCCATGCCCTCGAGCATCGCGGCCACGTCCGCGCGGTTGTTCACGCGGAAGCTCATGTTGATGACCTTCGCGCCCTGGGCGGCGGCGTAATCGAAGGCCTCCACGGCGAGCTTCCCGCTGAAGTTGAAGCCGGCGATGGTGGTCAGCCCCATCACCTTCACGCTGTCGCTGCCCTTGGTGATGATGCCGGACACGTGGGTGCCGTGACCGTCGGTGTCCTTGAGGAGGCTGGCCGGCGCGTCCGGATCATCGATCCAGCCTTCCGGGACCTCGGGGTTCGCGGCGCCGCGGTCGGCGACCACGCCGTGGTTGGCGTTGAAGTCGTAGCCGTTGACGTCATCGATGTAGCCGTTGCCGTCGTTGTCGATGCCGTCGTCGGGGATCTCCCCCTCGTTGACGTAGAGCTTGGTCTGCAGCGCGTCGTGGCCCACGTCGAGGCCGGTGTCCATGACGCCGACGGTGACGGTCGCATCCGCGAGGCCGGCGCGCTCCTGGAGATCCTTGAAGACCAGATCGGTCTCGCTCACGTTGCTGGCGATGATCGCCTGGGTGAGTTCGGCGCGATCGACGCCCGAGGGCAGGGAGCTGGGCACGTCGTAGCCGCGGTTGCGCAGCTGCAGGCGCAGGTCGCGGGTGACCGACGCGTCGACCTGGAACTGATCGCTGGTGAAGAGGCTGACCAGCTCGCGCGCGTCCTCGGAGGCGGTGAGCGGCAGGTCCTGGATCAGCGGCTTGAGGGTCTGCTCGTACTCAGCCTGGGTGATGGTGCGGTCCTGCGTGATGATCTTGATGGCGTCACGAATGGTCGTCATGGCGTCGGGGTTCCTTGCCTCTTCCGAGGGCGCTTCGGGCGCAGATGAACGTCTTGGCCCGGATGGTACGTGTTCGCGCATCAGCTGGGCTGAAGTGCGCAAACAGCTCGTCTCCCGAGGATGACACCCCGTTCCACACCCAGGCTCACGGGCTGAGGCCGGCCCGTGGATGTAAAGGCCTTTGCCTTGGAGCGGGCGCACCTGCCTCGGAACGCACCCTGAGCGCGGAAGCGCCTAGAGTCGGCGGCATGTCCTCCCTCGAGCTCGAACCGATCCCGGCCGCAGAGGCCCAGGCACTCCGTCAGCAGCTCCAATCCCCGCTTCCAGCCGGGCGGTGGACCTTCGACGGGGATACCGCAGCCGACACGCTGCACCTCGCCGCCTCCGTGGAGGGTGAACGGGTGGGGGTCGTCAGCGCCCTGCGCGAAAGCCTCCCCGAGGATGGCGTGCGCAGGGGCTTTCGGGTGCGGGGGCTGTGCGTGGCAGAGGCGCACCGCCGGAAGGGCTATGGCAGCCAGCTCCTCGACGGCTGCCGTGCGCACGCCAAGGCGCACGACGGAAGCGAGCTGTGGGCGTACGTGATGCCGGAGGCGGCGGGCTTCTTCTCCCGGCAGGGATTCGTCACCGAAGGGCCCCCGGAGCTGCACGATGACCTGGGGCCGCGGGTCACCATGCGCCGCTTCCACCTCGACGCGGACTGAGTGGGGTCAGCCCCGCGTGTGCGTGTGTCCGCACGCACTGCAGCGGGTGTGCTCGGGATTGCCCCAGTAGCGCTCGAACACCGGTGCGAGCTGGGTCACCAGATCGGTGACGTGCAGCGACTCGCGATAGAGCTCGTGGTGGCAGCGGTCACACACCCAGAGGAAGGTGTCCAATTCGTGGGGGAGCCGGCGGCGCTCCAGCACCAGGCCGACCGTGTCGGCGGGACGCTGCGGCGAGTGCGGCACGTTCGGGGGCAGGAGGAAGACGTCGCCCTCGCGGATCTCAATCTCCTCGGGCTGGCCGTCGACCAGGACGCGCAGCCGGATGTCCCCTTCGAGCTGGTAGAAGAACTCCTCGCCCTCGTTGATGTGGAAGTCCGAGCGCGCGTTGGGTCCGCCGACCACGGTGACCATGAACTCCCGGTCCGGCCAGATCTGCGCATTGCCCACGGGCGGCTTGAGCAGGTGACGGTGCTCCTCGATCCAACGCTTGAAGTTGAGCGGCGCGAGTCTGGACATGGGCGCTCCGGGCGCGGGGAAGGAGAGGCTCAGCGGGCCTTCTGGGACAGGGCCGCGATACACTTGAGCTCGATGGCGATCGGCGTGGGCAGCGAGGTGATCTCCACCGTGGTGCGGCAGGGGGGCGTGGGCACCTGCTCGAAGTACTGAGCCCACAACCGGTTGTAGGTGGGGAAGTCGTCCTTCATGTTCGTGAGGTACACGGTCACGTCGACGAGATCCTCGAAGCGGGCGCCCGCGTCCTCGAGGACGGCGCGCACGTTGTCCATGACCGAGTGCACCTGCGCCTCGAAGTCGTACGACTGCACCTGACCATCCGGAGCCATCGACACGCCGGGGATCTCTTTGGTTCCGCGGCGCCGGGGGCCGATGCCGGAGAGGAAGAGGAGGTCTCCGACGCGGCGGGCGTGGGGGTAGTGGCCGACGGGCTCAGGGGCGCGCTTCGAGTCGTGCAGGGTCTGTTCGGTCATCTGTCAGTTGAAGAAGTGGAAGCGTCCACCTTCAGAGGCGGATCGTGACGTTCTGGGGCTCGGTGAAGAACCGCATGCTCTCAAAGCCCCCCTCGCGGCCGACGCCCGAGTCTCCCATGCCCCCGAAGGGCGTGCGCAGATCCCGGACCATCCAGCAGTTCACCCACACCATGCCCGAGGTGAGTCCCGCTGCGAACCGGTGCGCACGGGTCACGTCCTGGGTCCAGACACTCGCGGCGAGACCGTAGGGCGTCGCGTTCGCCATGGCGAGGGCCTCTTCCCCGGTGTCGAAGGGGATCAGCGTGGCCACCGGCCCGAAGATCTCCTCCTGGTTGGTGCGGCACGCGGCGTCCAGCCCTTCGATGAGGGTGGGGGCGACGAAGTAGCCGTCCTCACAGCGCCCCGGGACGTTCACGCGGCCGCCTCCGACCAACACCCGTCCGCCCTCTTCGCGCGCGAGCTCGAGGCAGCCGAGCACCTTGTCCAGGTGGGCACGACTCACCAGCGCGCCCTGATCGGTCTGGGGATCCGTGGGATCGCCGACCTTCAGCGCGGCGGTCCGCTCCACCAGCGCATCGCGGACGCGCTCGTAGATCGGCCGCTGGATGAGGATCCGGCTGCCGCAGAGACAGACCTGTCCCTGGTTGGTGAAGGCGGCGCGGACCAGCTCGGGGAGGGCGCGATCCAGATCGGCGTCGGCGAAGACCACGCTTGCGTTCTTGCCCCCGAGCTCCAGCGAGACCTTGCGCAGGCTG
>DATGQN010000179.1:0-12899 GCA_035304185.1 Myxococcaceae bacterium
GTAGCTGGTCGTGGCGAGCGCGCCGGCGTTCACCATGGGGTTGGTGCGCCCCGCCTCGCCGGCGTCGATGGCCGCGGCGGAGTCGAAGGGCCGGCTGGTGGCGTTGACCCCCAGCAGCGCATGGGCCTCCTCCGGACCCAGCGCCTCACACACCAGCGCGAACACGAAGGGCTTCGAGACACTCATGATGGAAAAGCGGGGATCCGCATCACCGACCGTCCAGCTCCGTCGCGACACCCCGACAAGGCAGATGCCCAGCTGCTCGGGCTCGACGCGCGCAAGGGCCGGGTACACGTCGGAGCAGGCACCGCCGGTCTCCGCGAGCGCCGCCTCGAACGCCTCCTCCAGGAACGCCTGCACCCGGTCCGGAACGGGCAGATGTCCCGTGGAGACATAGGGCACGGAGGGAGCATTCGGCACGGGTGCCTCCGATCAGCCCCACGAGGGGCGGTGTTCCGCGGCCCCGCGTGCTGCCGCCGTCCGCGGTTGAGGTCGGCATCGGGTATCCATTCCCGACGTCCCATGCACAGCGTCGGGGCGCGTCCCGGTGGCGGAAGGCGCACCATCCGACGCTTCCGACGGCTTCGACCCGCCGACAGCCTTCCCCCGGCTGGTCCGAGATGGAGATGAAGGGTCGTGCTTCGGAACAACCTGCTGCGGCCGGTCCCTCCATGAGGATGAACAGCGCCGCGTCGCTCCCGGGTGCATGCTGTGGCCGTCGATAACGCCCAGGAGAGGAGGCCAGCGGCGATGAGTGACGGGATCGAGGACGACGAGGCACCCTGGGATCCGGACGCACCGGTGGAGCTGCCCATCGACGGCGAGCTGGATCTGCACACCTTCCGCCCGAAGGACGTCCCCGACCTGCTCGATGCCTACCTGCCCGCGTGTCAGGAGAAGGGCATCCTTGACGTGCGGATCATCCACGGGAAGGGCACCGGCGCCCTGGGCCGGCGCGTCCGGGCGATCCTCGAGCGGCATCCCCTGGTGGAGAGCTACCGCATCGCCGACGTCACCGCGGGAGGATGGGGCGCGACCTGGGCGCGGCTGCGGCCCCGGGGGGAGCACGGGGATCTCCCCTGACGTGTCGCCCAACGCCTGACGCCTCGGGTCTCAACGTCCGGAGCCCTCCCGTCCGTCACGAGCCGTGAGGTATGACCCACCACCACCGGACGCCGCGTGATGGGCGCCCCTCCTCCGGAGTCTCCCGCATGGTCGCCATCGGCACGCCCCTCTCCCCCACCGCCACCAAGGTCCTGCTGCTCGGCTCCGGTGAGCTCGGCAAGGAGGTGGCCATCGAGCTCCAGCGCTTCGGCGTCGAGGTGGTCGCCGTGGATCGCTACGCCAACGCTCCTGCCATGCAGGTGGCCCACCGTTCACACGTGCTCTCCATGCTGGACGCCGGGGCCCTGCGCCGGGTCATCGAGCAGGAGCGCCCCGACCTGATCGTGCCGGAAGTGGAGGCGATCGCGACGGCCACCCTGCTGGAGCTGGAAGCCGCGGGCCACCCGGTGGTCCCGACCGCCCGGGCCGCGCACCTCACCATGGACCGCGAAGGCATCCGCCGGCTGGCTGCCGAGAAGCTGCAGTTGTCGACCTCGACCTACCGCTTCGCCAGCAGCCCGGAAGACTACCGGCGCGCCATCACCGAGGTCGGCTTCCCCTGCATGGTGAAGCCGCTCATGAGCTCGTCAGGCAAGGGACAGAGCCTGGTGCGTGGTGAGGCGGACATCGAGCCCGCGTGGCGGTACGCGCAGGAAGGCGGTCGGGCCGGCGCCGGCCGGGTCATCGTCGAGGGCTTCATCGAGTTCGACTACGAGATCACCCTCCTCACCGTCCGCGCCGTCGACGGCACGCACTTCTGCGCGCCCATCGGCCATCGTCAGGAGCGCGGCGACTATCGCGAGTCCTGGCAGCCGCAGCCGATGTCGGAGAAGGCGCTGGCCGAGGCGCAGCGGATGGCCCGGGCGATCACCGACAACCTCGGAGGGCATGGGGTGTTCGGTGTGGAGTTCTTCGTACGCGGGGACTCCGTCTACTTCAGCGAGGTCTCGCCGCGTCCCCACGACACCGGGCTGGTGACCCTGATCTCTCAGGACCTGAGCGAGTTCGCCCTCCACGCCCGCGCCATCCTCGGCCTGCCCATCCCGGTCATCCGCCAGCGCGGTCCGGCCGCCTCGGCGGTGATCCTGGTCGCCGGCGACTCCGACCGGGTCCGGTTCCACGGTCTGGACCAGGCGCTCGCTGCACCCGACACCCAGCTGCGCCTGTTCGGCAAGCCGGAGGTCCATGGCGAGCGTCGCCTCGGGGTCGCGCTGGCATTGGGTGGAGAGCTCGAGGAGGCCAGGGCCAAGGCGATCGCGGCGGCCGCGGCGGTGGAGCCGCGGCTGTAGTGCCACCGCTCAGCGCGCGTCCTTGCGCGCCTGCGTGCGCCGACCGTGTCCGCCGGCCCGCGCCTGTCGCTGCGTCACGAGGTTCTGCTGCAGCTTGCGCGCTCCGCCCTTGCTCCGGGCGCTGACGCCCTTGCGTGAGGTGGACGCCGGAGTCACCGGTGAACGGCTCGTCGCCGTGCTCGTGGCGCTGGCCCGGGTGCGACGGGAGGCCGGGGCGCGGGAACCTGCCGCCTTGGAGGTGGTGGTCCCCACCTTCGAGCGGCTTCGCGTGGACGCCCCGGCGCCGCGCGCACCGCTCGCCTTGGCCGGGGTGTGACCCCTGCGGGTGGATGCAGTGCGCTTCGAACTGCTGCGCGTGGCCGGGGCCGACGCGGGGTGGCCCGCCGTGCCGGTGACGCTGCTGGGCGCCCGGCGGCGGCCCGGTGCGGCCTTGGTGTGGCCGTTCTTCGTCGCTGCAGCCATGGACGCGCGACGCCGGGTTGTCGAGCCGGTCGTCCGGGAAGCCGCAGACGTCCGGGGCGTCTTCGACTTCGCGGCGGCCTTCGTCGCCCGCCACTCGCGCTCCTCGGGTGCGGAGCGCTTCACCGAGCGGGTGGTGGCCGTGGTGCGCTTCGCCGCTCCGGGACGCGCCCGCGACGCACGGGGTCCGGGCGCGTGGGGCCGCTCCTTCGCCTGCCGCTTCTCCACCCGCTCCAACTGCTTCTCGAAGCGCGCAAGGGACTGTTCGAAGTAGCGGGTCTTGGTCCGGGTGTTGTCCGCCCCCTCGGCGCGACGGGAGCGCGTCGGCGTCTTGCGGCCGGTGGCCTCGCGATGCTGGGTCCGCGCCTTCCCTTCGTACTTGTCGATCATCCGCCGCGCTCGCTGGATGCGGGTGCGGAGCTGGCGCGCATCGAGTTCGCGGACGTTGCTCGGCGCGCTGGAGAGCACGAGCTCGGCTTCAGGCTTCGTCAACAGAGACATCCGCTTCTCGGAGAGCGTTCGCATCATCGGCCTTTCTGACGGAGGCGTTGAGCCCGGAAACTCTGTCCGCCCGTCAGCGGCGACAAGCGGGGGACGTTCAAGCGTGAAGGGCCGGAGCAGTGAGGCGTTCGGCACGACACGTTGGAGGTCCCCAAGCGCGCGATCGGGGAGGTGCGGGGTCATGACGCCCTGCCCGCACCTGCACCAAAGGGATCAGACATTCAGCCGGAAGCGCTTCTCGGCGACCGGTGCTTCCAGGCCTCCCTCGACGGCGCGCTCCGATCCGCGGGACGCCTTCTGCAGCAGGCGCAGCGCAATGGGGCCGATGGCGTCCAGCTCGGTACTGGTGAACGCCTCCCGCCCGAAGTGCCGCAGGGTCTGCGTCTGCAGCGCGAGCATCCGCGCGTCCTGGCGGAAGATGTGCTCGGCGATGGGGATCACGAACGGCCGGATGACGAAGCCGGGAACCGGAAGGCGGTAGGACACCACGGTGTGGACCGCGGTCCGGAGCGGCGTCAGGGGGGTGAGGGCGCTGGTCGTCACCAGGCGGCCGTCCCCGAGCCCGTACTCCACCTGCGCGATCCCGGGAACGAAGAAGCGGTCCACGTGATCCACGGTGCCGCCCCCCGGTGCCATCAACCTGCCGAGCAGCCCTTCCGGTCGCGGCTCCCCCACATACTCGGCGGTCACCCATCCCGGTCCCTGCCGGACGATCACCTCGAGCGCGATCCCGCGCGAGGCCTTGCGGAAGAGGCCCCGGTGCAGAAACGCGGTATGCGGCACGTCGAGGGCGTTCTCCGCCACCGAGTGGACCGTGGCCTCCACCTCATAGGACCGGCGCACATGTCCCCATCCCGGCTCGCCCAGGTGCGGGAAGCGGAACGGCAGCGCGCTCGGGACCTCGTCCGCGGTGGACCACACCCACACGAAGCCGTCCTGCTCCAGGGTCGCGTGGGAGGCCACCCGACGCGAGGGGAGATCCGCCTCCCCTTCCAGGCCGGGAACCTCGCGGCAGCGCCCCGCCCCGTCAAAGCACCAGCCGTGATAGCGGCACTGCAGCCGCCCTTCGACGACGCGCCCCTCGGACAGGGGCACGTTTCGGTGCGGACAGCGATCCAGCAGCGCCCGCGGCCTGCCCTCATTGTCCCGGAAGACCACCAGCGGGGTGTCCTGGAGCCGGGTGCGGAGCGGGCGCTTCCCCAGCCTTCGCGACGCACAGGCCACGAACCACTGGTGGGGCAGCTGGACGGCGGTGGCGAGCTTCGCAGCGTCGGCAGTCTGATGGGGGGTGGCGTCCATGGCGTGCTCGGCAGCGCGGCCCTGCTTCACGGCCTCGGTGGAAGAGCCCCCATCGGCGGGGCCCCGGGTCTGCTGGGTAAGCACGGACCCCTCATCCGCCCAGGGATGGGGCCCAGCACATGACAGGCGAAGGCGGCGCATGCGACGCTCCGGGCCGTCAACCGCCCTGCCCCCGTCCCGTGTCTCCCCGCCCGCCATCGCCCCGCCGCCACGATCGCCGTGCCCTGGCGCTCCTGGTGCAGTTCCGCGCGACCGTCCTCGAGCCCTTCCGGGCCGAATACATCGTCAACCTCTCTCCGGGCGGGCTCTACGTGGCGACCGACACCCCCTTGCCCAAGGGGACGTTGCTCAACCTCCAGTTCCCCCTGAAGGATGGCACCCGCCTCATCGAGGGCACCGGCACGGTGGTCCACGTCACCGAACCGACGGAGGCGACGGCCGAGCGGCCGGCAGGCATGGGCATCGCGTTCGAACAGCTCGACCCCGAGCATCTCGATCTGGTCATCAGCCTGTGGGAGCAGCGGGCGCCGCGACGTCGCCGGTGAGCACGCGCCCTCCCATCCGGCTGGGCCTGCGGGCCGGCCTGGTCATCGCCTTCCTGGTCCCCGCGGTGGCGATCTGGATCGCCGCCTCGTGGTTCACCCACGCGCGGACGCGGAGCCTCCTTGATGCGCAGGTGGGGGAAGGCCTGGTCGCCGTGGCCGCCGCCGCCGCCTCCCAGATCTCCGCCGAGCGCGTGCTCGCCATCCAGCCCGGAGATGACGTGGCCGGCCTGCGGAGCTGGACCCACCTGGCAGAACAGCTCGAGACCCTGCGGACCGAAGCCGGGTTGCGACGCGCGGTGGTGGTCGATCTGCAGGGACGCGTCCGCGTGGACACCGGCAGCGTCGAGGCCGGCCACCCGCCCGTTCTGCCGCTTCCGGTGGGCGTCCGGGTCGCCGAGCTGAGCCAGGATCTCGCCGAGCTGGCGGAGGTCCGGGAAGGCCGCCCGACCGCGTCGCTGGTCACCTTCCGGGGGCTCGACGGCTCCGACTATCGCCGGGGCTATGCGCCGCTGCGTGGACCGGACGGGACGGTGGTGGGGGTGCTGGCGGTGGAGGGCAGCACCCGGACCTTTGCCGCCCTCCGACGCCATGCGCTGGAGGCCACGCTCTGGGGGCTGCTGGTGACCTTCACCCTGGGGCTCACCGCCCTCCTGGTGGCAGCGGCCCTGGGGCGCCCCTTCCGCAGGCTGCGGGACGCGGCGCGACGCATCGGGGCCGGAAATCTCTCCACGCCCGTGACAGCTGAGCCCAGGCTGGCCGAGCTCGCCGAGGTGTCCCACGCCATGGAAGCCATGCGCCTGGAGCTCGATGCGCGGGATCGCCAGCTGAAGATGATGCTCGCCGGCGTGGCCCACGAGGTCCGCAACCCACTGGGCGGCATGGAGCTCTTCGGCGGCCTGCTCGCCGAGGAACTGGAGCATCAGGGAAGCGATGAGGCGCGGGCCCACCTCGCGCGGATCCGCAAGGAGATCGCCTACCTCTCCCGCATCGTCAGCGACTTCCTGGCCTTCGCCCGCGAGCGCACGCTCCACCCCGTCGACTTCCGGGCCACCGAATGGATCGAGCACGCCCGCTCGCTGCTCTCGGCGACCGCCGGGGCCAGGGGGGTGCGCATCTCGGTGGAGGCGGAGGAAGAAGGCCTCCAGGGAGATCGCGAGCTGCTCACCGCGGCGTTGGTGAACCTGCTGCAGAACGCGGTGCAGGCCAGCGGACAGGGACAGGCGGTCACGGTCAGGGGTGGTCGCGAAGGGGAACGTTACGTCGTATGCATCCGCGACGCCGGCCCCGGGATCCCGGCCGAGGTCCGGGAGCGGATCTTCGAGCCCTTCTTCACCACCCGCGAGCAGGGCACCGGGCTCGGCCTTCCGCTCACCCGCAAGATCGTCGAAGCCCACGGAGGCACGCTGGTGGCCTCGTCGGTGCCCGGCGACACCTGCTTCAGCCTGTGCCTCCCGCGCCGTGCTGCCGCACGCGAGAGCTCTGCGGCCTGAGGCGGGCCAGGCGGGCCGACCCGGGGATCACCGCTCGCACAAGGCCCGGGCCTTGGTGAGCATCCGCACCAGGGCCGCGTCGTCGGCGCGCTCCAGCGCCGCGTCCCACCCGAACCAGTGGATGGCGCGGGACTCCGCGGGGTCATGCGCCAGTGCCTCGGCGGAGGTGGCGACCAGCAGGAAGCGCACGTCCAGGTGGGTGTGCTCCGCCTCGTCCCTGCGCGCGGGGATGACGTGTGCGTCGACGTCGAGGGGAAGCGGCGCCAGCGGGTGGGGACCGACCTCGCAACCGGTCTCCTCCCGGGCCTCGCGCATGGCGGCGAGCACCAGATCCCCGTCATCACCCGGCTCGATGTGTCCGCCCGGCTGAAGCCAGCGCTCGAGCTTGCGGTGGTGGAGCATCGCCACCCGATCGCCCTCGGGTGTCACCACCACGGCGCTCGCGGTGAAGTGCGCGCCCGCCTGCGAACGCGCGAGGGGCGCGGCGAGGTTCTCCACCGCCTCACGCATCTGAGCAAGGTGCCGGGCCTCGGCCGGGTCCGCCGGGACATGGCCGGACAGGAGGGTACGGAGCATCTGGGACATGGGACCTCGAGGCGCCTCGCTTGTGGGCGCACCTCCGGAAGTTGACGCGTAGGATGCGGCGCCATGCCACGAATCCTCGTCATCGACGACCACGAATCCATGCGGGAGGGCATGGCCGTCACGCTCAAGAAGGCCGGCCACGAGGTCACCGCCGTGCGGGATGGTCGAACGGGAATCGCTGCGTGGGACAAGTCCCCCTTCGAGCTGGTCATCAGTGATCTGAAGATGGACGGGATGGACGGGCTCGAGGTGGTGCGCACCCTCCGCGAGCGCGCTCCGGAGGCGATGATCCTGATGGTGACCGCCCACGGCTCCATCGAGGTCGCCGTCACCGCGATGCGCGAAGGGGCCTTCGACTTCATCGAGAAGCCCTTCACCCCGGACGTCCTGCGCGCCCGGGTGGAGAAGGCGCTGGAGGTCGCCTCCTCGAGAGCGCGCACCGAGAAGCTCGAGGCGCGCGTGAACGCCATCGAGCAGGACGCCGCGCGCGGTCAGACCCTCGTCGGTGAGAGCGAGGCCATCCGCAAGCTCCTGGGACAGATCGAACGTGCGGCCGCGACCACCGCGACCGTGCACCTGCACGGCGAGAGCGGGACGGGCAAGGAGGTCGTCGCGCGCCTGCTGCACGCCTTGTCTCCGCGGCGCGATGGACCCTTCATCGCCGTCCACTGCGCCTCCATCCCCGAGACCCTGCTGGAGAGCGAGCTCTTCGGACATGAGAAGGGCGCGTTCACCGGGGCGATCCGCCGCAAGCTCGGGCGCTTCGAACTCGCGGATGGGGGCACGCTCTTCCTCGACGAGCTGGGCGAGATCCCGCCGAGCATGCAGGTCCATCTGCTGCGCGTCCTTCAGGAGCGGACCTTCACGCGGGTGGGTGGGGAGAAGGAGGTCTCCGTCGACGTGCGGGTCATCTCGGCGACCCATCGGGACCTGCGTGCTGAGGTCGCGGCCGGGCGCTTCCGCGAAGACCTCATGTACCGGCTCCTCGTCGTGCCCCTCACCCTCCCGCCGCTGCGCGACCGCCCCGAGGATCTCCCCGCCCTTGCCGCGCACTTCATCGCCCGCCACGGCCCGCGCCTCAACCGACGCGTCACCGGTCTGTCCCCCGAGGCGTTGCAGGCCCTCGGCCGCTACGCATGGCCGGGCAATGTCCGGGAGCTCGAGAACTGCATCGAACAGGCGCTGGTCTTCGCCGAAGGCGCCGTGCTGACCGAAGCCGATCTGCCCTCTCACATCCAGGGACAGACCCTGCGCGCCACGTTGAAGGCCGGCGCCCTCCCCCTCCCCAGCGGCGAGCATCCCCTCCCCGAGATCCTGGAATCTCTCGAGAAGCAGCTCATTGAGAAGGCACTCGAGGATGCGAAGGGCGTCAAGGCCGAGACCGCACGGCTCCTCGGTATCAAGGCCAGCGCGCTCTATTACAAACTGGAGAAATACGGCCTGACCACCCGGGAAGATGCCTGACGGGGGGTGGATTTGGTGGGTCACCGACCACTCGCTATGGTCGACCCCATGCTCCGCTCCAAGCGTCCGTTCTTCGCGGTCCTCTCGGTCCTCATCGCCGTCGCTGGTTGCAACTGCAACGGGACGGATCCTGACGGCCCGGATGATCCGGCGCTGAGAGGCCTCAAGCGTCTGAGCGTGACGCCGGCTGAGGTGACGCTCACCACCGTCGACGGCGCGGCGGCGACGCAGACCTACAGCGTCACCGGCCACTACGACGACGATTCGACCCGGGATCTGACCGACAAGGTCTCCTTCAGCCTCGACGATCCGTCGTTGGGCGCGTTCTCGGGCGCGACCTTCACCAGTTCCACCGAGCGCGGTGGCAAGACGATGGTGCGGGCGAGCTTCGACACCTACTCCGCCGAGGCGCCCCTCACCCTGGTGCTCAAGCGCACCTTCCCGGTGCAGCCTCCGCCCGGTGGCGGCACGCCGCTCCCCCCGGATCCGGGATCCCACTTCGGAGGTGACCCGGAAACGGATCCGGCGCGGCTTCCCCTCCTCGTCTATCCCAACGACGGCGTCGTCGTTCCGCCGAACCTGCGCGAGCTCGAGATCCACTTCGTGCGCCAGCACCGCACCGATGACCTCTTCGAGATCTCCTTCACCAACGCGATCACCGACGTGCGGGTCTTCCTGCGCTGCGGACTTCCGGACGGCGTCCGGCTGATCACCTCGGTGCCCAGCGATGAGGCCTGTATCTTCACGCCCAGCGCCGAGCTCTGGCGGTGGCTCTCCGAGACCAACCGCGGCGCCACGCCCCTCACGGTGCAGGTGCGCGGCACCAGTGAGTCGGGAGGACCGGTGGGGACCTCCGAGCCCATCCGGCTGCAGATCGCCCGCACCGAGCTGCGCGGCGCGCTCTACTACTGGACCACCTCCGGCGACTCCGGGATCATGCGCTACGACTTCGCCGGCCCCGCTGACGCCGAAGCCACGCGCGTGCTCGGCCCCTCGGATGGCAACGGGAGCTGCCTGGGCTGCCACGCCCTCAGCCGTGACGGCAAGAAGCTCTTCGCCAACGGCAATGGCCAGAACGGCGGCCACACCATCATCCGGGATCTCGCCAACGAGACCGAGCCTGTCGGCTTCTACGACAACACCGAGCGGGTGCAGTTCGCCGCGTGGAGCCCCGACAGCACCCGCTTCGTGGGCGTCTATGCGGACAGTGGCGCCACGCGCTTCGGGCTCATGATGCTCGACGGAACGACCGGGCAGCGTCTCCATGACGTGCCGGGCACCGGCAACAACGACCACCCTGCTTCCCATCCCGATTGGAGCGCGGATGGCTCCACGTTGGTGTGGACGCGGATGGGTGTGAAGGGGACGAACCAGCGCTTCTACAACGGCTCCATCCGTGCCCTCGAGATCACCGGCGAGGACACCTACGGGGAGTCCTTCACGGTGGTTCCCCAGGAGAGTGGGAAAAACCGCTACTACCCGGCCATCTCTCCGGATGGCGCCTTCCTCGTCTACAACGAGTCGACCTGCCCCGGCGGCAGCAACGGCACCCACTGCAACGCCGACAGCGATCCCTCGGCGACCCTGTGGTCGGCCCGCCTGGTCGCCGACGCCCCCCGGGTGAAGCTCGAGCGCGCCAATGCCCCCGGCCCCACCGACGGCGGGAACACCCAGCTCACCAACAGCTACCCGAAGTGGAGCCCCTTCGACGTGCGCGGGAACGACGGCCCCGAGTCCCGACTCAACTGGCTCACCTTCTCCTCCAACCGCAACTTCGGACTGCGCCGTCCTCCGTCCGCGAGCAATGACGAGGCCCCCAATGGCGGCACCCTGCTGTGGATGGCGGCCGTGGATCCGGATGTGGCGGCAGCCGATCAGGATGGCAGCTATCCCGCCTTCGTCCTCCCCTTCCAGGATCTCGCGACCTCCAACCACATCGCCCAGTGGGCCCAGTTTGCGGTCGTGGATGGCTGCGCGACCGAGGGAGATGGATGTGGGAGCGGTGGCTCGGCCTGCTGCAACGGTCTCACCTGTCTGCCGAAGTCCAGCGATCCGCCGCTGCCCTGCGAGATCGAAGGCAACTGCACCTGTGAGATCGTCGAGACCTGTGGCCTGACCGGTGAGAGCTGCGATGCGAGCTCTCCGTGCTGCGGCGCCCTGAGCTGCGAGAACCCGGGCGGCGGCGCGTGCGCAGGCGACGACTGTCTCTGTCAGCCGGCCTGCGGTGCGCTGGGACAGGCCTGCGGCACCGGATCGCCCTGCTGTGGAGGCCTGCTCTGTCTCGGGGAGGGCGCGACCGCCTGCGAAGGCGAGAACTGCAGCTGCATGCCCGGCATCGACTGAGCCCGCGCAGCGGGAGCTCCGAGGTGGCACGGCCCTCCCGCCGTGCCGCCTCGCTCTCACCTGCCCCATGCGCGGGGCACCATCGGGGCCCACGGATCCGTCCGGGTTCCGTTCCGCCGGGCACCATCGGGCCACGGCTCCGTCCGGGGTTGCGGGGCCGGAGGCAGAAAGATGCAGCCGGGTCGGAGGGGATGACGCGCCGGCGGCGCCGATGGCCGCGCTTGCGCACATGATCGTAGAGTCGCGGGCATGAAGCCTTTCGCCTACCTCGCCCTGTTCGCGCTCATCACCATCAATGGTTGCAGCTGCAAGGACGATCCGGACGTGCTCCCGGATGCGAGCGAGCCGGTGGAGGTGCCCGAGGAGGTCCTCAAGGATCTACGCCACGTGACCCTCAGCCCGGGAGAGGTGACGCTCCGGACCGAGGGCGCGCCCGCCACCCAGACGTGGGCGGCGATCGGTCACTACCGCGATGACTCCACGCGCGACGTGACCGAGTGGGTGACCTTCTCCCTCGACGATCCCCGCCTGGGCAGCTTCTCGGGGGCCGCGTTCACCAGCACCGTGGACATCGGCGGCACGACCAAGGTGCGGGCGATCCTCGACACCTACTCGGCCGAGGCCACGTTGAACCTGGTCTTCTCCCGCTCGGTGGAGGACGACGGCCCGGGGTCGGACACCCTGCCCAGCAACCCCGGCGACTTCTTCACCGGCGCGCCGTCCGAGGCCCATGCGCCGCTGCTCGTCTACCCGAACGATGGCGTGCTCGTGCCGCCCAACCTCCGCGATCTCGAGTTCCACTTCCGCCGGGGACATCCCGACAACACCCTCTTCGAGCTGCGCTTCCAGAGCGCCCTCACGGACATCCGGGTGCAGCTGCGCTGCCACCTCCCGGCCGATGTCGAGCCGCCTTCGGGCGTGAACGATGGCTGCATCTACCTGCCCTCGGCCACGGTCTGGCACTGGCTCGCCGAGACCAACCGCGGAGGCGACCCCATTCAGGTGACCCTGCGCGCCACCGATGACTCCGGGGCCGGACCGGTCGGGACCTCCGCGCCGCTGCAGGTGAACATCGCCCGCTCCGAGCTGAAGGGGGCCATGTACTACTGGCGCGCCCACGAGAGCCACGAGGGCACCGGCATCATGCGCTACGACTTCGCCGCCCCCGAAGGCACCATGGCGGAGCTGGCCGTCGGTCCGGTGCAGCCGGGGAACGTCTGCGTCGGTTGCCACGCGCTGAGCCGGGATGGAAAGAAGATGGTGGCCAGCGCCGGCGGCTCGGGCCCCGCGCGGGTGCTGCTCTGGGATGTCAGCGAGGAGGAGCCCAAGGTTCCCTTCGACTCCACCCCCAAGAGCGCCTTCCACGCCTGGAGCCCGGACGGCAGCCGCTACGTGGGCGTGCACACCTACCAGAGCACCGGCGATCCCCGACTGCTGATGTTCGACGGCGAGACCGGACAGCTCATCGGCTCGGAGACCATCGACGTCGGCGGCTCCCTCACCCAGCCGCCCACCCACCCGGATTGGAGTTCCGACGGTCAGACCATCGCCTACGTGCACGCAGGACAGGTGGGCGCGGGCAACTCGCAGAACGTGCAGAACATCTGGCACGGCTCCATCCGGATGGTGCAGCGCGACGGCGCCGGGTGGACGTCCCCGACCGTCATCGTGCCGCGCGCCGAAGGGCGTAACCGCTACTACCCGGCCATCTCTCCGGACTCGTCCTTCCTGGCCTACAACGAGTCCGTGTGCCCCGCCGGGACCACGATGCATGGTGCGTGTGATTCGGACACCGATCCCACCGCGACCCTGTGGACCGC
>DATGQN010000180.1:0-15667 GCA_035304185.1 Myxococcaceae bacterium
ACCGGCCGGGATACGTAACCTATGTGGCGCAATCTCAAAGAGCTGTACCAGTACCGGGGCCTCCTCCTGAGCCTCGTGCAGCGCGAGCTGCAGGCGCGCTATCGGGGCTCGGTCCTGGGCTTCCTCTGGACCTTCCTCAACCCGACGCTGCTCATGCTGGTCTACGGGCTGGTCTTCAGCGTCTACATGCGCCAGTCGATCCCGAACTACCTGTACTTCATGTTCGTGGGGCTCCTGCCCTGGATCTGGTTCTCGACCTCGGTGGTCAGTGGCGCCTCCTCCATCAGCGACCGACGCGATCTGCTGACGAAGGTGCACTTCCCCGCGCAGGTGCTCCCGGCCACGGTCGTCACGACCCACCTGGTGAACTTTCTGCTCAGTTTGCCGCTGATGTTCGTGCTCGGTGCGGTGCACGGAATCTTTCCGAGTTGGCACCTCCTCGCGCTCCCCTTCGTCGTGGCGGTGCAGCTCTGCCTCACGCTGGGCGTTGCCTATCTGGTTGCTGCGCTCAACGTCACGTTCCGCGACCTGCAGCACATCGTGGGAAACCTCATCACCCTGGGGTTCTTCCTCACGCCCATCCTCTACACGATGACCACCATCCCGGAGCAGGGGCGCGCGCTCGTCATGGTCGCCAACCCCATGGCGGCGCTCATCACCAGCTACCAGGCCATCTTGATCGACCACCGGCTGCCGGAGGCTGCGCCCCTCGCATGGGTGACGCTGGTATCGATGGCGTTGCTATGGGGCGCCTCGTCGTTGTTCGAGGCACGGCGGGAAGAATTCGCGGAGTCGGTATGACGTCGCCCGGGCCGGAAGGTGGATTGAACGCCATTGAGGTGAAGGGTGTGTCCAAGCGCTTCAAGCGCCGGACCATCCGCTCCGAGTACACGAGCTTCAAGACGGAGCTTGTCCAGTGGCTCACCGGCAAGCGAAAGGCCAACCCGCAGCGCTGGATCGAAGCACTGCGCGAGATTGACTTCGTCATCCCCCGCGGGCGCACCGTCGGCATCTTGGGACGCAACGGCAGCGGCAAGAGCACCCTGCTCAAGCTGATCACCGGCATCTACCGGCCGTCGACAGGGACCATCGCGGTGAACGGGCGCATCAGCGCCCTGCTCGACCTCGGCGCCGGATTTCACCCCGACTTCAGCGGACGCGAGAACATCCTCATCAACGGCATCATCCTCGGCATGACGCGTGCGGAGGTGAAGGCGCGCATGGAGGAGATCATCGCCTTCAGTGAACTCGGTGAGTTCATCGACGAGCCGGTGCGCACGTACTCGAGTGGCATGTACATGCGCCTTGCCTTCAGCGTGGCGACCCACGTCGACCCCGAGATCCTGATCGTCGACGAGATCCTGGCCGTTGGCGACGAGCACTTCGGCAAGAAGTCGATGGCGAAGATGGAGGAGTTCAAAGCCGCCGGGAAGACGATCGTCATCGTGACCCACGACCTGGCGACCGTGGAGCGGTGGTGTGACCACGCCATCTGGATCGACGGCGGAAAGGTCCGCGCGCAGGGCAGTCCCAAGTCGCTGGTCGCCGAGTACAAAGCCTCCGTCCGTGAGGCACAGGCGCAGGGGCTGGTCCTGACGCCGGCCGCTCTGGCTGCAGATGGCGGAGCGCTGCCTCAGGTCAGAGAGAAAGCTTCGGATCCGGCCCCTCGGCCGGACGCCGCGACCGACGTGCCTGACGCCGGCTCGGATCCGCAAGGGGTGGCGCAGGCGCCCACCGATGCAGGCAGCGCTTTCGTGCCCGAGCCCCTGGGAGTTCCCGCGGCATTGGTCTTCACCGGTGAGATCGAGCTTCCCGAACAGGAGCTCACCGAGCAATCGACACCGCCAGCACCCCGATTGACCTCGTTGTCGCTCTCTGCAGCGGATGCGCCGGATGGCGCGCACGCGGTCTGCCGCGAGGGAGAACCGCTGGTCGTCCGCGTGGCCTGGTCGCTGCCAGAGTCCTTGACCTCCGCGAGCCTGAGAGTGGAGCTCCGCACCGCCCTCGCGGGCCGGTTGGTCGCGGTCTCGCATGAGCGGGCCACCGGCGAGGTCTTCGGCGGAAAGCTCGAGACGGCTGGTGCCGTGCAGGTGCGTTTCGGCGCGATGGCGGTGCGGCCCGGCAGCTATCGGGTGGACGCCCAGCTTCGTCCCACCGCCAGCGTGGACGTGGGACCCCGTCTCAGCGCTGCGCTGGAAGTGCTTCCGGCCGGGCTGGGGAGCGCACTCCTTCCACTCTCGACCCGATGGAACGTGGAAGGTGAGCGCAGCTTGGCCCCTTCCGTTGAAACCGCCGACCTCATCGCCGCGCTCGAGGACGTGGGAAGTTGAGCAGGGAGTCGAAGGTCACCGAGCTCGAACGGCGGCTGCAGACCGCACTCTCGGAGCGTGACCGCGCGCTCGAGGCACTCGCGGAATCACGCGCCGAGCTGAACCGTCTGCGGATGCAGGCTGCGCATCCCGGGGAGGCTGCGCCCGGGGCGTGGACTGAAGGGGGGCGTCCAGCGCTTCCGCTGCGCTACCGGCTCGCCGATCGCCTCAATGACGGCGCTCGAAGCATCGTCGGGCCGGGGCACGCCCTGCTCAAGCAGCTGCTCACCCGTCGCTGAGATCAGCGGAGCGTCGTCGCTCGTGTGGCGCTGGAGCCTCGCCCGCTTGCACGGTTGCTTGGCTCTCTGGAGGCTCGGCTCCGTCGGAGGCGGTTTTCCCCGAATGTCCCCTGTGGTGAAGTAGAGGGTCCCGATCGCTGCCGTCGTGTTGGTACTGCCGCTGAGACGAGGGGAGCGCCGGGTGACCACATCATGAAGCTCATCATCCAGATCCCCTGCCTGAACGAAGCGGAGACCCTCCCGGCGACCATCCGGGACCTGCCGCGGAGCCTCCCCGGCATCGACGTCATCGAGTACCTGGTCATCGACGACGGGAGTACCGACGCGACCGTCGAGGTCGCCAGGTCAGCCGGCGTTCACCACATCGTGTCGCTCGGGAGCAATCGCGGACTCGCTCAGGCCTTCAGCGCCGGGATCGAGTACGCGCTCGAGCAGGGCGCGGACATCGTGGTCAACACGGACGCTGACAATCAGTATCGGGGTGATGACATCGGCAAGCTGGTCATGCCGATCGTGGAGAACCAGGCGGAGGTGGTCGTCGGCTGTCGGCCGATCCTCGACCACCCCGAGTTCGGACTTGCCAAGAAGGGCCTGCAGCTCCTCGGGAGTTGGACGCTGCGTCAACTCTCGAAGACGCGCGTCCGCGACGCCGCATCCGGGTTCCGTGCCTATTCGCGCGAAGCCTGCCTGCGGTCGTTCATCTACTCCCGGTTCAGTTACACGATGGAGTCCCTGATCCAGGCCGGGACATCGGGCCTGCGGGTCGCGTCCGTGGACATCCAGGTCAATCCGAAGACCCGCGATTCGAGGCTCTTCAAGAGCATCCCCGAGTACGTGCGCAAGTCAGGTGCGACCATGGTTTCGATGTTCGTGCTCTACCGGCCGGGCGTCTTCTTCTCGAGCATTGCCGCCTTCTTCCTGCTGGCGGCTTTCGGCCTGGGGGCGCGCTATCTCGCGCTGGTCACCTTCACGCCAGCGCAGGAGGCGCCCGGCAGCCACCTGGCGTCGTTGGTGCTGTTGGCCATCTTCGCGGTGGTCGGGTTCCTGCTGATCATGCTCGCGGTCGTCGCCGAGCTCATCCGGTTCCAGCGGCGCCTCACCGAGGAGAGTCTCTTCCAGCAGCGACGTCAGCGGTTCGCCGTCGAGTCAACGAGCCTTCGTCGTGCTGCCTGAGAGCCCGCCTGCGTCCCCTCCCGTGACCGGGTCGCTCCTGGCGGCACGCTTCGGAAAGCTGCTCCAGTTCCTGATCACCGGCCTGCCCGCCTTCGCGCTGGCCATCGCGCTCAATTACACGCTCGTCGAGCGGTGGAACGTTCACAGCGCGTTGGCGTATGCGGTGGTTCTGGTCATCCAGGTGGTCGTCAACTTCCTGCTGCTCCGACGCTTCGTCTTCAAGAAGTCTGAGGCGAGCACGACCTCCGCGTTGCAGGACTTCCTCGCGCTTCTTGCAGGCGTGTCGGTGGTGCGGTTGCTCGACTGGGGGCTCTACACGCTGCTGGTGTCGGTGGTGGGGCTCCCATTCCTGTGGGTTCAGCTGGGCAACGTGGCGCTGTTCTCCGTCGTCCGGTTTCTGTATGCCGAGCGCGTCCTCCGGTGACGGAGGCGGACACCGGTCACGAGGGAAGAGGCAACGATGGAGAGGCGCGCCATGAACACGGCCCCTGATGGAACGGTCACCGGCAATCACTACGACAAGTACGGGACCCGCAATCCCATCGCACGCCTCCTGATGAAGGGGTTCGAGGAGAACCTCGACGGTCTCTTCACCCGGGCCGCGCCGACATCTCTGCTCGACATCGGCTGTGGAGAGGGTGTGTGGACCCATGCCTGGGCGCTTCGGATGGGGGAGGGTTCCCGGGTTGTGGGCCTCGATCTCGAAGATGCGCGACTCAGGGCTGAATGGGCCAAGCGCTCCGCCAGCAACCTCGAGTTCCGCGTTCGCCCCGATGGGCCGCTCCCGTTCGGGGATGATGCGTTCGACGTCGTCTCGGCGATTGAAGTCCTCGAGCATGTCCCTGATCCGGAGAACGTGCTGTCCGAGATGGTGCGCGTGGGGCGCCGCTACCTGTTGGTGTCGGTGCCCCGCGAGCCGATCTGGCGCGCGCTCAACATGGTGAGGGGCGCCTACCTTCGGGACCTCGGAAACACTCCCGGGCACATCCAGCATTGGTCGCGTCGTGGGTTCTTGAACCTCTTGTCGAAGCACGGTCGGGTCGAAGAGGTCCGTACTCCGCTGCCTTGGACGATGGCGCTCGTCCGCATCGGTTCGAAGGCCGAGAAGGCGTGAGGGCTGCGGTCTTTGAGCGGTCCGCCGTCCTGCATCTTGCAGCGGCGGCTCTGGGCGTGGGCGCAGGGGTCATCACCTACGGTGGCCTGGCGCTGACGGGACAACGTGTCGCCGATCCGGTGGTGGTCCTGGCAGTGGCGATCACGGTTGCGCTGGCCCTGGGAGGCCTCGTCCTCCGCGTCGCGCCACGCGTGTTGTGGAACCTGCGCGCGCTTCCGTTCCGATGGAGGCGCGCGGTCGTCGTTGGCGCACTGCTGCTCCCCGGCTTCGCGGCCATCGTGACGCCCATCGAGCTTCCGTACCCCGACGCGCCGGTGGTGCTCGAACTCCGATCGGTTCGGGGAGTCGCGACCGAAGCTCAGGGGGAGGAGGTCTGGCTCCTTGATGCCGCGTTCGACATCGGCGCACAGGGGTTCGAAGGCTTCAATGCCCCCCTTCGTGGGGGAACCCGGCTGAATCCGGAAGCCTGGATCCCGGGAGACGGGTGGGAGGACCGCGGTTGGGCGTGGCTTGCCCCGTACGGTGGGGGTGGTCCCCTGCGTTGGGAGGGAAGGGGACATTGGCGCAAGGTCGCCTTCAGATTCACCTCACATCCCTGGTCCGGCGCGGTCGAGATCCGTCAGGGTGGGCGGACAGAGACGATCCTCCTCACGAGGCAGGACAATCGGCCCGTCACCGTTCAGTTCGAGCTTCGCCCCCCTTGGCCTGCTGCGCTGGTGACGTGGGGCCTGGGCGGGATGCTGTGGCTCTGGGCGTCGGTCCTGCTCGTGGCTGGCTGCTCCTGGATCGGAACGCGCGCGGCTGTGCCCCGGCCACGGATCCGGGTGCCATTCTGGGCCATCTTCGGCGCCGTCCTCGCCGGGCAGGCGATTTACCTGGCGGCCTTCCATCCCGGGTTGATGTCCGCGGACTCCCTGGACCAGTGGGGGCAGGGATTCGTGGGGCCCATCCACGACTACCACCCGGCCCTTCACACGCTGGTGCACCGGATCGTGTCGCGGACGTTCGGTACGCCGGTGGTGATCGTGCTCCTGCAGCAGGCGGCTTACGCGGCGCTGGCGGCGCTCTGGGTCCGCGAGTTGGGGCGCCTCGGCGCTCCTCTGTGGAGCCTGATCGTCACCACGGCGTTCGCCGCACTCTGGCTCGTTCCGGGAGTTCTCAACGTCACGATCTGGAAGGACGTCCCGTACTCCATCGGGGTGGTCGCGCTCGCCTACGGGCTGTTGCGGCAGGTCTCGACCGAGGGCGCCTGGCTCCGTACCGCACGGGGCTTCGTGGGGCTCACCGTCGCGATGGTGGGCGTCATGGTGCTGAGGCACAACGGACTGCTCGCCGGCGCCGCGACGCTGCTCGCGCTGCTGTTGCTGCCCGGGAGTAAGCGCAGGACGTTCGCCCTGGCGGGGACGGTTCTGCTCCTGCTCTTCCTGGTCCGTGGTCCCCTCTACCGATCCATGGACATCCACAAGACGCCCAGGTCGTTCGCGCTTCAGAACCAGGTGCACCAGATGAGCGCGCTCGTCGCCTCGGGCACGCGGCTGTCACCAGAGACCCGCAACATGCTCGAGGCCATCCAGCCGATGGAGAGCTGGGGACAGCGGTACTATTGCTATACGTTGACGCCGAATTACTACAACGACACGTTCAACCGGAGGGCGTTCGATGAGCGGATGGAGCCGTTTCTGAAGGCGCTCGTCAACCTCGGGTGGCGCTCTCCGGGAGCGTTGGTGGATCGGCAGCTTTGTGTGACCTCCTACCTGTGGAGGGTCCTGCAGCCGGAGAACGCCTACCTGTATACGCATTCGCCAAGGATCGATCCGAACCGCTTCGGGCTGGAGGTCACGCCGGTCGATGAGGCGTGGAACCGGTTCATGCTCGAGACCATCGAAACCAGCGTGACCCGCCCCGTTCCCCTGCACCTCATCTGGCGCCCGGCCTTCTGGAACTACCTCGTGCTGTTCGGAACGATGTTGGCGGCTTTGCGCATCCGGCGTGCCCGCCTGCTCTGGATCCTGGTTCCGGTCTTGGCCAATGCCGCGTCCCTCATGGTGCTGACCCCCTCGCAGAGCATGCGCTACGGGTACTCGGCACACCTGATGGGGATCTTTCTGCTCGGACTCCTCCTCATCCGTCCCTGGGAGGCACCGCGTCAGAACGCAGCAGATCCGGGTTGAACCGGACGGCCTCAGCAGAATCGAGGCGACTTGGCTTCCCGGGGCCGAAGCGGTAGAGGCTTGTGGCAACATGGGGGCACGTCAGGCCGGGGCCACCCGTGGTGGATTCAGGGTGGAGAAGATGCGCATCTGTTTGGTGTCCAGGGAGCTCGTCCCGTTCTTCGGAGGCGGCATCGGTACGTATTCGATGCTCATGGCGCGAGCGTTGCGAGACGCGGGTCATGAGGTCCACGTCCTGACCGCGGACCATCTGGACCTGGCGCGCCGCTCCCAATCGCTCTTCCCGGGAATCACCGTTCACGGCATCGCGCCCTCGCTCGGAGAGGCGACCGAGAACGCATGCAATTACGCCTCGATGCGCCACGCATGGGGCGTCTACGAGGCGCTCGAGCGACTCCACGCAGCCCACCGGTTCGAAGTGGTGGAGTTCCCGGAGTTCTATGGAGAGGGCTACTTTGCGCTGCAGGCAAAGCGCTACCTCAACAAGTTCTCGGACGCGCTCTTCATTGTACGCCTGCACACGCCCACGGAGCACTGCCGGCAGCTGAACCGGCAGTACGGACTCGATGTCGAGACCGTCTTTCTTCAGCATCAGGAGCGGACGTCGATCGAGTTGGCGGACCTGGTGGTCTCCCCCACCCACTCTCTGTTGGAGAAGGTCAACGCCGAGACCGGCCCGCTCGAGCGCACGGCGGTGCACCCGCATCCATTCGACATGGCGTCCTGGGTCGAGGCCATGGAGGCTTCCAAGCGTCCGGATTGGCGCCCTGAGGACGCAGAGCCGCTCAGCCCGCTCGCACTTCGCAAGCAGGAGCGAGCGCGCGGACGGACCCCCGATGCGGCCGGGCTGCGGCCCCGCGCCAAGGAACAGGTGCTGTATTTCGGCCGCCTGGAGTACCGCAAGGGCGTGGCCGAGCTGCTTCAGGCAGGCCTGAAGGTGCTCGAGCTCGGGCGTGACGTCGAATTCCTCTTCATCGGGGGCGACACGCACACCGGGCCGTTCGGGCAGTCGATGCTCGCCTACCTGCGCAAGCGCATCCCCGCCAAGTGGAAGCACCGCTTCATCTTCGAGGCGCGCCGCCCACGCCTGGAGCTGGTCCGGGCGATCCGCGGCGCCACCGTCTGCGCCTTCCCTTCACATTGGGAGAACTTCCCGAACGTCTGCTTGGAGGCGATGGCCGCTGGCGCCACGGTCGTCGGCAGCGATCAGGGGGGCATGGCCGAGATCATCGAGCACGAGAAGAGCGGGCTCCTGGTTCGCGGGGGAGACGTCGACGCGTTGGTCGAGGGACTCGTGCGGGCATTGAGCGACTCTGAGCTCCGCGAGCGGATCCGCGAGGCTGCCCCCGCACGCGTCGTCGAGGTCTGCGACCCGGCAGCGGCTGCCGCGTCCTTCGTCGAGCTGGGCCGGGATGCGCTTGCAACGCTTCGGACCGGCAGCGCCACTGCGGCGCAGAGAGAGCCCCGAGCCGGAGGCGACGCTCCCTCGGTCAGTATCATCGTCCCCTTCTACAACCTGGGGCGGTATCTCCCCGAAACCCTCAAGTCCATCCGCGAGCAGACGTACACCGACTACGAGGTCATCGTCGTCGACGACGGATCCACCGAGTCGGCGAGCATCGCGGTTCTCGAGTTGCTCGAAGGGTCGTCCATCCGGTTGGTGCGCAAGCCGAACGGAGGGCTCAGCTCCGCACGCAATGCGGGTGTCGCGGCTGCCCGTGGCAAGTGGGTCCTGCCGCTGGACGCGGACGATCTCATCGCCCCGACCTTCCTCGAGAAGACGGTGTCGGTGCTGGAGCGCCATCCCGAGCTCGGCTTCGTCACGGCGCTGAGCTCGTACTTCGAGAAGGATCCCGCCAAGCCCTTCGGCGGTTGGATCCCCTGGGGCGGAGACCGGGATTGCCTTCCGATCATCAACACGGCCTCCAGTTGCACGGCTCTCATGCCTCGCGCGCTGATCGAAGAGGCGGGAGGCTACGACGAGTGGCTGACGTCCTTTGAGGATTGGGACCTGTTCTGCAGCCTGGCTGAGCGTGGCCGTTTCGGGGTGGTCCTCCCGGAGTTTCTCTTTCACTACCGGGTCCGTCGGAACTCGATGCTGAGAACCACGGCGACCACCTCGCGGTTCGAGCTCATCTCGTACCTGGTGGGGAAGCATGAGGCATTGGCCACGGCGAGCGGGCGCACGCTCAAGGTCCTCCTCGGCGAGCAGGAGCGGATGGTTCCGAGACCTGCGGATCCGGCTGTGCGTCCCTGGCATCACCGCTTCGTGGACGGCGTCAATGGGGCGGTGAAGATGCTGCCCGTGGTGCATCCGACACTGAAGCGGTCGGTTTCGAGTGTCGCCAGCAGTGCTGGGCTCCTGCCTGCTTCAGGGCAGGACGTCCCGCTTCGGCATGCGCTGGCAGACGGACTCCACTCGGCCATCTCCGGAGCGCTCGAGCTGCCTCCGGCGGTGAAGGTGCTCACCACCCGGATCCAGCGCCTGGTCGGGAATCAAGAGGACGTCTGAGGAGGCGCACCCGAAGCGCCCGAACTCCGGCGCAATCTCTTCACGGTCTGCACTCCGGATCTGAGCAACGGGTGCAGCAGCGGAAGCCTTTTCACAGCATCATTCACGGCATCGATCGCCCGGTAGCGGAGCGGCTGCTCAGCGCGTGCACGCTCCTGTTCGCCCATCAGTGCCCGAAGGGTCCGATCGGGACGCGCTGTCAGGGATGGATGCTTGGCGACGAGATAGGAGAGGAGGGCGTGACGCTGGTCCATGACCTCCGTGCGCACCAGGGATCCTTCGCGCTGACGGTAATGAAAGAGGAACTCGGGGACCACCGCGCCCCTCCGACCCTGCTCGGCCAGGGTGCAGTACAGGTCCCAGTCCTCAAAGGACGTCAGCCACTCGTCGTAGCCACCGGCCGCTTCGAGCGCCTCGCGGGAGAGCAATGCTGTAAAGGTTGAGGCGACGTTGGTGAGCAGCAGCGCATCACGGTCGAGTCCCCACGGAAGGTAGACGCTGGTCGGCTCCTGTGGCGACGACGTGAAGGCGGTGACGAAGCTGGTCGCGTACGCGAGGTCGGGCTCACGTTCGAGCGCCTCCAGGGTCCGCTCCAGAAAGGTCGGCGCGATGAGGTCGTCGGCATCCAGGGGAAGGATCCAACGGCCTCGTGCCACTTCAAGTCCCGCGTTCCGGGCTGAACTGAGACCGCCATTCGGCTTGTGGATGACCCGGTGACCCTGGGCCTCCAGTTCCTCGAGCAGCTGCAGGCTCTGCGGTTCCGTGGAGCCATCATCGATGATGAGGACCTCATGGTCGCGGAATGTCTGTGCAGCGATGGAGGCAAGGGTCTCCGGGAGGAGGCTGTGCAGGTTGAAGAAGGGCACGACGACCGAGACGAGCGGTGACGACGAAGGCGCGGTGGTCGAGCGGGACAAGCGTGCGCTCGGTGCGTGGAGGTGCAGCGCCCTCTCCAGCTGCTGAACGACCCTCATGGGAGACAACGCGTCCTGCGCCCATGCGCCTGCCGCCTTCCCCAGCGACTGCCTGAGGCCGACATCGTCGAGAAGAGGGCCCAGGGCGTCGGACAGACTCTGAAGGTCGCCTGCCCGGAAGGACATCGCTGCACCGCTCTCGACGATCCCTCCCGGCGCCGCGATGTCACTGAAAACGACGGGTCGGCCCGCTGCGACCAGTTCCTTCCAAGCTGGAGGCGGCGGGCCACCTGATGTCGGAAAGCAGAAGAGGGTGCCAGCGGAGAGTGGCCCAGACGAAGTGCCAGCTCCCATCGGCTCGATCCGGATGTGGGCGCGCCATCGCGCGGGAACCTGGCGTTGGAGCCAGTGTTGGAAGGAGCGACCGAACGGACCGGTCCGGGTGTCCTCACCTGCGAGGACGAGCTGCAGTTCGTGCCCCGCATCGAGGAGCGAACCGCACGCCCTGATCAGCAGTTCGAGCCCCTGTCGGCGTTCCAGTGGCCCGTGGTAGCGCAGGGTCAGCGGTGAAGCGTCCAAGGGTGGGCTCGGGGAAGGCGAGGCGGGGAGGGGCTCCTGAATGACTTCTGTCGGGCCGCGCCGTCCCGTCTTCTGACCGGCGGCATCTAGCAGCGCAGGGAAGGGCCCCCGCAACAGGTCGGCCCATCGGATGGCCTGCGCTTCGAGGTGGTCGGTCTCGAGGACGTCCAGGTCGAGGCGGTGCTCATTGTTGAGCGCGCGCACTTCCCCGCTGAGGGGCTCCAGGCGCACGCTCACCGTGCACGCCGGGTAGGCATTCCCCCAGCGTTTGGCGCTCAGGATGAAGGCCCCGGCGCCCCCGGCCGAAGGTAGGTCGATCCAGTCGAAGGGGTGCACCCGATGCAACGTTGATGCGCGCGCGTGAACCGCCCAGGCCCATCTCGAACTCAGGGAGCCGAACCCGGGTAGGCCCGCGACGCCTTCGGAGGTGTCCAACACATGCGTGATGACGCCACGGGGGGCGTCGGGTTGAGTGGCGTCCGGAGGCGAAGAGGGGCCTCGAAGCAGGTGGACCTCATGACCCGCCTCCACGAGCGCCTCGAGCAGACTGGACGCTGAGCGGTCCCCCACCCCATTGGGGCTGGATGGCTCACGCGTGACGTAGCAGATGCGCATGGTGGCTCCTGGGACGTGAGCTTCGGACGAAGCCGTGCAGGGAAGTGGGGGCCAGAAGCGCCTCGTACCACGCCGGTCGGTCGGCCGCCCAAGGACCACGTCTCCCCACCCCCTCCTTGTGGCCGGATTTCCGCTGACGTAAGGAGCAGCGGATGCGTATCGCGGTGATTGGGACAGGGTACGTCGGTCTGGTTGCGGGCACGTGCTTCGCGGACACCGGCAACAACGTGGTCTGCGTGGATCTGGACGCGGAGAAGGTGGCCTCGCTCCGGAAGGGCGTGCTCCCGATCTACGAGCCTGGCCTCGAGGAGCTGGTCCGACGGAACGTCGGAGAGGGGCGCCTGCACTTCACGACTTCCACCCAGGATGCGGTGTCCCAGGCCGAGGTGATCTTCATCGCCGTCGGCACGCCTCAGGGCGAGAACGGCGACGCGGATCTGAAGCACGTGTTGGCGGCGGCCGGAGAGATCGGAAAGGCGCTCACCGGCTACGCAGTCATCGTGGACAAGAGCACCGTCCCGGTGGGAACGGCGGACCTGGTGCGCGAGGTCATCGCCAAGGTCACCACGCACCCGTTCGATGTGGTGTCCAACCCCGAGTTCCTCAAGGAAGGGGCCGCCCTCGACGACTTCCTCAAGCCGGATCGGGTCGTCGTCGGCGTGGACTCGGAGCGTGCCCGGGAGGTGATGGGCGAGCTCTACGCACCCTTCGTCCGTACCGGCCACCCGGTCCTCTACATGGACCCGCGCTCGGCCGAGCTCACCAAGTACGCCGCCAACTCGATGTTGGCCGCGCGCATCTCGTTCATGAATGACCTCGCGGTCCTGTGCGAGAAGCTCGGCGCGGACATCGATCAGGTGCGTCGCGGAATGGGAGCGGACAAGCGCATCGGCACCTCGTTCCTCTTCCCCGGCGTGGGCTACGGCGGGTCCTGCTTCCCCAAGGATGTCCGGGCGCTCATTTCGACCGCACGTGAGCACGCGCTCGAGTTCGAGCTTCTCCATGCGGTGGAGAAGACCAACGCGCGGCAGAAGCGGCTGCTCGTGGAGCGGGTGAAGGGCCACCTGGGAGAGAACCTGGTGGGGCGGAACATCGCGGTGTGGGGACTCGCGTTCAAGCCGAGGACCGATGACATGCGCGAAGCACCGTCGCTCGAGATCATCGACGGTCTGCTCCAGGCAGGCGCCCAGGTGTCGGCGTATGACCCGGTGGCGATGACCGCAGCCAAGCGGGTCCTCGGGGACCGTATCCAGTACGCGAACTCTCCCTACGACGCGCTCGAAGGGGCGGACGCTCTTTGTCTCGTCACGGAGTGGAACGACTTCCGCCATCCGGACTTCGATCGCATGCGGACGCTGATGCGTCAGTCCATCATCTTCGATGGGCGCAACGTCTTCGAGCCGAAGGCCATGCGCGCACGAGGCTTCACGTACTTCGGCATCGGCCGTCCGTGAGCCTCCGGGCGCTCCTGCTGCGAACCCATGGCTGCAACCTCCCCACGTGCTGACGTCGTCATCCCGGTCTATGCGGATGTCGAACTCACCAGGGCGTGCGTGGAATCGGTGTTGGAGCATTCGGGGGCGTCCCTCGGCCGGCTCCTGCTGGTCGACGACTGCGGCCCTGATGCGGGGATGCGCCCCCTGCTGCGCGCGTTCCGGGAGCGCGACCCGCGGGTGCGCGTGCTCGAGAACCCCAGGAACCTCGGCTTCGTGGAGACCGCCAACCGCGGCCTCTCCCTATGCGGGGGCCACGCGGTCATCCTGAACAGCGACACCCGGGTGACGCCGGGCTGGCTCGAGGCGTTGCTCGAGGTGCTCACCAGCTCCGAGCGCATCGCCGCGGTCTGCCCCCTCTCGAACAACGGCACGCTCTGCTCGGTCCCGGAGTTCGGAACCTCCGCACCTGAGTCCTCGGTCGCCGAGGTCCCGGGAGCGATGAGCTCGCTTCCGCCCTGGACCGAGCTGCCGACCGGCAACGGGTTCTGCATGCTGATGCGGGACACTGCTCGCGCTGCGCTGGGACTCTTCGATCCCGCATACGGGCGTGGCTACAACGAGGAAAACGACTGGTGCCAGCGCGCGAGAGCCCAGGGCATGGTCATCGCGCGTGCGAACCGGTCGTTCGTCTTTCATCGGGGTGAGGTCTCCTTCGGCGCCGCCCGGCCGATGCTGGATCTCGTGAACGCCACCCGACTCGTGGCGCGCTACCCCCGCTACCTCGCCGAGAACCGCGCGTTCGCAGAGAGCCCCCCGGCGCATCTGGCAGCC
Source organism: Myxococcaceae bacterium (assembly GCA_035304185.1). Classification (GTDB taxonomy): domain Bacteria; phylum Myxococcota; class Myxococcia; order Myxococcales; family Myxococcaceae; genus DATGQN01. The sequence continues at coordinate 13,954 of DATGQN010000180.1, forward strand.
TCCGGCGCGCGGCGTGTGCTCGGGCAGGAGCGCTGGTCCCTTCACCCGGGCCTCGAAGGGCTCCCCGGTGTGCTGCCGCTGCTGAAGACGCTCGGCTCCGAACGAGGAGCGTCGCTGCTCCCGTGGACGGACGCGCCTTCTCCCGGCACAGAGGAGCTTCGCTTCGCACCTCTTCATCATGCGGATGCGGCGGCGGCGTTGGCGGCGCTGAAGGGGACCGGCCGGCTGGTGACCGTGATGGATGCCTGGCGTCCTGCTTCGATCGGGCGGCTTCGGGCCTTGAGGTGGGCACAGCTTCAGGCCTCGGACGCGGTGCTCGTCCCTTCCGAGAGGGCCGCGAGGTGGCTGGCCGAGGAGGGGAGGACCGAGGCCGTCCACGTCGTGCCCTGGCCCGGCGGCGCAGCGGATGCTCCGCCTCCCAAGAGGGCCCAGGCAGGAGACCGGCTGCTGCTCGTGTCACCGACGCCTGCCATCCGGGTGATGGTGGAGTTCGCCCTGTCCCGCATCGAGGCTCCACCGGAGCTGGTGGTCCTCTCCGAGGAAGTCCCGGTGGAAGCATTGGATGCCGAGCTCGGAGGGGCGCTGGCGCTGGCCGACTTCGGAGGCACGTCCGCAGGCATTCTCGCGCGGGCCATCGAAGTGGGCGTTCCGGTGCTCTCCTCCCTCACCAGCGTGGCTGGGGCTCCCTATCTTCCGACCGCGTCGATCGCGCCCAGCGCCGAGGGGCTTGTCGCCGCGCTCGCCGAACTCCGGGTACGCACCGAAGCGCTCAGCGAGCTGGCGCCGGATCCGGTGAGTGCCTGGAGCGGGGTACTGGACCGGGTTCTGCTGGCACCGGAGGCGGGCAGGGCCGAGGCGCGAGCGGCGCTCCAGGCCCTCAGCACCTTCTGAGCCCGCGCTTGAAGGACACCGGCGCCGTGGCGGCCACGGGCCTACCTGTGCCAGCGGTGACCCGGGCGCCCGATCATCCCGGCTCAGTCTGAAGACCGCTCCAGAATGATGGCGGGCCTATCGTCAGCGAAGATCCCAACCGGTTCCGTCCGGGAGGTCCCAGCCGGGACATCCAGCTCATAGGTGTAGGACGTTCTGGCGAGCGTGCAGGCCACCGCCTCGGGCTCGACGTAGCTGGAAGTGCGCAGCTCCGTTGGCGAAACCAGCTCCAGAGGCTCGACCTTCTGACCGCAGCCCTCGCCGAACCACAGCGTGAGGGCGATCTGCTCGGATCCCGGGAGCCACTCCGCATGATCCTCCATGCGCAGCTCCGCTTCTTCTTCGTCGGGGGGCTCGACATCCGGTTCGAGCCCCTCTCCCGAACAGCCAATGGCCAGTGGAAGGAGTGCGAAGCAGGCCAGTGCAAGCATCCGGTTGGGGTTCGGAGAGCGCATTTGAAGCATCGGGGAAGTGTGGACGCGGCCCGGGTGAAGGTCAAAAGCCCGCCTCCGGAAAACGGGGGACGGCGTGCCTCCCTGGGCGACGCGACGACCCACGCGGAACCCACTCTCCCGCGCACGCGCTCGACCTATGCTGCAGCGCCATGCCTCCCTCCGATGTTCGTCCCGCTGACATCACCAGCCGGGTAGATGCCACGCCGCTGTTGGTCCGGCTCGAGGGAGGCCTCGTCAGGACGGATGTCTCCATGGAGGCACTGCTGGTTCTGCTCAAAGCCCGCCCCCTCAGGATCTTCGCTGCCCTGGGATGGTGGCTGAAGGGGAGG
>DATGQN010000181.1:0-2066 GCA_035304185.1 Myxococcaceae bacterium
CCCCTCCCCTGGTGGCAGATCCTCATCGGGATGGCGACCGTGCACGTGGTCGGCTCGGTGCTCCTGTCACTGGTGTTCCAGCTTGCCCACGTGGTCGAGGGCCCCGAGCAGCCCCTCCCGGGCGTGGACGGCAAGATGGACGAGGCGTGGATGGAGCATGAGCTGCACACCACCTCGAACTTCGCGCCGCGCAACAGGCTGCTGGGTTGGTACGTGGGCGGTCTCAACTTCCAGATCGAGCACCACCTCTTCCCGCGCGTGTGCAGCGTGCATTACCCGGCGATCTCACGCTTGGTGGAAGCGACGGCGAAGAAGCACGACCTGCCCTACCAGTCGATCCCGACGTTCCGGTCGGCGCTCGCCTCACACCTGAGAATGCTCAAGCAGTTCTCACGGCCCCCGGTGCAGGTCGCCGCCAACGTCGAAGGGGCTGCATCGGCGGCCTGAGGCGCTCCGGTTCGGAGCATCGTCAGGACCGTGGACTTCGATGCTCGACGTTGTCGACGTAGTCCTTGGCCTCCTTGAGGCCGAGGCGCAAGCGGTCGCGGGTCAGCTTGATGGCCTCGATCTTCTGGTCGCGGGCAAGGAGGCCGGCGACCTCATCATCGAGCGAGGCGCCTCCTCCGAGCGCGGGCACCGGGAGCGTTTCCCCTGTCCCGAGTCCCCACTGCTCCAGCCGCATCCGCTCGACCTGCTCCGTCGCTTCCTTCAGACCCGCCCCGGTCGTCTCGCGGTACAGCTTGATGGCGTTGATGTTCCGACCGGCAGCGAGCTCCTGCCGGACCCGTTCCAAATCAACGGAGTTGTCAGACACCCCGGCCCCGGACGGTAGCTCCGCCAGCTCCCTCTGCATCCGCTCAACGGCGTCCTTCGCCTCCCTCAGGCTGGCGCCGGTTTCATCGCGGTACAGCTTGATGGCGCTGATCAACCTGCCGGCCTCGAGCTCCTGCTCGATCTTCTCAAATGCCGTCGGCGCGTCCGAACCATCAACGGTTCCCGGCAGATTCGAGTTCGGGCGGGACTGTCCTCCGAACACCCCATGCACCACCACGCTTCGGCGCCTCAGCACCATCAGGACCAGCGCGATGAGGATCACGCCGGCGCCCACGAGGCCGGGGCTGGAGAGGAGCCAGGAAGGGAGCGTCTCGCCGATGCTTTCCATCGGCCCACCCTATTCCGGACGCCTACCAGCCGCCCAGCCGGTCTCCACCGCGAAAAAAGTGAAAGGGGGGCCTAGTCGGGAGGGGGGAGCACCCGCGTAGATTCCCGGCCCCTATGCCCCTGCCAAGCGTCGTCCTGTACGACCCCGCTTCCCTTGCCGCCGCGCTGAGCGAGCATGGGGCATGTCTGCTGACCGGGGTTCCGGACCTCCTGGCCACCAGCGCCCTGCGCGATCAGCTCCTGCACCTGGTCAACTCAGGTGGCCTCAAGCCCGCGGAGATCGGCCGGGGCCAGGGCCTGATGATGCGCAAGGAGGTCCGGGGCGACACCACCTGCTGGATCGACGCCGACTCGGGCCTCGCCGCCACCATCTATCTCGCGACCCTGGATGCGCTGAGAGGCGAGCTGAACCGCCGCCTCTTTCTGGGCCTCGCATCGGTCGAGGCGCACTTCGCCTGCTACGCGGTGGGGACCTTCTATGAGCGCCATCGGGATCGCTTCCGGGACAGCGATGCGCGCAGGGTCTCGATCGTGACCTACCTCAACCCCGCGTGGCTTCCGGAACACGGGGGTGCGCTGCGCCTCTACCTCCCGACCGGTGAGGTGGACGTCTATCCCCAGGATGGCGTCACCATGTGCTTCCTGAGCGAGCTCGAACACGAGGTCCTACCGGCCACCCGCCAACGCCTGAGCATCGCCGGGTGGATGCGCCGCCGCTCGCCTTGAGCCCTCCGGGCACCGGGCCTTTGCCACCTCGGTCGCACCAGTCCTCCACCGCACGCGGCCCCGATTTCCTGCTTCTTCGGCAGCCCCGAGCGATTTGGGCCCCCGTTCCGGCGCGTGGTACTCAAGCAGCTGGGACCCATGCACAATCGCGACGAGAAGACCGGCGTTTTTCAGACCTC
>DATGQN010000182.1:0-21287 GCA_035304185.1 Myxococcaceae bacterium
TCAGGTTGAAGGTCCGCACGGACTCGAGGAAGGCCTCGCGTACCTGCCCGAAGTCCCCACCCAGCGCCGTGAGTACCGTGCCCTTCCCGCCGACGGCCTCCGGACCTCGCGGCAGCCCGCCTTCGGAGAGGAGCTGCACGAGCTCGTCGTCGGGGAGGTGGGCGATCTGCCCGATGGCGTGTCCCTGCTCCTGAAGTCTGCGGAGGCGATGGAGCCGCTCGACGTCGGCGTCGCTGTACAGGCGCACGCCGCCCTCCGTCCGCGAGAGCGCGAAGGCGCCATACCGGCGCTCCCAGACCCGGAGGGTGTGGGCCGAGATGCCGGTGGCTTCGGAGACCGCCCCGATGCGGTAGCGCCCCACACGATCGCGGGAGAGCTCCACCTCCTGCCGCTCGGCTTCAGAGGAGGAGGGCTCCTTCTTCCGTGGCATCGCGCTGGCATTGGAGGCGGGAGGCGGCCGCCGGCCTCGAGCCATCAGCCACCCATCCCGAGCAGGGGCAGCGTCTCGGCGACACCCGCGTAGTCCTGGCTGAACCAGCTCCACCAGCCGAACATCATGATGCCGTGCCCCATCAGGATGCCGACGTGGCTCCACATCTCCACGCGATCCGCGTGCTGCGAGACGTAGCGCCGCCAGTGAAACGCCTCGTCGACGAAGCTGTAGATGAAGGACAACGCCGTCATGACCGCCGCGGGGATCCACCAGGTCGAGCGGTTCACGTAAGCCGCGCAGAGAAACACGCAGGCGAGGATACCCGTCACGATGGTGATGTGGTGCACGAGCTGCTCGCCACCCTTCAGGACCTCTTTGTAGATGGTCCGGTGGCCAATCGTGTCGATGGCGATGCTCACGCTGAAGACCAGCGCCCCCAGTGGGACGAGCCACGCTTCGCCCGGATAGACGACGCCGGCGCTCGCACCGGTCAGCAGGAAGCCGCCGGTGGAGGCGCACAGTCCGACCATCAGGCCGACCCACCCGATGTAGACGCGGGTGTCCTCGGCGTCGAACTCGCGGATGCGTCCGACGTAGACGGAGAGCTCAGACAGGAAGGACGTCACGGGGATAGCTCAGGGGTGAGGGCAGGGGGACGGGACTCGGGCGATGAAGCAGCCGACGGGGAAGTTCGAGCAGACCTCGTATCAGGACGCGGCCGACGTGGAGGAGCTTGACCGCGGTGGGGACGACCGCCCGCCCTCTCAGGACATCGTATCCCCGCGCCGCCAGCTCAGTCCCGATGGCGGCGTACACGCGGCTGGCCGTCCGGATCGCCAGCGCACACCGCCAGCCCAGCGCGGAGGTCCCATGCTCGCCCGAGCGGTAGTAGCGGCGGGCCTCCTCCAGCAGCTCGCGGGTGATCTGCGCCAGCGGCACCCGGGCCTCCTCGGGGAGCGTCGCACCGTCCTTCCCGAGCCGCTCGGCAAGCCAGGCTGCGTTCCGCTCGACGAGCAAGGCGCGCGGCACGTAGAGGCGCTTGAGCCCCCAGTCCTCGGCGACGTCGCGGCAGATGTTGGGGAGCTGCATGCCCATCCCGAGGTGGGCCGCCCGCCGCAGCGCCGCCGCATCGGTGACGCCCATGACGTGGGACATCATGAGGCCCACCACCCCGGCCACGCGGTAGCAGTAGGTCAGCAGGTCATCGAGGGTCTCGTACCGCTGGTTGAGAACATCCATCTCCATTCCGAGGAGGAGCTCGGAGGGATATTGCTGCGGAATGCCGCGCTCCTGGACCACCTGCTGAAACGCCTGCAGGACCGGATCGGTCTGGGCAACGCCGGCGTAGATCGCGCTGAGCTCCTGGCGCAGTCGCTCGAGCGCGGCGGGTTGCTCGGATCCGGAGACGAGATCGATGGCGTCGTCCACGCGGCGGCACCAGGCGTAGACCGAGGCCGCGTCGTCCCGGCAATCCGTTGGCAGTAGGCGCGAGGCGAGATCGAAGCTGCGGGAGTTGGCCGCCAGGACCTCCCGGCACAGGCGTCTCGCATCCACCTGGCTCACGCGACCTCCTGCTGAGGCACATCGAGCCCGAGGTCGGCGGCAATGACCTTGGCGGTCGCCTTCGCCGAGTTGACCACCCCGGGAACGCCCGCGCCCGGGTGCGTCCCTGCACCCACGAGGTAGAGCCCCGGGAGATCCGGATCGCGGTTGTGCGCGCGGAACCAGGCGCTCTGGGTGAGCGTGGGTGCACAGGAGAAGGCGGAGCCCTGGAAGGCGCCCAGCTGGCTCTGGAAATCCTGCGGCGTCATCCAGCGCTTCACCACCACGTGCTTGCGCAGGTCGGGAAGGTGTCGCTCCAGCGCGGTGAGGACCTTCTCGGCGTACGGCGCGGCCTCCTTCGACCAGTCGACCGCCGCCTTCCCGAGATGAGGGACCGGGGAGAGGACGTAGAAGGACCCGCACCCGGGAGGGGCCATGGAGGGATCGGTGACGGTCGGTGCGTGAAGGTAGAGGCTGAAGTCTTCGGGCAGCGTCGGGCCGTGGAAGATGTCCCGCAGCAGCCCCTCGTAGCGCGGGCCGAAGAGGACCGTGTGGTGCGCGATGTCGTAGGTCCGGTCGGTCCCGAAGTAGAGGACGAAGAGGGACATGGACCAGTCCATGCGCGCGAGCCGCTTGGCGCGACGCTGCGCCTTCGGGTGCTGACCATAGAGGCGCGCGTAGGTGTGATGGAGGTCGGCGTTGGAGACCACCAGGTCGAACGGCTCGTCGACGCTGCCCGGCGAGGTGACCAGGTGCCGAGGACGTCCGGCTCCGTTCGGCGCCAGGGTGATCCGCTCCACCGGCGCCGACAGACGCAGCTCGCCACCGAGGGTCTCGAAGTAGCTGGCGAGCGCGCGGACCAGCGCACCGGTGCCACCGCGGGGGAAGAACACGCCCCACTTCTTCTCCAGGTGGTGGATGAGGGCGTAGATGGCGCTGGTGTCCATGGGGTTGCCGCCCACGAGCAGCGCGTGGAACGAGAGCGCCTGACGCAGGTGCTCGTCCTTCACGAACTTCGACACCGCGCCGTACACCGAGCGGTCCGCGCGCAGGCCCATCAGCTTGGGCGCGACCTTCACCATGTCCGAGAAGCGCAGGAAGGGCTCGGCGACGAGCCGCTCGTAGCCTTCGGTGAAGACCGCACGGCTGTACTCGGCGAAGCGCAGGTAGCCCTGCACGTCCGCGGGCGAGCGTCGCTCGATCTGGGCCAGCAGTGAGGCCTGGTCGTTGTCGTAGTCGAAGCGGTCGCCGTCATCCCACAGCAGCCGGTAGAAGGGTTGGACCGGGAGCAGCTCCACGTGATCGGCCAGGTTGCGGCCGGTGAGGGTGTAGAGCTCCTCGAGGCAGTGGGGGGCGGTGATGACCGTGGGGCCCGCATCGAAGGTGAAGCCCTGTTCCTCGTGGACGTAAGCGCGCCCTCCCGGCTTGTCCCTGGCTTCGAAGAGGACCGTCTGCAGGCCCATCGCCTGGAGGCGGATGGCGACCGCGAGGCCGCCGAACCCAGAGCCCACCACCGCGACCCGCTTGCCCCCGTCAGACATAGCTTGCCTCCATGCGCGCGATGTCCTCGGAAAGTGCTTCGAGATCGGCACAGGGACCGATGGACTCCCTGAGGCGGTTGAGCGCGCCTTCAAGGTGTCGGTGCGCGCGCTCCCCTCCGCGTCGACCCAGCGCCAGGCGCATCGCCGTCGCGAGCTCCCCGACCTCACGCTGCCCCGCGATCACCTCGCGCGACAGCGACACCAGCGCGTCGAACCGCTCGGCGGGGAGGTCTCCTGCAAGCCACGCCCACGGCCAGGTGGGTCGCCCGAGGCGGAGATCCTCGAACTGCTTGGGCCCGGTGCGATCGCTCACCAGATTGCCCAGGTCATCGAGCATCTGCAGCCCGAGGCCAAGCTCCATCCCGAAGTGGCCCAGTGCCTCCACGGTGGTCTCCGCAGCCCCTGAGGCGATCGCGCCGACGTGCGCCGCGTACTCCATCAGCACACCGGTCTTGAGCCGCGTACTCGCCAGCACCACGTCCGGCAGATCCTTCTGCGAGAGGTCACTCACGCGCACGGCGAGATCCAGCGCCTGTCCCTGGTGGCAGCGCAGCAGGGTGGAGATCGTCCGGCGGGTGAGCGCGAGCTCGAGCTCTTCGGACAGCCCCATCCGCGAGAGGAGCGCCATGGGCGCGAAGTAGAGCCAGTTGCCGGTGTTGAGGGCGAGCGGGATCCCATGCAGATGGTGGAGCGCGGGGGCGCCGCGTCGATGGGTGGAGCCATCCTCGATGTCGTCCACGATGAGCGAGCCCGCGTGCAGCAGCTCCACCAGCAGCGGGAGCGTCGGGGGCGGTGTGCCGCTGCCTCCGGCCAGCTGCCAGGAGGTGCGGACGAGCCGTGCGCGGAAGGCTTTCCCGGGGCGCTCGAGAAACTCACGTGCCGGGCCGAGCAGGGCCTGTTCCCAGATGTCCGCTGGCACCCGGACGTCCTCGAGCCCGAGGAGGCGCTCGAGCGCGGTGCCGGTGAACTCGCGCTGGAGCAGCTCGACGAGCGGGGGAACGGCGGGCTTGGAGGCTCCAATGGGCTGGTTCATGAGACCTCGGCGATGGACGGCGGGGTGGAGCGGGAGGCGCGCAGGGAGCGCAGGGCGGTGGCGACCGAGAAGCCGCGGGGGGGACGACCGCAGAGGATCTGGAGTCGATCTCCCGCGGTGAGTTCGAGTCCGTAGAAGCGACGGATCGTCGCCTCGGGGAGGCGGTAGAACCGCTCGAGGGAGCGCCAGCGGTCCCCGGGGGCGAAGCCGAGGAAGAGGAGCTGATTGAGGAGCCGCCCGAACCGCTGCCCCCGTACAGTCCTGCGCTCGAGGGCCTCGAGGCGCTCGCCCCGGACGGCTTCGATCGGAACGGAGGCCAGGTGCTCGGCGAAGCGCAGCGCGAGCGGGGTGGAGTAGCCGGTGGTCGGGTGGAACCAGCCACCCTGGTAGCCGCCCAGAAGCGGGCTGTCGGCGACCGCCTGGGCCGGGGTCGCTTCGAGCGGCAGGGGGAGCACCCCCTGTTCCTCACGGAGGACTTCGGCGACCTCGAGCCCCCGAGCCTTCAGCCAGGTGTGGATCCCATCCCGCAGTCTCGGGACCTCGAGGTGTGGCGAGTCCGAGTAGTAGGTGTCCTCGACCAGCAGGCGGTCTGCGGAGAATGGCAGCACGTAGACGAAGCGGTACCCGTCGCGCTGGGGCACCGTGGCGTCCATGAGGACCGGGTGGCGCCAGGGGCCTGGGGCTGTCAGCCGCACCTCGAGCCCGACGAACTTCTGGAAGCCGGCGCGGCGTGGCAGGGAAAGCCGGGAAGGGCCCCTCGCGTCGATCACCACCTCCGCGGAGAGGTGGCGGCCGTCTTCCAACACGACGTCCCGGGACGTGACCCTGGTCACGACAGTGTCGAGGAAGAGCTCGCTGCCGGCGTGGATGAACGCGTCGCGCACCACCCGGTCGAAGCGCTCGGAGGTGATGGTGGCGTAAGGCTCGGCGAGGTGCCGGGTCAGGTTGGGGAAGTGCACGTCATAGCCGGGCCACTGCGCGACAATGAGCGGCTCGATGGCCGGCAGGAGCGCGGAGGGGACGTCGGCGAGATGGAAGGACCAGGTGTGATTGCCACCCAGGCGCGGCCCACGTTCACAGAGGCCGATGCGCGCATCCGGCTTGAGGTGGCGCAGTGCCAGGGCGGCGAGCCCCGACTGCAGGCCCCCTCCGACGAGCAGGTACTCGAAGTGCATGGGAGCGGTCACCGCGCGGCCTACCGAGCACCCTGCGACGAGTCGTCGTCCGCAGCAGACTGCGGGGTCATGATCAGGCGCTCGAGGCGGTAGCCCTTTTCATCGAGGCGGTTCTGGATGCCCTGGAGGACCCCCTCATCGAGCGTGGGCGTCCGGCTGAGGATCCACAGGTAGTCGCGGCTCGGATGGCCGACGACTGCCCACCGGTAGTCGGGCGAAAGATCGATGATCCAGTATTCGCCCCAGATCAGCGGGAAGAAGCTGACCTCGAGCTTGGCCCGGGTCTCCGGATCCACCACCCGCGCGCGGCCCTCGGTGGTGTCGAGCTCACCGTCCTTGCGGCAGCGGTTGGTGACGTCGATCTCGCCGTCCTCCCGCGGCTCGTAGGTCGCCGTGGTGTCGGTGCATCCCTCCTGGAAGCGCTGGGGGAAGGCCGCGATCTCGTACCAGGTGCCCGAGTAGCGCTCGAGGTCCACCGAGGAGACGGTCTCCAGCGGGGGCAGCTTCAGACGCTCCGTCGTGGTGGTGCCGCAGGCCACCAGGAGGAGGCCGAGGGCGGGGAGAGACAGCGCACGAAGCAGGGGCATGGACTCACTCCGGAGAGAGACGCGTCTAGAGTGTGTCTAACTTGCGTCTAGGTTAAGGGGCGTGGGGCCAGCGTGGCGGATTCCCCGGAGTGTTGGGGCCTTTGGGGTGGAGAAGCGTCTCCCGCCTCCCGATTGCGTCACCGGAGCGCACACCAAGCGACCTCCGTACTGACCTGGGGGACAGGACGGTGGCGGATGGTGGGCACTTTCCCTCGGAGGGGCTGGGGTGGCTGTCAGGGTGGGGCGCTCCCGCATCCCTGGAGGTGGCCCGGGTGCGGTTCGAGGCCGGGGCTGCTCCAGGCCGTCGCATCCGGGGGCGCCCGAAGCAGCCCTCAATTCTTTTCAAGGGATCCGGGAGCGGACTGCGTGGAGGGGGCATGCGGCGTCCGTCATCACATCAAAGCTCTCGAGGAGCAGGCCGTGGTTCCCGAGGTGGGCACGGCGCTCCATTTCGAGCCGCTTCGCGTGCGGAGCGAACGTGGGGCGCCGTCCGTCCACGCCGATCGCGATGCGGCAGGGGCCGCTTCAAGGGTTCCCACTGAGTCCTGAAGCGAAAGTCAATCAACCTGGGCTGCCATCGTCAGCAGCTTTCCTTCACGAGGTCTTCATGTCAGCAGTTCTTCTACGTGCAGCGCTTCTTGCCGGCGTCATACTAACGATGGCTTGCGGGCCCGTCCCAGGCACGGACGACGAGACAGATGTATGTGATCCGAACCCTTGCACTGAAGGGGGAGCCTGTACGGCTGACGCCTCCGCCTTGTTGGGGTACGTGTGCGGAGAATGCCCCGCGGGTACCGAAGGCGATGGGACGACCTGTGTCGAGATCGATGGCTGTGCTGACAATCCCTGCGCAGAGGGGATCAGCTGCTCCGACGTCCCTGCCCCCGGCGAAGGCTTCACCTGTGGCGGCTGCCCCCCGGGAATGGAGGGGGATGGGATCACGTGCGTAGAGGTTGACGGGTGCGCCGCAGGCCCCTGCGCAGAGGGGGTGGAGTGCACGGACGCTCCAGCTCCCGAAGAGGGCTTCACTTGTGGTGCCTGCCCCGCGGGTATGGAGGGCGACGGGATCACGTGCGTAGAGGTTGATGGGTGCGCATCCAACCCCTGTGCAGCGGGTGTCGCGTGTACCGACGTGCCTGCGCCTGATGAAGGATTCACCTGCGGAGCCTGCCCTGAGGGAACCGTTGGCGATGGCCTCACCTGTGAGACCTGTCCGGAGGGGACCTGGAACGACGGCGTGGCTTGCCGCGACTGTTTCGAGGCGATGCCGCAGGGTCGGTCGTGGACCGAGGCAACCCGTCTTCCCACCCCCCGCTCCAGCGCAGCGATCTCCGTCGGACCGGACGGACGGATCTACCTGGCTGCGGGTCGTGGCGTCGGACACGTCTATCGAACGGAACTCGAACGCTTCGATGTCGAGACGGGTTCCTGGGCCTCGCTGGCACCTCTCCCGACGTCGAGGATGGCTCCGGGGGCCGAGTGGGTTGACGGCATCCTGTATGTGTTCGGAGGCGCCGCCGGGGACGGCCAGAGCAGGGCGTTGGGGCACGCCTACGTGCCCTCGGTGAATGCCTGGGTGGCCATGTCACCGATGCTGAGGGGACGCTCATTCCCGGTCACGGGAGTGGTGGGCTCCAGGATCTATGCGTTGGGTGGCCAGGTTGATGGTGGCGGATTGACGCCGACCGCGGAGTACTTCGAGACAACGACGGGAACGTGGCACTGGGCGCAGTCGGGGGCGCCCACCTCGGAGATGAATGCCGGTGTCGTACTGGGTTCGAAGATCTACGTGTTCGGGCGGCCCGCGACGCGCATCTATGACGCAGAAATCGATAGCTGGTCAGACGCGAGCGCCGTGCCGGAGAGCATGAACATGCGGTCGGCAGTGACCATGGATGGTCTGATCTATCTGATCGGTGGTCAGACCCACACCGGCAATGCTTCGAGGCGGGTGGACGTCTATGCACCTCATTGTGACGCTTGGACCACCGCTCCCTCACTCGCCGTGGGTCGCAGGGGGCCCAACGCGGCCGTGATTGACGGCCACATCTACACCTTCGGCGGTTACACCGGGAGCACGTATCCCGACCTCGTCGAGGTGTTCTGAGCTGAAGCCCGGAAGGTCGCCGCGTCTGGCGGCCGAGGCACGGCGCGGGCCGTAGGCTGCCGCGCCGTGCCGGTCCCTCGAGAGCGGTGCTTCACGACCGGGGCGCGAAGGTGATGATCCCCATTCCCAGGAGGCACACCGCCGCGCCGATCAGGTCCCAGCGATCCGGGGGCTGCTTCTCGACGAACCAGCCCCAGAAGACGGCAGCGGCGACGTAGACCCCTCCGTACGCGGCATAGGCGCGCCCCGCATACGGATGGAACGACAACAGCCAGGCGAAGAACGCCAGTGCTGCGGCGGCCCCCACCAACAGCAGGGCCGAGCGCCCACCCCTCATCCAGAGGAAGACCAGGTAGCAGCCGAGGATCTCGGCGAACGCGGTGACGATGAAGAGGGGGATCGTGGTGAGGGGGCGCATCGCGCACAGCGCTATCACGCCTCCGATCCGCGGGACCAACCCGTGGGCCGCGCACGCGTGAGCCCGCTCTTCACCCGGGGACGCGCTGCCTTCGGGAAAGGGCGAGCGAGAGACCCGCGGAGAGGAAGAGCAGCAGGGCGCAGAGCACCATCGCCCGTGGATAGGCCTGAGGCAGGAAGGTCATCCCCTGACGCGAAAGTCCGGAGACCAGGGGAAGCGCCGCGACGGCCAGGAGACTTGCGGTCCGTGCGACGGCGTTGTTGATGCCGCTCGCGATGCCCGCGTGGGAGGAGGAGACGGAGGAGAGGACCGTTACCGTCACCGGCGTGGCCACGAAACACAGCCCCAGGGCGAAGAGCACGACCGCGGGGACGAGGTCTCGCCACACCGAGAGCTGCGGGGTGAGCCGCGAGAGCAGCAGCGTCCCCGCGCCGGCAACCGTGCAACCGGCCGCCATCACCCAGCGCGGTCCCAGACGATCGGTGAGGGCGCCGGCACCGGGGGAGAGGACGAGCATCAGCGCGGACACCGGCAACAGCGCCATCCCCGCCTGCAGCGGCGTGAAGCCCGCGACGACCTGGAGGTAGAGCACCAGGAAGAGCATGAGGCCTCCCAGCGCGGCATAGGCGAGGAGGGTGACGACGTTGGCCACGCTGAAGTCGCGGGAGCGGAAAAGGCGCATGGGAAGCATTGGCGCTCGTGCCCGCCGCTCGACCACGACAAAGGCCATGAGGCTCACCACGCCGACGATTGCGGCGGCCCACACGCGCAATGAAGAACCGGTTGCACCTGCATCAATCAACGCGAGGCAGATACCTCCCAGGGCCAGCACCGCGAGCAACGCGCCCAGATGATCCACGCCCCCTTCCTGCTTCGGAGCACGGCGTTCGGGGACGTGCCTCGCGGCGAGGAGGACCAGTGCTCCGATGGGAAGGTTGATGAGAAAAACCCAGCGCCAACCCAGGCTGCCTACCAGCCAGCCTCCGAACAGCGGGCCGATGGCGGCGGCGACGCCGCTCATGCCGGACCAGAGCCCCACCGCCTTCCCCCGCTCCTTCGGGAGAAAGCTCGACTGGATGAGGGCCAGGGAACCCGGAACCAGCAGCGCGCCGCCGAGCCCCTGAAGCGCCCGGGCAGCAATGAGCGTCCCGGTGTTGGGCGCGAGCGCGCAGAGCAGGGACGCCGCAGTGAAGAGGATGACGCCGAACGAGAAAATCCGACGCCGCCCGTGACGATCTCCCAGGGACCCGCCCACGAGCAGGAACGCCGAGAGCGTCAGCAGGTACCCGTTGAGGATCCACTGCAGTCCGATCACGCCGGCCCCGAGATCCGCGGTCAGCGCGGGAAGGGCGACGTTGACCACGGTGGAGTCGAGCAGCGCCATCCCCGAGCCGAGCACCGTCGTGAGCAGCAGCCAGCGCGCACCCGGGCTTCCAAAGCGGAGGTCCGGAGCGTCATGAGGGGGCGTGTCGGGCATCGCGGTGGGACGCTACAGGGGGCGCCCCGGGTTCTCGGAGCGGGAGGGAACCGGCCGAGCGTTGCGGAACACTCGCTGTCCTCCACGGAGGTCGTGCAGATCGGACGCCGCCCTCTCCCACGGACACTGGCCACCTAGAACAGGATGGGCTCTAACCCGAGGCATGAGCGAGTTCCCTCCGTGCCCGAAGTGCAGCTCTGAGTTCACCTACGCCGATCCCTCCGGACTGCTGATCTGTCCGGAGTGCGCCCACGAGTGGTCCCCCGGCGCCGACGCCGGCGCGGAGTCGGCTTCCGAAGCGCGCGTGGTGCGCGACGCCTTCGGCAACGTCCTCCAGGACGGTGACTCGGTGACGGTCATCAAGGACCTGAAGGTGAAGGGCTCCTCCTCGGTGGTGAAGGTCGGCACCAAGGTGAAGGGCATCCGCCTCGTCGAGGGAGACCACGACATCGACTGCCGCATCGAGGGCATCGGACCCATGGGCCTCAAGTCGGAGTTCGTGAAGAAGCTCTGAGTTCGCGGCGCGGTCCCCAGTGCGCCGGGGCCCTCACCTCAGCTGCCCGTGCCGCGCAGAGACCTTGCGCCTCAAGTCGGAGTTCGTGAAGAAGCTCTGAGTTCGCGGCGCGGTCCCCGGTGCACCGGGGCCATCACCTCCGCTGCACGCGCCGCTCAGGGACCCGGCGGCCGGAGCCCGAACATCTCCGCCAACAGCTCGTGGGAGCGGCGTCGATCTGCAGGAGCCGCGATGAGGTTCTGGATCATGAGCTCGTCGGCGCCGCTCTCTTCGAGCATCTGAAGAAGCGTCTGTCGAACGTCCTCAGGGCCTCCGGCGACGAAGCGCGGCCACTGACCATCGACGATGCGGGTCGGCTCCTGCGCCTGGTCGGGGTTGAGCATCCTTCCGCCCTCCTCTGCAGAGGGGACCATGGGAACGTCGTCGCCGAGGCGCATCCGGGAGAGCTGCGCGTAGAAGCCCCTGGCGGAGTTCACCAGGTGCTCGCCGTGCTCCCGGGTCTCTCCGACCGTCACGTTCACCGCGAGGATCGCATTCGGTGCGGTGAGCCCGAACCCGCGCGGCTCGAAGCGCTCCCGGTAGTGACGAAGTGCAGCCGAGGCGGCGCGGGGGTTGATGAACCCGGCGAAGGTGTAGCCGATGCCCAGGCCCGCCGCGAGACCGGAACCCTGCGGGCTCGAGCCCAGCAACCACGTCTGCGGTGGCTTGGCGAGGGAGGGGATGAGGGGTTTGCCGGCGAAAGGATGCCCGTCCGGGAAGGCTTCGTAGAGCCACGCCAGGGTCTCCAGCACGCGCTCGCCATGGTCCGCGCGGTTCGCGACGTCACGGTTCTGCTGCAGCGCCGCGTCGATGATGGGTCCGCTGGTCGCCCGTCCCATCCCGAGGTCGACCCGACCGGGCGCCATGGCCTCGAGCTGTGCGAAGAGCTCGGCGACCTTGAAGGGGCTGTAGTGATTCATGAGCACCGCGCCGGATCCGATGCGGATCCTCCGGGTCCGCATCGCGGCCGCCGCGATCAGGAGCTCGGGGTGGTGCGAGGCTCCCGAGCGGCTCAGGTGATGCTCTGCGAACCAGACGCGGTGGAAGCCGAGTTGCTCGGCATGCTCGGCTGCAGCCAGGGATTCGGCGAGCGCTTCCTGCTCGGTCCCGCCCGGCGCCACGGTGCCGAGATCAATGATGGAGAGACGGATGTTCTGAGGCCCGGTCGTGATGATGAAACCCTCCGAGGTGTGGCCGGTGGGTAGCAGCGGGACCGGCGCCAAGCCAGTGGATCGCCGAGGCGCTGAAGCAGAATGGGTGGTGCTTCGGCCGACCGCCCATGAGACTTGCGCCGCGTCCGGTTGGCCGGAAGCCCAGCGTTGGAGGTTGTGATGTCGGTGAAGGGAAAGATGCTGAGGATGCTGAGCGGGTTCCTCAAGGAGGCCACGATCCGCAGCGTGGAGGAGGTCGGGTCTGACTTCCGTCGGGTCGTGCTCAGCGGCGAGGGGCTGCCCACGCCGGAGCCGGGCTCGAAGGTCCAGGTGCTCCTCCCCGCGGACGAGGTGCGCACGTGGTCACCCATCGCCTCGTCGGATGGCTTGGTCCTCCTGGGCTACGTGCATGCGCCCGGCCCCGGTGGCGCTTGGATGCGCTCGGTGAAGGTGGGGGAGCGGGTGCACTTCGCGGGTCCCCAGCGCTCCCTGGTGCTCCCGCCGGGTTCCATCATCCTGGTGGGGGACGAAACCAGCGTCGCGGTCGCGGCGGGTTATGAAACCCAATCCCGCGGCCGGGTAATCGCCGCCATCTTCGAGGCCGGCAATCCCTCCGGAACGCTGGAGGCTGCAACCGCGGTCGGCCTGCGCGCGGTCCATACGGCCTCGCGAGGGGATCACCCGGCCATGCTCGAAGCGATCGTCCAGGCCCGCGCGTCTTCCGCCGAGGCGACCATCGCGCTCACCGGAGGCTCCGAGCTCGTGCTGGCCATCCGCGAGGGACTGCGCGCCCGCGGCCTCTCCGACATCACGACCAAGACGTATTGGATCCCCGGTCGGAGCGGTCTCGACTGAGGCGCCCGGCACCATCGTTACGACGCGCACGCAGCAGGAGGGCGGTGGGATTCGGATGAAGGCCGCGCCCGCAAAGGGCGCATCCTTGACCGGTCGGTGAGGGTTGGATAGGGGTGCCGGGCCATCTCGATGTTGAGACACATTCTCAATATCGGGTCCAACTCGGAGATCTCAACATGCCCGTCTCGGCGCCCGCCTCCCCGGATTCCCCTCCCGCCGCTTCCCTGACGACGCCTCCAGCCCGCTGGAGTCGGGCGCTCCTCGCCGCATGGATCCTCGGCGCCTCACCAGTGCTTGCGCAGGAGGCCGGGCCTGAAGTGCCTGAGCCCTCCGCCACCTCTCAGATGCCCGCTGACACCGAGCCCGCCAACGCTGCCGCGGCACCGGATGCGGATCTGCTGAGCTATGAGCTCGCGCCGGTGGTGGTGACAGCGACCCGCGCCGAGACGGACGTGGAGAGCGCGCCGGCCTCGGTGAGCGTGATCTCCAACGAGGAGCTGCGGACGGCCCCGGTCGGAGATCTCTCCGACGCCATCCGCCACACGCCGGGCATCAGCCTCAATGCCGGAAGCCAGGGTCGGCGCACCATCAGCATCCGCGGCATGGACTCGGCCTACACGCTGATCCTGATCGACGGGAAGCGGGTCAATTCGTCGGAGGCGGTCTTCCGGCACAACGACTTCGACATGAGCCTCATCCCGGTCGAGGCGATCGAGCGGGTGGAGGTGGTGCGCGGCTCCATGTCGGCGCTCTACGGCTCGGAGGCCCTGGGCGGCGTCATCAACATCATCACCAAGCCGGTGGCGCAGTCGTGGACCGCCGGCATTGATCTCAAGGCGCAGACGCCGACCAGCGGCTCGGGTGGCCAGGAGGGGAGGGCGAGCGTCTACGCCAGCGGTCCCATCATCCCCGGCAAGCTCGGGCTTCGGCTCACCGGCGCGTTTGATCAGCGGAGCATCTGGCACGGCGCGGAGAACCCGGACGCGGTGCTGATGAACGGGGACACCCCGGTGACCCGTCCGGATGGCAGCACCGTGCTCGAGGGTGACATCGCAACGCTCGAGGGACGGCGGGATCACAACGGCAAGGCGGCGCTGGTGTGGACCCCGACCTCTTCGCAGACGATCACCGCCGAGTACGGGCGCGCGTACCAGACCCGTGAGGGCGAGTACTTCATCGGCAACGCCTACGGGAACGCGGACGCCGTCATCCACCGCAACGAGGCGTCGCTTGGGCACGAAGGACGCTGGGGCTGGGGTGACACGACGCTGCGCGCCTACTGGGAAGGGCTGCTCACCGAGACCGACAACCTGAATCAGGACAACCTCGTCGCGGAGGGCAATGCGCGCCTGAGGCTCGGCCAGCACAACCTCACCGTGGGAGGCGAGGCCCGTTGGGTGTCACTGGACTCGACCGACTTCACCAGCGGGCACGCGTCGGTGAGCCAGCAGGCGCTCTACGTTCAGGACGAGTGGGAGCTGCACCGGATGCTCACGGTGCTCGTGGGCGCGCGCCTGGATCATCACGAGACCTTCGGCCTCTGGCCCACGCCTCGCGGCTACGTCGTGTTCCAGCCCACCGACAAGTTCACCCTCAAGGGAGGCGTGGGGACCGGATTCCGCTCGCCCACGCTGCGCCAGCTCAGTGACGAATCGGTCACCACCAGCTGCCGCGGTGCCTGCGTCATCGCCGGAAGCGCGGACCTCGATCCCGAGACGAGCATCAACTACGAGCTCACCGCGAGCTGGGCGGAGCGCGCTTGGGGGCTCTCCATCGGCGCCTTCCAGAACGACATCACCAACCTCATCGATACGCCGCGCGGCGCCGGCGTGGATCCGGTGGGCTACACCGACGACGGGCTGCCGATCTTCGTGCCCCGCAACGTGAACCGGGCGCGGATGCGCGGCCTCGAGGCCACCGCGCGCGTGCGGCCGGTTGAGGCGGTGAAGCTCTCGGCGAACTACACCCTGCTCGACGCGCGCGATCTCGACGAGGACGTCCAGCTCGACAACCGGCCCTCGAACCTGGTCAACGCACAGGTCGACTGGGAGATCGTGCGCAACCTCACGGTCTACGGACGCGGCCAGTATGTGGGCACGCAGAAGAGCGGCGATGAGACCGTTCCGGCCTACGTGCTCTTCGACGCGGGCCTGAGCTGGAGGCCGCTGGAGAACCTCGGGTTCAACGCCGGCGTCCTCAACATCGGCAACTCGCGCACCGTCTCCGAGGACGGCTACGCCTACCAGGAGCGTGGGCGCACCGTCTTCATCGGCCTCAACGGGCGCATCTGAGGGATGGGGGCAACATCCCGTTGACTCCTCTGGAGCTGCCCCCTTAGCCTCCGCGGCGTGCTGGTGCCGATGGGCTTCTAGGCCCAAAGGCTTAATAGGGAACCCGGTGAGAATCCGGGGCTGCCCCGCAGCGGTCAGCGAGAACGAAACCCACAGGAACGCACTGGCTCTAGGCTGAGCCGGGAAGCGGTGGGCGGTAGGAGAGCCGGCGGAAGGACGCCGGACACGCTCGCGAGCCCGAAGACCTGCCCGCGCCGGGACCGGAGAGACAACCGGACCGTTCGACCTGAAGCCTCGTGGGAAGGCGGGAGGTCCGGGCGGCACCTCCTGTTCTGTCCCGGCACCGATCCATCTCCCCACGTGTTGTTCAATCGCCCGTGGGGGCGTCGGTCGGTCCGGTGAGGTGGGGCAGTTGTGCCCGCGTCCGAAGGCTGCCGGTGCGTCACCACGGTTCACGACGAGCGGTCCTCTGTGACCGCTCACCGAGGTGGAGCCCGATGCTGCGCGAGACCCAGTCCCCCCATGCCGTGGGGGCCATGCCTCCCACGTCCCCGTCCCAGGCGCCGGCCTCCGAGCCAGTGCCTCCCCCTGCCTCCCTGCAACGTGCCCCGGAGGAGCAGGCGCCGATCGCTGCGAGGGGCGAGTCGCGGTCCTCGCGGATGCGGGTGACCAAACGCAACGGAACGCGCGAGCCGGTCGAGGTGGAGAAGATCGTCCGCGCGGTGAACCGCTGCTGCGACGATCTGGATGAGGTGGATGCGCTGCGGGTAGCGACCCGCACCATCAGCGGGCTCTACGACGGGGCGACGACGCAGGAGCTCGACCTGCTCTCAATTCAGACCGCGGCCGGCCTCATCGCCGAGGAGCCGCAGTACGCCAGGCTCGCTGCGCGCCTGCTCGCGACCTACATCGACAAGGAGGTCCGCAACCAGGAGATCCACGCCTTCAGCCAGTCCATCGCGGCGTCCCATCGGCTGGGGCTCGTGAACGACCGGCTGCTCGCGTTCGTGAACGGCAATGCACGGAAGCTGAACGATGCGCTGGATGCCTCGCGCGATCAGGCCTTCGAGTACTTCGGCCTGCGCACGGTCTATGACCGCTACCTGCTCCGCCATCCTCATACGCGGCAGGTGCTCGAGACCCCGCAACAATTCTTCCTGCGCGTCGCATGCGCCCTGTCCCAGGAGGTTCCCGAAGCCCTCGAGCTCTACGACCTCTTCTCCCGCCTCGAGTACCTGCCGAGCTCGCCGACGCTCTTCAACGCCGGGACGCGCCACGAACAGCTCTCGAGCTGCTTCCTGCTCGACTCACCGGAGGACGCGCTCGAGGCCATCTACGACCGCTACGCCGACGTTGCGAAGCTCTCCAGATTCTCCGGTGGGATTGGGCTTGCCTACCACCGCGTACGCTCCCGCGGCTCGCTCATCCAGAGCACGAATGGGCATTCCAACGGCATCATCCCCTGGCTCAAGACCCTCGATGCCAGCGTGGCGGCGGTGAACCAGGGGGGCCGGAGAAAGGGCGCGTGCTGCGTGTACCTCGAGTCCTGGCACGCGGACATCGAGTCCTTCCTCGAGCTGCGTGACAACACCGGGGATGATCAGTCGAGGACCCACAACCTCAACCTCGCCAACTGGGTGAGCGACCTGTTCATGCGGCGGGTCGAGGCCGATGGGCAGTGGAGCCTCTTCGATCCGAAGACCGTGCCGGAACTCCCCGACCTCTACGGTGACGCCTTCGAGCAGGCTTACGTCGCAGCAGAGGAGGCAGGGCTTGCGGTCCGGACCGTGCGGGCGCGGGAACTCTACGGGCGCATGATGCGGACGCTCGCGCAGACCGGGAACGGTTGGATGACCTTCAAGGATGCGTCCAACCGCGCCTGCAACCAGACCGCGCGACCGGGTCGCACGGTTCACCTCTCCAACCTCTGCACCGAGATCCTCGAGGTCACCGATGCGAACGAGGTGGCGGTCTGCAACCTCGGCTCGATCAATCTCGGCAGGCACCTGAAGACGGTGGAGGGTGGACGGGTTTTCGACTTCGAGCGGCTCGCCATCACGGTACGCACGGCCATCCGCCAGCTCGATCGGGTGATCGATCTCAACTTCTACCCCATCCCCCAGGCCAAGGCCTCCAACGACCGCTGGCGCCCAGTCGGCCTGGGTCTGATGGGCCTCCAGGACGTGTTCTTTCAGCTGCGGCTCCCGTTCGACTCGGAGCCGGCGCGGGAGCTCTCGCGACGGATCTCCGAGGAGATCTACTTCCACGCCCTCAGCGCGTCGGTGGAGCTGGCAGAGGAGAGTGGACCGCATCCCGCGTTTGCCGAAACGCGCGCGGCACAGGGAGCGCTGCAGTTCGACGCGTGGGGCGTGACGCCCGCTGACGTGGTGCGGTGGGACGCTCTGCGGGAGCGGATCCGCGAGAAGGGGCTGCGTAACTCGCTGATGGTGGCCATCGCGCCTACTGCGACGATCGCATCCATCGCCGGCTGCTACGAATGCATCGAGCCGCAGGTCTCCAACCTCTTCAAGCGCGAGACCCTCTCAGGCGACTTCCTCCAGGTGAACCGTTACCTGGTCACCGAGCTCAAGGGACTGGGTCTATGGGACGCCGAGATGCGCGATGCGCTCAAGCTCTCGGAAGGGTCGGTGCAGGGTCTCGAGCGGGTCCCGGTGGCGCTTCGGGAGATCTACCGGACCGCATGGGAGGTGCCGATGCGCTCGCTCATCGACATGGCTGCCGACCGCGGCGCCTTCATCGATCAGAGCCAGTCGCTCAACCTCTTCGTCGAGAGCCCCCAGATCGGGCAGCTCTCGAGCATGTACTTCTACGCGTGGAAGAAGGGGCTGAAGACGACCTACTACCTGCGCTCGCGGCCCGCGACGCGCATCGCAAAGGCGACGGTGGAGCACGGCAGTTCGCGTGCGCCGGAGCTGAGAACGGGCGACGTCCCGGTCATGGCGGTGCCTCCGATCGGCAACGTGCTGACATCGCCGGCGCGCGCCACCGATGAGGCGGCCATCGCCTGCTCTCTCGAGAACCCGGAAACCTGCGAGGCCTGCCAGTGAACCGCGAGCACTTCCCGGCAGACCCTTTCGCCACCGGACCGGAAGCGCCGTCGAGAGCCGGAGCGTCGGCTGCCTCTTCGGTGATGCAGCTGCCTGCGGCTGAATCAGGCCTCGTGCGCCGTCCGTCGAGCATCCTCGACCCCGGCCTCTGCCTGACCCTCCGCCCGATGACGTATCCGAAATTTTTCGAGATGTACCGGGCGGCCATCCGGAACACCTGGACCGTGGAGGAGGTCGACTTCTCCACCGACTTGACCGACCTGCGCGAGAAGATGACGTCCGCGGAACGGCACCTCATTCAGCGGCTCGTCGCCATCTTCGCGACCGGAGACTCCATCGTTGCCAACAACCTGGTGCTCAACCTCTACCGGCACATCAACGCACCGGAAGCGCGGATGTACCTGTCGCGGCAGCTCTATGAAGAGGCGCTCCACGTCCAGTTCTACCTGACCCTCCTGGATACCTACATCCCGGATCCGGAGGAGCGGACGGCGGCCTTCGCGGCGGTGGAAACCATTCCCTCCATCAAACGGAAGGCGGAGTTCTGCATGCGTTGGCTCGAGGAGACCAGCGCCCTCGACCGGCTCGACACCCCGGCGCAGCGTCGCGCCTTCCTGCTCAACCTCATCTGCTTCGCCGCCTGCATCGAGGGACTCTTCTTCTTCGGGGCTTTCGCCTACGTGTACTTCCTCCGATCGAAGGGGCTGCTGCATGGGCTCGCGGCGGGGACCAACTGGGTGTTCCGGGACGAGAGCGCCCACATGGCCTTCGCCTTCGAGGTCGTCGCCACCGTGCGACGCGAGGAGCCGGAGCTTTTCGACGCCCAGATGGAGCGGGAGGTCGCGGCGATGCTCGACGAAGCCATCGCCTGCGAGACCCTCTTCGCCTCCGACCTGCTCAAGGGAGGCGTGGCGGGACTCTCCGTGGAGAGCGTGAAGCAGTACCTCGAGTTCTGTGCCGACCAGCGCCTGTCCATGTTGGGCCTGCCCAAGCGCTACGGAGCGAGGAACCCTTTCTCGTTCATGGATCTGCAGGATGTGCAGGAGGTCGCCAACTTCTTCGAGCGGCGGGTGTCTGCCTATCAGGTGGGGGTGACCGGTGAGGTCGAGCTCGATGCGGAATTCTGAGGTGGAGCATCTCGAGCCGGGGCGCCTGACGTCGTGCACCCTGATCGAAATGGTGTTCCCCGAGCAGACCAACCACTACGGCACCCTCTTCGGAGGTCAGGCCCTGGCGCTCATGGACAAGGCGGCCTTCATCGTCGCCTCGCGCTACGCCCGTCGGGCGGTGGTGACGGCAAGCAGCGAGAAGTGCGACTTCCACGTCCCCGTTCGGCAAGGCCAACTCGTGGAGTTGATGGCGCGGGTCATCGCCACCGGCCGGACCTCGATGACCGTGGAGGTGGACCTCTTCTCCGAGGACCTGCTCACCGGTGATCGCCAGCTCGGGACCCGCGGACGCTTCACGATGGTCGCGCTCGATGCCCACGGACGGCCCGCGGAGGTCCCTTCACTGCAGGCTTCGCCCAAGCCTGACGCAGCGTCACTCGCGGCCGACCTTCCGGCGCGAGATGTCCCCAGCAGCTGAGCGTCGTGCGCGCCGGCCGGGATGCCCAAAGATCCCGCCCGGCTTTGGGCTCAGTGCGCCTGCAGGTGTTCGTCTCTCACTCAGTCAGACCGCCTGCAGGTGCTCCACCAGAATCTTGAGCCCCAGCCCGACGAGGACCAGACCGCCCACCACGTCGAGCCGCCGGCCCAGTACCGAGCCGAAGCGACGGCCCGCGTAGAGCCCGATGGCGCTGAGCAGGGCGGTGACCACGCCGATGGTCGCGATGGACATCAAGAAGGACGCGTCGAGCATGGGCAGGGTGATGCCGACCGCGAGCGCGTCGATGCTGGTGGCGACGGCGAGGACGAACATCGTCTTCCACGCGAAGAGTTCGACCACGCCTCCGGCCGCGTCCTCATCGGCGCCGCCACGCGCGTCCCACAACATCTTCCCGCCGATGCAGCCGAGAAGCGCGAAGGCGATCCAGTGATCCCACTCCTGGACCACGGGCCCCAAGCGCGCACCGAGCAACCACCCGATGACCGGCATCAGGGCCTGGAAGCCGCCGAAGAACCCGGCGACCAGCAGGACGTGGCGCACTCTGATGGCGGGCAGCGCAAGTCCCCGCGCCGCCGCGACTGCCGTGGCGTCCATGGCGAGCCCGAGGCCGAGGAAGAGGATGGCGCCGAAAGTCATGGCCGCCACTCATAAGCCATTGCTGCTGGAGGCGTGAACCCTGATCAGCTCGCCCCGTCGCCGCGCAGTGCGGGTCCGCCCGCGCCTGGGCTCGGCCCGCATCCCCAAATCCCGTCCGGTTGCTGCCTCGCAGTTCCAGGTCGGCAGCCCACCCAGCAGGCGGTCTCGAGCACCGATTCGAGGATTCCACGAGGCCGGATTCCGCGAACGAACGTGGTGCTAGGTTGCGCGCGCATGAGTGACGTCCCCTCCGTCTCCACGGTCGATTCGACCCTGTTCGAAGCCATGTTCGTCCGCACGCTCACCCCCACCGGAGCGTTCGCGGAAGAGCTCCGGCAAACCGGCTTCGACCTGGCGCAGATGCAGCCGAAGTACCCGGCTCCCATCTGGCGCAGGTGCGTGGAGGTGGCGCGTCGGCACACGTACCCCGAACTCCCGAAGGAGGAGGGGATGCGGCAGCTCGGGCGGGACTTCATGAAGGGCTACTACGGCACCCTCCTGGGCAAAGTGGTGAGCGCGGCCATGCCCCTGATCGGCCTGGAGCGGACGTTGAACCGGCTCGAGCGGATGTGGAAGGGCTCCTCGTCGGTGGTGAAGGTCGGGACGAAGGTGAAGAGCATCCGCCTGGTCGAAGGCGACCACGACATCGACTGCCGCATCGAGGGCATCGGCCCATGGGGCTGAAGTCGGAGTTCGTGAAGAAGCTTTGAGGGGCCTCGGCGGCGCCCTGTGGGCCTGAGGGCGTTCGGGAGGGTTTCGGAGCGGGTCCTTGGGCGAAGTGAAGCCGGAGGGCTTGCGGCGCTGGCGCGACA
>DATGQN010000183.1:0-32296 GCA_035304185.1 Myxococcaceae bacterium
CGCGGGCCGGCGTCCGTGTCGAGCTGAACGTGCGCGGGATCTGCGCGCTCCGGCCCGGCGTGAGCGGGGTTTCGGAGAACATCCGGGTGGTCTCCAACCTCGGTCGCTTTCTGGAGCACAGCCGCATCTACCACTTCGAACGGGGAGGAGAGAGCGTCTGCTACATGGGCTCGGCCGACCTGATGCCGCGCAATCTCGACCATCGGGTGGAGATCCTCGCGCCCATCGAGGAGCCCGCCCTCCGCGCGCGGGCGGTCGAGCTCATCGAGACCTGCCTCGCCGACACCTCGGCCGCCTGGGAACTGCAAGCCGATGGGACCTGGAAGCGCGTGCCCCGTCCGTCCAGCGGAGGGGTGAACGCACAGGAGCTGCTGATGGAGCGGGCCCGGCGCGCCACCCAGGCCGCCACCGGACGCACGCCGCGCTGACGCCTCCTGCGCGGATGCCGCTGTCTCAGTCTGCCCAGCGGCGAGGGCGCCGGGACATGCCCCACAGCGCCACCAACAACGTCCCCCATCCGAGGGCGGCGGACCCGTCGGCTCCGCAGCCACAGGCGACCCGGTAGTGCCCGGTCCCCGGGGCTGCGGCGAGGACGCTGAAGGGGTCACTCTCCACCTGCAGCCCATCCGGCAGTTGCGCGCGCAAGCGCAGGTGGGTGGCCTCTCCATCGATCACCAGGTCGGAGAAGCGCGCGACCCCCTCCACCGTGAGGACCTCGAGCGTTCCATGCAGCCCCACCCCCTCACCGCCGACCAACGTGAGACGGACGGGAACCCCGGTCGCCGGCGCGCCGGATTCGGAGGTGACCGTCACCTCGACCGCCTCCAGGACCCCGCCGACCTCACCGTCGACCGGTTGGCGGGTGAAGCGGATCTCAGGCGACGCCGCATCGCGCGTCGCCAGCGCCAACCAGGCGAGCTCCACCGGCACCCCGGCGTGATCCTCCCAGAGCAAATCGAAGCCGGTGTCGGTCAGCGCCTGCAGCCCGGCGCGGCCCCCGGACACGCCGTCGTAGAGGCCCAGGTGCACCGAGCCCTGGCCCCAGGCCTTGGCGAACGATCCCAGGGGCGCTTCACGGAAAGCGGTGACGAACGAGTTGACACCGTCACTCATCCCGAGGCCCAGCGATGCCCCGGCCCAGGGCCCGTCGCGCGGCGGTGATTGCACACTGCGAAAGAGCATCGCCTGGGGCCGGAAGCGCATCCCGGTGAAACGCTGCGTGGCCCCCCCCACCTCGGAGGGGCCTTCGATGCGTCCCGCCTGTGCCCGGACGCCGGACAGCGCGAGGGTGGCGACGGCGCCGGGCACACCGGAGCTCACCGGAAAGTCGACCACGAACCCGTCGGCGGTCATGCGCTCCAGGCGGCCCAGGTGGACCGGAAAGGTGGACATCGATCCTCCGGCAATGAAGTTGCCGTGGAGCAACCAGCGCGCGACCAGCGAGTCGCCGCTCACGTTCGTCGCGGTGCCGGTGGTCCACTGCTCCAAGCCCTCGGCGGTCGCCACCGACATCTTGAGGCTCATCCCGCTCTGCCGCTCGGGGATGGACGTGAGTGATTGATCCGAGGTGAGGCTGAGCAGGACATCCGGCTCGAAGCCGACCCCGCTCACCTCGACGCGGCCGGTGGGAGCGCTCGCCGGCAGGTTCCAATCCACCACCCGCGCGCGCGTCCCCTCCCCTCCGATGGCCAGGATGTGGATGCGGCCCGGTGCGCCCTCCCCGTTCCACCGGAAGGACAGCCGCTCCGCATCCCACCCGACCAGCTCAGCACGTGCTCCATCGATGAAGTGCACCGCCTCCAGGTGGGTGACCCTCCGGGAACGCTGCCGGATCTCACCATCCTCGAGCTCGGCGCGGATCCGGTCCCCGGCCCAGCCCACGCAGCGATCGGCGTCGCAGAGGCTCCAGGTCAACGCAGCGCCCCTGTGGTTCATCGGATCGGTCAACCCATCGCTCCAGATGAAGAGCGCCTTGGGAACTCCACCGAGGCCGTGCGGGACGTGCTGGACCTCCTCGCCGTCGTCGTAGAAGGAGCCGACCCAGAAGTCCTGTGCCCCGGCAGTCAGGGACCACAGGCTCAGGAGAAAGAGGAGGGAGCGGAACGCTTGCACACCCTGCAGGTTACCGCAGGCATGCGTCCCGATGCGGCGTCCTTCAATGAAGCCGCTGCGACATGCCCCGCAACTCCGGTTCGCGTCGGCCCCGGGGACGCAGGGCGCGCTCCACCAACGCCGCCACGTCCAGCACCAGCACCGTCCGCTCTCCCAACGACGTCGCGCCAGCCAGCTCCGGGATGCCCGAGAGCGCGGGAGGGAGGGGCTGGGTCACGATGTCCAGCTGTCCCGCGTGACGGTCCACCAGGATGGCCAGGCGCTCCTGGGCGATCCCCACCAGGATGGCGAAGGGCCGCGGGACGTCGTTGGGTGGATGGCCCAGCAGCGTGGAGAGCCGGGCGAGCGGGACGGTCTGGCCGCGAACCGTCAGCACCTCGGCGCCCTCCACCCGCGCCACCATTTCGTCCTCGGGGCTGAGGATCTCGATGACGCTGTTGAGGGGGACCGCGTAGGTGCGTCCGCTCGCCTCGACCACCAGGGCCCGCAGGATCGCGAGGGTGACCGGAAGGGTCAGCGTGAAACGGGTGCCCTCGCCGAGCTCGCTCCACAGGTCCAGGATGCCTGCCAGGTGCGCGAGGTTGGTCTTCACCACGTCCAGGCCCACGCCCCGTCCCGAGAGGGTCGACACCTCCTCCGCGGTCGAGAAGCCCGGAAGGAAGATGAGGTTGAGCAGCTCCCGCCGGGAGAGATCGCCCGCCCCCGCCGGGGTGAGCACGCCCCGCTCCACCGCCACATCGCGGATGCGGAGGGGATCCATCCCCCCGCCATCGTCACTGACCTCCAACACCACGTGGTTGCCGCGGGGGACGGCCTGCAGGTGAATGCGTCCGCGCCGTGACTTGCCCGCCGCCGCGCGCACCTCGGGGGATTCGATGCCGTGATCGATGGCGTTGCGGATGATGTGCATGAGCGGATCGCTCAGCTCCTCCACGATCAGCTTGTCGAGCTCCACCTCTCCGCCGGAGACCGTGAAGTCCAGCTCCTTGCCCGCCTCGCGCGCGGCGCGCCGCACCAGGCGCGAGAGCCGGTCGAACACCTGCCCGAGCGGGACCATGCGCGCCTCGAGCAGCCCCTTCTGCAGCGAGGAGAGCCGGCGCTCCAGCCTGCGACCCTCCCGGGTGAGCTCGTGCACCCACTGCGCGGGGATCCCGGCATGGCCCCGCAGCTGCTCGGTCAGCCGCGCGACGCCGCTGTGGGAGACCATCAGCTCGCCCACCAGATGCATCAGCGCATCCAGCCGGCCGATGTCGACGCGCACCGTCCGCGAAAGCGAGCGCATCGAGACCTCACCCTGACGTGCCGCCAGATCGCTCAGGGTGGTGGTCCCGGCCTCGTCTTCGGGAAGCAAGGTGATGCCTGGGCCCGTGCTCCGGCCCGCGCCGACGGAGCGCTGTCCTTCGGGTGGGGTGCCCGGCCGGGTCGTGGTCCCGCTCCCGGTGAGCGGCGTCCGGCGGGCGATGTGCGTCCCGTCCGGAACGGGTGCGCTCGCCGCGGGAGGCACCTGCGTGGGGGCGCTGCCCGCGAGCGCGGCCGGTGCGGATGGCTTCGAAGTCTGGGCTTCATTGCCCGGAGCGGCGGGGCGCACCGCAAAGCGGGTCAGCTCCACCCCCTCTTCCGAAAGCCCTGCGGCGAGCGCCTCGGGCTCCACGCGCGCGCCCACCAGCAGGTCGAAGGCGATGCGCGAGGCAGCGCCGGGGAGGTCTCCGGGGAGGGTGCTGATGAGCTCCCCCAGCGGCTCGATGCGGGCGTTGAGCGCAGCCAGGCGTCGATCGAAATCCTCGAGATCGAACTCCGCACGCACCCGGAAGAGGGGCACGCCACGCCGGACGTTCTCGCGCAGCCGATGCTCCTCGTACTCGGTGAAGACCGCCCGGATGCGGGGCGGAAGCTCCAGCCGGTCGAGTGGATCGCTCCCGCTCCCCTTGCCGGGATCGGCCGACGCATGCCCCAGCCGGCGCAGCACCTCCCCCACCCGCGTGTTGAGCGCCTCTCCCTGCTCTCCCCGGGTCAGCGACGCGAGCAGCGCGTTGAGGACGTCCAGCGCATCCAGCAGCCCATCGAGGGTGCTGTCAGAGAGCTCGAGCTTCCCAAGGCGCAGGCGATCGAGCACGTCCTCGACGCCGTGGGCCAGGCTCGCGATCCGGTCCTGGGCAAAGAGGGCCGCCAAGCCCTTGAGGGAGTGGGCCGAGCGGAAGATGGCGTTGAGCACCTCCGGCCGCGGCTCTGCGCCCCGCTGCCCCTCCAGCATGAGCAGGTCGCTGCCCAGCGCCTCGAGGATCTCGGTCGCCTCGGCGATGAAATCTGCCAACCCGCGATTGGACACCCGCTCCGCCTTCCCGTCGCCGCGCCCGCGCGTCAGAGGTTGAGGTACCGGCGCACCAGCGCCTCGAGCAGCTCCGCGGTCACCGGCTTGGCCAGAAACCCGCTGGCCCCCACCTCCAACGCCTTCTGGCGGGTGGCCTCCCGGCCCTCGGAGGTCACGATCACCAGGGGCGTCTCCCGGTAGCGGGGAGAGCGCTTGATGAAGTTGATGAGCTCGAAGCCATTGATGTCCTGCATCAGCAGGTCGGTGAGGATGAGATCGAAGCGGTGGTGGGGCAACAGCTTGAGCGCCTCGAAGCCGCCGCCGGCCTCCACCAGCTCGGCCTCCACGTCGAGCGAGGTCAGGACGTCCGCGAGCATGGCCACCAGGGCCTCTCGTGCCGCCTTCGAGTCCTCGACGATGAGTAGCTGGTAGCGCATCCGGTCGCGGTCACGTGCCGCCCGGGGCCAGGATCACGGTCCGGGTGAGCGCGCCCGATGAGGCTATCAGATGGCGTCCGCCCCGGCGGGCTCCAGCACCGCGACCCGTCGCCCCTGGAAGGTCTTGAGGAACCCCTGCTTGAGGGCGCTCTGGCGCACCTCGGGTTCGAGGGCCGCGCCGGGCGGAAGCTCCAGCGCGACCTCCTTGATGCCCGCACGGTTGAGAATCTCGGCCGCGCGCTCCAGCAGGGCATCCACCCGCTCACGTTGCAGGATCCCCGTGCGCCCCATCCCCACGGCGAAGACGCGGGGAATGGGAAGCGCCCCTTCCGTCGTCACCAGGAGCTGGTCGTCGGAGGCGCCGGTGAAGAACGCGCTCTTCAACAGTCGGCTGAGACGTCCACTCATCCGCCAGTCCAGAAAGCCGGCGGCGCCCACCAGGGGACGCTCGTTCTCGGCGATGAAGACCACGAGGGCCTCCAGGGGCGGCAGGTCGTCGAGGACCTCGAGCCGCAGCGGATGGTGGCTGCATTCGACCTGCGCTGCCATGGCGTCTCTCCCTCCCTCGAAGCGGGGCCCGAAGCGCTCAGGCCTTCTGCAGCGCCACGGCCACGCGGTCCAGCAGCCCGTTGATGAACGCGCTCGAGGTCTCGCTGCCAAAGGCCTTCGCGAGCTCGATCATCTCGTTGAGCGTCACCTTCCGCGGGATGTCGTCCCGGTGCCTGAGCTCGTAGATGCCCAGGCGCAGGACGTTGCGGTCGATGCGGCCCATGCGGTCCAGGCGCCAGTTGTGGCTGTGCTCCTGGATGAGCGCGTCGATCTCCTCCATGTGGTCGCAGACGCCCTTGGCCAGGTCCTCCGCGAAGCGCCGTGCCTCGGGGGCAGGGGTGCCCTCCTCCGAGTGCGCAGCCCACGCGGCGGCCAGGGCCTCATCGAGGCTCGCGGGCGAGGAGACTTCGAGCTGGTAGAGGGCCTGGAGGGCCCGTTCACGTCCGGTCCGGCGTGCGCCCATGCTGCTCAGGACTCCTCGCCGCTGCCGAGCAGGGCGTGCAGGTTGACCATCTCCAGGCAGGCCAGGGCCGCCTCAGCGCCCTTGTTGCCGGCCTTCACGCCCGCTCGATCGATGGCCTGCTCCACGGTGTCGCAGGTGAGGACCCCGAAGCCCACCGGGATCTCGCCCTGGAAGGCGAGCTGGCCCAGGCCCTTGGTGCACTCGGAGGCCACGTGCTCGAAGTGGGGCGTGCCACCGCGGATCACCGCGCCCAGCGCCACCAGCCCAACGTACTGACGGGAGGCCACGATGCGGCGGGCGAGCCCCGGAAGCTCCCAGGTGCCGGGGCAGCGGAAGACGTCGATCGAGGTCTCATCCACGCCGTGGCGGCGCAGCGCATCCAGCGCGCCCTTGAGGAGCTCCTCGGTGATGAAGCCGTTGAAGCGGGAGACGCAGATCGCGAAGCGGCCGGCGGGGGGCAGGAAGGTGCCTTCGAAGATGCGGGGCATGGGGGTCATCAGGAACGTCCCTTGGAGGTGTTGGCCTTGGTCTTGGAACCACGGGGCCGCGCTTCACGCGCAGCGGTCTGGTGCAGACGGAGGGTCCGCGCTCCACGCCGGGGACGCGAGAGCGGAACCTGCTCGACGACCTCGAGGCCATAGCTCTCGAGGCCGACCATCTGCTTGGGGGTGTTGGTGAGGATGATCAGGCGCGTGAGCCCGAGGTCGCGGAGAATCTGCGCGCCCACCCCGAACTTGCGCAGGCGCGTCTGCTCGGGGTTTCCGTGCACGACCTCCTCGTTGGAGACGTGGGTGCATGCGAGCGCGTCGTCCGCGCCCACCGGCTTGTGCAGGTAGACGATGACGCCCCGCCCCTCCTCGCGGATCCGCTCGAAGCTCTCCTCGAGCTGGGCGCGGCAGGAGCAGGCGACGTTGCCGAACACGTCGCCGACCATGCACGCGCGGTGCACGCGGGTGAGCACCGGCGCATCGCCGCTGACGTCCCCCTTCACGAACGCCATGTGGGTGTGGGGGTCCACCTCGCTCTGGTAGGCGAAGGCCTGGAAGTCACCCACGCCGTGGAGTTCGAGCCCCTGCTGGGCCACGCGCCGCACCAGCCGCTCCCGCTCGATGCGGTAGCGGATGAGGTCGGCCACCGACACCATGGTCAGCTTGTGGCGACGCGCAAAGCGCAGCAGATCCGGGCGGCGGGCCATGGTCCCGTCGTCCTTCATGATCTCGCAGATGACGCCGGCGGGGGTGAGTCCGGCCATCCGGGCCAGGTCCACGCTGCCCTCGGTCTGGCCGGTGCGCACCAGCACGCCCCCGTTGCGCGCACGCAGCGGGAAGATGTGCCCCGGGCGTACCAGATCTCCGGGCTTGGCGTTGGGCGCCACCGCCGCCAGCACCGTCTTCGCACGGTCGGCCGCGGAGATGCCGGTGGTGACCCCCTGGGCCGCCTCGATCGAGACGGTGAAGGCGGTCTGATAGGGCGAGGTGTTGTCCTGCACCATCAGCGGCAGCTGCAGCTGCTCGATGCGCTCCTCGGTGAGGGTCAGGCAGATGAGCCCCCGGCCGTAGCGCGCCATGAAGTTGATGTCCTCGGGGGTGACCTTCTCGGCGGCCATGACCAGGTCGCCTTCGTTCTCCCGATCCTCGTCGTCGGTGAGGATGACCTGGCGCCCGGCGCGGATGTCGGCGATCGCCTGCTCCACCAGGGCATTGCCGGTGAGGCGGCGGGGACGCGGCGAGGTGGCGGTCCGTCGGGGGCGCGACGTGGCTGGGCTGCTCTTCTGCTTCACGACTGACTCCCGAATCCGGCGGCGCGCAGCACCGCCTCATTCAGCGCCCCCCCCGGCCCCTGTCGCAGGCCGTAGAGACGCGCCACATACTTGCCGATCACGTCGGCCTCGAGGTTCACCGGCTCGCCCACCGCGCGCCGGGAGAGGCTGGTACGCGTCTGGGTCTCGGGAATCAACATCACCCCGAACCGATCGGCGCCCACCGAGTTCACGGTGAGGCTCACCCCGTCGATGGTCACCGACCCCTTCTCGATGAAGAAGGGCGCCAGCTCCTGCGGCAGGCTGACCTCCATGGCCCACGCGCCACCATCGTGACGGGCTGAGAGCACCTTCCCCACCCCATCCACGTGACCGAGGACCAGGTGTCCTCCCAGGCGGGCCCCGAGCTCGAGCGCCCGCTCGAGGTGCACGACATCCCCGACCTTCAGTCCGCCCAGGGTGGTCCGGCGGAGGGTTTCGGGCGCGGCCTGGGCGAGGAAGCGATCCCCCCCGGTCTTCACCACGGTGAGGCAGGCGCCGTTCACCGCGATCGACTCGCCCAACTCGAAGCGGTCGACGGGCAGGCCGGTGCGGATCCAGAGATCCGTCACGCCCCCACTGGGCTGAATGGCGCTGACCTGGCCGAGGTCCTGGACGAGTCCGGTGAACATGTCGCTAGCCACTTAGCGCCAAACGAAGCCGCTCGCACCCTTCACGGTGGTTCCGTCCGTCGCGCGCGCCGCCAAGCTCCGGGCGCTGCGCCTGCCTGCCCGCTCCGTCAGCGCCCTGGCGCTTCCTGGGGCCCGGTCAGCAGCCCGTGGGCCAACCAGTCCTGGCCCATGGGGGAGAGGGTCAGCGCCTCCACCCGGAGCGCCTGGCGCATGCGGGAGAGGCCCAGCGCTCCCACCCAGGGACGGGCGTCGCCCCCGAGGATCTTCGGGGCCAGGAACAGGTGCAGCTCGTCCACCTGCCCCGCCGAGAGCAGGCTCGCGGCCAACTCGCCGCCCCCCTCGCAGAGCACCTCGGCAAAGCCGGCCTTCCCCAGGCGCCGCAGCAGATCCCGGGCCGAGGGCCGCCCCTGCTTGCCGGCGCGGATCTTCCAGACCTCCACGCCCCGGGCGATCAGCCGCTTGGCGCGCGCGCCCCGGGGATCCTCCAGGGTCGCGACGATGGTGGACGCTTCGGACGCCTGGTTGAAGAGTTTGAGGGAGGGGGGCAGCGTGAGGCGGGAGTCCACCACGACCCGCACCGGATCTCTCCCCTCACCGTCCGGCAGCCGCGTGGTGAGCTGGGGATCATCCAGGTGCGCGGTGGCCCGTCCCACCAGCACCACGTCCGCCCGATCGCGCAGGCGGTGCACGTACCCCCTCGCTTCGGGACCGGTCACCCAGCGGCTGTCACCACGGGCGGTGGCGATGCGGCCATCCAGCGTCGAGGCGACCTTCAGGTTCACCCACGGCATGCCGGTCCGCATCCGCTTGACGTAGGGGCGCAGCAGGGCCTCGGCGGCTTCGGCCCCGATCCCGCGCACCACCTCCACCCCCGCCTCGCGCAGGCGCGCATCCCCGCTGCCGTTCACCAGCGGGTTGGGATCGCCCACGGCATAGAAGACGCGACGGATCCCGGCGCGGAGGATGGCCTCGGTGCAGGGAGGCGTCCGTCCGTGATGGTTGCAGGGCTCGAGTGAGATGTAGAGGTCGGCGCCCCGGGCCCGCGGCCCGGCGGCTTCGAGCGCCACGACCTCGGCGTGGGCATCGCCCGCGCGTCGGTGATGGCCGCGTCCGATGACCCGACCGCCCTTCACCACCACCGCCCCCACCGGAGGGTTGGGCCGGGTGCGCCCCACACCCTTGGCAGCCTCGTCGAGGGCGAGCTGCATGAAGAAGCCGGCCACACCGGCATCAAAGGCGTCCTTGCCGGGTGCGGCTTGGGCCCTGGCCTTCTGCGGGCCGGACGGCCTGCGCGCGCCGGTACGCACCACCCGCGGCCCACTCATCGCCGTGCTCCGCCTCCGGGGACGGAGGAGGCCTCGGCGGGGTCGGCGGCCGTCGTCCCGGTCGGCGCGGTGGCCTTCGCCTCCGACTGCTCGGGGAGCGCGCGCAGCTCGGCCATGAAGGCGGCGGCATCGGCGAAGCGCCGATACACCGAGGCGAAGCGCACGTAGGCCACCTCATCGAGCTGAATGAGCTGACGCATGACCTCCTCCCCCAGCGCCTCGGAGGGCAGCTCCTTCTCCCCCGACTCCTGCAGCTTGCGCTCGATCCCGCTGACCAGCGCCTCGAGGTCCGCCTCGGACACCGGGCGCTTCGAGCAGGCGACCCGCAGGCCCCGTATCAGCTTGGTGCGATCGAACGGCTCCCGCCGGGCGTCCCGTTTCACGATGGCCGGGAGCAGCTCCTCCACCCGCTCGTAGGTCGTGAAGCGGCGCTCGCAGTCGTCACAGGAGCGACGCCGCCGGATCACGAGCCCCTCGTTGGACTCGCGGGAGTCGACGACGCGGTTGGAGGGGGAGTGGCAGAAGGGACAGCGCACGGGATCGGGAGGGTCGGGTCAGCCGGTGGAGGTGGCGTAGAGGGGGAAGGAGGATGCCAGCTCACGGACTTCGGCGTGGATCTTTGCGAGGGCCTCGGCGTCCTCCGGTGACGAGAGCACCCGGCCGATCAGGGCGCCCACCTTGGCCATCTCGGCCTCCTTCATGCCTCGGGTGGTGAGCGCCGGGGTCCCCACGCGGATGCCCGAGGTCACGAAGGGCTTCTCGGGATCGAAGGGGATCATGTTCTTGTTCACCGTGATGCCGGCCTGGTTGAGGGCCCCTTCGGCGGCCTTCCCGGTCAGCGACTTGGCGCGCAGGTCCACCAGGACGAGGTGGTTGTCGGTGCCGTCGCTCACCAGCCGCAGGCCTTCCTTCTGGAGCGCCTCCGCCAGCGCCTTGGCGTTGGCCACCGTCTGCTTCGCGTAGTCCTTGAACGCGGGCTGCAGGGCCTCGCGGAACGCCACCGCCTTCGCCGCGATGACATGCATCAGGGGGCCGCCCTGCAGTCCGGGGAAGACCTGGCTGTTGATCTTCTTCTCGTACGCCTCGCGCCCCATCACCACGCCGCCGCGCGGTCCGCGCAGGGTCTTGTGGGTGGTGGAGGTCACCAGGTCCGCATACGGGATGGGTGAGGGGTGCACGCCACCGGCCACCAGGCCGGCGATGTGGGCCATGTCCACGAACAGCGCAGCCCCCACCTCGTCGGCGATCTCGCGGAAGGTGGCGAAATCCAGCTCGCGGGGGTAGGCGCTCGCGCCGGCGACGATGACCTTGGGGCGGTGCTCCCGGGCCAGCGCCCGCACCTGGCCGAAGTCGATGCGCTCCGAGTCGCGCAGCAGGCCGTAGTGCACCGCGTGGTACTGCTTGCCGGAGAAGTTGAAGGACGAGCCGTGGGTCAGGTGCCCACCGCTGTTGAGGTCCAGGGCGAGCAGCGTCTCACCGGGAGCCATCAGCGCCTGGTAGGCCGCCATGTTCGCCTGGCTTCCCGAGTGGGCCTGCACGTTGGCGAAGTCCGCGCCGAAGAGCTCCTTGAGGCGCGAGATGGCGAGGTTCTCGGCGACGTCGACCTCCTCGCAGCCGCCGTAGTAGCGCTTGCCCGGGTAGCCCTCGG
Source organism: Myxococcaceae bacterium (assembly GCA_035304185.1). Taxonomy (GTDB): domain Bacteria; phylum Myxococcota; class Myxococcia; order Myxococcales; family Myxococcaceae; genus DATGQN01. The sequence continues at coordinate 11,273 of DATGQN010000183.1, forward strand.
CGTACTTGTTCGTGAGCACGCTGCCGGCCGCCTCCATCACCGCCGGAGAGACGAAGTTCTCCGAAGCGATGAGCTCCAGGCCCTCCTCCTGCCGCGCCTCCTCGCGCGCACATACCCGCGCAATCTCGGGATCAACCTGCTCGAGCGTCCTGTGGTCCATGTGTCCTCCGAAGAAGGCGTGAAAGTGGCGGGATGGTGGGCGCCGGGCCGCCGGGCGTCCACCTCAAAGCGTTGGGGCGTGGCCGGGGCCGGATGAGGCGTTCGGATGCGTACGTGTCGCCGGACCGGAGCCCGAGGTCTCCGGGAGGCTCCGGGGAACCGGAGAAGCCCCCTGCTCCGCACCCGGCCGGGTGTCAACGGGAGCCCGCGGGGGTGCACGGGCTCAGCGGCTCCGCTCAGCGTGGCGCGCCCGATCGGCGGCGTGCAGCTTCTCCACCCGCGCGGTGTGGCGTCCGCCCTCGAAGGCGGTCTCCAGGAAGGCATCCAGGATCGAAGCCGCCACGCCCTCCCCGACCACCCGCTCGCCCAGGCAGAGGACGTTGGCGTCGTTGTGGGCGCGGGTGCTGCGCGCTTCGAACTCGGTGCTGCAGAGGGCGGCGCGGATGCCGGCGACCTTGTTGGCCGCCATGCTCATCCCGATGCCGGTGCCGCAGACCAGCACCCCCACGCAATCCGGCACCGCGGCCACGCGCTCGGAGACCCGCAGTGCGAAGTCGGGGTAGTCCACCCGGTCGGTGGTGGTGGGCCCGAGGTCCTCGTGCGCCACCCCGCGCGCGGCGAGGTGGGCCACCAGGGCTGCCTTCAGCCGCACCCCGGCATGATCGGAGGCCAACAGGACGGTGACGGCAGGCGTGGCCAAGGACCCTCCAGGATCTGCCGGAAGCCCGTTGCTGGAGGCTCCCGGCGTTCAGGGGTTCGCGTCAGGCCCCGTCCGCATAGCGGCGGAAGACCAGGACGGCGTTGGTGCCCCCGAACCCGAAGCTGTTGCTCATCGCCACCTCGACCTGCTGTTGACGGGGGGCGTTCGGGACGTAGTCCAGATCGCAGTCGGGATCCGGGGTCTGGTAGTTCATCGTCGGCGGGAGCACGCCGCGGGAGAGGGCCAGGGTGCTGATGACCGCCTCGGCGCCACCGGCCGCGCCGAGCATGTGCCCGGTCATGGACTTGGTGGAGCTCACCGCGAGCTTCGAGGCGTGGGCCCCGAACACGGTCTTGATGGCCTGGGTCTCGTTGGCGTCGTTGAACGGGGTGCTGGTGCCGTGGGCGTTGATGTAGCCCACCGACTCCGGCGACAGGTCCGCATCCGCCAGCGCCCGGCGCATGCAGCGGGCCGCGCCCTCGCCACCCGGCGCCGGCTGGGTGACGTGGTAGGCATCCGAGTTGGCGGCATAGCCCACCACCTCGGCGAGGATCTTCGCCCCGCGGGCCTGCGCGTGCTCGAGCGACTCCAGCACCACGATGCCCGCGCCCTCGCCCATCACGAAACCGTCGCGGTCCTTGTCGAAGGGACGGCTGGCCTTCTCCGGCGCATCGTTGCGCTGGCTCATGGCCTTCATGACGCTGAAGCCGCCCATGGACAGGGGGGTGATCGAGGCCTCGGCGCCGCCGGCGATCGCCGCGTCGGTCTCACCGAAGCGCACCGACTTGAAGGCCTCACCGATGGCGTGCGCGCTGGTGGCGCAGGCGCTGACCGGCGACCAGTTCGGGCCCTTGGCCCCATAGCGCATGGAGATGAGGCCCGGCGCCATGTTGATGATCATCTGGATGATGAAGAAGGGGCTGATGCGGTCGAAACCCTTCTCCACGCCCTTGAGGTGCTGCTCCTCGAGAGAGGAGATGCCGCCGATGCCCGACCCGACGATGACCCCGACCCGCTCCGGATCGTAGGCGCCCTCCGCATCCCCGCCGATGGAAAGCCCGGACTGCTTGACCGCCATCTCCGCCGCGGCGACGGCGAACTGCGCGAAGCGATCCATGCGACGCGCCTCACGGCGGTCGATGTAATCCTCGGGCTTGAAGTCCTTCACCTCCGCGGCGATGCGCGTGGCGAGATCCTTGGCGTCGAAGCTGGCGACCTCGGCCACCCCGCTCCGGCCGGCCAGCAGCCCCTCCCAGGTGGCCTCGGTGCCGGTTCCCAGCGCGGTGATGAGACCCGTTCCGGTGATGACGACTCGTCGCTTGGTCACGTGCGGCTCCTGGTGGACTCCGGACTTCCGGAGACCTGCTCGGTGGAACCCTCACCGAAGAGGAGGCGCCCGGGCGCAACCGCCCACGGCGCTCCCATCGGATCGGGGATGCCCTGACCCATAAGAGCCAGGGCCCCTCTTGCACTACTTCTTGTGGTTCTCGATGTAGGCGATGGCGTCGCCGACGGACTTGATGTTCTCCGCCTGCTCGTCGGGAATCTCGACCTCGAATTCCTCTTCCATCGCCATCACCAGCTCGACGATGTCCAGGCTGTCCGCGCCGAGATCCTCGATGAACGCGGACTCGCGCTTGATCTCGTCCTCACCCACGCCCAGCTGGTCCGCGATGATCGCCTTGACCTTGGCCTCGATGTTGTCGGTCGACATGTCTGATAAGCCTCCAGGACCCTCGTCTTTCCCGGGGATCCGTCCGGGGTAGGAATGGGGCGGCGGTATAGCCCAACCGCTCTTGCGCGCAACCCGCTACATGTACATTCCGCCGTTCACCTTCAGGACCTCACCGGTCACATAGCCGGCTGCGTCAGAAGCGAGGAACAGCACGGACTGGGCGACGTCGTCTCCTGAACCCAGTCGTCCCAGGGGGATGGACTCCATCATCCGGGCCTTCGTGTCCTCGGGCAGGGCGTCGGTCATGTCGGTCCCGATGAAGCCGGGGGAGACCGCATTGACGCGGATGTTGCGGCTGGCGAGCTCGCGGGCCAGGGCCTTGGTGACCCCGATGAGGCCCGCCTTGGATGCGGCGTACACGCTCTGCCCGGCGTTCCCCATCTCCCCCACCACGCTGGTGAGGTTGATGATGGCCCCGCCCTTCTGCTTCATCATCGGCCGGCTCACGGCGCGGCACAGGGCCCAGGCGCCCTTGAGGTTGGTGTCGATGACCCGGTCGAAGTCGGCGTCCTTGAAGCGCATCACCAGGCCGTCGATGGAGATCCCGGCGTTGTTCACCAGCACGTCCAGCCGGCCGTGCGACTTGAGGATCCCGTCCACCGCGGACGCGCAGGCCTCGGGATCGGCGACGTCGAAGCGGATCGCCTGGACCTCCGCGCCCAGCTCCCGCGCCTGAGCGACCGTCTCGTTGGCGGCCTGCTCATTTCCCGCGTAGCTGAAGACCACCTGGGCCCCGCGCTTGGCGAACGCCAGCACGCAGGCCCGGCCGATCCCCCGGCTTCCGCCGGTCACCAGCACCACCTTGTCCTTGAAGTCGTTCACGCTGCCACCCCCTCGCTGGCCTTCTCCAGGCTCGCGACATCTTCGACGTTGAATGACGTGAGCCCCGGCGCCGAGCGCTTCACGAGGCCCGAGAGCACCTTGCCCGGTCCCAGCTCCACCACCTGCGTGACGCCCAGCGTCTGCAGCTGCTGCATGCTCTCGACCCAGCGCACCGGCGCGCAGACCTGATCCAGCAGCAGGGGCACCACCCGCGCGGCGTCCTGGTTCGGCGCCGCCTCGACATTGGTGATCACCGGGACGTGGGGGGCCTTCACCTGAAGCCCCTCGAGGACCTCCCGCAGGCGCGGGACCACCGGCGCCATCAGCGCGCAGTGGAAGGGCGCGGACACCGGTAGCGGCACCACACGCTTGGCGCCGGCCTCCTTGAGTCGGGTTGCGGCGCGCTCCACCGCGGCGGCCGCCCCGGCGATCACCGTCTGCTCGGGGGCGTTGAAGTTCGCGGCGGAGAGGACCTGACCTTCCGCGACCTCGGCACACAGCTCGACGATGCGCTCGGGAGCAAGTCCCAGCACCGCGGCCATCGCGCCCTCACCGGCGGGGACCGCCTCCTGCATGAACGTGCCACGGGCACGCACCGCGCGGACGGCGTCCCCGAGCGTGAGGGCCCCGGCCGCCACCAGCGCCGAGTACTCGCCCAGGCTATGGCCGGCCACGTACGACGGTGCCGGCGCGCGGCGACGGAAGACCTCCCACGCGGCGATGCTCACCGTGAGGATCGCCGGCTGCGCATTCGCGGTGAGCGTCAGCGCGTCCTCCGGCCCCTCGAAGATGCGCTCGGAGAGGGACTCCCCGAGCGCCGCGTCCGCCGCGTCGAAGACCGCCTTCGCCTCGGGGAACTGCTGGGCCAGTTCGCGGCCCATCCCCACCTTCTGACTCCCCTGTCCGGGGAACACCCATGCCATGGCCATGTCGATTCACCCTCCACCCCGCTGCGAGGCGCCCATCACCCGCGAAGCCTGCTTCCGGCCCGCGGAGGCGCCCGCTTCTGGGGCCCTGTCAGTCGGATCCCGGCACCGTGGCCGACGTCCGTGTGTGTCGTGTCAGCGGATCTCCCGAAGTCTCCGGCCCGTCGTCGGGACGGCCCCTGAAGGGCCCCCGACGTCAGCCGCCGGCACACCTCACCAGCGCACGATGGCCGAGCCCCAGGCCATGCCCGCGCCGATGGCCATCATGGCGATGACGTCGCCGGGCTTGAGGGCACCGGCGCGGTTGGCCTCGTCCAGCGTCATGGGCACCGAGGCGCTCGAGGTGTTGCCGTAGCGGTCGAGGTTCAGGTGGCAGCGCTCGAGGGGGATGTCCAGACGGGAGAGCACCGCCTCGATGATGCGCAGGTTCGCCTGGTGCGCCACCACGTGGTTCACGTCGGCCGCGGTCAGGCCGTTGGCCTGCAGCGCCGTCCGCACCGAGTCCTGAAGCGCCCGCACCGCGAAGCGGTACACCTCGCGGCCGTTCATGTGGACCTTGTTGAGCTTCTGCTCCAGCACCTCGGGCGAGGCGGGCATGCGCGAGCCCCCGCCGGGGATGTGCAGGATGCCGGCGGCGTCACCGTCCAGATAGAGGTGGGTGGAGAGGACGCCGCGGTCTCCCTCGTTGCCCGGGGCCAGCACCATGGCGCCGGCCGCGTCGCCGAAGAGCACGCAGGTGTTGCGATCGGACCAGTCGACGATGCGCGAGAGCAGCTCCACCCCGATCACCAGGGCGTGCTTCACCTTGCCGGTCTGGATGAACTGGTCCGCGACGCTCAGGCCATAGAGCGAGCCGGCGCAGGCAGCCACCAGGTCGAACGCGAAGGCATTCTTCGCTCCCAGCTTCGCCTGCACATAGGCCGCGCAGCTCGGCAGGGGGGTGTCGGGGGTGACCGTGGCGACGATGATGAGGTCGAGCTGGTCGGCGGTGATCCCCGCGTTCTCGAGTGCGCGCTCGGCGGCGGCGGTGGCCAGATCACTGCTGGCCTGCTCGGGGGCGGCGATGCGCCGCTCGACGATGCCGGTCCGCTCACGGATCCAGGCGTCCGAGGTCTCCACCATCGACTCGAGCTCGAGGTTGGTCAGGACCTTCTCGGGTGCATAGGCCCCGGTTCCCACGATGCGGGTTCTCAACACGCTTCAGCTCCGTCCTTCAGATGTCCGCGGAGGGCCCTTGAAAACGCGCCCCCGCTGCTCCATCGCCGGAGGTGAAGCCTTCAGGACCTCACCCTTCGACCGGTGAGCCGCACGTCATCAGGACGTGCCACTCCCCACCCGCGGCTTTTGCCCCCGGGCTGTCCGGCACCGGGTGACGTAGCCTCAAACACCCGGCTCTGTCGCGGGCTTTCCGCTCTCCGGCGTGCCTGTCAGCCAGCCCTGCGCCTGCCGCAACGCGTCGGTCAGATGCCCCTGGAGGTCCACCCGGACCATCTCGGCGGCGGCCTTCAACGCGTTCTCGATCGCCCGCGGGGTGGCGCTCCCATGGGACACCATGGCCACGCCGTTGACGCCCAACAGGGGCGCGCCACCCACCTCGGCGGAGTCCAGCACGCGCCGCATGCCGCCCAGCAGGGGCTCGAGCAGCATGCTTCCCAGGCGTTCGGCGGCACCGCTGCGCTGCAACAGCTGGCGCACCAGCCCCGCGGCCCCCAGCGCGGTTCCCTCCGCGGTCTTGAGCACCAGGTTGCCGGAGAAACCATCGGTCACGACCACGTCCACCCGGCCGGAGAACAGGTCGCTGCCCTCGACGTAGCCCAGGAAGTCCAGGTCGCTCTTCGCGAGCAACTCGGCGGCGCCCCGGGTGAGGGGCGTGCCCTTCCCCGGCTCCTCCCCGTTGGAGAGAACGCCGACGCGGGGGCGCGCCACGCCCAGGACCCGGCGGACGTAGGTCTCCCCCATCACGCCGAACTGGGCGAGCCAGCGCGGACGGCACTCGATGTTGGCGCCCGCATCCACCAGGAGGCAGCGCCGGTGTTGCAGGGCCGGCAGGAGCGCAGCGATCGCCGGACGGTCCACGCCCTCGATGCGACCGAGCCCCAGGGTGGCCGCGGTCAGCAGGGCACCGGAGTGGCCGGCCGACACCACGGCGTCCGCGTTCCCATCCCGCACCAGGCGGATGGCGACCGAGACGCTGCTGTCCGGCCGACGGCGCACGTCCGTGGCGGAGGCCTCCATGCCCACCACGTCCTGCGCGTGGTGCAGCGAGAGGTTCTGCGGACGCACCCGTTTCAGCAGGGGGGCGAGACGCGGCACGTCCCCCACGAGCAGGATGTCGATGTCGGGATGCGCGCGCGCGAACGCCACGGCGCCGGCGACCGGAGCCTCCGGGGCCCGGTCACCGCCCATGGCGTCCAACGCAAGTCGCACCGGAATGACCGGACGGCTCAGGCCTCAGCGGCGACCGGGATCGCCTCACGCCCGGCGTAGTGACCGCAGGACGTGCAGGCGCGGTGCTGAAGCACCGGCTCCTTGCAGTTCAGGCAGGTCAGCACGTTCACCGCCGTGCGCAGGTTGTTGTTGGCAGCGCGGCGGCGATCACGGCGCATGTTGGACGTACGCTTCTTGGGGACTCCCACGACTCACCTCAGGATTCAGTTCAACTTCACGTTCTTGAGTGCCGCCAGTCGGGGATCGACCTCCCTGACGTCACACCCACACTTCGCATCATTCAGATTCTGGCCACACCGGCTGCAGAGGCCCTGGCAGGACTCCTCGCAGAGGGCGTTCATCGGCAGCGCCAGCAGCAGCTGCTCCCTGTAGATCGGATCGAGGTCGATCGTCTTGCCTTCAAAGACGTCCTCGTCCGCGTCGTCCAGGGTGAAGCTCCCGGCGGTCTCGCTGTCCTGGTGGTGCTCGGCCTTCTCCACGGCCCGCTCGGCCTTCACCGGATCCACCCCCTGGGCCGGCGCGGCGACCTTGGGGCGCGGACGCAGGGTCAGCGTGAAGGGGACGTCCAGCTCCAGGCGGACCGTCTGGAGGCAGCGGCCGCACTCGGCCTCCACCGGGACCGTGAGGCGTGCATCCACCAGCACCCCGGCGTCCACGCGGCGCAGCATTCCCTTGAGGTGCCCCTCGCCGGCAGCGTGGAACACCGATTCCGCGCCGTCCGCCTCCAGCACCGCATTCACAGCGGGCGGCGGCAGGACTTCGTCGACGGGGAAGCCCGGCTCCCGGATCTGGTCGAGGTGGATGCGCATGGCGAGACAAGCCCCCGGGGGCTCGAAAAGGGCGCGGACCGTACCCGCGAGGGGCCGGCGGAGTCAACGGGCCTGATCCCGGTGATCCACAGTCGTCACCCTCAGGCCGCTCCATCCTCTGATAGCCTGCTTGGCGTCATGCTTCCAACCGGATCGCTTCGGGTCGCCCTCACGCTGGGGACCCTGCTCGTCGCCCTGCCCCTCCAGGCAGCGCCTCCTCTGCCGTCTCCTCAATTCATGCTCGGTCAGGTGCAGCGACCACGCGCCGCGACAGAAGCACTGCGTCAGCTCGAAGAAGGTGACTTCGAGGGCGCCGTCGCCACGCTGGAGCGTGGACTCAACCAGCAGGATCTCTCCGACGACGAGCTGGCGGAAATGTACCGGGTGCTGGGACTCGCGCAGCTCTACCTCGGCCGCGAAGCCCAGGCGCGCGAGGCCTACGAGAAGCTGCTGCAGGCGCAGCCGGACTACGAGCTGCCGCAGCACGAGGCGCCGAAGATCCGCGCCATCTACGCGCGCATCAAGGAGGACATCAAACAGCGCCGGGTGCGGCCGGTGACCATCACGCTCGACGCGCCCGCCGAGGCGGAGGGCGGCACCCCGGTGAGGGTGGAGGTCCACGTGAAGGATCTCGCACTGGGCTCACGGCCGCGGCTCTACTACCGGCGCGCCGGCCGCCAGTCGTTCAACTCGGTGGAGTTCGAGCGCAACCCCGAGGATCGCGAGCACTGGGCCGCGCAGATCCCCTCCTACGAGCTTCCCCTCACCGACAGCCGGTACGAGGTCGAGTACTACGTGGAGGTGGCGGACGCCGCGCAGCGCCGGCTCGCCGGGCGCGGGGACGCGCTGATGCCTCTGGTGCTGGTGGTGACGCCGCGCGGAGGGCTCAAGCAGGCCGAGGCCACCCCGTTCTTCCAGACGCCTTGGCCCTATGTCATCGGCGGGGTGGTCGTCGCGGGGGTCGTGGCGGGAATCGCCGTCGCGAACGCGCAGCCCCAGACCGGCACCGTCCAACTCAACGTCCAGGTCCGATAGATGAAGCCCATCCGCCCGATGCGTCGCTCCCTGATCACCGCGCTGATGACCCTGTCGCTCGCCGGCTGCGGAGGCTCCGCCGATGAGCTCTCCCTGGGGATGGCGCTGTCCTTCCCCACCGACGCCGCCGTCCCTCCCGAAACCATCGCCGCCTTCGAGGTCGGGGTGGTGCAGGGCCTGGCCAACAACAACTGCGGTCCCTACCTGAGCGCCCCGTTGGCCGGGGACGCGACGCCCACCTGTCCCAGCACGCTGTCGGGCACCCAGCTGCTCGAGCTGCGGGATGCGGATGGGCGCGCGGTGAAGAAGCGGCGCATCGCCCCCGCGCTGAGCGGCAGCGGTCTGCAGCAGCTCTCCGTCGAGGTGCCGGTCGGGCCGTCGACCAGCGTGCTCATCCAGGCGGTGGACGCCGCGGGCGGACTGCTCGGCTCCACCTGCGCCTACGTGGGCCGGGTCACCATCTCCAGCGTGGAGTTCAACAACCGCACGCTCGAGCTGCATCTGGACGATCGCTACACGACCTGCCAGCCGGTCATCCCCTGAAACCGTGTTCCACCGGGCGCCCTCGCGTGCGAGAAGGGGCGTCTCAGGACCCGTCATGCCACGCATTCTGATCGTCGAAGACGAGGAGGACCTCGCCGGCCTCATCGAATACAACCTCCAGCAGGAGGGGTTCGAGACCGAGCGGGCTCCCACCGGCGCCTCCGCCCTCAGCCGTGCCCGGGCGCTGCCCCCGGACCTGGTGCTGCTCGACCTGATGCTCCCCGACCTGGCGGGCACCGACGTCCTGCGGATGCTCAAGTCCGACGCGGCCACCAAGCGGTGCGCGGTGGTGGTGGTGAGCGCCAAGGGTCAGGAGAGCGACCGGGTGCAGGGCCTGGAGCTCGGGGCCGACGACTACATCGTCAAGCCCTTCAGCGTGCGCGAGCTGCTCCTGCGGGTGAAAGCGGTCCTGCGGCGCGGTGGAGAGGATCCCGCGGGCGCCACCGGGGTGCTCCGCGCCGGCGAGATCGCCCTGGACAGCGGACGGCATGAGGTGACGGTGGCCGGGCAGCCGGTGGTGCTCACCGCGCTCGAGTTCCGCCTCCTCCACACCCTGCTCGAGCGTCCCGACCGGGTGCAGACCCGCGAGGTGCTGCTCTCCGACGTCTGGGGCATCCAGGCGGAGATCCACACCCGCACGGTGGACACCCACATCAAGCGCCTGCGCGAGAAGCTCGGGCCCTCGGGTGACATCATCGAGACCGTGCGCGGCGTCGGCTACAAGCTGACCACGCCCCCCGCTCCATGAACGCCGCCCGCCGCTGGCTGTTGCTGGCGCTGACCCTGGTCCCGGCGCTGATCACCGGCGGTCTGCTGCAGCTCGCGGGACGTCCCTGGGCATGGCCGGCGGCCGCAGTGGTGGGCCTGCTGACGTGGAGCCTCGCCGTCGCGCTGGACCGCCAGTGGTGGCGCACCATCGATCGCGAGGTGAACGCGCTGTTGGAGCTGCCGGTGGGCGACCTGCACCTGGCAGACACCGCCCCGCTGCATCCCTCGATGGCGCGATTCCGCGACACCGTGCGTCGCATCCACGGCGAATGGCGCACCCGTTCCGAGGCGCTCGAGCACGACGCCGAGACCTTACGGGCGACCCTGGAGGGCATGGCCGAGGGGCTGTGGATCACCGACGCGAACGGGACCATCCTGCGCACCAACCGCGCCCTCCGGGAGCTGCTCTTCACCACCCGCCCGCTCATCGGCGAGCGACCCGCGGCCCTCTTCTCCGACGAGGCGCTGGATGCGGCGGTCCGCCGGGCCTGCATCGAGAGGCAGGCCAGTACCCTCGAGCTCTCCACGCGGGGGCTGCGGCCCCGGCAACTCACCGCGTTCATCACCCCGCTGGTGGGCCAGATGGCGGGCAGCGCGGCGGTCTTCCGCGACGTGACCGAACTGCGCCGCCTGGAGAAGGTCCGCAAGGACTTCGTGGCCAACGTGAGCCACGAGCTGCGCACGCCGATCACCGCCATCCGCGGCTATGCGGAGACCCTGCAGCGGGGCGCGCTCAAGGACGCGGAGATGGCGCCGCGGATGGTGGAGATCATCCATCGTCAGAGTGAGCGGCTCAGTGAGCTGGTCGAGGATCTCCTGGAGCTCTCGCGCATCGAGGGCCAGGAGCTGGAGTTGGAATCCACCGCGGTGGATCTCTTCCAGGCAGCGCAGCGTGCGGCCGAGACCGTCAGGGTGCGCGCCTCCGGCAAGCAGATCGAGCTGCGGGTGGACGTCCCCGAGCAGCTCTTCGTGCAGGGTGACAAGCGGGCGGTCGAGCAGGTGCTGCTCAACCTCATGGACAACGCGGTGAAGTACACCCCACCCAGCGGCCACGTCTTCGTCGATGCCAAGGCGCTCGCGGGCAAGGTCCAGGTCACCGTGCGCGACACCGGGCTGGGGATGGAGCCCAAGCACCTCCAGCGGATCTTCGAGCGCTTCTATCGGGTGGACAAGGGACGCAGCCGCGACATGGGGGGAACCGGCCTGGGCCTCTCCATCGTCAAGCACCTGGTGGGGGCCATGGGGGGCGACGTCCGCGCGGAGAGCAAACTGCAGGTGGGGACCACCTTCACACTCTCCCTGGCCAAGGCCGATGCCCCGGCGCCCAAAGCCGGTTAGGCTTGGCACCGTCTCATGCGGGTCGCGATTCTCTCAGATACGCACGGAAACCTCCCTGCCGCCGAAGCCGTCCTGGCGGACATCGCCAAGCAGGGGGTGGATTACGTGGTGGCCGCGGGGGATCTCGCTCTGCGGGGGGCGCACCCGCGGGAGACGGTGGAGTTGCTCTTCGACCGCTGTGACGCGGTGGTGATGGGCAACACCGACGCCTACATCGCCGGCCACTACCTGAGCGGCGCCTACCGGGAGCCGCTGCACTGGAAGCGCAACCTCCTCGAGTGGACCCGCCGGGAGCTGGGGCCGGAGCTCGTCGCGCGGATCGGCGCCCTCCCCTTCAGCGTGCGCTACACCCCGCGCCGGGGGCAGGACCTCTTCATCTGTCACGCCAACCCGCGCAACCTCGAGGACTCGATGGACCCGACCCTCGATGAGGCCACGGTCCGCCGCTACCTGCACAACGTGGACGCCACGGCGGTCGCGTTCGGGCACCTGCACTTCCCCTACCGGCGCAAGGTGGGCCGGATGCTCATCGCCGACGTGGCGAGTGCCGGCATCCCTCGCGACGGCGATCTGCGGCCCGCCTACGGGATCTTCACCTGGAACCAGCGGGGCTGGCGGGTGCAGATCCGCCGCGTCCGCTACCCGGTCCGCAAGGCCACCCAGGCACTCAACGGTCGGCGCGTCCCCGGCGGCCCCCTGTTGGTCCACAAGCTCATCGAGGCCCGCTACCGCCATCACGGTGAGCTGCAGGCTTCGGCCCGCAAACACTCGGGGCTCCCGCCCCTGCAGCGGCCGACCCTCATCCGGCCGCCGGGCTCCAAGCCCAAGCCCATGGAGGTCATCGGCGCGGCGCTGGACGTCGAGGATTCGGTTCCCCAGGGCACCCCGCTCTCGCGCGAAGAGGGGCGCGCCCTGCTGGAGCGGCACGACGCCGCGGGCCCCTCCAAGGCCGCGGGCCCCTCCAAGGAGGAGCCGACGTCCACCACCGACCCCGGTCGCCCTCCCGTCAGCAGCAGCCCGCCGGCCGGAGATCCGCCGGAGTCCTGAGGCGCTGTACGACCGGAAAGCCTTGCCTCACCGGGACTTCCGTATGGCCGGGTGACGGGCAGGCATCCTGTTCACCACTGGACCTGAGGGGGGCGGCATCGGCTACCTTGGGAGTCCCGCACCGCGCTTCCCAGTGGTCGGGGTGAGGACGGAGCCCCGCATGTCGAACCTCCAGATGCTGGCCTATGGCCTCCTGTTGCTCTCCGCGGTGGGGCTGGTGGTGCACCTCGTCATCGGGGCCTGCCTGCTGCTGTTCCGGCGCCGCGCCACGCCCGCGCCCCTGCGACGCCCGGGGATGAGCATCCTCAAGCCGCTCGCCGGCGTGGATGACGGGCTGGAAGAGAACCTCGCCTCCTTTGCCGCCCTCGAGTACGCGGGGCCGTGGGAGGTGCTGCTCGGGGTCCGCGATGCCCTGGATCCCTCCTTCAGCGTGGCGCAGGCCGCGGTGCGCCGCTGGCCGGACCGCTTCCGCCTCTTCCTTCAGGAGGACGCACCGGGCCTCAACCCCAAGGTGAACCAGCTCATCACCCTCGAGCGCCACGCGATGCACGAGGTGCTGGTGGTCAGCGATTCCAACGTCCGCATCCACCCGCACTACCTCGAGGAGATCGCCGGGGAGATCACCCAGCCGGATGTCGGCTGCGTGGCCCATCCGGTGATCGGCGCGGGGGAGGAGACCCTCGGGTCGAGGATGGACAACCTCCACCTCTGCGCGAGCGTGGCGGCGGGGCAGATTTCGGCGACGGTGGCCAGCAACCGCCCGCTGGTGGTGGGCAAGTCCATGGCCTTCTGGCGCTCGGACCTGGTGGCGCTCGGTGGGTTCGACAGCGTCAAGGACTGCCTCGCGGAGGACTACGTGTTCGGCCGGCGGGTGCGCTTCGAGCTCGGCAAGCGGGTCGCCATGGCGCGGTCGGTGGTGACGGGCTTCTCCTGCAGGAAGGACGTCAGCGACTTCGTCCGCCGTTACGCCCGCTGGGGCGTGGTGCACCGGACCTCGGTGAGCCTGGGAACTTCCCTGGCGCAGGGGCTGCTCCAACCCTGGTTCTTCGCGGCGCTGGCGGTGCTGGTGGCGCCCTCGGCCCAGACGCTGAGCGCGCTGGCCTTCGTCGTGGTGGCCAAGGTCCTGATCGACCTCTTCTACGTGAACTTCTTCCGGCCCACCCCGGTGAGTCTGCAGCTGCTGGGCGCCCTGGTCCTCAAGGACGTCATCGCCCAGCTGTGCTGGCTGCGGGGCTTCTTCGTCCGCACCGTGCTCTGGCGCGGCAACCGCCTGCGCGTGGGTTCCAACTCGGTGCTGGTGCCCACCGCCCCCGAAGAGACCTCCGAGGCCATGACCGGCGTCGGACCGGGCTGAGGCCCGCCCAGGCGCATCGGAGCCGGCTCGCGCCTGAGCCCCCGTCCAGGAGCGTCGGAACAGGCGTTGGAGCAGGCCCGCGGCGAGCCCCCGTCCAGGAGCGTCGGAACAGGCGTTGGAGCAGCCCCGCGGCGAGCCCCCGTCCGGGCGCATCGGAGCGGGCCGCGGGTCAGCCCCGGACCGTCCCCCCCGGAGGCAGGTCCCGGCGCAGCCCCGTTCGACAGCCACGGAGCGGAGCCGGAGCCGGCGGATCAGATGCCCCGCATGGTCTCTTCCATGAGCCAGTCGACCACCGCGCGGGTGTCCTGGGTGCGCTCGAACACCTCCAGCTGCCGATGCGCGCTCGTCCCCTCCTTCGCGATCTGGAGGATGGTGTCCATGTAGTGCCCGGTGCCGAAGTGGCTGACCGGGTCGGCCACGAAGTCCACCAGCTCGCGGGCGAGGTCGTAGAACGGGCGCTCGGTGCGCAGCCCGAAGTCGATGAGCTTGCCGTCGGTGCCGTAGCGCATCGCGCGCCACTTGTTCTCCTCCACCAGGGAGCGGCTGTAGGTCCGCCAGGCGGTGTTGCTCCGGTACATCAGGTAGAGCTTGGCCATCAGCGCCTGGATGAGCGCCACCACGGCCAGCGAGTGCTCCATGTTGGTGGGCATGTCGCAGATGCGGATCTCCACCGTGTCGTAGACGTAATGGCTGCGGACGTCCCACCAGATGCGCTTGCCGTTGTCGATGCAACCGGTCTTCACCAGCAGCTTGATGTGCGCCTCGAGCTCCTCGTGGCTCTGGAACTCGTCGGGGATGCCGGTACGCGGGAAGCGCTTGAAGATCTGCGAGCGCGCGCTCATGAGCCCGGTGTTGCGCCCTTCCCAGAAGGGGGAGCTGCAGGTGAGCGCGAGCAGGTGGGGCAGGAAGTAGCGGACCTGGTTGCACAGGGCGACCGCCACCTCCTTCTCCTTGATGCCCACGTGCACGTGCATCCCGAAGATGAGGTTCGCGCGGGCGACGTCCTGCAGGTCGTCCACGATCCCGCGGTAGCGCTCGAGATCGGAGATCTGCTGCAGCTTCCAGTCGCTGAAGGGGTGGGTGGAGGCGGCGACGACCCGGAGGCCTCCGCGCTGGGCCAGGCGGTTGAGCTCGCCGCGCATTTCGATGAGCTGGCCGCGGACCTGCTCCACGTCCGAGCAGATGGTGGTGCCCACCTCGACCATCGACTGGTGCAGCTCCGGGCGGACCCGCTCCCGTAGCACCGTCTTGCCCCCCTCGATGATCTCGCTGACGTAGCTCTTCAGCTCACGCGTCTCGGGATCGACGATCTGGTACTCCTCTTCGACGCCCAGCGTGAATTGATCGTCCAGCATGACGGACCTGCCTTGCTTGTTGGGGAGCGGTGCTTCGGGGTGAGGGAACTCATGGGGGCGGCAGCTTCCGGGTGGGACGCTGCCGGTGCCTGCGGGTTGGAGATCGGAGGCGCCCTCGGATCAGGGACGCCTCCCCGGAGGTGCCGCCGGCCTGTCCCGGCGGCCGGCGTGCATCAGCCGCTCGCGCGCTGCTTCGGCGCAGGAGCGTCCTTTCGGGGGGCCTCGTTCAGTCCAGCGGGCCGGGGGCTCGGCGCGTCGATCTCCCGCCGCCACGCGTAGCCGACATCGTTGGGGCGCCCCTCCTTCGCCTTCTGGATCGCGAAGCGGGCCATCTCCTCGACCACGATCCTGAAGTAGCGATCCCCGAGGGAGCGGCTGCACATGTCGGGGGCGGGATTGGTGAAGTCGATGGCGTAGGGGACGCCGTCCTTCACCGCGAGCTCCACCGAGTTCATGTCGTAGCCGAGCGCGCGGTTGAGCGACCAGCACGCGTCGAGCACCGGCGTCTCCAGCTCACGGGGCATCCAGTCGGGCGGGTTGTCCACGTAGACGCCGTTGAGCCCGCGCGCGTCCTTGCGCCGCGGGTCGTACTGGATGGGGAGGACGAACTCCCGACCGATGCACAGACAGCGCACGTACTCGTCGAAGTCCACGAACTCCTGGAGGGTCATGACGGTCTGACCGGAGCGGTCGTAGGCGGCGAGGAGCTCACCCATGTCGTTGACCCGGCTCACGTCGCGCCAGCCCCCGCCGTCCGCGGGCTTGAGAATGGCGGGGAAGCCCACGTACTCCGCGATCGCCTCCCAATCGAGGGGGTACTCGAGGTTGCGCAGCGAGCGCGAGGGATCGATGCGCTCCATGTACGCCTTCTGCGGGAGCATCACCGTCCGCGGGACCTTCACCCCGAGCTTCGGCGCGACGCTGAAGCCGAAGAACTTCTCGTCCGCGCTCCACCAGAAGGGGTCGTTGATCACGTAGGCGCCGCCGAGCATCGCGGCCTTCAGGTGGAACCGATAGAACGGCACCTCGTGACTGAGCCGGTCGATGAGGACCGCGTAGGGCGAGGTGAAGACCTCCGGCGTGCCCCCGATCTTTGCGAGCTCGGCGGTGTAGCCGGGCGTGCGGTTCACGGCCTCCATGAAAGCGGCGGGGAACGTGTCCTCCATGCCGACGATGAGCCCGATGCGTTTGGTCATGACGTCCTTCCGAGACTGGTGGGTGGAGGGTGAGCGCCGACGCCGCCCGCAACGGCAGGATTGCGGCGCGCGCGTGAAGCTCAGGCGTGGGGACGCAGGTCGGCCTCGGCGGGCGCGTTGAACGCCGTGAGGTCCTCGACCGGAAGCGCAATGGGCTTGAGGTCCCGGTGAGCGGCCCAGCGGTTGAAGCGGCGCGCGAGCCAGCCGGGGATGACCAGCGAGAAGGTCTTCCCCAGCCGCTCCGGGTCCTGGATCGTGGTGACCATCCGCTCGTAGAGCGCCTCACCGTAGTGCTCGCGCAGCTCGTCCGCGTGCGAGGGATCGTCGACCCAGCGGCTGATACCGGGGCGATCCGCTTCGGGATGGAACTGGGTGCCGATGATGCCGGGCGCGAACTCCAGGGCGGTCAGGGCCTCTCCCTTGTCGGTGCGGCCCGGCCGGCTCTCGCGGGCCAGCAGGCGTCCCCCCAGGGCCGCGAGCCTCGCGGTGTCCAACCCCACGGCGTGGAAGGCCCGATACTCCCAGGTGAAGAGCCGATCCCCGAAGGGCTCGAAGAGGGGTGAGTCCTCTCCCTCCCGGGTGGTGTAGCTCGGGAAGACGCCGAACTTCAGGGCTCCACGCGCCTCCACGGTCGCGAGCCGGAAGTGGTTCATGGCGATCTGGAAGGAGTGGCAGACCAGAAAGACCTGGGGCGCAGAGGCCGCATGCCGCAGGTTCGCCTCCACCACCCCGTCGAGGAAGCGGCGGTAGCCCACGCCCCACGGTTGCTCGATGCCGTCGGTCGGCGCGCCGGGGCCTCCCGAGGAGAGGACCAGATCCACGTTGCCTTCAGGCAGGGTCCCGCGGTTGCGCGGCTCCACGTGGGTGTAGTTCACCCGGAGGCCCGGATTGGCCTCGCGGACGCGGTTGGAGAAGGCATCCACGAGACGGCGGAAACACCGGGTGGCCTGGTTCGCCACCCCGTTGTTCATGTCCACCAGGCACACATTGAGCGTTTCAGGCATCGGTCTCTCCCAATCTACTCCGAACCCACGAATCCGTCAGGAGCGCACCCGAAAGAGGCGTCCGTCCCGGGTTGCGCTCCCGGGAAAGCGGGGTTCTTCTCGGACCTCCCGCTCGCCCGCGTTCGCGACGGCGACGTGGGGGGCTGATGGGGCGTCCCGGGCGCAGGCGCGTCGAGGCCGCACCGGGAGTGGTACGGAGGGCGGTGAATCATTAGGGTGCGCCGCCCACCACGCCATGGCCAGCTCCGACGACCCCCGACGCATCGCCCCCCTCCCCATCGCCGAGCGCATCGGCGCGGATCCCCGCTTCACCGGAAAGGGGGTCGTGGCCGCGTTTCTCGATGCGGGCTTCTACGCCCACCCCGACCTCACGCGTCCGACCTCACGGATCCTCGCCTACGAGAACCTCATCCACGGCTTTCGTGGCGTGGAGCATCTCGAGCACCCCGAGCCCTCCAGCTGGCACGGGATGATGTCGAGCGTGGTGGCCGCCGGGAACGGGAGCCTCTCCGATGGTCGCTTCCGCTCACTCGCGCCCGAGCTCGAGCTGGTGCTGGTGAAGGTCGGCAACATGAGCCGGGTGAGCCACGACGACATCACCCGCGGCATCGAGTGGGTGCTCGAGAACCGCGAGCGCTACAACATCCGCATCCTCAACGTGAGCTGCGGCGGCGACTATGCGGCCAGCCACCTCACCGACACCCTCAGCCGCATGACCGAGGCCGCCATCCGCGCCGGCATCGTGGTGGTCGCGGCGGTGGGCAACCAGGGACACAAGCCGCATCACATCCTCCCGCCCGCCAGCGTCCCGGCCGCCATCAGCGTGGGCGGCGTGGACGACCGGGGCAATCCGAGGCTGGGGCGGGTCACCCACTACCGCTCGAGCTACGGCCTCACCGTGGATGGCGTGGCCAAGCCGGAGGTCATCACCCTCGCCGATTGGCTTGCCGCGCCCATCCTTCCGGGCACCCCGACCGCGGAGCAGGCAGCGCTGCTCGAGCGGCTGGATGCGGCACCGGACGAGGAGCTCGCCGCCATCATCCGGGCCTCCCCCGGGGTCTTCCACTCGCTGGATGAAGCGGCGAACCGTCAGCCCTACCTGCTGCGTCAGCTCATCAACGCCGGACTGCGCGACGCGCTGGTGATCAACGAGCACTACAAGGTGGTGGACGGCACCAGCTTCGCGGCGCCCATCGTGACCTCGGTGGTGGCGCAGATGCTGGAGGCCAACCCTTCCCTCAACCCCCAGCAGGTGAAGCGCATCCTGATGCAGACCGCGCGGCGCCTGAACACCGTGGAGCTGGAGCGTCAGGGTTATGGCGCCATCCAGCCGCGGCTGGCGGTCGAGCGGGCGCTGCGGATGACCACCAACTGACCCGGCGCCGGTGAGCTCGGACCGGGCGGAGCCCCCGGTGGTGCGCAGGCGTGCGCCCGGCCGCACGAAGGCTGTTGAACGCGGGGCTGCTCGTGTAGAAGCCGCCCCATGTTCACCGTCACCAATGTCACCAAGGGCTATGGGCCCAAGAAGCTCTTCGAGGACGTCAACGTCTCCTTCTCGCCGGGCCGCCGCTACGGCCTGACCGGTCCCAACGGCGCGGGCAAGTCGACGTTCATGAAGATCCTCTCCGGCGACATCGAGCCGGACACCGGGACGGTGAGCCGCCCCAAGCGCATGGGGATCCTGCGGCAGGATCACTTCCAGTACGAAGAGGACCGCGTCCTGGACGTGGTGCTGCGCGGGAACGCCGCGCTGTGGAAGGTGCTGCAGGAGAAGGAGGTCCTGCTGGCCAAGGACGAGATCACCGAGGAGGACGGCAACCGTCTGGGTGAGCTCGAGATGGTCATCGCCGAGGAGGATGGCTACGAGGCCGAGGCCTCCGCCGCCGCCCTGCTCGAGGGTCTGGGCATCGCCAGCTCGGAGCACGAGGGCAAGCTCAAGGAGCTCACCGGCGGTCTCAAGCTGCGTGTCCTGCTGGCCCAGGCCCTCTTCGGCAAGCCCGAAGGCCTGCTCCTCGACGAGCCCACGAACAACCTCGACATCGAGTCCATCGGCTGGCTCGAGCAGTTCCTTCACCGCTACGAAGGCACGCTCATCACCATCAGCCACGACCGGCACTTCCTGAACGCGATCTGCACCCACATCGCGGACATCGATTACGAGACGATCATCACCTACACCGGCGGCTACGACGACATGGTCCGCCAGAAGGCGCAGGTCCGCAGCCGCATCGACTCCGAGAACCAGGAGAAGAAGAAGAAGATCGCGCAGCTGCAGGACTTCATCGCCCGCTTCCATGCCGGCACCCGCGCCAGCCAGGTGCAGAGCCGCGCCAAGCAGATCGAGAAGCTCAAGACCGAGGATCTCAAGCGCAGCAACATTGCCCGGCCCTTCATCAAGTTCGAGCAGGACAACCCCAGCGGGAAGCAGACGCTCACCATCGAGGACATCGAGAAGTCCTACGACGACCTCAAGGTCATCCGCCCCTTCCGCTCGCTGGTGACCCGCGGTGAGAAGGTCTGCGTGATCGGCCGCAACGGCGCCGGTAAGACGACGCTGCTGCAGATGCTCGCCGGCGCCCTCCAGCCCGACGGCGGCACCATCACCTGGGGTCATGGCGCGAGCGTGGGCTACATGCCGCAGGACCACCACGGCCTGATCGCCGGTGGCACCACCGCCTTCGACTGGCTGCGCGGTCTCAACGACAAGCTCACCAACGAGGAGATCTCGGGCCTCATGGGTCGGATGCTCTTCGGCGGCGACGAGCGCATGAAGCCGACCGACACCCTCTCCGGTGGTGAGACGGTCCGCCTGCTCTTCTCCAAGCTGATGATGACCCGGGACAACGTCCTGCTGCTCGACGAGCCCACCAACCACCTGGACCTCGAGAGCATCAGCGCGCTGGCCGAGGGCCTCAAGCGCTTCGAGGGCACGGTCATCGTGGTGACCCACGACCAGGAGCTCATCTCCGAGGTCGCGACCCGCATCTGGGCGCTGCGCGAGGGCGAGGAGATCGTCGACTACAACGGTCCCTGGTCCGAGTTCGTCGAGAAGCACGCCGACCTGGTCACCCGCCGCCTGTGAGCCACGTGGGCCAGAGCGCGCGGTGCGTGCATGCGGACGCGAGGGAGGCCTCCGGTTACGAGGAGGCTCTCTCGGGTCGCAAGGCCCAGCTGCTGCTCAGCGATCCCCCCTACTGCATCCTCACCCGCCGCCGGAAAGGTGGGGATCTGCGGGAGGGCAAGGGACGCAAGCTCGACCACGAGATCGTCGTCCGCTTCGAGGACGTGCGCGCCTACCGCCGGTTCACCGCCGAGTGGCTGCCCCTGGCCGCACGGCACCTCGCGCCCGGAGCGCCGATGGTGCTTTGGACCAACTTCCTGGGGAAGGCGCCCATCCTCGAGGTCGCTCGGGGCCTGGGCTACGGACACCTCGCGGGGGAGTTCCTCTGGCCCAAGGCCACGACCGACAAGCAGGGCTCGGAGCGGCTGTTGCGGCTCTACGAGGTCGCGCTGGTGCTCCTGCCCCATCCCCCGCCGCCACGCGCGCCGGAGGATCCGCCCCTCCCCTGGGCCGCGGTGAGTGGCTACGACGATGAGGGAGAGGGAACGACCTGGGGTTCGCACCCGCACCACAAGCCCTTCGGCGTACTCGAACCGCTCCTCCGCGCCTGGTCGCGACCGGGGGACGTGGTGCTCGATCCCTTTGCCGGCAGCGGCTCCATCCCGGTGGCCGCCCAGCGTCTCGCGCGGGTCCCCGCCTGCATGGAGCTGGTCGGAGAATGGGC
>DATGQN010000184.1:0-44262 GCA_035304185.1 Myxococcaceae bacterium
GCCATGTGGGCGGACGCGAACGATCTGCTGCAGCTCGATGGGACGCTGGAGGCCGGACGCCCCCTGGTCCTGCGGGACCGCAAGGGCGAGGTGCTGGGTTACGGCGACGTCGATCCCCAGGCCCGACCGGCGATCCGCCGCTTCGCGCGCCCGGACGAAGATCCCCGCAGTGCCATCCCCATCGCGTTGCGCGCGGCCCTGCAGCGCCGCCGCACCCTGGTGGACGTCCCCCGCTTCTGCCGGATGGTCCACGACGACGGCGACGGAATGCCCGGCCTCACCATCGATCGCTACGATCGCCACTTCGTGATGCACCCCTCCACCCGCGCCATGGAGGCACGTGCCCACGCCATCGCCCGCCTGTTGATCGACGTGACCCAGACCGATTCGGTGCTCATGCGCCGGGACGGTCCCATGCGCGCGCGGGCAGGCCTGCCGAAGCTGCGGCCCGAGGTCCTCTTCGGTGCCCCACCCCGCTGGGCGCGGGTGCTGGAATTGGGCTCCCGGATCACCACCGACCTCTTCGAAGGCCGGAGCATGGGCTACCCCTACATCCTGCGGGAGGTACGCCGCTCCCTCCTCCGTCTCGCGCCGGGACAGGAGGTGCTGGACGTGCGCTGCGGGGTGGGTCACCTCTTCGTTCACGCCGCACATGCCGGGGCCAAGCAGGTCCTGGCATTCACCGGAGACGAGGACGAGCTCGATCTGGCCCGCGAGAACATCGAGGCCAATGGCCTGCTCAATCGCGTGACCGTGCACCATGGCGAGGCGCCCGAGGTGCTCTCGGGCATCGACCGCCGCTTCGACCTGGTCCTGGTGGACGCCCGGGAGCACGACGCCGAGAGGTTGCTCCCGCTGCTCTGCGCCTCCATGCGCGCCACGCGCTCCCGGGGGCAGCTGCTGGTGGCGGTCCGTCATCCGGAACTGCCCGAGGAGCAGCTCGAGCCGACCCTCGCGGAAGCCTGTGAGCGGGAGGGTCGAAGCTGCGTGCTGCTGGTCAAACGCAGCGCCCCCCCGGATTTCCCCCGCCTCATCAGCTCCCCCATCAACGCCGCGCTGACCGCGGTGGTGCTGGAGGTGCACTGAAGAGGGGCGTTGGGGCTACTTCTTGTCGGAAGCGGCCCCGGAGCTGCGCTCGGCCTGAAGCTTCTTCTCTTCGGCCTTGGCGTACTTGCGGACCGCGCGGAACACGTCCGGGACCGCCGTGTTGTTCGCCTGGTTGGCGATGAACTTGGGAAGCGAGCCACCCGGATCGGTGTGCACGTAGTAGGTGGCGAAGGTCTTCTTCCCCCCCTCCCGCGGCTCGAGCTTCCAGAAGCCGGTGTTGAGCTTCACCCGGACGTAGCCCTTGCGCTCCGGGCGCACGCCGTCGACGGCCTTCCAGTCCACGCGCAGGTAGCCCTTGCCGTCCTGCCACTTCGAGTTGTCGGTGAGCTTGATCACGTAGTCCCGCTTGGAGACCAGCGGCGCGCTCACCACGCTGTAGAACCAGATCTCCTTGCCGTTCCCGGTCTCCTTCACGACCTCGGACTCGGGGGTGTACGGCATGGTGTCCTTGTAGCCGTTGTAGTTGCGGACCACGCGCCAGACGGCCTGGGGCTCGGCGTCGATGATGCCGGTGGCCTTCACCTCGGCGACGTCGGTGCCTTTCGTTTCGCGCTTGTAGACGACGATGCCGTCGGTCTTGGCGGCCTGTTCGAAGCCGGCGGGGTCATCGGGGTTGGCGGTCAGGACAGCCAACAGAGGAAGAATCAGAGCGGAGGTCATGGGTCCCCATCCTATGCGAGGGCGGTGGTAGTGTGCGCGGCCCCATGACGAACGACACCAGCAGAAATTCCGATGCGTCCGGAGAGGCCACCGTCCGGAAGGTCTACGTGAAGGATCTCAAGGACCGTGAGCGCATCCACACGGTCTTTCGCGTCACCCGCAAGGAGCTGGTCACCGCGCGCAGCGGCAAGACCTTCCTGAGCCTCACCTTCACCGACCGCACCGGCCATGTCGATGGACGGGTCTTCGAGAAGGCCGAGGCGCTCCATCCCACCTTCCTCGTGGACGACTACGTCCTGGTCGCCGGCAACGTCACCACCTTCCGGGGACAGCCCCAGGTGGTGGCCGAGAACATCGAGCGCCTCGAGCCGGGCCCCATCGACGCCTCCGAGTTCACCCCGCCCCCCGATGCTCCGCGTCCCGGCGCCCCCGAGCGGCCGGCCAAGGAGAAGGCACCGGCCAAGGAGAAGCCCCCCGCCCGGGAGCGTGGCGCGAACGCCGCGCCCCGTCCGGACGCCACCGCGCTCAAGGACGTGGTGGAGGGTCTTCTGGAAGGACCGATCCGCGCCGTGCTGCTGGCGCTCCTGGAGGATGGCCGCGTGTCGGAGGGACTCCGCCGGGGCGGCAAGGGCAACCGTCCGTCCACAGCGGGCGTGGTCGAGGGGCAGCTCCAGCTCGTCCGCGCCGTGGCGCCCAGCTACCCGCAGGTGAATGAGGAGCTCCTCGTGGCCGGTGTCGTGCTCGCCGGCGTCGCCCGGGCGTTGGAGGTCGGCGACGAGGCCCGCCTGGTCGGAGGTCCGGTGCTGGCCGCACAGAAGCTGCACGAGAAGACGCGGCAGGCCGAGGTCCCGCATGCCCTGGCCCATCAGCTCGCGCACCTGGTGCTCGCGCTGGAGGATCCGCGTGAGGGCACCGCGGCGCGACGCGCCCTGACCCTGGAGGCGGAGGTGGTCCGCACGCTGGTGGGCCTGGATCTGCGCCTGCAGCAGTGGACCGAACAGCTCGAGCGCGGTGGGGAGGGCCACTGGTCCCGTCCGCTCGAGGATGGCCGCACCCTGCTGCGCACCGGAAGCGCGCCGCGGGAGAAGAAGCCGCGCAAGGAGCGCAAGCCCAAGGGGGAGAAGGCCACCGGCCAGGAGGCACAGCCCGAGCCGCTGCGCCCGCCGCGTCCCACCCGGGATCTTCCGAGTGAACTCTCGTTCAAGCCCTTCAGCGCGCTGACCGCGCTCGCCCCCGAGGGCGGGACGCAGGAGGAGAAGAGCGCCGTCGCTCAGGGGACGCCGCCGGCTGCCGAAGCGCCGGTCCGGGACGAGAAGCCGAGTGGTTCGGAGGGAGCGTCCTCCGACCCCACGAACTGACCTCAGCCTCGGGGCAGACGGAGACGCCGGCCGCCCGCATCGGGTGGCCGGCGTTTTCAGTTTCAGCGTCGCGGTGGCGGTGACACCGGTGCCGGCGGAGAACACGCCACGCGCTGCGCCGCCGACCGGGCGCGGTCCCGCGCCCGCGAGGTGTCAGAGGGAGAAACCGAAGATGCGGGCCGCGTTGGCGGTGGTGGCTTCCGCGACGACCTCCGGCTCGACCCCCTTGAGCTCCGCGAGGCGCCGCGCGGTGTGCACCACGTTCGCCGGCTCGTTGCGTCTGCCGCGCAGTGGGACCGGCGCGAGGTAGGGACTGTCGGTCTCCACCAGCAGGCGATCCAGCGGCGTGAAGCGCGCCGCATCCTGCAGCGCCTCGGTCTTCTTGTAGGTGAGGATGCCGGAGAGCGAGATGGTGAAGCCGCGGTCCAGATAACCGCGCGCATCATCGGTGTCGCCGGTGAAGCAATGCACCACACCGTCGACGATGTCCTCCTCGCGCAGGATCTCCAGCGCCTCCGCGTGTGCCTCCCGGATGTGCAGCACCAACGGCTTCTTCACCTCGCGCGAGAGGCGGCACTGGAGGCGGAAGCGCTCCCGCTGCGATTCACGGGGCGAGTTGTCGTAGTAGTAGTCGAGGCCGGCCTCTCCCACCGCGGCGATCTCGGGCAGCGCGCACAACCGCGCCAGCTCGGCGAAGTCCTCTTCGCTGGCCTCGGCAGCATTGTGGGGGTGCACGCCCATGGTGGCGGTGAGGAAGTCCGGGTACGCGCGGGCGAGCTCCAGTGCGGCGCCGAAGTCACCCGGCGCCTGCCACTGTCCCACCACCACCGCGTGAACGATCCCCGCCTCGCGGGCACGGGCAATCAGGGTCGCGGGCTCGGCTCCCGAGTCCGACTCCAGGTGGCAATGTGCATCAACGAGTCTCATCACCCTCTCATGTCACGCGCGCAGGCCTCCAGCCACGCTTGAAGCTCCGCCTTGTCTTCGGACCACTCCATCTTGGCGAGCTGCTCCTCGACCTTCCGATGTGCCTGCCCCGTGCGCAGCAGGCAGAGCCCTTCGAGGACGTCCATCCGCTCGTCCTCCTCGAGGCCGGGGCGCTCCAGCATCGTGGTGAGAACCTCGTAGGCTCCCTCTCCGCCCATGCGCCCGAGCCCGCGCGCGGCCGCTCCCCGAGCAGGTTCCTTGGGATCGTGGAGCATCGTGAGCAGCAGCTCCCGGGCGCTTTCAATCCGCGCCTCGCCCACCATCTCCGCGACGATGGCCCGATCGAAGCTCCACCGCTTCCGCAGTCGCTTGACCAGGTAATTCGCGCCGTCGGCCTCGCCCACCAGCGCCAGCACCGTGGCCGCCCGCGCCCGCTCGAAGACGTTGAGGAACCAGCGACGGAAGGTCCTGCGCACCGCGGGGACGCAGCGAGGGTCGGCCAGCTCTCCCAGCGCGCCCAGCGCGCGGAAGCGCCATTCGCTGTCGTTGAGCGCCTCCACGAGCAGGTCCAACCCGGCCGGATGCTTGAGGGAGGCCATGCCCCGCGCGGCCTCGAAGCGGACCTCGTAGGCCTCGTCCTGGAGCGCGCGCGCGAGGGATCCCCGGAGCTCCGGACGCACCAGGTCCGCGAGCTGGCTGGCGGCCTCCACCCGGACCCGGACGTCCTCGTCCGCGAGGCGCTCGCCCAGCAAGGGGATGAGCTCCTCCGTGGGCAGGAGCTCCCCGGCCAGCGACAGGGCGGCGGCACGGACCCCGCCGTCCCGATCGGCGAGGTGGGTCGCCAGATCCGAGATGAGCTCCTGCTTGCGCTCCGGAGGGGTGGCGACGGCGAGCGCCAACAGGTCATCCAGCGCCGTCACGCGCTGGTGTGCGTCCTTCGCGGCGGCAAGCTGTAGCAGCGCGGCATCGCGCTGATGGTCCCAGTCGCTCACGGAGTCACTTGACCTCGGAGCCCGGGGGGAGCTCGCCGGGGTCGACCAGCTTGAGGTCCGCCCCGCCCGGACCGGCACAGAGCAGCATCCCCCGGGACTCGATCCCGCGGATCGTCCTCGGGGCCAGGTTGGTCACCACCACCACGTGGCGTCCCACCAGGCCCTCCGGCGCGTACGCTTCGGCGATCCCCGAGGCGATGGTCCGCGGCGTCTCCTCCCCCAGGTCCACCGACAGCTTGAGGAGCTTGTCGGCCTTGGGCACCCGCTCGGCGGTGACGATCCGTCCCACCCGCAGGTCGACCTTGAGGAAGTCACCGAAATCGATCTCTGCCGGAGGCCCCGCGGGTGCCTTGGGCTCCTTCGACTTCGGGCTCTTCGCCTTCGCCTGCGCCGGAGCCGCCTGGGTCTTGGGCGCGGTGACTTCCGCCGGGGCCTCCGGTGCGACCAGCCCATCCAGCACGCCCGCCTCCAGGCGCGCAATGAGGGGCGCGGGGGTGCCGATGGTGGCGGTGCGATCCAACAGCCGGGGCGAGGCCTCCGCGAGCTGCTCGAAGGTGAGGCGCGGCGCATCGAGCTGACTGAACAGCTTGGTCGACAGCCCCGGCACGATGGGCTCGAGGAGCGCGGCGAGGATGTAGACCACGTCCGCCGCGTCGGAGAGATCCGCGTGGGCGGCCTCCGCATCCGTCTTCAGCTTGGCCCACGGAGCCTGGGTCTGCAGGAAGGCGTTGGCCTCGGCACCGATGGCGGTGATGAGCCGCACCACCTGACGCAGGTCGAGCTTCTCGTAGGCGGCCCGCACCGCAGGCACCTGGCGGAGGGCCGAGGCGACCAGCTCCTGCCCGGGACCGGGACGCACCGGTGCCAGCCGACGCTCGAAGCGGGACGCCAACATGGAGAGCGCACGGTTGGCGAGATTGCCGAGGTTGTTGACCAGCTCGCCGTTCACCCGCAGCCGGAAGTCCTCGAGCGAGAGATCGATGTCCTCGGGGGTGGCGCTCAGGTTGGCGGCGAAGAAGTAGCGCAGGTAGCTCGGGTCGAGGACGTCCAGGTAGCGGCGCGCGGAGATCATGGTGCCGCGGGACTTGCTCATCTTCTCGCCGTTCACCGTGAGGTGCCCGTGGACGATGAGCCGGTCCGGCTGCTTGAGCCCGGCGGTTTTCAGGACGGCCGGCCAGAACAGCGCGTGGAAGTAGACGATGTCCTTGCCGATGACGTGCTCGATGCGGCTGTCCGCATCCGCCGCCCAGTAGGTGAGCGCGTCCTTCACCTTCCCGGTGGTGCGCGCGTAGAGCTCGGTCGCGGCGATGTAGCCGATAGGCGCGTCCAGCCAGACGTAGAAGTACTTGTCGGTCTCACCCGGGATGGGGAAGCCGAAGTAGGGGCCGTCACGGCTGATGTCCCAGTCGGACAATCCCTTCTCGAACCACTGCGCCAGATGCGCGCCCACGCCCGCGTGCAGGAACTTCGGATCCCGCACCAGCTTCTCGAGCATCGCCGCGTGCCGGCTGAGGCGGAAGAAGAGGTGCGTGGAGCTGCGGCGCACCGGCGGACGGCCGCAGAGGGCACAGCGCGGCTCCTTCAGCTCGGTCGGCTCGTAGGTCTTGCCGCACTTCTCGCAGGCGTCGCCGTACTGGTCACCCGATCCACAATGGGGACAGGTCCCGCGCACGAAGCGGTCCGGCAGGAAGCGCTGGTCGTGCTCGCAGTAGGTCTGCTCCACGTCCCGCCGGTCAATCTCGCCGGCATCCTTGAGCGCGCCGTAGACCCGCTCCGCCCAGCGCCGGTTGTCGTCCGAATGCGTGGAGCCGTAGGCGTCGAAGCTGATGTCGAAGTCGCGGAAGTCCGCCTGATGCTCCTCGGCGGAGCGGGCGATCAGGGCCTCGGGGGTGATGCCCTGGCGCGCGGCGTTCAACTCGATGGGCGTGCCGTGCGTGTCATCCGCGCACAGGAAGATGATGTCGTCGCCCCGGCTGCGCAGGAAGCGCGCGTGGATGTCAGCGAGGGTGTACTCGACCAGGTGGCCCACGTGGATGGAGCCGTTGGCGTACGGGAGGGCTGCGGTGAGGAGGGTGCGGGTGGCCATGACGGTGCGTGTCTTACCGTAAGGGCCGGTGGAGGTCCGCGCCTATTCGTCACAGAGGATGGCGCCGATTCCCGGAAGCCCGGGATCGCTGCCCGGTGGGGCTTCCCGGGCCCCGACCGCCCGCTCCCTCAGGCCGCACCGCAGACCGTCCAGAGCAGCCGCTCGATGACCAGGAGCTGATCTCCCGAGGACTTCAGGGCGACGTCCGCGTCCGCACAGGCGGAGAGGGATCGCAGGAGGGAGTCACGCCCGTGTCGGGCCGCCGCCTGCATGCTCATGAAGGCCGCGTAGGGGTGACCCGCCTTGGCCTTGCGCGCCTTGGCGTCGGCCTCGATGTCGGGCCAGACGCGATCCTTGAAGGTGTTGTAGCTGCCCGGCAGGCGTCCACCCGCGAAGCGCTCCAGCTGGCCGTACTGCAGCAGCATCCGCCTCACCACCGAGGCGATGGATCCCAGCAGCTGCAGCCCGTGGATCTCGTTGCGGAAGGCGTCGTGCGCGTACTGCAGGGAGGCCTTCAGGTCCCGCTTCTGCAGCGCCTCGGAGAGCTCGAAGTACTCCTCCTCACGCCCCCGCTCGACCAGGAGCTCGACGTCGGCGACCTCGATCACCGGGGCCTCGGCGTAGAGCCCGAGCTTCTCGAGCTCGGACTGCACCCGGCGCATGTTGCCCCCGCAGCGGTCCTTGAGCACCTCCAGCGCCTTGGGGCTCATGCGCTTGCCCATGGGCTTCAGGACGTCGGCGGCGAGCTCGGAGAGATCGAGCTTGTCGAGCTTGGCCTCGACCTTCCGCTCGATGAGCCCCCCGCCGTCCTTGGCGAGCTTGACCAGGGGGTGCCTGGCATCCACCGCGGTGGCCACGAGGAGCAGCATGTGTCCTGACGGGAGGTTGCTCTTGAGCAACTCCACCAGCGAGGTGGCGTCCGCTTCCGGCGCGGAGATGCCCTCCTGGCGGCAGTACCCGGCGATGTCGGCGAAGAGCTGCGCGTCGCCCTCCTCCAGCACCACGTCCAGTTCCTTCTCCCAGTCCGCGGCCGAAGGCGCTCCGGCACTTCCCGGCTCCAGGGCGGAGAGGCCCCAGCCGGCCCGGGAGGCGAGTGCCAGCAGCCGGCGGGAGGCTTCCTTGCGCCGGCCCGCGCGCCACGCATCCCGGATGCGGCCCATCGCGTCCTGCCGGCCCTTCTTCGGCGCCAGGAACTCGGGGTCCCGCACGATGACCAGCTTGCGGCCCGGGAACATGGGCAGCGTGGAGAGTTCCTGGGTGACCTCGGAGGGCGAGGCCCCATCCATGGTGATGAGGTTGAGCCCGGCCATCGCGTCGGGAAGCAGCGCCGCGGACAGCTTCTCCGCGTCCTTGCGGATCAGGAACTCCTCCCCCCACACCAGGTAGAGGGGCAGCACCTGCCCCTTGCCGATGGCCTCCAGCGCGGAGGTCAGCGCGTCGCTCATCGCAGCCCCCTCAGGGTGATGAGCAGCTTCTCGAGCTGCAGTTTGGGCGACGCATGCCGTCCCACCGCGGCCCGGACGCCTTCGAGGAGCGCGCCCCGTCGGTGCAGGCCCGCGGGGCTGATGCGCGCGGCAACGGACTGCGCGAGCGGCAGCAGGTCCCGGTTGGCGATCGTCTCCACGCCCACGCCCGCCAGCAGCACATCCCGGTTCCAGAGCAGCAGGAGGTCCACGGCTTCTTCCGCCGTGGCCCGGCTCGCCCCGTGGGTTTCGGCGAAGGCCACCAGCGCGGTGAGATCCTGGTCCACCGCCTCGAAGGATTCGATGAGCTCGCGCCGGCCCTCCAGCGCCCGCACGTCGAGTTCCCGCGCGCGGGAGAGCGAGCCGCCCGAGAGCTCGGCGACGAGGCGCGCGGTCCCGGGGTCCAGCTTGCGCTCCTCAGCGATCCGTTCCGCGACGGTGTCAGTGGGTAGCGGGGAGAAGGGGATCCGCGCGCAGCGGCTGCGGATGGTGGGAAGCAGCCGGTCCGGAGCGGTGGCCAGCAGCACCAGCGAGGTCTGACTGGGCGGCTCCTCCAGGGTCTTGAGCAGCGCGTTCTGGGCCGACTCGTTCATCGACTCGGCGGAGACCAGGATCGCGATCTTCCGGCTGCCCTCCAGCGGACGCAGCGCCAGTCGCTCCTGCAGCGCGCGCACCTGGTCCACCTTGAGATCGCGGGAACCCGAGCCGCTGACCTTGCCCCCTTCGCGCGCCACCCGCTCCGCGTCGGGCATGACCCAGGTGACATCCGGGTGCAGGCGCCGCTCCACGCGGTCACAGACCTCGCAGGCGCCGCAGCCCTCATCCGGCGCCTGCTGGCAGAGGAGTGCCTGCGCCAGCCCCACCGCGGCCGCCTCCTTCCCCACGCCTGCCGGTCCTCCGAAGAGAAGAGCGTGGGAGAGCTGCTGCGCGCGGAGGGCGGAGGTGAGCATCCGCACCGCACGGGGCTGGCCCTGGACTGCCGAGAGCGTCATGGCCTCCTCTTCCCCTGCCGCCCGCCCGGCCGTCAACCGGCGCGAGACCTTGCATTCCGGGACCACCTCTCGGCACGCTTGCACTTTGCTGCCGGCCCGGCCGGCCCCCTTCCCCGGTTCTCCGTGCCTACCTTCGTCCAGATCCTCTCCTGGGCCATCCCCTCCGGCATCCTCCTCGCGTTGATGGGCCTCCGGGCCGCGACGAAGAGCGCGCCGTATCGGAAGGACCTCCAGGGCGCCATCGGCCTCATCATCGCCCACCTCATCTTCCGGGGGATCCTGCTGGTCCTGCCGGGTGATGAGATCACCGCGGTCCACAAGTTCTTCGCGGTGGCGGTGCGTCTCTCGCTCGCCTTCGCGGTGCTCAGGGCGATGGTCGGGACGGGACTGCACCTGTTGCGGCTGCGGGGGTATGCGCCCCCCAACATCCTGCGCAACGTCCTCGACTTCACCCTGTACACGCTGGCGACGCTCCCGGTCCTCAAGAGCCAGCTCGCCTTCGATCTGACGGGGGTGGTGGCCACCTCGGCCGTGCTCTCGGTGGTCATCGGCCTCGCCCTTCAGGACACGTTGGGCAACCTCTTCGCGGGGCTCTCCCTCCAGCTCGACATGCCCTTCGTCATGGGCGACTGGGTGACCATCGGGACCCACACCGGGCACGTGGTGAACTTCAGCTGGCGCGCCACGCGCATCCAGAAGCGCACGCTGGAGCTGGTCACCCTCCCCAACAACGTCGTCGCCCGCGAATCGGTGCGCAATCACTCCCGCGGTGGCCAGGTGGTGGCCGTGGACGAGCGCGTGGACATCGTCTTCGAGGCGCCGCCGAACGTCGCGCGGGCCATGCTGATGGAGACCCTGCTCTCCTGCCCCTCGGTGCTCAAGACACCTGCGCCCTGGGTGCGGGCGGAGAGCTACCAGGACGTCGCGGTCCGCTACTGGGTGCGCTACTGGGTCGCCGAGTACCTCGACTGCGAGATGGTCCGCGACGAGTTCTACTCCCGCCTCTGGTACCGCCTGCGTCGCGAGGGCCTCGAGTTCCCCTACCCGCGTCGCAGCGTGCAGATGCGGGAGCCGGCACCGGCAGCCTGGCCGGTGGAAGCGCGCGCCGCCCTCCTCCGCGGCGCCGAGCTCTTCCGCGATCAGCCTGCCGAGGTCATCGACGCGCTGGCGTCGGGGCTGCGCGCCCGCGAATGGGGCGCCGGGGAGCGCGTGGTCAAGGAGGGAGCTCCCGGAGACACCTTCTACGTTGTCGCCCGTGGACGGCTCTCGGTCTCCATCGGTCCCGGCGCCCAGGTCGTCGGCCACCTCAACCCGGGCGACTGCTTCGGCGAGGCCTCCCTGCTCACCGATGCGCCCCGATCGGCGAACGTCGACGCGCTGGAGGACGTGGTCCTCTTCGAGATCGATCGTCCCCTCTTCCGGCGCATCCTCGTGGCCCAACCCACGCTCGCCAAGCAGCTCTCCGAGCTTCTCGCAGCGCGGGAGGCGCCGCGGGAGCAACTCGCCAGCGACGGCAGTTCGGCCAAGAAGGTCCACCCGCGACAGGAGGCGGAGCACATCTTCAGCCGCCTGCGACACCTCTTCTCTCTCTGACGGCTCGGAGTCGGCATGGCCCATCCCCGCACCCTCCTCATCGGTGACGTTCACGGCTGCCTCGACGAGCTACGGGCGCTGCTGCGGGTGGCCGCGCTGAGCGCCGAGGATCGGGTGGTGTTGCTCGGGGATCTGGTCGCCAAGGGGCCGGACTCGCTGGGGGTGGTGCAGTTCGTCCGGGAGCAGGGGTTCCAGGCCGTGCTGGGCAACCACGAGGCCCACGTGCTGCGCGCCTGGGATGGTGAGCACGCCGAGATTCAGCAGGGCCTCGGCGAGGACGGACTGGGGTGGCTGAACACGCTGCCCCTCTCGCTGCGCATCCCCGAGCACAACGTGATCGCCGTTCACGCGGGTCTCGTCCCCGGCATCGCGCTCGAGGCGCAGTCGCGCGAGAACGTCCTCACCATGCGCAGCCTCCGCAGCGATGGGACCGCCAGCAAGCGGGTGCACGAGGGAGAGCCCTGGTCCCAGCGGTGGGAGGGCCCCGAACACGTGGTCTTCGGACACGACGCCATCCGCGGCCTGCAGCGGCGCCCCTTCGCCACCGGCCTGGACACCGGTTGCGCCTATGGGCGGCAGCTCACCGCACTCCTCCTTCCGGAGTGGGAGCTCATCAGCGTTCCTGCCAAACGCGCCTACATCTCCGTGGGTGACTGACACGCTGCGCCCCCGGAGGTGCGCCGGGTCCGTCGGACAACGGCGACCCCGATCGGAAGGAAGGGCATCCACCGTGCTGGACACTGGGCGGGTGCCTGCATGGCGTGGCAGCGTGCGCGTCCATGCAAGCCATCACGATTGACGAGGGATTCTGGGCGTTCGAGCAGCGCATCCTCCTCCCCCCCGGATTGCACCTGCCGACGCGGTGCTACGTGGTGCGGCTGGAGGATGGCGGGTTGGTCATCTTCAATCCCATCCCAAAGCTTCCAGAGGCCAAGGCGGAGATCGACGCGCTGGGGCCGGTCCGGGCCCTCATCGCCCAGACCTCGCTTCACCACCTCGGTCTGCCTGCAGCCATGGAGGCCTGGCCGGATGCAAAGCTCTACGGCATCCCTGCGCTGACCAGGAAGCGGCCCGACCTGACCTTCCACGGGACCGTCGACGCGATGCCCGCCCCGCTCTGGAGCGGAGTGCTCGAGCAACACGTCATCGCCGGGACCACCACGCACGAGGTGGCCTTCTTCCACCGCCCCTCGCACACCCTGATCCTGGCGGACCTCGCCTTCCATCTTCCCCGCCCCACCCATCGCCTGACGCGTTGGTTCTTCACCCTGACCGGCTCCTGGGGGGCGTTCGGTCCCTCGCGGCTGTTCAAGACGACCATCCGGGATCGCCGGGCGCTGGCCGCCAGCATCCAGACGCTGCTCGCCTGGCAGCCGCGACGCATCGTCATGGCCCACGGTCTGCCGGTGGAACAGGATGCGACCGGAGCGCTCGCCCGCGCCTTCGCGTTCCTCCCGCGATAAGTCTTCAGGAACCGCGCTGCGGGCGCGAGGGCGTCCTGCTCCGGCGCCCCATCAAACGGGCTCCCGTCCGGCACGCCGGCAACAACACGCAGGCCTCGCAGGTGTCCGGGCGCGGTGTGGGCGGGCAACCGCCGCTCATCCCGTGATGGCAGAGGGCAAAGTCGAAGCGGACCGGATCCTCGGGATCGATCGTCCGGAGCGCGGCGGTGACCTCTTCGGCGGCCGCCCAGTTGAGGGAGCTGCGCGCGGTGAGCCCGAGGTGCTGGGCGAGCCGCCCGGTGTGCGTGTCCAGGGGCAGCAGCAGCTCGGCGGCCGGCACCCGCTTCCAGATCCCCAGGTCCACCGCGTCCGGTCCCCGCACCATCCAGCGCAGGTACATGAGCAGCCGCTTGGAAGCGCCGGCCCCCAGTGGAGATGGGAGCAGGTGCTGCAACCCCCGCTCGTGCCCCAGGGCGTGGCGGAGCGGCGCCATTGGGATGTCCCGCAGCTCGGCGAGAAAGCCGGAGAGCGTCGCGTGGAGGTCCCCGCCGTCGCCCCGGTGGGAGAGGAAGAGCTGCTCGAGTGAGCCGTGACGACGCAGCGCCGCCTGCATCCCGAACAGGAGGACCGCCACGTCGGTACCCACGTTGAAGCGGTAGACGAAGCCTTCCAGCAGCGCCTTTGCCCGGGGGAGCGTGAGGGCCTCGATCCCGGCGGCGGGCCGGGGTCCGAGGCCCGCGAGCACCTCTTCAATGCGGGGCACAAAGAGACTCACCCGGCCATACGCGAGGCCGGCAGCGATGAGGCCGGAGACCTCGATGTCACGGGGATCGGTGTAGCGCCGGGGGATGGCCACCGGATCGAACCCGACGCGGACGCCCGAGGCCGCAGCGTCGGCCAGGGCATTCAGCGGTGCGGAGAGGCGCGCAAGCCCGGTGGGGCCGAGCGTCCGGCGCGAGGTGCGCTTCCTGGTGGCCATGGTCGGAGGAGACGTAACGGGAGCGCGTCCGCGGATCAGCGCGAGAGTTCCCGCACCAGGTGCCCCAGCTCCGGGAGGATCAGCTTCTCGATCGCCAGCTTCACCGCATGGGTTGAACCCGGCAGGGCGAAGAGCACCTGACCGCGGCTCATCCCGGCGCTGGCGCGGGACAGCATCGCCGCGCTTCCGATCTCCTGGAAGGACAGCATCCGGAAGAGCTCTCCGAACCCCGGGATCTCCTTCTCGTAGAGGCGTCCCAGGACCTCGGCGGTGACGTCGCGCGAGGCGAGCCCGGTTCCACCCGAGAAGAGCACCACCCGGGCGCCACTCCTGCGCGCGCGCTCGAGGCTGGCCTCGATGGCCGGCGCCTCATCCGGGATGACCTCCTGCCCCACCACCTGATGCCCTGCGCCGGAGAGCAGCCCGCGCATGGTCTTGCCGCTCACGTCACTGCCCTCGTGCACCGTGTCGCTGCAGGTCACCAGGTAGACCTCCACCCGGGAGGGAGACAGGTGGCGGTGCTTGGCGGCCGGCGAGACGTGGCCGGGCGGCG
This sequence comes from Myxococcaceae bacterium, assembly GCA_035304185.1. Taxonomy (GTDB): domain Bacteria; phylum Myxococcota; class Myxococcia; order Myxococcales; family Myxococcaceae; genus DATGQN01. The sequence continues at coordinate 14,153 of DATGQN010000184.1, forward strand.
GAACCGGGGTTTCGATCGGGACGAGCGGTTCGTCGGACATGGCTGGCTCCAGTTCGGTGGCGGGATCAGACCGCGTCGGGATCGAAGTCTTCGAGAACGAGCTGGGCGTCCTCCACCGAGACCTTCACCGTGGGCTGATCGTCGCAGACCCCCGGAGACGTCAGGTTCGCCCCGGTGTCCATGTCGAAGCCCACCTCGTGGCAGGGACACACCACCATGTTCCCCTCCAGGTGACCGCCCGACAGCAGGCAGCCGGCGTGATTACACCAATCATCCAGCGCCTTGTAGCGGCCACCGATCCGCGCCACGAGCACGTTGCGCTGGCCGACCTCGTAGCCACGCAGCTCGTCCTCGCGCAGGTCGGCCGGGCCCAAGGTGATCTTCTCGCTCATCTGCTCCTCCGGGCCACGCCTCGTGGGACGCGGCGGATCCTCGCGTGCTTCGCCTCTGGTTGCCGGATGAGGGACGCGATGCTCCTCGCCTTCGGCAATGCCCCAAGGCGGTGGTGGATCGCAACCCCGCGTCGACGGGGCTCCCCTTCCCGCCGAACCGGGCTTCTTCCCGGGTGCCTGGCGGGCGCCCGGCCAGGTGACCTGCTGGCGCGCGCCAAGAAGGCCACCCCACCGGGGACGCGCCGTGGCTCAGGCCTGGGCGGCCCGGATGGGCAGGGCCACGGTGAAGCAGGTGCCATCCGCCGAGCTGCAAACCGTGACGTCGCCGCCGTGTGCGCGCGCGATGCCGCGGACCAGAGCCAGCCCCAGCCCCCACCCCTTCTGGCGCTCCCGCCCGCTGCCTCGGCCCGGCGGAACGGTTCAAAGATGGTGCGTTGCTCGTCCTCGGAGATCGGGCGCCCCTTGTTCTCCACCTTGAGCTCCACCCGATCCTCATTCCTCACCAGAGAGATCCGGACGGGAGCCTTGGCATCCCCAGACTTGATGGCATTGGCCGCGAGGTTCTCGATGATGCGACGCAGCCCCACCGGGTCCGCGGTGATGCGGACGTCGACGGTCTCGAGCTCGAACCGGGCACCGTGCACCGCGGCGAGCTCCTCGACGACCTCGCCGGCGACCTCACAGGGATTGCACGCCTCCGTCTGAATCGGGAGATGCCCACCGGAGCGCAGCTGCGAGACATCGAGCAGGTCCTGCACCATGCGATCCGCGTGCGCGAGGCTTCTGTCGATCATGGAGAAGATCGCCTGAACATCCTGCTGACCGTCAAACCGGTTCGAGAGGGCATGCGCGCTCACCCGCGACACATGGAGCGGGTTTCGCAGGTCGTGGGTCAGGGCCGCGACGAACACCTCCCGCAGGCGCTGCTCCTCCTTCAGCTTCAGCAACTGCTCACGCGAATTGATCTCGGTCATGACCGAGAGCGTGAGTTCACGCATGACGTCGATTTCGTACTCGGACCACTCGCGCTCTTTGCTGTCGATGGCGCAGAACGTCCCCAGCACATGGCCATCCGGGTTGATCAGCGGAATGACGACCAACGCCACGATCCCCCAGGGTCCGGTGGAGGGATGGAATCTGAGGAGCGGATCCTTCGGAGCGTTCGAGGAGATGATCGATTCGCCCTCGAGCGTGTAGCGGCAGATCGAGGAGTCGATCGGGAGTTGGCGGGATTCCTTGAACGGGGACTGAAGGCCGTAGTCGGCAACGAAGTACTGCTTGTCGGCTCCCACCAGCGACACGATCGTCAGTGGCGCGTCGACGGTCCCGGCCGCCAGATGCGCCAGACGGTCGAACGCGGCTTGGCGGCCGGCGTCCATGAGACCCGTGTTCGCGATGGCCTGAAGCCGCGCCGGATCCACCAGGCGGCGATTGCAGCGCTGGGTCCGCGCGAGGGTCGCGGGATCAAGGGTTCCTGAAAATTGCATGTACTTTCCGTTCTCCATCCCGAGGTCGGGATGGGTGAGCCGGTGCGACCGGATTGGCCACGGAGGCGGTGGAGCACCGTGACACATGGTGGAGCGAACTTCAGATCGCTGACGCCAAAGGGTTCGCCGGCCGGATGCGTCCCGGCGCTCCGCTGCTCACCGGCTTCCGACTTGAAGGTCGGAAGCCGGGACGCTGCAGCGGGCATCGGCAGCGCAAGCGTCTAGAGCCCCGCGCCAACGGCCTGGGCCGGGGAACAGGAGGGGACTCCCGTCGGGGGGGGGCGGAAGGCTACCCTTCTGCGTGTCCGGAGAACGCACACGCGTGGTGAGCGCCCTGCGGCAGATGGCCCAGGCGCTGAAGCTGGAAGGTGCCCAGCCCTTCCGGGTGCAGGCGTACGAGCAGGCAGCCACGCGGCTGGCCGCGCTCTCGGATGCCCAGCTGGTGGAGCGCTCCCGCGCCGGGACGCTGACCCGCCTGCCGGGCATCGGGCCGAAGATGGCGGCCCACGTCGCGGAGATCCTCGAGTCGGGCGCGCTGGAGGGCCTGAAGGCGCTGGAGAAGAAGCATCCTCCCCAGGCCCGGGCCCTCCTTCAACTCCCCGGCATCGGCCCGCGACGGGCGGCGGCGTTGTGGGATGCGCTGCAGACGGATGATCCGACCCTGCTGCTCGAGGCCGCGCGGGCGGGTCGCGTCCGGGACCTGGACGGCTTCGGCCCTTCCTCCGAGCTCGCGCTGGCCGAAGCCCTCGAGCGCCTCATCCGCGAGGGAGCCGGCGCACGGTTCGGCCTGGCGCTCGCCCGACCGATCGCCGAGCGGCTGCGGCGACATCTCGCGGAAGGACCGGGACGGATCCACCACCTCGAGCTGGCCGGAGAGGTGCGGCGCTGGTGCGAGACGGTGGAGCAGATCGAGCTGGTCGCGGCGACCGCGGATCCCGAAGCCTTCATCTCCCATCTCATGGAGGCGGAGGATGTGCTCACCCTCGCGCACCGTGGCCGGGATCACGTGCGCGTCTCGCTGCTTCCGCCCGGACTCCACGCCACCGTGTACCTGGTCACGCCCCAGGCGTTCGTGGGCGCGCTGGTCCATCACACCGGCGCACCGGCCCACGTGGAGGGGCTCTCACGGCTGGCGCAGGAGCGCGGCCTCGTTCTCACCGCAGAAGGCCTGCAGGACGCGTCCGGAAGCCGCGTGAAGCTGGAGAGCGAAGCCGCCTTCTACGCCCGGCTGGGTCTCCCGGAGCTGCCAGCAGAGGTGCGCGAGGGAACCGGCGAGCTCGAGGCGGCGCTCGATGGCACCTTTCCCGAAGCCCTCGTCACCCATCAGGACATCCGCGGCGTGGTCCACAGCCACAGCACCTGGTCGGACGGGAAAGCGAGCCTGCGCCAGATGGCGATCGCCGCCCGGGCGCGGGGGATGCGCTACCTCACGGTGACCGACCACTCCCAGACCGCCTCCTACGCGGGCGGACTCACACCGCAGCGGCTGCGGCAGCAGTGGAAGGAGGTCGACGCCCTCAACCGCGAGCTCGGTGACTTCCGTCTGCTCAAGGGCATCGAGTCGGACATCCTCCGCGAAGGACAACTCGACCTGCCCGACGACCTGCTGCGCCAGCTCGAGGTCGTCATTGCCTCCATCCACTCCCGGCATGGCATGGACGGGGATCCGATGACCGAGCGGATCCTGAGCGCGCTGGACCAGCCGCGCACCCAGATCCTCGGCCACCCCACCGGTCGCAGGATCCTCCAACGGCCGCCCTATTCGGTCTCCATGGAGCGCCTGATGAAGCGCGCGCGGGAGCAGGGGGTGGTGGTGGAGGTGAACGGGAGTCCCCACCGCCTCGACCTGAAGGCCGAGCACGCCCGACTCGCGATGCGCCTGGGGGTCCGGGTGGTCCTGAGCTGCGATGCCCACAACGTCGAGGAGCTCGAACATCTGCGCTTCGCCGTGGCCACGGCCCGGAAGGGCTGGGTCACCCGTGACCGGGTGGTCAATACCCTGGATACGGGAGCCTTTCTGATGGCGTTGAGGCAGCCTTCCTGAACGCTCGGACCGCATCTGAGACGATCGACCCAGAAGAGGGGATCTCCGGGCGGCCTCCTGCGCTAGAGTCGGGGCGCTTCATGAACCGCCGCCCCCCTCGGAGAACCCACCTGTGACCGATGCGAAGCCCGTACCGGGGCGGAACTCGGGAGCGATCCCCCCCAACCTGGTGGGGACGCAGCTTGGAAGCTTCCTGCTGACCCGCCAACTGGGCCGGGGCGGGATGGGTGCGGTGTACCTCGGGGAGCACGTCCTCATCGGCAGCAAGGTGGCGGTCAAGGTCCTCCACCCCCACCTCGCGGTGCATGCCGATCTCGTCGCCCGGTTCTTCGCCGAGGCGCGCGCCGTCAACGTGATCGGCCACGAGAACATCGTCAGCATCTTCGACATGGCGGTGCAGAAGACCATCCACTACTTCATCATGGAGTACCTGGAGGGTCAGTCGCTGGCCCAGCTCGCCGACAGCAGCGGCGTGGTGCCCGCCTCGGTGGCCATGCCGATCCTGGCGCAGGTCTGTGACGGGCTCGGAGCGGCCCACGCCCGCGGCGTCATCCATCGCGATCTCAAGCCCGAGAACATCTTCCTCACCCCGCGCAGCGGGCAGCCCCACTTCGTGAAGGTCCTGGACTTCGGGATCGCGAAGCTCTTCGCGGATCTCACCGAGGTCCACACCCGGCCCGGGGCCATTGTCGGGACGCCCGAGTACATGGCGCCTGAGCAGGCCAACGGCGAGAAGGTCGATGGCCGCATCGACCTCTACGCACTGGGGATCATCGGCTATCGGCTCGCCACCGGCGCCCTCCCCTTCACCGCGCCCACCATGCCGCAGGTCCTGATCAAGCAGCGCGATCAGATCCCCACCCCGCCCATCCGGGTGGTCCCCTCCACCGATCCGGGCTTCAGCGACATCATCATGCGGGCGCTGAAGAAGGACCCGGACCAGCGTTTCCAGACCGCCGCCGAGTTCCGCCAGGCGCTTCTCAATGCGACTGCGCGCCTGCGCCGGCCGACCCACGAGCTCCCGGCAGTCGAGATCTCCCCGCCGCCCGCCGGCGAGGTGGATTCCAGCGGTCCCCCCACCATCCTTCTGCACCCGTCCTCGAAGGCCGCGATCCGCGCCCGGGTGACGGAAGGCGCCTCCTGGCTCCTGGGGCCGCTCGAGTGCACCGACGTGTCGCGCGCTGGCCTGTTCGTCGCCACCGAGGCCAAGCCTCCACCGCTCATGACCCGGCTGTCGCTCATGTTGGAGCTGGACGGGGAGGAGTGGCGCTGCGAGGGCGATGTGGTCCGCCACGTCACCGGGGAGCAGGCGCGAGCATGGGGGATGTCCGCAGGATTCGCCCTCCAGTTCGCCGAGCTTCCCCCTGCGCTGCGTGAGCGGCTCGAGGCCCAGCAGACCGGGCGCCTCCCCAACAAGGCCCCGGCCGGAGCGGCCCTGAAGGTCACGCCGGAGATCCACGCCCGCGCCGAAGCGATCCTCTCGCGTTTGCGCGAGGTGAAGGAGGAGGATCCCTATCAGCTGCTCGACCTGGCCCTCGACGTCAGCGGGCGGGAGGCGCGGCAGCGGGCGGTCGCGCTCGGCCGGGAGCTCGAGCAGCTCGGCGCACACGCACTGAGCCCCGCCCATGAAGAGGAGCGCCGGCGCCAACAGGTACGGGTGCGCCGCATGGGCCAGCAGCTCAGCGTTCCGCTGGAGCGGCTCGAGCTGGATCTGCCCCGGGGCAACTGGCGGGGGATCGCCCGCGCGTTGGATGAAGGCCTCACCGCCGACGCCCTCGATCGCGCCCGGGAGTCCTGGCTCAACCGCAATCCCTCCGCGGCAGCGCGCGCCCGTATCCATCAGGCCACCGGCCAGGCCTGGGAAGGCCGCGGGGACGCTGAACGGGCGCTTCAGGAGTACGAGCGTGGCCTCGCCGCCGATCCCGCCAACGTCCCGCTGCACCAGCGTCGGCGTCAGCTCCTCACCCGCCGCGAAGGGCGCGCCCCGGATCGTCCGTGATGCCGGCGGGCGGTGTCTTCCGAAGGCTGCGGTCCCGTGGCGCGTGGCTGCTGCTCCTGCTCGCGCTTCCCGCCTGGTCCGCCGATCCGACCCGCCCCACCAGGGCCGCGATGCAGAAGCTGCGCGCCCAGTGCGAGCGGACCCTGTGGGTCCTCGAAGGTCCTGCGGGGCGGGGGCCGGGGATTCTGGTGGGCCAGGGAGGTGAGCTCCTCACCTCGGTCGCCCATGTCGAGCTGACCCACGCCCGGCTGCACCATGGCGGCTCCACCCACCGGGGTCGCGTGCTCTACGCCAACGCGACCACCGGGCTCGCGCTCGTCCGCGCCCCCTCCGCGTTGGGGCTCAACGAGGCCGTTCCCATCCGCGTGCTCTCCTCCTTCCGGCCCGGAGATTGGGTGATCGCGGTCACGCGCGACACCACGGGCGCGCTGCAGACGCACCCGTTGCAGTGGATCGCCCCCCCACCGGCTTCCGGGCAGGCAGCGGGTCCCCGCGCCGCGCTCCGGGCGAAGTTACCGCTGGGGACCCCCCTGTTCGATGCGCGCGGCCGTCTGGTGGCGACCGTGGTCAGGGAACGGGGCGGCATCAGCTGGGCCCTGCCCATCGAGGTCATGCAGCAGGTGGTGGCCTCCGGGGCGCTCGAGTGACGTCAGCGAAGACAGGGGTGTGGCCGTTTGCCGGGCGGCGGGCGACCACCGAGGTGCTCCTGGTGTGGAGCCTGGCCTTCGGCTCCCTGGTGCTCGCATTTCTCGCCTTCGGGCTGAGCAGTGCCACCAAGCTGGTGGCGACTGCCGGGTTCCTCTACCTCCCCATCCTGGCCATGCGCGGCCGGGGTGAGGATCTCAGCGACTACGGTCTGTCGCTGCGCCACTGGCGCGAGGACCTGAAGCTCTTCCTCGGGCTCTCACTGCTGATCGCCCCCCTCTTCTTTGCGGCGTACTGGGGCTTCCTCCACCTGGTCTCTGAGCTGCCCGCAGAGCTGGCCGCCGCCCTCTCCCCCTACCGCCCGGGCGCCGAGGTCCGGTTCACCCCGCGTCTCCCTCCCGACTTCGGGCAGTGGGTGCTGGACCAGACCCTGGTGGTGGCGCTCCCCGAGGAGTTCTTCTACCGGGGCTTCATCCAGACCCGACTGAGAGACGCCTGGCCCGGCGGCCGGCGCCTGTTCGGCGCCCGTCTGGGCCCGGCCCTGGTGGTCACCGCCCTGCTCTTCGCGCTGGGCCACCTGGCGATCTTCGCCGTCTGGCGGCTCTCGGTGTTCTTCCCCGGCCTGCTTTTCGGGTGGATGCGCGAGAAGACCGGAACGATCCTCGGCGCCACGCTGTTGCACGCCGCAGCCAACCTCTTCGTCCGCTTCCTCGACGCGTCCTTCGCGCCGATGCCCTGAGGATGTGAGGGATTGACCGGTCGATCAGCCATTACACAATCGACAGCCAGAACACATCGCAAACTCATGATTTCATTGAGGTTCTGTCAGACAACGCGTTGACAGGGCGTCTGGACCCTCCTAGGGTGCAGGCTTTCGCAGACCTTTTGTGGCGTCCGCCGGGGGCGCCCGATTCGGCCCGGAGCAGACATGTCGGACGACGTGGCGATCGGCATCGATCTGGGGACCTCCTACTCCTGCGTGGCAGTGGTCCAGGATGGAGCCCCGGTGGTCGTCCCCAATGAGTGGGGCGAGACCACCCATGCGTCGAGCGTGTCGTTCCTGGACGACGGCACGGTCGTGGTGGGCAACGCGGCCAAGCGGAACATCATCACCCACGCCGAGACCACGGTGTACTCGGCCAAGCGTCTCATCGGCCGTTACTACTTCTCCGACGAGGTGAAGAAGGCGCAGGCGGTGATGCCCTACCGGATCGTGGAGGGCCCCAACAACTCGGTCCGCATCGCGATCCGCAACGACACCTACTCCCTCCCCGAGATCTCGGCCCTGGTGCTCAAGGAGCTCAAGGCGGTGGCGGAGGGGTATCTGGGACACCCGGTCACCCGCGCCGTGATCACCGTCCCGGCCTACTTCAACGACAACCAGCGCCAGGCCACCAAGGATGCCGGACGCATCGCGGGGCTGGACGTCCTGCGCATCATCAACGAGCCCACCGCGGCGGCGCTGGCCTACGGCTTCGGCCGGGACGTGAACCAGCGGGTGGTGGTCTACGACCTGGGCGGCGGAACCTTCGACGTGTCGATCCTGGAGATCGGCAAGGACGTGTTCGAGGTGCTCGCCACCGCGGGCGACACCTACCTGGGCGGCGACGACTTCGACGACCGCATCATGGACTGGCTGGCCGACGACTTCCTGGCGCACACGCGGCTGGATCTGCGTCAGAGCAAGCAGTGCATCCAGATGCTCAAGGACGCGGCCGAGCGCGGGAAGATCGAGGTCGGTCAGGTCGGCATCTCCAGCATCCACGTCCCGGCCATCTGTCAGGACGCCCAGGGCAATGTGCTGGAGCTGCGCCAGACCCTCACCGCCGAGCACTTCAACGGGATGGTGATGGATCTGGTCCAGCGCACCTTCAAGGTGTGTGACGAGGCACTGCAGAGTGCCCGGCTGACCGCCTCGGACATCGACGCCATCATCCTGGTGGGCGGGCCCACGCGGCTGCCGATCATCCGCGAGTCGGTGGCCCATTACTTCCAGCGCCAGCCGCTCGAGGGCATCGACCCGGACCAGGCGGTGGCCACCGGCGCCGCGCTGCAGGGACACGCACTGCTCGACGCGCGCACCTCCACGTTCCTGGTGGATGTGACGCCGCTCTCGCTGCGTTTGGGCACCGTGGGCGGGTACACCGAGCGCATCATCGAGAAGAACTCGCCGGTGCCCCTGGACCGCTCCAAGACCTTCACCACCAGCCGGGACGGGCAGGACAAGGTCAAGATCCGCGTCTACCAGGGTGAGTCCAACCGCGCCGAAGAGTGCGAGATGCTGGGGGAGTTCGAGTTCACCGGCTTCCGCATCGGGTACCGGGGCGAGGTCAAGATCGAGGTGACGTTCGAGATCAACAGCGACGGGATCGTTCAGGTGTCCGCCGCGGACCTGGAGACCGGCCAGCGGACCTCGATGACCATCTCCCTCTCCTCCGGCCTCTCCGAGGACGACATCGCCCGCTCCATCGAGGCCAACCGTCGGATGCAGCTGTCGCGTGGGGGCGTGGACGTCACCAGCCCCGACCTGCCGGTCTTTTCCCGCTAGCCGCCAACGAGCCCCACGCGATCCTTGTCCTCCCCTCCTGACAACGGCGAGCGGCCCAGGCCGCGCCCTCCCACGGCAGCTCCGGACCCGCGCGCCGGGAACGAGGGGCGGACGCGCACGCCGGCTGGACCCGGTGGACCTGCGCGCCCGCCCGCCGGCCCGGGCGCTTCCCCTCCGCGCGTGGCCCCCTTGTCTCCGGCCCCGCCCCGCCCGGCCGTTGGCTCCGCGCGACCTCCGCCCGCCCACGCTCCTCCGCAGGGCGCGCCACGCCCCCTGACGCCGGCAGCAGGGGTGCGACCCGGCGTTCCCCGCCCCGCAGGTCAGGCAGCAGGCGCGCTCCCGGGGGCTCCGGCAGCACCCCAACCGTCTCCGTCCGCCGGCCGCCCGGGCGCTGCCTCGCCCCGGACGCTGCAGGCTCCGCTTCCGCCCCCGGTCCCCGGAGTGGCCCCCCTGATTCCGCCGGCCGCGTCTCCCCCGGTTCGTCCGCCGGTGGCCCCGGGCCAGGGAAGGCCGGCGGCGCCGTCGGGTGCGTCTGCCCCCGGTCCGCTTCCCGCAGCGCCCGCGGTGGCTCCGGTTCCGGGTGGTGCTCCTCCATCCGCCCACCGGGGGGCACCTCCCGCCCCGGCACGGGTGGCGCCTTCCATCGCGCCGATGATTCCCCCCGTGCGCCCCGGGAGCGCCGCGATGCCCCCTCCCGGCGGTCCCTACCGGCCACAGCCCCCGCCCCCTGCAGCCCCCTCCGCCCAGGCACGACCGGGGCTGGCGCCCCCGTCCATCGCTCCCGCGCGTCCAGCCGCACCGCCCACCATGCCCGCGGTGCCGCCGGTGGCGCACCGCCCGGCCCCGGTGCCGGGCTTGGCTCCGGTGCCAGCCACTCGCCCCGCCGCTCCGCCGACCATCGCGCCGGCAGGGCCGCCCGCGCATCGTCCGGTCGCGCCCCCCACCCTCGGGCCGCCACCGGGAGGACGTGGCGCTCCGCTTCCGACAGGACGCCCCGGCGCTCCGCGCCTCACCCCACCCGCCGGAGGTCCGGGAACGCCGGGCCGTGCGCCGCCGCTCGCGGCCGAACCGGTCACCAGCGTCGGAGTTCCGCTGGCCCCGGCTGCTCCGGGCGCAGGCAGTGCCCGGCCGCTGGGGCGTGAGCCGGTCTCCAGCCCCGGGCTGGCGGTGCCCCAGGTCCCGGCGGTGCGCCCGGCATCCGCGCCGGTGGCCCCCGCGGCGGCCGGCGCCACCCGGCCCGTGAGCCTCCCCGAAGGCCTGGACATGTCCCAGCTCCAGGATCTCTCCGAGCGGGCGGGGGCCCTCTCCACGCTGGACTACTTCCAGGTGCTGCGGATCCCACACGACGCCAGCCCGGGGGAGATCAAGCAGGCCTTCTACCGGGAGAGCCGGACCTTCCATCCCGATCGCTTCTTCCACGTGGAGAACGCGACCCTCAAGCACCACGTCCACGAGCTCTACAAGCGCCTCGCCGAGGCCTACGCGGTCCTGCGCGACGACCGCCGCCGCCGTCAGTACCTGGCCGACATCCAGGGGCCGGAGCGCGCCAGCAAGCTGCGCTTCACCGAAGCCTCGGAGGCCGAGACCAAGGCGGCCGCCAAGCGCCAGAGCGAGGAGGAGATCGGCACCACCCCGCGGGGCCGGCAGTTCTTCGCCACCGCGCAGCAGGACGTCCAGGCCGGTCGCCTCGCCAACGCCGAGCGCAACCTCAAGATGGCGCTGACTTTCGAGCCCCAGAACGTGCGCTACCGTGAGCAGCTCACCGCGGTGCAGGAGGCCATCGAGACCGAGCGGCGCAGCCGTCTCTGAACTCGGGTGCGTGCATGGGGATCGATCTCGCCATTCTGGGCCTGATGGCCTTCTTCGGCCTGCTGGGAGCGCTCACCGGCGCCTCCCGCCAGCTCGCGCAGATTGCGGCCCTGATCATCGCAGGCCTCTTCACCAAGCCCCTCGCCGCACGCGCCGCCCCCTTCCTCTCCGAGCAGCTGGGAGGGCCGCCGGTCCTGGGATGGGTCCTCGCCTCCCTGGTGATCTTCATCGCCCTCTTCTCCCTGGTGCGCTGGGTCGTGACCCGGGTGCTGCGGCGGATGCTCTCCGCGGGAGAGGAGAAGGAGCAGGACGGGGCGGACCGCTCCCTGGGGTTCGTCATCGGCGCCGCCAAGGTGGCGCTGGTGGCCTGGCTCTTCACCAGCGCCGCGGTCTTCGCCGAAGAGCACGTCCAGATCTCGGGCAGGAAGCTGTCGTTGGCGTCCAAGGACTCGGTGGCCTTCGCCATGGCCCGGACGCACAACCTGTTCGACTACGCCCAGCTCGCGCCTGCTCGGACCTTCATCACCCTGGGACAGACGGCGCTCGATCCGGAGCAGCGTCGTGAGCTCAGCCGCACCGAGGGCTACCGGGAGCTGCGCCGGGATCCGCGACTGCGCAGCGCGCTCTCCGATCCCCGGGTGCGCGAAGCGATCGAATCCGGTGACTGGAAGGCGGCGCTGCGCAACGACTCGGTGATGGCCCTGCTGCAGGATCGCCAGGTCGTCGCGCTGATGGAGCAGTCGCTCCAGGCTCTGAGTGGCCTGTCGGGAGGACGCCAGCCGGACGCCCCGGGGGGACGGGATGCGCCCAGCCAGACCCTCGACGCCGACGCGGCTTCGGGGGCCAACGCGGGGCGCTGAAGACCTCCGGGGCAGAAGATCCCGGACCCGGCCGGGCGCCCCCGCACGCAGGTGGCGGGGCCGCTCCACTGCCGGGCCGCAAGCTGCGGAGCCCCCCGCGCCTGCGCTCGTGGGTGGACCGCAGCACCGGCGGGGTGCCACACGCGTCGAGGTCGATGCTTCCACGCGCTCCCGCTCCCACGCTCCGGTGCGGGGGGGGCTGACGCCTCGTCGGGTCGAGCCGCCACGCCTCCGTGGGGAAGCGCTCAGTGCAACGTGGCGACACCCTCCCCGCTCCCGGCCAGGCGCGGCCGCACCCAATCCACATCCACGCGCACCTGGCTCTCGCGGAGCTCGGGCGCGGTGAACATGAGATCGGACATCACGTGCTCGAGGATGCCCCGCAGCCCACGGGCGCCGAGCCCGCGCGACTGACTGTGGCGCACCACCGCGCGGAGGGCGTCTTCGCTGAACGTCACCTCGATGCCGTCGAGGGCGAGCAGCTCGGTGTACTCACGCACCATCGCGTCCGGGGGTCCGGTGAGGATCTCGAGCAGCTCATCCTCCTGCAGTGGTTGCAGGTGCACCGACACCGGAAGTCTTCCCAGCAGCTCCGAGAGCATGCCGTAACTCACCAGCTCCTGCGTGGTGAGGGTCCGCCGGGAGCGACGCTCCGCCTGCCGGGCCTGGGCACCGAAGCCGACCTCGCGCACCCGCCCCTGATGGTCCTCGTTGTAGAGGTCGCTGAAGGTGCCCGCGCAGATGAAGAGGATGTCCTCGGTGTTGAGGGTCACCGTCTCGCTGCGGTGCCAGCCGGCGCTCACCTGGACCGGGACCTGGACCTCGCGGCCCTCCAGCAGCTTGAGCAGCGCCTGCTGGACGCCCTCACCACCGATGTCCCGGGCGCCGGCGCCGTTGCGCGCCCCCTGCGTGCGCCGGGCGATCTTGTCGATCTCGTCGATGAAGATGATCCCCCGCTGGGCCTCCTCGAGGACGTGGTCCGCCCGGAGCATGAGCTCGGCGACCATCATCTCCACGTCTTTCCCGTAGTAGCCGGCCTCGGTGTACTCGGTCGCATCCACCGTGGTGAACGGCACCTCCAGAATCTGCGCCAGCTGCCGCGAGAGGTGCGTCTTGCCACTCCCGGTGGGGCCGATGAGCAACAGGTTGCTCTTGCGCAGCAGGCTCTGGCGGCGGGTCCTCCGGGCCCGGACGCGCTTGAGGTGGTTGTAGGCGGCGATGGCCACGGCCCGTTTCGCCGCGCTCTGCCCGATGACGAAGGCATCCAGCCGCTCGTAGATCTGGCGCGGCGTGATGACTCCCGGCTCTCTCCTCGCAGACGTCTCCATGAAGCGGTGTTCGCCTCCTGTCTCCCCCCTCGGTCCCATCCCTCGTGTTCTGGGAGGGTAGGTGCGCCGGGGCGGGCGGAGGAGCCGTCGGGACGGGGAAGCCGGAGAGGGCCTGCCCGGCCGGCCGCTGCATCGATTTCACCCCGGCCTCACTTGTATGAGGCCCCGGATCCCGCTAACTGCGCCCCCACGCGCGTCGTGCGTCCCGCAAGAAAGTGGGGCCCGGCGCGTGTTTCACGTTGGAGCCGTGACAGTGCCCCTGAGCCGGCCGGAGGTTTGAACCCGACATGACCAACCCTTCCCCGCAGCAGTCCTGGTCGATCGCCGATGCGCAGGACACGTACGGCATCCGCAACTGGGGCGGCCCCTACTTCGGCATCAACGAACGAGGGAACGTGATCGCCCATCCGGCCGGACCGGGCACACCGAGCGTGGACATCAAGGAGCTCGTGGAGGAGGTCAAGCGCCGTGGCATCGGCCTCCCGCTGCTCCTGCGCTTCACCGACATCCTGCGCGACCGCGTGCGGCACCTGAACGGCGCCTTCCACAAGGCGATCGCCGAGCACCACTACAAGGGCAGCTACCGCGGCGTGTACCCCATCAAGGTGAACCAGGATCGCTGGGTCGCCGAGACGCTGGTCGACGCGGGTCGGGAGTATGGCTACGGCCTCGAGGCCGGCAGCAAGCCCGAGCTGCTCGCGGTGATGGCGCTGCTGGACCACCCCGATGGGCTCATCATCTGCAACGGCTACAAGGACGAGGAGTACGTGGAGACCGCGCTCTACGCCTCCAAGCTCGGCCGTCAGGTGATCCTGGTCCTGGAGAAGCCCAGCGAGCTCCCGCTCATCGCCGAGGTCAGCCGCCGGGTGGGCATCGCCCCGCGCATCGGCGTACGGGTGAAGCTCTCCTCACGAGGGTCGGGCAAGTGGGAGGCCTCCGGAGGCGACCGCAGCAAGTTCGGCCTCAGCTCCTCGGAGCTGATGGACGTCATGCACTTCATGCGTGAGACGGACATGCTCGACACCTTCGAGCTGCTGCACTTCCACCTGGGCAGCCAGATCTCGAACATCCGCAGCGTGAAGAACGGCCTGCGGGAGGCCTCGCGCTTCTTCACCGAGGTCACCCGGCTGGGTGCGCCGCTCAAGTACCTCGACGTGGGCGGCGGCCTGGGCGTGGACTACGACGGCAGCCAGACCAACTTCGCCTCGTCGATGAACTACACGACCTCCGAGTACGCGAACGACGTGGTGTTCGCGATCATGGAGGCCTGCGACAAGGCGGAGATCCCCCACCCAATCATCATCAGTGAATCGGGACGGGCGGTGGTGGCGCACCACGCGGTGCTCATCACCGAGGTGCTCGGCGCCAGCGAGATCCACCCGCGGCCGCAGACCAGCGAGCCTTCCGAGGACGCCGCGAGCGTGGTGAAGAACCTCTTCGCCACCTTCCGCGACATCACCAAGAAGAACCTCATCGAGTCGTACCACGACGCCTTGGCCTACAAGGAGGAGACCCTGTCGCTCTTCTCGCTGGGGCACCTGTCCCTGGACGAGCGCGTCGAGGCCGAGCACCTCCACTGGGCGATCTGCCAGCGGGTCCTCAAGCTCGCGCGCGAGGCAGGCGGGGAGCTCCCCGAGGAGCTCGAGTCACTGGAGCGGCAGCTCTCGGACACCTACTTCTGCAACTTCTCGGTGTTCCAGAGCCTCCCCGACAGCTGGGCCATCGAGCAGCTCTTCCCCATCATGCCGATCCACCGGCTCAACGAGCGCCCGACCCGACAGGGCGTCCTCGCGGACATCACCTGTGACTCGGACGGGAAGATCGAACGCTTCATCGACAAGCGCGACGTGAAGGACGCGCTCGAGCTGCACGCGCTCAACCAGGACGACTACTACATCGGCATCTTCTTCGTGGGCGCCTACCAGGAGATCCTGGGCGACATGCACAACCTCTTCGGCGACACCCACGCCGTGCAGGTGTCGATCGGGCCCACCGGCGGCTACTTCATCGACCACGTGGTCGAGGGCGACACGGTCACCGAGGTCCTCAACTACGTCAGCTACAACAAGGACGATCTGGTGGCGAAGCTGCGCAAGTCGGTGGAGGCCGGCCTGCGCGAGGGGCGCCTCACCCTCGATGAGTCGCGCAAGCTGTTGCGCCTCTACGAGGATGGACTGGACGGCTACACCTACCTGGAGAAGGAGGTGGACGCGTCGTTCATGACCTACAGCCACACCCACCTGCGCCCGCCGCCGCGCACCACGGTGAAGACCGGCAGCGGAGGCTGACGGCACCCTTCCCGGGGTCGTCCGTGGTCCAGCGCCCGCTGTCTCTGCCGGATGAGCTCCCGGCGGAGCACGGGCGCTGGTTCGTTTCAGGGCAAGGGCGATCACCCGAGCGTGGTGCCTCGGGCGTCGGCGGCAACCGGCTGAAGGCGCCGGAGCGCGGTGCCTCAGGTGCCGACCGCGCTGGGCCCAGGCGTCCGCGGCACTCGACTTCAAGCGTCGACGCGCTCGGCTCAGATGTCGGCGGTGCTCGGCCGCCGGAGCGAATTGCCTCAGGCGTCGATGGCGCCTGGCTCGTGCACCCGGCCGCGGGAGGGCGGCAGGTGCTTGAGCTCGCGCCATTGCCTCAGGCGTCGATGGCGCCTGGCTCGTGCACCTGGCCGCGGGAGGGCGGCGGGTGCTTGAGCTCGCGCATGGCCAGCGTGTCGAGGGTCCGGTTGCGGAAGACCTCGAGCATCTTCTCCCGCCCCTGCATCCACACCCCGAACAGCGTGCAGGCATCCGAGGCGGCGCAGCCTCCTTCATGCGTGTCGCACAGGCCGATGCGGATGGGCCCCTCCACCGCCTCGATCACGTCGAGGAAGCTGATCTCGTTGGCCGGCCGGGTGAGGGCGTAGCCACCGTGGGCGCCCCGGGTCGCGCGCACCATGCCGCGGGTGACCAGGGTCTTCATGATCTTCGCCAGGAAGCTCTCCGGCACCGACATGCGGCGGGCGATCTCCCGGAAGGGCACCACGCGATCCTCCGGCACGGACGCCAGGAAGGTCATCGCCCGGAGGCCGTACTCGATCTTCCGCGAGATCTGGAGGGGATGCTGCATCTGGACGCCTTGAGCGCCGACGGGGTCTGCCGCCGCGTAGGGCAACGGGAGACGCCACCTCGGCAATCGGAAGACGGCCCGACGCTTCGGGCACGCCTTTCGAGCGGGGGTCCGAAGGGGCTCGGACCCACCGACTCTAGGGAGGCGCGCTCCCCGTTTCAACCACCTCCACCGTGGGCAGGGCCTCGCGCCCGTGACACCATGGGCGGGAAGCCATCCCGCTGAAGCATGCTCCCCCGAGAGGCCGTCGTGATCGACCTGCACAGCCACACCACCGCCAGCGACGGCGAACTCTCCCCCACCGAGCTGGTGGCCCACGCGGTCGAGCACGGCGTCCACACGCTGGCCATCACCGACCACGACACGGTGGCCGGGATCCCCGAAGCCCTCGGCGCAGCGGCCTCCCACGCGGGCTTCCGGCTGATCCCGGGGATCGAGATCACCGCGCATCTGGACGGCTGCCGGGAGCTGCACCTGCTGGGTCACCTGGTCGATCCCGAAGCCCCACCCCTCCGGGCGCACGCCGAGCACCAACGCACCGAGCGCACCGAGCGCATGCACCGGATGATCGGGGCGCTGGAGGCGGTGGGCTGCCGCATCCGCTTCGAGCAGGTGGAGGAGGAGGCCGCAGGAGGCCAGCTCGGCCGACCGCATCTCGCGCGGGCCCTCCTCAAGGCTGGCTACGTGCGCTCCATGCAGGAGGCCTTCGCCCGCTACCTGGGCGACGGGCGGCCCGGGCACGTGAAGCGCGAGGTCCTCTCCCCCGAGGCGGCCATCGCGCTCATCCACGGGGCGGGGGGCACCGCGACCCTGGCCCATCCGGGAAGCTCCAGGATGCACGCCCACGACATCGAGCGGCTCGCCGGATGGGGGCTGGATGGCATCGAAGCCCACCACGCCGATCACGTTCCCAGCCAGCGCGATCACTTCCTGCGGCTGGCCGCGAAGCACGACCTGATCGCCACCGGCGGCAGCGACTTCCACGGGCCGACCACCACCCCGCACCGCCGCCCCGGCTCGGCCTGCACGCCCCCCTCCTCGTTCGAGGCGCTGGAGGCCCGCCGGAGCGGCCGAGGGACGCAGGTTTCCCCGGTCATTTCAACGGGTTGAGCCAAGTACTGTTTGACAGTGCGAGGGGGGATCTCTAGTGTCCCCGCGCGCTATGGACCCCAATCCTCTGGCCCCCTATCTGCCCCTCGCCGTGGCCCTGCTGCTCTCGGGACTGCTGGCGCTGGTGATCGTTCTGGTCACGTCGGTGACCGGCCCCAAGCGGAGCAGTCCGACCAAGATGGCTGCCTGGGAAGCGGGCAGCGAGTCGGTCGGCTCGGCGCGGCAGCGTTTTGCCATCAAGTTCTACGTCGTGGGGTTACTGTTCATCATCTTCGACGTGGAGATGGTGTTCATGTACCCCTGGGCCGTGAATTACCTGGGCCTGGGTTGGTACGGCTACTGGGTGATGGCGGTCTTCGCGCTCCCCATCGTCGTGGGTCTGGCCTACGAGTGGAAGAAGGGCGCTCTCGAGTGGGAGCATTAGGATCCAATCATGTCTGAGCATGACGTAGCCCCGGTGATTGCAACCCGCCGCGAAGAGGCGACGGGCTTCATCCAGAAGATGGTGTCCAAGGGGCTGGGCTGGGCGCGGAAGTACTCGCTCTTCACCTACCCGTACGCCACCGCGTGCTGCGGCATGGAGTACATGTCCGCAGCGTCGGCGCGGCACGACATCGCGCGCTTCGGTGCCGAGTTCCCGCGCTTCTCGCCGCGTCAGGCGGACCTGCTGCTGGTGGTGGGCACCATCAACCTGAAGCAGGCCCCGATCCTGAAGCGCACCTACGAGCAGATGGCCGAGCCCAAGTGGGTGGTGTCGTTCGGCGTGTGCGCGTCGTCGGGCGGTTTCTACGACAACTACGCGGTGCTCCAGGGCATCGACCGCATCCTGCCGGTGGACGTGTACATCCCCGGCTGCCCCCCGCGCCCCGAGCAGGTCCTCGACGCGCTCATGCTGCTGCAGGACCGTATCCAGGGTCAGGTGCACCGCATCGCCGATCGCAGCCCCGCCCCGCCGCTTCCCGGAGAGGCGGCCGCCATGGGCCGGGATCTCCTCGCCAAGCGCTGAGCCGCAGGTGTCAGCCTCGCGGCGAGGCGCATTCTCTGACATCACGCCGCCGGGTCGCCTCGTCAGAAGCGGCCGCTGACCGCAGGCGCCGGAATCCGGCGGAACGCGGTCGGGAGCCGCAGGTGGCCGTCGGTCCCAAGTCCCCTTTGCATCAGGGGGTTTCCGTTGACTGGGCTCGGACCTGCTCCCTATAAGGCCCCGCCCCCCGAACGCCCCCACCCTGGAGAGGCCTTGAGCACGTCTGCACTGGACATCGTGAGCGCGAAGCTCCCGGAATGCATCGCCGAGAGCTACACCGATCGGACCGGCGCCCCCTGGCGGGTCCTCCACCGGGACGGCCTGCGGCCGGTGATGAAGCTGCTGAAGGAGGAGCCTGCGCTCGACTTCCGCCTCTTCGTCTCCATCGACGCGGTCGACCGTCTGAACCTGCCGGAGTACGACCCGCGCTTTGAGGTCGTGTACTTCGTGCGCTCCCTCAAGCTCAACGAGGTGGTGCGCCTGAAGGTCCGCGTGGGTGAAGACGACCCCACGCTCCCGAGCATCACCGACATCTTCCAGGGCGCGAACTGGTGGGAGCGCTTCGTCTGGGACTTCTACGGGATCCGCTTCACGGGTCACCCGGACCTGCGGCGCATCCTCATGTACGAGGAGTTCGTCGGCCATCCCCTGCGCAAGGACTACGCGCTGCGCGACCGCCAGCCGCTCATCCCCGAGAAGCCCATCCGCGACATCTTCCGCGGCCCGGGCACCAACAACGTCACCTGACCCCAAGGCGCCAGCGCGCCACGCGAACCTGCTCAGCGGACACGACGGTCCACCTCAAGGCACCGTCCGGTTGGGTCCGCGCCCCACCCTCTTCATCAGGACATTCGAGAAGCCCATGTCGGATCTTCCCAGCAGCGCCGTCCGGCCGCCTTCCCAGGACCCACTGGCGGAGGATGTGGATGAGCTCGAGGCCCACCTCGACAGCCAGCGGATGTACATCAACATGGGGCCGAGCCACCCTGCCACCCACGGCACGGTGCGCATGCGGATCGAGCTGGACGGCGAGAACATCGCCAAGGCCGATCCCGAGATCGGCTTCCTGCACCGCGGCTTCCAGAAGAGCTGTGAGAACGTCACCTGGACGCAGTGCCTGCCCTACACGGACCGGCTCAACTACGTCTCGGCGATCAACAACAACCTCGGGTTCCTGAACGCGGTCGAGAAGCTCATCGGCATCACCGTTCCGGAGCGCGCGCAGTACATCCGGGTGATCGCCAGCGAGCTGCACCGCATCTGCGACCACCTGACGATGATCGGCGCCACGGGCATGGAGCTGGGCGGCTTTGCCCCCTTCCTGCTCGGCATCGAGGGCCGTGAGCTGCTCTGGGATCGCGTGAGCGAGCTGACCGGCGCGCGGCTGACCACCAGCTACGGGCGTATCGGCGGGCTCAACCGCGACCTGCCCGAGGGCTGGACCGACAAGGTCCTGCGCAGCCTGGACAAGGTGAAGACCATCTGCGCCGAGGTGGTCTCCCTCCTCAGCCGCAACCGCATCTTCGTGGACCGCATGCGCGGCACCGGCGTCATCTCCACCGAGGACGCGCTGGATTTCGGCTTCACCGGCCCCTGCCTGCGCGCCTGCGGCGTGGACTACGACCTTCGCAAGGCCAAGCCCTACTGGGTCTACGACCAGCTGGACTTCGACATCCCCATCGGGCGCAACGGCGACAACTACGACCGCTACCTGATGCGCGTGGAGGAGATCATCCAGTCGGATCGCATCATCCGCCAGGCGATCGCCAAGCTCCCCGACGGTCCCATCATCGTGGACGACTGGCAGGTGGCGCTGCCGCCCAAGCCCGAGGTCTACGGGACCATCGAGGGCGTCATCGCGCACTTCAAGCTGGTGATGGAGGGCGTCCAGGTGCCCGCCGGTGAGATCTACGACGCGACCGAGTCGCCCAACGGTGAGCTCGGTTGGTACCTGGTCAGCGACGGCGGCGGCCGCCCCTACAAGGTGCACCTGCGCGCGCCCGGCTTCCCGCTGCTGGCGGCGCTTCCGCGGATGATCGAGGGCAAGATGCTCTCCGACCTCATCCCGACGTTCGACACCATCAACATGATCGGCGGCGAGGTGGAGCAGTGAGCGAGACCAAGGACCCCAAGATGCCGGCGGAGAAGGCGCCTCCCGGGGCGAGCAACCCCGTGGCGGACAAGCCCCCTGCGGCGCATTCCCAGCCGCCCCCGCCGCCTGCCCCTCCGGGCCGGCCGCCCCCGAAGAACCCGGGCAAGGTGACGGTCACCATCGACGGCACCGAGATCGCGGTGGAGCCGGGGACCAACATGATCGAGGCCGCCGCCAAGGTGGGCTCGGCGATCCCCTACTTCTGCTACCACCCGCGCCTGAGCGTGGCGGCCAACTGCCGTCAGTGCATGGTGCAGGTGTCGAACGCGCCGAAGCTGGTGCCGGCCTGCCAGACCCCGCTCGCCGAGGGTCAGGTCATCGAGACCGGCAGCCAGAAGGCGCGCGATCAGCAGCGCGCGAACATGGAGTTCCTGCTCCTCAACCACCCCGTGGACTGCGCGATCTGCGACCAGGCGGGTGAGTGCCGGCTGCAGGACTACTACATGACGCACGACAACCTTCCCTCGCGCCTCGAGCACGGGAAGGTTCAGAAGAACAAGCGCAAGATCCTCGGGCCCACCATCGTGCTGGACCAGGAGCGCTGCATCCTCTGCACCCGCTGCGTGCGCTTCATGGACGAGGTGGCCAAGGAGCCGCAGCTCGGCGTCTTCGGGCGTGGCAGCCACGAGGTCCTGGACATCTTCCCGGGCCAGGAGCTGACCTCCAACTACTCCGGCAACATCGTCGACATCTGCCCGGTGGGCGCGCTGCTCAGCCGCGACACCCGCTTCAAGGCGCGCAGCTGGTTCCTGTCGGCCTCTCCGAGCACCTGCACCGGTTGCAGCCGCGGCTGCAGCATCTGGGCGGACAGCTACGGCCAGGTCACCCACCGCTTCCGCCCGCGCGAGAACGAGGCGATCAACGCCTCGTGGATGTGTGACAAGGGCCGGGCCAGCTACCGGGACCTCTCGGTGGACCGCCTCTTCGTCCCCCTGGTGGGGCGCGGAAACCAGCAGCGCGAGGTGAGCCGCGAGGAGGCGCGCCAGGCAGCGGCCGAGGCCCTCAAGGCACACCTGGGCAAGGGCCTCGCGGTCCTGGTGAGCCCCACGGTCAGCAACGAGGACCTGATGGCGGCGCTGCACCTGGCGCGCGAGCAGCTCTCGGTGAAGGAGATCTTCGTCGGCGGCCGGGCCGAGGGTGAGGCGGATCACTACCTGCTCACCGCGGACCGCAACCCGAACCGCAAGGGTCTGGAGTGGATCGCCAAGGGGCTGGGGCTCACCCTGCGCCCGTTCAGCGAGCTGCAGGCCGCGCTCAAGAAGGGCAGCGTCCAGGCCCTGTGGGCAGTGGGCCACGAGGTCCCGACCGACGCGGCGACCTTCGCTCAGAGCCTGGAGGGGCTCGCGCAGGTGGTCGTGCAGAGCACGCACAGCACCCCGCTCACCGCCGTCTCCACGGTGGCCCTGCCGGCGGCCTCGCACCTCGAGGACGAGGGCAGCTTCACCCAGCTCGACGGCATCACCCAGCGCCACCGCAAGGCCTACCCGGCGCAGGAGCTGGCGATGCCGCACTGGCAGTGGGTGACGGAGCTGGCCCGTGGGCTCGGCAGCGAGTCGCTGTGGCGGAGCGCGCGGGACGTCTTCCAGGCCGTCAAGGGCGAGGTCCCCGAGCTCGCCGACTTCGGCTGGGACACCCAGGCGCCGCGCAACAAGGAGCGTCGCGGCATCAATCCCATCTCCACCAGCGCCGACGGCCGTCCTCCCGGCTACCGCGAGTTCGGTGCGCCCCGCGTGAGGGGAATCTGATCCATGAGACGCATTGGCTTCGTCCTCTTCGCCTTCTCCCTGATCGTCGGCGCCTTCGCGGGCGTCACGGCCGGTGGCTACGTCCTCGGGGGGCTCGCTGAGGCGCACCTCTTCCAGGGCGCGCACCGGCTGGTGATGCTCCTCATCCTGATGCTGGTGATGGTGATGGTCATCGCCACGCTGCTGACGGCCGCCGAGCGCAAGTGGTCGGCACTGATGCAGAACCGCATCGGTCCCAACCGCGCCAAGCTCTTCGGCTCCCCGCTGGCGGGCCTGGGCCACACCGCGGCGGACGTCCTCAAGATGCTGACCAAGGAGGACTTCATCCCGGCGGCGGCCAACAAGGCGCTGTTCATCCTCGCGCCGATGCTGGCGTTCGGGTCGGCCTTCGCGCTCTTCGCGGTGGTCCCCGCCGGCCCGTCGGTCGAGGTGATGGGCCACACCGTCGACATGGTGGTGGGCACGCCGGACTTCGGCATCCTCTACCTCTTCGCCATCGCCTCCATCGCGGTGTACGGCACGGCGCTGGCCGGCTGGTCGAGCAACAACAAGTTCGGCCTGCTCGGTGGCGTGCGCGCCTCGGCGCAGATGGTCTCCTACGAGATCGCGCTGGGCCTCTCGCTGGTCGGGCTGATGATGACCTTCTCCACGGTCCAGTTGCCGCAGATGGTCGGCGAGGGCCTGGGCCAGGGGCAGTTCCAGTACGTCTGGGGCAACGCCGCGGCCATGGGCGAGGGCGGTGGCTTCGACATCGGCCTGCCCGCCTGGGGGCTCTTCCTGCAGCCGGTGGGCTTCCTGCTCTTCTTCGCCGCCTCCTTCGCGGAGACCAAGCGCGCCCCCTTCGACGTGCCGGAAGGCGAGTCGGAGATTATCGGCTACTTCGTCGAGTACTCGGGCATGAAGTTCGGCCTGTTCATGATCTCGGAGTTCGTGGAGATCGTGGTGCTCTCGGGCGTGATCACCGTGCTGTTCCTCGGTGGCTACCACCTGCCCTTCGGCGAGCTCTGGCTGCGCAGCCTGCCGGTCATGCAGGAGCATGGATGGCTGCTGGGCACGGTGCTGGGCACGGTCTTCTGGCTCAAGGTGCTGGCGCTCATCTGGCTGCAGCTCCTCATCCGCTGGAGCCTCATCCGCTTCCGCTATGACCAGCTCATGTCGCTGGGCTGGAAGGTGCTGCTGCCCCTGGGGCTGGTGAACGTCTTCGTGACCGGGGCGCTGCTGCTGTGGGATCCCACCCTGCAGTGGATGACCGGCCTGGGCCTGCTGGTGCTCTCCGCCCTGTTCGTGTTGAGCGTGACCGGCCCGGCCTCGGACGAAACCGAGGAGACTGCGCACGGCGCGTCCGACCACGACCGGGATCACGGGGATACGCCCTCGAACCTCGGTGGCGGCGCCAAGCACACCCTGCCAGACTCCCACCACGCCGATGGCGATCTCGAGGCGGCTGCCCGGGCGGCGGCCTCCCTCTCCCACTGACCTTCTTCGGGCGCCGGTCCGACGGCGCAGGCTCCGCTTCGGGGAGCCTGCCTCTGACGCCGGCGCCGCAATCGAGCGTACGAGCCATGGCCTACCAGGCATCCAGGGATCCCAGCAGCGAGATCCGCGTTCGCACCTACCTGCCCGACCTCGCCAAGGGTCTGGCGGTCACCGCGAAGCTCTTCTTCCGCAACCTCTTCGGGACGCGCGACCCCAACGTGGAGGTCGTCGACCGCGAGGGATTGAGCCGTGTCACCACGGTGCAGTACCCCGAAGAGAAGATGATCCAGCCGCCGGGCTACCGCGGCCTGCACCGGCTGGTCCCGCGCGAGGACGGCAAGCCGCGCTGCGTGGCCTGCTACATGTGCGCGACCATCTGCCCGGCGCAGTGCATCTACATCGAGGCGGGTGAGTACGAGACGACCGACCCGTCCAACGAGAGCCAGGTCATCGAGAAGTACCCGACCCGCTTCGTGATCGATGAGCTGCGCTGCATCGTCTGCGGCCTGTGCGTGGAGGCGTGCCCGAAGGACGCCATCCGCATGGATACCGGCGTCCACACCCCCAGCGAGTACACCCGCGCGGACTTCGTCTACGACATCCCCAAGCTGCTCAAGGGGCCGCCGGTGAGCCACCCGTCGGATCCCTGGAACCGCCGCCAGGGGAGCGCGGCGCCGGCGCATCAGCCTGCGGAGAAGCACGCGCGCATCGGCGATGGGCGGGCCCCCGAGGGTGGACATCTCGAGGCCGGCCATGTCCCCGCGGCCGCCCTTCCCGCGACGAGCAGCTCGCCCAAGACGCCCCCTGCCCAGGTCCACCATTTCGAGAAGTAGCGCGTGACCTTCTGGAGACCCCGGCGCAAGGCGCCGCCCCCCGAACCGACGACGCCCACCCCGGCGCCGCTCGAGGTTCGGGGAGGGGTCAGGCGCTACCGCCTGGCGGTCTGCAAGGGTTCGGATTGTCGCCGCGGGGGGAGCGAGGCGCTCTACCAGCGGGCGAAGCAGGCCGTCGAAGGCAGCGCCCTCGCAGAGCGCGTGACGGTCAAGCGCGGAGGCTGCTACGGCCTCTGCCACCTCGGTCCCAACGTCGTGGTGCGTGAGGACATCGGCCGGCCGAAGGATCCCTTCAGCCCCGAGGACTACCAGCTCATGGGCTGGGACGAGGAGTTCCACTACGCGGCGATGACCCCCGAGAAGCTCGAGCGCGTGCTGCGCGAGCATCTCGGCGAGGACCGCCCGGTGGAAGAGCTCCTGGCGAGCGCGTACCAGAAGCCGCCCGGGGAGTAGACTCCGCTTGGCCGGGTTGAGCCCTCACCCGAACCTGTCTGAGGAGGCCCGCGTGGACCGGAAGCAGAAGATCTTCAAGATGTCCTTCGGCAGCGTCTACCCGCTGTACGTCACCAAGGTGGAGAAGAAGGGACGCACGAAGGAGGAGCTCCACACCGTCATCACCTGGCTCACCGGCTACTCCGAGAAGCAGCTCGAGAAGGTCGTCGCCGACGGTACCGACTTCGAGACCTTCTTCGCCAAGGCGCCGCGTATGAACCCCAACGTGGGCCTCATCAAGGGCGTGATCTGCGGCGTACGCGTCGAGGAGATCGAGGACCCGCTGATGCAGCAGATCCGCTGGCTCGACAAGCTGGTGGATGAGCTCGCGCGCGGGAAGAAGCTGGCGAGCATCCTGCGCAGCTGAGCGTGGGGCCCTGCCTCCGCTTCAGACGTCCAGACGCTCCCCACGTTGCGGCCCTTCCGCCGGACCGCTATAGGCCCGCGCGCTGAATCGGCTCCCACGCGGAGTGTCGCTTGATCCCCACCACCGCCCACCTACGCGGCCTTCTGCGGCCGAAATTCGATCTGGCGCGCTACCGCAGCGAGTGGCTCGGGAACGTCCCGAAGGATCTGCTCGCCGGCATCACGGTCGCGCTCGCGCTCATCCCCGAGTCGATCGGTTTCTCGATCATCGCCGGTGTCGAACCTCAGGTGGCGCTCTACGCCTCGTTCACCATCGCGGCCGTCGCAGCCTTCCTGGGTGGGCGCCCCGGCATGGTCTCCGCGGCCACGGGCGCCATGGCGCTGGTCATGGTGCCCCTCGTCGCCAGCCACGGCCTCGAGTACCTGTTGGCCGCCACCGTCCTCACCGGCGTCCTCCAGGTCGTCTTCCGGCTGCTCCGCCTGAGCCGTTACATCCGCTACGTCCCGCGGCCGGTCATGTCCGGCTTCGTGAATGCCCTGGCGCTGCTCCTCTTTCTCTCGCAGCTCGACCTCCTCGCGGTGGGTGAGCCGGTCATGTGGGCACTGGTCGTCGGGGGGCTGGCCATCATCCACCTGTTCCCGCGCCTCACCCGCGCGATTCCGGCCCCGCTGGTGGCGGTGGTGCTGCTCACCGGCATCATCGTGGCGCTGGAGCTCCCCACCATGACCGTCGGGAACCGTGGCGCCCTCCCCGCCTCCCTTCCAAGCTTCCACGTCCCGATGGTGCCATTCACCCTCGAGACGCTTCAGATCATCTTTCCCTATGCCTTCGCGCTCGCCATGGTCGGCCTCACCGAGTCGCTGCTCACCGCATCGATCGTGGATGAGCTGACCGACACGCCGAGCAACAAGCACACGGAAGCGTGGGGCCAGGGGGTCGCCAACATCGTCACCGGCTTCTTCGGCGGGATGGCGGGCTGCGCGATGGTGGGGCAATCGGCGATCAACGTGCGCTCCGGAGGAAGGGGGCGGCTCTCCACCTTCACCGCGGGCGCCTTCCTGCTCTTCCTGGTGGTCTCGCTCGGTGACTGGGTCGCGAGGATCCCCACCGGCGCGCTGGTCGCGGTCATGATCACCGTCGCCATCGACACCTTCGACTGGAAGTCGGTCCGTCAGCTCCGGGTGCTGCCGGTGAGCGAGAGCCTGGTGATGCTGGTGACCGTGGCGACCGTCGTCGCCACCCACGATCTTTCCAAGGGCGTGCTGGTGGGCGTGTTGCTCAGCGCGCTCCTCTTCGCCCGGAGCGTGAGCAAGGGCGTCACGGTCGATGTCTCCCTCTCGGCTGAGGGCCGTCGGGTCTACACGGTGCGCGGCAACCTCTTCTTCGTCTCCGTCGAGTCGTTCCTCAGCGCCTTCGAGTCTGTGGTGCATGCCGACGAGGTGGAGCTCGACTTCACCCACGCTCAGGTCTGGGACACCTCCGCAGTCAGCGCGATCGAGCGCGTGCGTCTCAAGTTGGAGGCGCAGGGCAGCCGGGTCTCCCTCTCCGGGCTCGATGCCGCAAGCCTCGCGATGGTGGAGCGATTCAGTCGGGCGGCGCCGCAGGAGACCGCTTCAGGACCTTCCGTCGCCGACGGACACTGAGAACGCCCGCGCCGCGGCTTGGAGGGAGCCCGAGCCCGTCCTCCGTCTGCTGGCACCTCACCCTGCCCGCTCGTCGAGCACGCCGTCCCAACTGTCACTGACCGGCAGCCGTCGCAGCCGCTCACAGGCCTGCACGTAGCGCTGCGCCGGTGCGTCCCCGTACTCACGCACACAGCGCTCGAACGCCGCCTGGGCGATGCCGAAGTCACCTGCAAGCCATGCCGTCCAGGCGTTGTCCCAGGCCTCGAGCATGGCGGACATGCGCTCGGGGAGATGTCCCTTGCGGCCCATCAGCTCCAGCACCCGCACCGGAGCGTCCTTGCCGTTCTGCAGCCGCAGCACCTCGCGGTAGACGAACTCCGGACCCGCCAGGCTCGCGGTCTTCTCGCCCACCAGCAGATCGCAGCCCATCCGGCGCGCTGACTGTTCGAGCTTCGCGGCGAGGTTCACCACCGGTCCGAGCACGGTATACGCGCTCTTCGCCGCGGTCCCCATGTCCCCCACCAGCACCTCGCCGCTGTGCAGGCCCGCCCGGACCGAGATGCGCGTGCCGAAGCGCTCGAACCACTCCTCCTGCCGCGCCGACACCGCCGCCCGCATCGCCAACGCGGCCTCACAGGCCAGAAGCGCGTGCCGGGGCGTGCGGACCGGTGCGCCCCAGAACGCCATCAGCCCGTCCCCCATGAACTTGTCGACCTGGCCTCCGTGCTCGCGCACCAGGCGGCTCATCTCGGTGAAGTAGTCGTTGAGGAGCTCCACCACCTCCTCGGGACGCAGCTTCTCGCTGCTCGCGGTGAAGCCCTCCAGGTCCGAGAAGAAGACCGTCATCGGCCGCCGCTCGGGCTTGAGCAGTGACACGTCCCGCAGCACCCGACGCAGCACATCCGCGCTCGCGTAGCGTCCCAGCGTTCCGGACACCAGATCGGCGAACTCACGCTCGGTGCGCAACGCATAGAGGGTGGTGAGCAGGAAGGTCGCGCCCATCGCCAACAGGGGGCCGGCCACCGCGATCCACACCCGCTCCTCGGTGAAGAGGTGGCGCGCGATGCCGAAGTGCAGTGCGGCCAGGGCCAGCGCTCCCAGCAGATAGGCCCAGACGCCGCTGCGCGACTTCACCGCGCGGCTCGATGCCAGGGCCAACAGGGCCCCGAAGAAGCCCAGGCCCACGGTCAGCAGGAGATCGGTGCGCGGGTCCACCCGCCGGATGCCTCCCGAGCGCAGCAGATCCACCATCGCCTGGCCTTCGACCAGTCCTGCCGATGACAGGGCGCCCACCGGCGTCTGCACCCCTCTTCCCGTGCCCAGGCGCGTGAGGACCACGCTGTGTCCTTCCAGGCGGTTGCGGTGGCGGGGAGGGTTGCCCTGCTCGAGATCCTGGAAGTTCGAGACCAGCCGCCAGGCGTTGATCTCGCGCGCGAGGGTGCCACGCGGGTCGCGGTCGACCTCGGCCCCGTCCCACTGCAGGTAGCTGTAGCCGTTGGGCTCCATGGGGATCCGCATCGACTCCCCGATCTCGAGGTAGCCATCCCGGTAGCGCAGCGTGCTTGCCCCCTCCCGCGCCATCACCGCGGCCAGCGGCAGGGAGGGCAGGATGTGTCGCTGCCCCTGGCCGTCCCGGACCGCCACCAGGTGCGCCATTGCCCGGAAGCGACCGTCGGGATCGGGGATCAGGCTCACCACGCCGTAGCCGAGCTCCGGCGCCAGGAGCGGGACCAGCGGTGGCTCGAGGCTGCGCAGCTGCAGCAGGGACGCCGCGGAGATTCCTTCCACCTCCACCGCCGCCAGCCGCAGCAGGAGTCCCAGGGCATCCACCTCGTGCGCCCGGTGCGCCGGTAGGAAGGGGCGGAGCTCGGGTGCGCCCGTGCTCCCTCCGAGGGTCTGCAGCCGCTCGGCGCCCTCGCGGGTCCGGCTCCCCACCGCCAGCAGCTCCCCTCCCTCTTCGGGCAGCACGTAGACCCGCTCACCCCGGCTGAGGAGTCGACGCAC
Source organism: Myxococcaceae bacterium (assembly GCA_035304185.1). Classification (GTDB taxonomy): domain Bacteria; phylum Myxococcota; class Myxococcia; order Myxococcales; family Myxococcaceae; genus DATGQN01. The sequence goes on from DATGQN010000184.1 coordinate 43,198, forward strand.
CTGCTCGTGCAGCGCATCGCGGGAGTCGGGCCGACCGAGGATGGCGAGAAAGGCCGGTCCGGGACGTCCCGGTGGTGGCAGGTTGCGTTGGAGCGACCCGCGGACCGGCAGCCAGATCCTTCCCGGATGCGCACGCAGGAGCGTGAGCGCAGCCTCCTCGTCAGCCAGCGGCCCGTCCCCGCCCTCCGGGCCCCGATGCGGGCTCGCCCCGGAGACCGGTAGATCGATGATGACCTGCTCGGCCCCCTCCCGGAGTGCCTCGTCCACCAACCGCGCCAACGTCACCCGCGACCAGGGCTCCAGGGCGAGCGGCGAGGTCGCATCGGCGCGCGCATTGGCCAGCGTCTCCTGATCGATGACGACCGGGACCACCGCATCGGAGCGTTCGGCGAATCGTCCGAGCTGCTCGGCCCGCCAGTCATACGTGGCGCGTTCGAGATCCTCGAGAAAGGCGGCAGCCCGTGCGAGCAGCCCCTGCCGGGCGCTCCCCTCTTCCAGCCACTCGGTCCTCGAAGGGCGCGAGGAGGCCAGCCAGCCCAGGGCGAGCCCGAAGATGGCGGCCTGCAGGAGCGCAAAGCCCAGCAGTCTGAGAAACCGCCGGGCGGTCGAGAGCGCGCGCTGACTCCCGGCTCCATCTGCTCGTGCCTTCAGGACCTGCTCCTCTGCTGTTCACCGAATCGGCCGCTATCCCGAAACCCCGAGACCGCTTCGACGACCCGGCGCCTCCCGACGCATCCGGCGGCGGGTGCTTCAATCCCGTCGGCCCACCGTCCCGATCCGTCACCCGGTTCGCTACCGCACCCTTCTGCCACAGCTCGTGCGTGACGACGCAGCAGCCTTTGCCGGGCGCAGCGCCCCGGGTCAAGTCTGCTGCCGCACTGGCGACGTCGGGCCCTCCGGGGGTGCCGGATCCGGGGCGCGGAGCGCTGCCCGCAAAAGCGAAAAGCCCCCTCGAATCCAATGAAGGACTCAAGGGGGCTTCTCTCAAAATAGGCCCGGCGGCGACCTACTCTCCCACACGGTTTCCCGTGCAGTACCATCGGCTCTGGAGGACTTAACTTCCGT
>DATGQN010000185.1:0-3714 GCA_035304185.1 Myxococcaceae bacterium
CGGCAGGTCGACGTGGATCTCTTCGGAAGCGTCTTCGGAACCGATGGGGCCACGCAGCTGCACCGCGTCGCCGGCGCCTCAGCGCGGCTGCACACCCTCTTCAGCGGCTACGTCCCCGTGTCTCTCGGCTACCAGTTCTCCTGGCGCTTCGATGATGGGCTGCCGCCTTTGCACCTGGTCACGTTTTCGTTGTGACCGCCGCCAGCCAGTCTGCCTCGCCGCGCGACAGCAGGCTGACTCCATCCCCCCGAGTGCCTCAATGATGAGCGGAGACAAGGATTGCACCGAGCACACCTGAGACTCGTCGCCATTGGATCTGCCGGGCTGAGCATTGCCTTGACCGCTTCTGTAGCGGCGGCGGCCGCTGGAGCAAACCTGGGAATTGACTCAGCCATTTTCTGGGTTGGCGAATCTCACCTCAAGAGAAGGGTCTTCTGGGCGCTCTCTCTCATCATCACCATGGCAAGTGGCTCAGTTAGCCTCTCCCAAAAGAAGCTGAACACGAACGAACTGGTCCAAGCCTCGGCGATTGCAACGTTCTGCGTCTGCTTTGCGGTTTCACTTGTGCAGGTAATCCATCCGCCCCCGGGGTCGGCTTTTTCGAGTCATGCCCTTTTGCAAATCATCGAATACAGCATTGCTCCCAAGGCCGTCGCTATTGCGCCCGTCCTGAGTGTTCTGCTTGCGCTCGGAACGCGTAGGCTGGCGACTCCCCCGACGGCGGGCGGTATGCGAGACCTCGTGACCGTCGGAACATCAGGATTGTTCCTGTCAATCGTGCTCTACGCCTTGCTCCGACAGCTGCCGCTGGACTCGCATTGGAGAGTCATTGTCGCAGCTACCACAGGATTGACTTCATTGCCCTTCCTGATCGCATCAGCGGTTCCCTCTCTGTCGCCAAGAAGGGAGCCAATGTGAACGCATCGAATGGCGCAGATGAAGGGTCAATTCAATAGAGAGATTGGCGGGCACACCTTGACCGGCCAAACGGCGTCATTGAACGCAGTCAGCACTCAAGCCGGATCGCGATACAGCCCGCTCTGCGCAATGACCTGAAGCACGTTCCGCGGAACCCGATCACTGACATCCTTCCCAGCCCGCAGGTCCTCCCTGATCCTCGTGCTGGAGACCTCGACAATCGGCGGTCCCACGGCCCCGGGCTCCGGATAGCCGGCCCGGTGAAACACAAGCATCCGCGACAGCTCGCGGATCCGCTCAACGTCCTTCCAAAGCGGCAGCTCGGCGACGATGTCCGAGCCCACCACCAGGACCCAGTCGGTCTCCGGATGCGTTCGGGTCAGATGTTCGAGCGTATCGACCGTCCGCCCTCCCCCACCCAGCTCGGCCTCGACGTCGGTGACCTGAAGCCACCCCGAGGTCTTGGTCGTCAGCGCCTCGCACATGGCCCGTCGCTCGGCATAGGGCGTCAGCGGCTTGCCCAAGGGATGGTTCGCGCTGGGCATCAACCACACCGCGTCCACATCCACGGTCGCGTGCACGTACTGGGCAATGAGCAGATGCCCCACGTGCGGCGGGTTGAACGATCCCCCCAGGAGCGCCACCGTCCTCCGACGTGAGGCGCCCATCAGCGCACCGTGAGCTTCACGCCCGGGATGCGGCGGCTGGCGACCAGGTCCGTGGGCTCCACCACCACCGTCCCGTCCAGACGCAGACCGATGAAGCGCGCCACTCCATCCTGGGTGTCGATCAGCCCGCAGGTCTGCTCGGCCGCGCCAGCCAGCGCGCCGGGGGTGATGAAGAAGCGCGGCCCGATCTGCACCACCGCCGGCTCGCGGCTCGCTCCGTGGATGAAGAGCGAGGCGTTGGTGAGGTCGTCGCGGTTGAGGTCGTTCTTGTTGTGGACGATGCAGCACAGCGTGGTGCCCACCATCTCCATCAGCTTCCGGGGAACCGAGCCGTCCAGGTACTGCAGGCAGTCCCGCTCGGGCGTGGTGCTGAAGCGTGCGCGCATGGCCTGTACCTGCGCCTCGCCATCCGACTGAACCCCGTCCTCTTCAAACGCCCCGGGGCGCCGCGTCTCCGTGTTCGTGGTCAGCCACGCCGAGACATCGGAGAGGAAGTCACTGTCCGAGTACGCCCGTCCCCCTCGTGCCTGGCTGCTGCGGCGCGCGAGCCACGCCTCCACGTCCGCGTAGCGCCCGCCGAGAAAGTAGAACCGGCGCACCCCACGCTCGGCGAGGAGGGCATAGCCGGCCTCGAGCGCGTCCAGATCACCTCGGCTGTCTGACAGCAGGCCAATCACGATCGGATGAAGGGTCTCTCGTCGATCGCAGCCGGCCGGCGATCGAGCTTCGGGGGAAGCCTCAAGCGTACAACAGGAACGCCTCGCGCTCCCGCCGGAACCGCTCCGAGGCCGCGTCGAAGCCCTCCAGAAGCTCGTCCAGCGGGCGACCGGCCTCCATGCGCACGCGCACCTGATCCGTGCCACACAGCAGGTCGAAGGCCGGGACGTCGTCCACGAACTCGTAGGCGTCCGCGCGCCAGCGGAAGTCGTTCGGCGCCAGCTCCCGCGCCGCCTGCACGATCGCCACGCCGGTGCGCAGCGGCCGGAAAGCCTCCACGTCCGTGACGTGCATGAAGGCGCCCGAGCAGGCCTCGCCGGTGTACTTGTCGAAGGTGGGGATGAAGCCCACCTCCCGGAACGCCACGCCCGGCAGATGCTCCGCCTGCAACCGGCGCACGAAGGCCCGGGCATCGAGCCACGGCGCGCCGAACTGCTCGAAGGGCCGGCACGTCCCGCGCCCCTCGCTCACGTTGGTGCCCTCAAGCAGGCACATCCCCGGGTACACCCGCGCGGTGTCCGGGGTCGGCATGTTGGGCGAGGGAGGGATGAAGGGCAGCCCGGTCTGCTCCCAGAGCTGATTGCGCTGCCATCCCTCGCAGGCGACGACGTGGAGCTCGCAGCCGAAGCCCTCGAAGGTGTTGAAGAGGCGCGCCAACTCGCCGGCGGTCATCCCGTGACGGTTGGGCAGGCTGTAGAGGCCCACGAAGGAGAAGAACCCCTCCCCCACCAGGTTCCCTTCGAGGAGCGTTCCGCCCAGGGGGTTGGGACGATCCAGCACGTAGAAGGGGATCCCCGCCTTCGCCGCCGCCTTCATCGCCAGGGCCATGGTGTAGACGTAGGTGTAGTAGCGTGAGCCCACGTCCTGGATGTCGAAGACCAGTGCGTCCAGCCCCTCGAGGGAAGCGGGTGTCGGCGAGAGGGATTCGAAGGTCGAGCCGTAAAGGCTGTGGACCTGCGCTCCGGTGACCGGATCGCGGGCGTCGTCCACGGCCACCATGTATTGGGCCTCGCCGCGGATCCCGTGCTCGGGGCCGAAGAGGGCGCCCAGGGTGACGCCGTCGGCCGCGTGCAGCAGATCGGCGAGGTGCCGGAAGTCCGCGTCCACGCTGGTGGGGTTCACGATCGCCCCGACGCGCTTACCCTTGAGCGCCGAGAACCCTTCGCGCACCCACCGCTGCAGCCCTGTCGTCACCGGCTTGGTCATGGGCAGTGAAGTGCCAGTGGGGCGAGCTGTCGTCAACTCGGGGGGACGGGCGGGCCGGCCTCCCATGGGGCTTGACCTCCCCTCCACTTCGCATTGAAAGCCGCTTCGTGTTCGCCTCTCTGAAGACCCTCTCCGACCTCGGCTGGCCCGAGGTGCTCCGCGCCCTCTCCGCCCGTTGCCGCACGCCGATGGGCAAGGAGCGCGC
>DATGQN010000186.1:0-9535 GCA_035304185.1 Myxococcaceae bacterium
CCGTGCACTTCGTCCTCCTCGTCCTCGCGCTTCACCTGGCCCTGGTCCTCCACGAGCTGGGCCACCTGCTCGCCGCCCTCGCCCTCCGCCTGCGCGTGCGACACATCTCGCTGGGGCTCGGTCCTCCCCTGCTGAGCTGGAAGAGGGGCGGGACCCGGCTGAGCCTGGGCTCGTTGCTGCTTGGGGCGCGCGTGGAGGTCGAGGGCGACAACCCCTTCCTGCCCTCCACCGAAGTCCCCGAGCAGGGCGCCCGCTCCCTGCACCAACGTCCCGGGGCGCGGCTGCTGCTGGCGCTGGCCGGTCCCCTCGGAAGTGCCCTCTTCGCCTGGATGCTGCTCATCGGGCTGCACCTCTCGGGCACGCACGTGCCGGTGCCGTTGACGGTGGGGAAGATCCTCCACGGCTCCGCGGCGGCCTCGGCAGGGGTCCAGCCCGGCGATCGGATCGAGTCGGTTGCCGGCGTTCCCGCCCGGCGGTGGAAGGACGTGAACCAGGCGGTCGCGGGCCACGCCGGTGCCACCGTCGAGCTCACGGTGACCCGCCAGGATGCGCCCGCCCTGCTGCGCATGAGCGTTCCGGCTTCGGCGGCCGATGCGGGCGAGAGCGCCCTGGGTTGGAGCCAGCAGTACACCTACGAGGAGGCAGGTCCGGTGGCCGCCATGGGGGCCGCGCTCGTCCACGTGGGCCATCAGCTCCGCTCGGTGGCCGATACCGCATCGAGCCTCCTCTCGCCTCCGGACGAGGTGGGCCTGCGCCCGGTGGTGGGCGTCCGTCGCGTGGTCGATCGCAGCAACGTCAGCCTGGATGCCTTCCTGCGGACCGCCTCGCTGTGGAGCCTGCTGCTGATGCTCTTCCACCTCGTTCCCCTGCCTCCCCTGGATGCGGGGGAAGCGCTGCTGGCCCTGATCCAGCGGCGGCGTGGGCGTCCGCTTCCGGCCGGCCTCGAGGTCGGTCTCGCGGTCACCGGATTCCTCCTCCTGCTCACGCTGGGTGGGCTGTGGTTGCGACAGCGGCTCGCTGCCTCCCACCACCCGCCCGGGTCGGCCGCCGTGCAGGCCTCCGTGGACGAGGCGCCGGAGATTCCCCCGAACCCGAACTCCGAGGGAGCCGCTCCGGTGGCCTCCCCTGGAGCGGACGTGACAACGCCGGGCCTCACCGGCGCGGAGGTCGCTCCCGCCGCCGGTCAGGGTGCGGAAGGCCCGGGGGCGGACGTCACGGGTGCTGCTGGAAACGGCAGCTCACCAGGCGACCAGCGCCTCCCATCCGACTCTGTGGCCCCGGCGCCGACGCGTTAGGCTCTCGCGCACCATGACCACCGCGCTCACTGGACTGTTCTGCGAGATCCGCTGGGGCCCGGAGCTCGCCGAGGCGCGCTCCTTCGGCGCCGAGCAGCAGACGATCCGCATCGCTCCCGACGAGTCCGCGGATCTTCCAGCCTACGGCTTCGAGCTGCCCGATGAGGGGCAGCTGTTGGCCGAGCGCACCAGCGACGGCCGCTACCGCATCCACCTGCCTCCCGGCACCGAGCTCTTCCGGGAAGCGCGGGGACAGCCTCGGCAGCCGATTCCTGCCGAGGAGCTCCAGGGTCCGCCCGGTCAGCGGACCTTCCTCCTGAGCGGCGGGGACGCCATCTCGGTGATGGTGGTCTCCAAGGATCTGCGGCTGTACGTCGCACCTTCGGTGGTCGACCGGCAGGTGGGTCGCGGAAGCCTGCAGCGGTTTGGCAGCGCAATCCTGCTGATCGGCGCCGCGCTGCTGCTGCCCTTCCTCTTCGTCACCGGCGAGACCGACCCCCACGAGCTGCGCGAGCTTCAGGAGCGGGCACGCATCCAGGATCAGGAGCGCCGCGCCGAGCGACGACGCGCCATCGAGGCCGCCTATCCCAGCACCACCGACACCGATGCCGAACCGGTGCGCCCCGAGGACGGTCTCACGCTTCCCGGCAACTTCCGCACCCGCTGAGCTTCAGGGCGGCTCCGGCCTCAGGGGCCCAGTCCCACCCAGGTGCTCCCGTCTTCGAAGCACTCCTTCTTCCAGATGGGGACCTCCTGCTTGAGGCGCTCGATGGCGTGGCGGCAGGATTCGAAGGCCGCTGCCCGATGCGGTGCGCTGGCCGCAATCACCACTGCCAACTCACCGGGCTCGAGCACCCCGATCCGGTGGTGGATGGCCAGGCGTGCTCCCGGCCATCCATTTTCGACCTCATGTCCGATCCGGAGGAGCACCGCATCGGCCATGGCGGCATAGGCTTCGTACTCCAGCCGCACCACGCGCCGTCCGGACGTCGCGTTGCGGACCGCCCCGGTGAAGGTGACCACCGCGCCCGCCCCAGCGTGCTGAACGGCGGCGACCACGGCATCCAGCGAGAGCGGCTGCTCCTGCACCCGGAAGGGTGAGCCACCGCTTCCACCGGACACCGGAGGAAGCACGGCCAGCTCGGCGGTGGGAAGCACCTGCGTGTCCCTGCCCACGAGCTCACGATCGACGGCCAGTCGGAGGTAGGGCACCAGCGGCTCGAGCTCGGGGGTATGGGCGATCAACAGCGCCCAGAACCGCTCGAGCGTGACGCCAGCGGTAGGCATCGGCAGCTGGAGGAAGGCGGCCCCTGCCCGATCGCGAGCAGCCCCGAAGAGCAGCACCCGGGCCGGGCGCACGTCTGCGTCTGCGTCCGTCATCCAGCAGCCGCCTCAGTACTCCAACCCCAGACCGAAGAACGCACCGCGGCTGGAGAGCACCAGCCCGCCGGTCCCGAAGTTGTCCACGTTGGCCCAGGTGTACTCGGCGAAGAGGTAGCTGTGATTGATGCCCATCCCCGAGTCGAAGTCGCGGGCGAAGCGGCGGTCGAGGAAATCCAGCTGCAGCGAGACGCCGGCGGTCGCCTGGTAACCGAAGCGGATCCCGGATCCCGAGGCACCGCCCACGTTCTCCACCCCGCTGCCCTTCACCATCCAGAAGGGGATCCCCACCAGGCCCGCCTTGACGTAGGGGACCAGGGGGATGCCGTAGCGCTGCGCTCCGACGTCGAAGCGGTAGACCGCCAGGAGCCGCATGGGAAGCACCCGGATGCCGGTGGCCTCCTCCGAGGGTTCCGTCCCGCCGCCGGGAAGCACCGCACGTGCGCGGCCGAACTTCTCCGCGTAGCCGACGGAGAAGCCCACCGAAGCGGTCCCGAAGGTCTGGAAGAACTGACGCTCTCCCTGCACCTCGAACAGGAGCATGCCGCCGTCGAAGGTGTCCGCGTACGGCGTCCCGGTGAGGCCATCTTCCGAGTCGATGAGCGGAAGCCAGCTGCCGAGCTTGAACTCCAGCATCGAGGTCCGGGGGGACTCGGTGGCCACCTGCTCGATCTGGATCGACTGGGCGCCGGCGATCACCGGGAACAGCGCCGCCACCACCCCATACATCCACCGCTTCATGACCGCCGCCTCCACAACAGGGCCAGGAGGGCCAACAAGGTGAGCGGCCCGGAACCTGCGGCGCTGCACCCTACCTCACTCCCACCCGAATCCTTGTAATCCCCCCAGAAGCCCTGGGTTGCGATGGGGGTCCCCTCCACCACCTCGGAGGGCTCACTCACGTTCAACGCGCTGTCTTCCGCGATCACCCGCAGCCGGTAGCGGACGTCATTCTCCAGGTTGGAGACGGTCACGCCCTGACCGGTGGTCGTGGTGGACGCCACGCGGGTCCACGGCGCCTCCGGCGCATCCGCCAGCGCGAGATCCACGAAGAGTCGGACGTCCGAATCGATCGGGACGCGCAGGCGCAACGCCGAATCCAGCGCCACGACCGACTCGATGACCGGGCGGGGCGGCGGAAGTGCGTCGAAGACGATCACCGGTTCGGTGCTGCTCTGCACGCTCAGGCAGTCTCCATAGAGCTGCGTCACCTTGAAGGACGCGCACAGCGACACCTCGGCCTCGTCCCCGAACGCCGCGCAGGTCGACTCACCGAAGATCGGAAGCGCGCCGACGTGGACGTCCAACGTCCCGCTGACACGGCCCGCGTTGCTGAGGAACTCCGAGTTGCTCACCGACGCCAGCAGCGGCGCGTCGCCCCGGGTCGCCTCACACCCACCTTCGCTGGCCCAGATCTCCATGCGCTCGCAGAGGGCGATGCCCGCCAGGGCCTCGTAGTTCACCGCGATCCTGGCGTCACAGCTGTTCGGTCCGACCACGCGCGTGTCGGTGCTCGCGTCGGCGAAACTCAGCGTGATCGACTGGGCCCCGGCCACCGCGGGGAGGAGGAGCAGGAAGGGGAGCAACCGCATGGGGGCCCTCAATAGCAAGCTGCCTGCCAGCTGACACCTGCCTCCAGAGCACGGGTTTCCCCCGGGTTGACCGCTTCAGGTCGCAGCGAAGACGTGGGCGCCGTGCCGAAGGGTCACAGAGCCTCCTGCCAGCCGTGCCAATTTGTCAGTGACGGCCCTTCCGTCCGGGCCGGGGTTGGAGGTACAGCCAAGCGCATGGATCTGTTTCAAGCCTCTGCCGCGCTGCTGACGCTCGCCGCCCTCTTCGGTTACCTCAACCACCGCTTCGTGAAGCTCCCCAACACCATCGGGGTGATGCTGATCGCCCTCATCAGCTCGGTGGGCGTGCTGTGGCTGGGGCAGATCGACGATCGGCCCACCGAAGCTGCCTATGCGCTGCTGGGCTCCATCGACTTCAACAAGACCCTCATGCAGGGGATGCTGGGCTTCCTGCTCTTCGCGGCCGCCCTCCACGTGAACGTGGCCGAGCTGCGCAAGCACCGCGCGGTGATCGCGATCCTGGCCTCGGGCGGGGTGATCCTCTCCACCCTGCTGGTCGCCGGGCTCACGCACGTGGTGCTCGGGCTCTTCGGGATTGAGCTCCCCTTCATCTACTGCCTGCTCTTCGGCGCGCTGATCTCCCCGACCGACCCCATCGCGGTGCTCGGCATCCTCAAGCACGCCGGTGCGCCCAAGGCGCTGGAGATGAAGATCACCGGCGAGTCCCTCTTCAACGACGGCGTCGCGGTGGTCCTGTTCCTGGGCCTGCTCGAGATCGCCACGGGAGGCGTCGCCTTCGATGCGGGACGGCTGACCATGCTGTTCCTGCAGGAGGCGGTGGGCGGCGCGGTCTTCGGGTTCGCCATCGGCTGGGTCGCGCTGCGACTGCTGCGCACCATCGAGGACTACAAGCTGGAGGTCCTCATCACCCTCGCCTGCGCGGCCGGGGGCTACGCGGCGGCCTATGCCCTCCACCTCTCGGGCCCCATCGCCATGGTCGTGGCCGGCCTCTTCATCGGCACCGAGGCCCGCGCCGGCGCGGTGAGCAGCACCTCCCGCGTCTACCTGGACCACTTCTGGGAGCTCATCGACGAGACTCTCAACGCGGTGCTCTTCGTGCTGATCGGCCTCGAGCTGCTCCTCATCACCTTCACGCCGACCTACGCGGTGGTGTCGGTGATCGCCTTCGGGGTGATGATCTTCGCGCGCTTCGTCGCCATTGCCCTGCCCATCACGCTCATGCGCAAGCGGAAGACCTTCACCAAGGGGGCCGTCAAGATCCTCACCTGGGGCGGTCTGCGCGGCGGCGTGTCGGTGGCGCTCGCCCTCTCCATCCCCATGGTGACCGCCAGCGGCGACGTCGTGGCGGCGAGGGAGATCATCATCTCCATCACCTACGGCGTGGTGGTCCTCTCCATCGTCGGCCAGGGGCTCACCATCGCGCCCCTGCTCTCCCGCTCCATCGCCAAGGTCGGCGAGGAGGAAGCGGCGGCCGAGGCCCAGCTCGAGGCCGCCAACGACGACCCGCCTCCGGCCACTGCCGTGGGGTGAGGCCGGCGATCACCCGCGCTGATGAACCCAGCGCGCCGTGGTGCAGATGGGGCTGTGCGCCTCCCCCGGAGCTGTGTTCAGGGACGGCATGCGAACGGGGGGGATGGCCCCCTGACGTGGAGGGAGGCGACACCGCTGCGACCCGGGCAAGCCCCCGGACTGAGGCCGGCCCCGTCACGCCCAACCGCTGACACCGGGAACCGGGAGGCCGACACACCAGCCTCCGAGCCGGCTCCCGGTCCTTCGGGGGCCTTCAGGCTTGCCCGATCAGCGCCTCGGCCACTTCGACGGCGGAGATCGCGGCGCCGCGACCCGCATTGTCGAGCGCCGCCACCAACCGCACCCGCCGGGGGCGACCGGGCACCGCGCGGATGCGACCCACGTGCACCGAGGGATCCGCCCCCACCAGCATGGGCATCGGATAGACGCGCTCGGCGGCGTCATCCAGAACCTTGAGGTGCGGCGCCGAGGACCACCGCTGACGCAGCGATTCGACCGACGCGTCGCCCGCCAGCTCGAGCTCGAGGCTCAGCACGTGCCCGTAGAAGGTCGGTACCAGCATCGCGGTGCCCGACACGGTGGGCCGCTGCGCCCAGCTCCCGGTGAGCCGCTCGAGCTCCGTGCCCCAGGAGCGCTCCTCGGCGGTCTCCCCCTCCGGCGACACCGGCCCCACCTGCGGCACGACGTTGAAGGCGAGTCGATGGGGGAAGGCGACCGGCTCCGCGTCCTTGCCGGACAGGAGGTTCGCGGTCGTGGTCTCCAGCTCCCGGATCCCCGCGCGTCCCGCGCTCGAGGCGCCCAGCAGCGCGGTGACCGACACGTGCTCAACCCCCACCCCGTCGCGAAGCGGCGCCAGGATCAACGCCAACGCCGTGGTGATCGGCGAAGGCGTCGCGAGGATGCGGCCCACCTTCGGCTTCTCCACCGCTCCGCCCAGCGCCGGGAGGACCAGGGGGACCTGCGCCTCCTGCCGGTAGCTGGGGCTCACGTCGATGACCCATGCGCCGGCCTCCTGCGCACGCACCGCCAGAAGCCGGACCTCGCCCACCGGAACCGCCAGGAAGACCACATCCATGCCGCGGAAGGCGTCGTCCTCCAGCGCCTCCACCTCGAGGGTGTCGTCGCCGTAGTCCAGCTCCTCACCGACGTTCCGCTCGCTGCCATAGACGGTGATCCACTCGCTGGGGACGTCGCGCATCTCGAGAGCACCGAGCACCTCGCGCCCCACCGCACCCGTCCCGACCACCGCGATCCTGCTGCGCTTCCACATCGTTCCTGCCTCCTGAAGATCGCTCGGGCAATGGTGTCGCGTGGGACACCTGAGAACGCCCGTCGGAAGACGCCTCCTAACGCGATGGCGCTCGCGGGGCGAGTCCTCGAAGCAGGTTCAGCAGCTGCCGGGGAGCGCCACCTTGAACCGGAGGCTCAGGCGTCCCGCAGGCGCGCCGTGGGAGGCGGTCCGGGCAGCGGCGGAAACTTCGGGTTCCGCTCCGGCTCCGACGCACGCACGTAGTGGGGCTCGAGCGCGAAGAGTGCCTCGAGGCTCTGCTCCGCGGGCAGCTCCACCAATTCCGCCACCCGCGCCGCGGGAGCAAAACGCACCGTGTCCACGATCTGGGAGCGGTCCACCCCCAGCGCGATCAGCCGGTCTCCATACCCTTCGATCGAGGGCCCCAGGACCCGGGATTCAGGAACCGCGCGGATCCGCTCGGCGAGCTCTTCGGGGGAGAGGGCCGTCTCGGGCTCCAGGGCCTCGAGCCGTCCGCCATCGTGCCGATAGCAGCCCAGGTAGAGATCATCCCGCCGCGCCACCGAGGTGACGAACAGCGGCCGCCCGGCCGGTCCTTCGAGCGCCATGGCCGCCAGGGACGACACGCCCGCGACCCGGAGGCCGCACGCATAGGCCAGCGCCTTCGCGGTGGACATCCCGATCCGCAGCCCCGTGAAGCTTCCCGGCCCCAGGCCGACGGCGATCCCCTCGAGCTGCCCGAGTTCGACGTCCGCCTCGGCGAGGAGGGCCTGGATCGCCCCGGGCAGCAGCTCACTCTGTCGCGCCGGCGGGTGGTGGTCGATGGCGCGGATCGTCTGCAGCGTTCCCCGGGGGTCACGCTCGGTGAGGGCCAGCGAGAGCGTCAGCGTGGAGGTGTCCAGGGAGAGCAGCACGGAGAATCCCGTTGAGGAAAGGCGCGGTTCAGCAGGGACGCAGGCGCACCCGCGCGACGCCGGCCTCAATCATGTCGAGCTTGCGTGCGGCCGCCTCGGAGACGTCGATGATCCGCCCGCCCGTGTAGGGACCGCGGTCGTTGATGCGGACCTTCACCTTCCGGCCGTTGCTGAGGTTCTCGACGTTCACGCAGGTCCCGAAGCGCAGCTTGCGGTGCGCCGCGGTGTACTGGTGGCGGTCGAAGCGCTCGCCGGAAGCCGTGGTGCGCCCCTGAAAGCGCTTCCCGTACCAGCTCGCCTCTCCGGTCCGGAAATGGCCCGAGGAAGTGGTCCCCTGGCGGGAAGTGGGACGCTGGGCCTCCTTCGATGCACCGCAGCCGCTGCAGGCGATGACCACCGCCAGCCCCAACCCGCCGGCGATCCGGGTCCACGCGCGTCTCATCATCCGCAACCTCACCGCTCCCGGGTCCCCTCGAGGACCGAGCGTTCCTGGGCGTCCGCGTACTGCGCCCGCTTGCGCTGGATGTCGTTGAAGAGGGCCAGCCCCATCAGCATGACCAACATCGCCAGGCCGACCATGTTCGCGAGCTCGCGGGCACGGGTGGGGATCGGACGTCGACGGATCTGCTCCCACAGCGCGGAGAGCAACCCGAAGCCGTCCAGCACGGGGATCGGCAGCAGGTTGATGACGCCCAGGTTGATGGAGATCATCGCCATCATCCCCAGGAACGCATCCAGGCCCTGCTCCGCACTCTGGCTGGCCAGATCGGCGATGAGCAGCACCGAGCCCACCTGCTTGTGGCCGTCATCCATGGTGAAGAGCGCGCCGATCCCCTTGACCATGGCGCCGGTGATCTCAGGGACGATGAGGAAGCTGCGCGCGAGCGACTCGCCCGGACCCACCTTGACCGTGACCTCCTCGGGCTTCTCGACCGTCCCCGGCGGCACCGCCCGGCGACGCAACCCCAGATCCAGGACCTTCTGCTCGGCCCCCAGGCTGTTGCGACGCACGACCTCGGCCTGGGCCAGGGTCACCTCGGTCCAGGTGTCCGATCCCTGCTTGGCGTAGGTGAGGGTGAAGGGCGTCTGGCCGAGCGACTCGAGGAGGATGCCCAGCTGCGCCGCGGAGGAGAGTTCGGTCCCGTTCAGCGTCCCCAGCCGATCACCGGGCGCGATCCCCGCCTTGGCTGCCGGGCTGTCGGGAACGACCTCCGCCACCCAGGTCTCGGCGGACTCCACGCCCAGCGCGGCCAGTCCCTGCCCCTCCTGTCGGGGCAGCTCGAGCGTGAGGACGTCGAGCTTGGGCTGGGTGCCCGCCATCAGCGCCTCGGGGGTGGGCCAGCTCGCCCCTTCCGCCAACCGCTCGACCTTCACCTCCAGGGCCCCCGGCCCGGCCTGGGCAAGCGCGCCCCGGAGATCGGCCAGCTCGGAGACCTCCACCCCACCGATGGCCACGATCCGATCAAAGGTCCGCAGCCCGGCCGCATGGGCCTCGCTCATCGCGGGAACCCCCACCACCACCGGCCGCCGGTAGGGGCTGATGCCCACCACACCGCGGGTACGCGTCTCAATGGG
>DATGQN010000187.1:0-22473 GCA_035304185.1 Myxococcaceae bacterium
GCGCGCACCACCGGGAACGCCCGCCGCCTCTTCCGCCACGGATTCGGCACGGGCGAGGTCTGAGGGCCAGGCGCACCGGCGGCATTCCCCGGAAGCGCGCGCTTCATCGTTGAGGTCCCCGCGCCGCGCTCCTACGGTGCGACATGCACATTCAGCTCCGACACGTCGTGCCCGTTCTCGGCCTGCTCCTCACCCCCGCCCTCGCCCTGGCGCAGGAGGCGCAACCCGCTGCGGTTCCACTTCCGGCTACGCCCCTCGAAGGTGAACCCGGCTCCGGGGAAGCCGCGGCGGCCCAGGACCCGATGGAGGCTGACGCGGAGGGTGCGGAGGAGCCTCGTGCCGGTGCAGCCGAAGGCCACCCGGGCGAGGAGGAGCTGCCAACGGACGAAGCCGCAGAAGCTCCATCCCCGTCCGCCGCTTCCAGGGCAGCCGCCGCGCCCGAGGCCATGCCTTCCCACGCGCCGCTGCGGGAGGAAGTTGCCGATGGAGGGATCGAAAGGCGCCGCCGGGTCCCTCTGGCCGTCTTCAACGACTACTGGGCGCTGGCCCGCTTCACCGAGTCCGAGCCGGTCCTCCACGAGAAGGCCCGCAGCATCGCGGCCCGCACCGAGACGGCGCTCTGGGTCTCGCTGGGGAGCAACGTCGTCGCCGGTGCCTTGGTGGGCCTCAGTGTCGTGAACCCCTCCTGCGAGAACGGGAACAACGGGCCCCGGTGCACGCCGAATATGGGACTCCTGCTCGGGGGGGTGGGCACCGCGCTCGCGGGATACCTCATCACGAGCCTCATCCTCCCCAAGGCGAAGGACTTCGAGGAGCTGGCCGACGCCTGGAACGCGACCATCGATGAGCCGATTGTCCCCGAGCCCGGCCTCGATCCCGCCGGCACCGACCAGCCGGCTCCTGAGGCCGCGTCCCCCTGATCCGAAGGGCCCCCTTCAAGCTGCAAGCCGCGGTGCAGGGCCACGATTCATGATCCGGGTTGAGCCTGCTCACCCGGCCACCTAGCGTGCGCGCGCATGAGCCGATCCTGCGTCCCCGTCTGCGTTGCCCTGCTGCTTCCCGCGCTGGCGCTCGCCGAACCCGCCATCGTCAGACGCTTCGAGGCGACGGTCCACGTCGCCCCCGATCCCGCGAGCGAGGTGATTCACACCCTCATCGAGGACCAGGAGGTCTCGGTCTCCGAGACGGGCGAGGCCGGCTACCGGCGGGTGCGTCTGCCCGATGGGACCACCGGCTGGGTGGAAGAGGCCGCCCTCGCCTTCTCCGCTGAGGACGCGGCCGCAGCCCCGACCGCGGCGGCCGAAGACGCGGCGGCCTATCCATCCCACGCTCCGCTCCGGGAGATGGAGCCTACACCGCGGGGCGCCCTGATCTACGTGAAGAACCTTGGGCACCTGTCGGAGCTGGTCGAAAGCGACGAGGTGGTCGCCCCACTCGCGCGCGACCTCCATCAGCGGGAGGTCTCCTCGAAGGTCGTCTGGTGGGGCTCCCTGCTTGCAGGCACCGCGCTGCTCACCGCCAGCCTTCTCGTTCCCGGCGACAATTGCAGCACCATCGGTGGGCAGGAGTACTGCTCCTTCGGTCCCACCAACTATGGGCTGATGATCGGCGGGGTCGCGCTGGGCACCATCGGGCCGATCGTCGGTGTGCTGATGGCTCCGAAGCGGGAAGACCTCCTCGACGTCATCAACACCTGGAACGTGCGGCACCCGGATGAGCCTTTCGAGCTCTCCTCCGGGGGCACCGTGTACTGAGGCGTCGAAGCGAGCGGCCGACCGTCCCGGAGCGCCTGTCACCGCCCTCTGACCGGCAACGACATCCGCGGGATGAGCGGAGGGGGCCTTGGGTGTAGAAGGCCGCATGCACGCGCACGCCCGTCCTGACCCCGCGCCCTCCGACGCCCCTTCGCAGGCCCCCGCGGAGGCGCCCTCCAGCCCCGCACCGGCGCCGGCCGCCAAGCCCTACAAGCTCCACCGCCGCTTCGATCGCACCGGCCGCCTCTTCGGAGACGCGGCGATGGAGCGGCTGTGGAACTCCCGCGTGGTGGTCTTCGGCCAGGGCGGGGTCGGCAGCTTCGTCACCGAGGGGCTGGTCCGCAGCGGCGTGGGGCACCTCACGCTCGTCGACTTCGATGACGTCTGCGTCACCAACACCAATCGTCAGCTCCACGCGACGGTCAGGAACGTCAACCGCAACAAGGCCGAGCTCATGGCCCAGCGCTGTCGGGAGATCCATCCGGACGTGCGCGTGGAGGCGGTGAAGGAGTTCTACCGCGACGAGCTGGCCGAGACCCTCCTGCCGCCGGGAGCCTATGACTTCGTGGTCGACGCCATCGACAACGTGAAGGCCAAGCTGCACCTGCTGCACCGCTGCCTCGAGCTGGGGCTGCCGGTGGTCAGCAGCATGGGCGCGGCCGGCCGGATCGACCCCACCGCCATCCGGGTGGAGGACCTGAGCGAGACGCACATGGATCCCTTCGCCAAGGACATCCGCAAGCTGCTCAAGCGCAAGTGGGGCGTGCCCACCGACCGGCCCACCGGGATCACCGCCGTCTACAGCATCGAGCCGCGCCGCGAGTCGATTCCCCTGGCCTACGACGCCGACAGCGACGGCTTCCTGTGCGTGTGCCCGGGCGAGAATCCCTTCCACACCTGCGACCACCGCACCCGCATCGACGGCAGCGCGGTCTTCGTGACCAGCGCCTTCGGCATGCACTGCGCGAGCGTGGTCGTCCGCCGTCTCACCGGCACCCGCTGATCCACCGGTCGACGCAGACGGACTCACGTCGGCCTGCGTCATCAAGAGTGTCACGGCCGGACGTCGCGTCGTGCGGGACGATCCCACGCAACCTTTGCAGTCGGGGTACGACACTCACCTTCAGTCGCCCAGATCCGTTTCTGTGACGCCCGAGGTGAGCCATGACCGCGATCCGCCCCAACCTTCCCGCCCCCGCGATCCGCACGGCCCGTGAGCCGGCGTCGGAGCTCGAGACGGCAACGCCGCGGGCGGTGGAGATCAGCCGGCCGGTGCGCACCCCGGTCGCCCCGCGCGATGGGTATGAGGCCGGGTTGGGCCGCGCCTACACCGACCTCGCCCGTGGGGACGAAGCGCAGCCGAACGCGCTGCTGCCCAAGAAGCTCTCCGATCTGGTGCGGAAGCTGGACCTCGACAAGGTCCGCAGCCTCCTGGAGACGATCTATCCCCCCCGATTCCGCAACGAGGAGACCGACGCCTACACCGAGAAGACCGCACCGTTCCGGGAGGCGCTCGGCGTGGCGCGCGAACGGGCGGCGGAGCTGGCCGCGCTTCCTCCGGGCGATCCCGGCATCCCCGCCGCCCAGGCCGCGCTCCGGAAAGCGGAAGACGCCCTGTACGCGATCTCCGGGCACACCCTGAACACCGTCCCCCCGCCCGGATCCCTCTGGGTGGATCCTCAGTTCATGGGCGAGGACCTCCTCAGCGGTCCGCAGCTCGCACGCGGCCAGACGCTCGCGCCTCCCGTCCTCCGCCCCCCGGAGCCGATGGAGCTGCTCTTCGGGACGTCGCTCCTGCGCTCCGAGCGCAGCTTCACCTTCGACGCCGGCGCGGACTCCCTGCAGCCCGAGCTGACCACGGTGCACGATCCCCTCACCTACCAGGCCCACGTCGCGGCCCACCGGGAGCAGCTCGGGGTGGACCCCATGCGGGGCGAGCCGATCGGCGTGCACCTCTCCTTCCAGGGAGGCGGCGGCCGGGGCAAGCGCTACGCCCCCGCGCTCATGGAGCTGATGCAGCAGGGGGTGGTCCCGACCAGCACCGCGGGCTCCTCGGTGGGGTCCATCGCCGCGGCGTTGGTGGCCGCGGGCGCCGATGCCGCCGACCTGGGTGCGTTCGTCACCGATCCGCGCATCAACACCTTCTTCGACTTCGAGCTCCCGCCGGATGACGGCGGCCTGCTCAACGGCGACAACGCCTACGCCCTCATCGACGAGGAGCTGCGTCGGCTCACCGGCATCACCGACCGACCGGTCACCTTCCGTGACCTGCCCATGCCCCTCAAGGTCTACACCGCCATCGCCACCGACTCGGAAGCCGCGGACGGGAGCATGACCGCGGTCGCGGATCGCCTCTTCACCTTCAGCCAGGAGACCACCCCGGACACGCCGGTGGCCCTCGCGGTCCGGGCCTCCATGGCGATCCCCGGCCTCTACGATCCGGTCCAGATGGTGGATCCCACCACCGGGCGGCAGCTCACGCTGGTCGATGGCGGGACCCTCGACAACCTCCCGGTGGGCAACGACTACGGCCTGCCCGAGATCGGCATGTCGCTGCTGGGCCGCAACACCAACCACCCCGGGTCCGACGCGAACAACGCCCCGCGAGGCCCGCTCCCCGCGGGCAACCTGGATGCGGGTGGCGTCATCTGGAACGCCTTCAATGGCTGGCATCTGCTGCAGAGCGCCGGCTCCAGTGCCGATGACTTCCGCGATCGCACCCAGCCGGACGATGGCCGCTTCATGCTGAGCCTGCCCATCTGGAACCTGCGCGATCCCAGCCAGGCCAACGGGGTGCTCGGCTTCGGCTACGACCCGGAGATCGATCCGGCCCTGGATGCCCAGACCCGTGCGCTCACCCAGCAGGCACTCGCCGGTTGGCTCGAGCAGCTGCAGGATCCCCAGGCGAGCGGCACCAACGTCACCGCCACGCTCCCGGGCGCGATCGCCTTCGAGCGGGAGATCGAGCTCGGCGGTGACCGTTACCGGGTCCGCTACGAGGGGGGCGATACGGTGCACGTCCGCGACGCGCAGGGGAACGAGCAGACGATCAAGCTCGGTGAAGCGCGCATCCAGGCCATGTGGCTGGACGATCAGGCCTTCGGTGATCTCTCCTTCCAGCTCGCGCACGAGCTGAAGGGTGAACTGGGCGGCGGGTTCCTGGATTGGTTCCGGGCCGCGGATTCGTCGGGCTGAGCCCGGTGGGGATATGATGCGGGGGATGTCGAACGATTCGTCGGGGCGTGACCCCGGAGCAGATGGTGAGCTGAACGACGAGGATCTGTTCCTCGAACCCGAAGAGCTCGTCGATCCGCCCATGGAGGATCCCCTCCTCGGTCGCGTCCTCAACGGTCGCTTCGAGCTCATCCGCCTCATCGGTGAAGGCGGCATGGGGCGCGTCTACGAGGCGGTCCAGAGCCCGCTGGGGCGCCGGGTCGCCATCAAGGTGCTGCACCCCACCCTCCCCGTCAGCAGCGATCCCCACTTTCAGCGGCGCTTTCTGCAGGAGGCTGCGCTCACCGCCCGCCTGCACAGCCCCAACACCGTCTCGATGCTCGACTACGGGCAGACCGAGGACGGCATCTACTACCTGGCCATGGAGTACCTGGAGGGGGACACGCTCCTCCAGACGCTGCAGCGGGATGGCGCGCTCCCCTGGGAGCAGGTGGTGCAGCTCACCCAGCAGATCTGCCGCTCGCTGAAGGAGGCGCACGCGCTGGGTGTGGTGCACCGCGACCTCAAGCCCGCCAACGTCATCCTGGTGCGCGACGGTGATCAGGTGCTGGCCAAGGTGCTGGACTTCGGCCTGGTCAAGACCATCTCCGCCGAGCCCGGTCAGGTCGATCCCGAGATCACCCAGCGGGGCACCTTCCTGGGCAGCCCCACCTACATGTCGCCGGAGCAGGCGCGCAACGAGTCCGACACCCGCTCCGACGTGTACTCGCTGGGCGTCCTCACCTTCCACATGCTCATCGGCCGGCCGCCCTTCGTGTCCTCGGACTACGTCGAGCTGCTCTTCGCCCACCACCGGCAGCCACCGCCCTCCTTCAAGCACCTGCGCCCGGACCTCGACATTCCGGCCTCGCTCGAGGCGGTGGTACGCAAGTGCATGGAGAAGGCCCCGGACGCGCGCTACCAGTCGATGGATGAGCTCATCACCGCGCTGCGCGAAGCGGGTGTCGCCGCGGGACTGCAGAGCGGCATCTTCAAGGCCTCGGTGACCGGCGTCCACGTCGTGGGCCCCGGGGGATCGCAGCCGCGCCCCGGCCCTTCGCAGAGCGGATCGCACGGGGATCCCGGGCCCCTCTTCAGTGCCTTCACCCGCGCCGACGCCGAGACGATGCACGCGCTCGAGAGCGGGGGTGGGGAGGAGAGCACCCGCGCCTATACGCTGAAGGACGACCTCGGGGTGGTGCTGGCAGAGCGGGTCAAGAACCAGCCGGCCAACAGGAAGGTGTGGCTCATCGCCCTGGCGCTGCTCCTGCTGGTGCTCGTGGGCGCCGGTGCGTGGGCGCTCGTGGGCCGCGGCGGCGCCGAATCCGAGAGCGAGGCCATGGCCAAGGCGGAGCTGCCCCTGCCCGCCTCCGGAGCCGTGCGCTTCCGCGTCCTCAGCGAGCCCGCGGGCGCGCGCGTGATGCTCGAGGGCAAGGAGAAGGGCATCACCCCCTTCATGCTCGAGCTGATGCCCGACGACGACGGGATCGCCACCGTCGAGCTGACGTTCCTGATGGACGGCTACCAGCCCGATACCGTGGTGACCGGTGGCTCGGGCGACGTGGTGATCATGCGCAAGCTGGAGGAGGTCCCGCGCACCGCCTCGCGTCGCCGTGCCCCCCGCCGGACCCGTACCGCGCCGGCCGTGGCGACCTCCCGTCCGGAGGAGACCCCGACGCCGGAGCCCGCCAAGCTCACCGAGCTCCCGGAAGGCACCGCCATTCCGACCGGCGCGACCGCCGCGGTGACCGCCTCCCGCCAGACCGGCGCCGGACGTCCGGTCGACGTCCTTCCCTTCACCGCGGACATGGAGCCGCCGCTGCGCATCGAAGGGCCTTCGCTGGCCATGCCCCGCGCCGCACGGACGGCAGGCGTGAAGGGCACCATGATCTTCAAGTGCACCATCAGCGACAAGGGGACGGTCTCCAACTGCCGGACCATCAAGACCCTGCCCTTCATGGAGGAGGAGGTCCTGCGCTACATCACCTCCGGCCTCTACCGCCCCGTCATGTTCAACGGCGCGCCGGTCAGCGTGGATTACGTCTTCAACGTGCGCATCGAAGCCGCGCGCTGAGCAACCGCGTCCAACGCCCCGGCGACCGGTGGGGCGCACCTCCGACCCGCGTCGGCGTGCGCCCAATGCGGCCTCAGCCGACCTGACGCGACGGCACCTCGGCCTCACGCCCGGTGCGGCCGCAGAGCCGCCGGAAGGTGCAGCGGGCGCAGGTCTCGCCGTCCTCGACCATGGGGAAGGCCTCCGCTTCGCGCGGGGTGTTGGCGTCCACGTCGCGCAGCAGTGCGCGCATCCCGGAGACACTCTCCCGGAAGTGCTTCTCGAATGAGGCGATGGCCGCGGTGTCCACCCGCACCGACACCTCCTCGCCCCCGTTCAGGTACACCAGCCTGGCCTCCACCGAGCCCACGTCCACGCCGTAGCGGTGGGAGAGATAGAGCGCGTAGCCGAGGACCTGCGTGTCGTAGCCCCCACGGCCCCGGCCGGTCTTCCAGTCCACCACCACCAGGTGCCCTGCGTCCGCGCGGTAGACGAAGTCCGGGATGGCGAAGACCTTCACGCCCTCGAGCTGGAAGGTGCCCCCCTCGAAGCCCTGGTCGACCTCGATCCACTGCTCCGGACGCAGCCCGCGGGCCAGCGCGATCCAGCCGCTCTCTTCGAAGAACCAGGTGAGCGCCTCGGCGGCGTTGTCCCAGCCGGCCTTCCACTCGGCATCCTCGACCGGCTCGCCGTATTCGTGCTCCACCAGGCCGCTGAAGATGCGGCGCCCGCGGGCGGTCCGGTGCGCGAGGTCACGGCTGCTGCGGAACTCGGTGCGCATGCGGGACCTCGCCGAGGCGAGCGTTGCCTCGAGCGTCACCTCGCGCCCCGCCTGGAGACTCAGCAGCACATCGCGGATGGCATCGTGGACCACGGTTCCGATCCACGCGTAGCGGTTGGTGAGCTTCTTGAGCCGCCAGGCATCCGCCGCCTCTGGTGGCGCCCCCGCTTCCCATCCCCCCCAGCTGAAGTAGTAGTGGAAGTAGTAGGCCCGGAGGCACTCGGAGAACTTCTCGTGACGGGACTTGGACCACGAAAAGTCGTTGGTGAAGGTGCGCGCCATGGTGCGCGGAGCCTAGCGCAGCTGCGCCCCGAGCTCCTCGCCTGGTTCGATGTCGCCGCCCGCGAGCTGCCCTGGCGCAAGAGCCGGGATCCGTATGCGATCTGGGTCAGCGAGGTGATGCTCCAGCAGACCCAGGTGTCGGTGGTGCGGCCCTACTGGCGCGCCTTCCTGGAGCGCTTCCCGGATGTGAACGCGCTCGCCGAGGCGCCGCAGGAGGAGGTGCTGCGGATGTGGAAGGGGCTCGGCTACTACGGCCGCGCGCGCAACCTCCACCGTGCCGCACAGGTGATCGTCGAAGCGCACGGTGGACGTCTGCCGGCCTCGCACGCCGCGCTCAAGGCGCTCCCCGGCTTCGGCCCCTATACCGCCGGCGCGGTGGCCTCCATCGCCTTCGATCTGCCGGCGCCCATCGTCGATGGGAACGTCGCCCGCGTCTTCTCCCGCCTCTTCGGGATTGAGGGACTCCCGGGAGATCGCGCGCGGGAGAAGCAGCTCTGGTCGCTCGCCGCCGCCCTCGTCGAAGGTCCGCGCCCCGGGGATCTCAACCAGTCGCTCATGGAGTTGGGGGCCACCGTGTGCCGCCCCGAGTCTCCCGGCTGTCCCACCTGCCCCGTCCGCCGCCACTGCGTCGCGCTCGCCGAGGATCGCGTGGCGAGCCTGCCTCCCCCCAAGGTCCGCCGAGCCCCCACGCCCCTCGCCCTGGCCTCGGTGGTCTGGGTCCGCGAGGGGCGCCTCCTGCTCGCGCGTCGCGAGGCGAGCGGCCTGTTCGGAGGGCTCTGGGAGCTCCCCTCGGTCGAGCGCGTCGGTGAAGCGGAGGCCGGCGAGGTGCTGCGGAGCGCCTTCGGGAAGACCCTCGTCGTGGGCGAGGCGTTGGGAATGGTGCGCCGCACGCTCACCCATCGCGCGCTGACCATCGAGCTCTTCCCGGTCATCAGGGGCCGCGTGCCGACCGGGACGCCGCCCGGGGTGGCAGAGCTCGGATGGTTCTCACCCGAGGACGCCCTGGCCCTCGGCATGAGCACCGCGATGGCCAAAGCCCTCGAGCTGGCGATCCGTTGGCTTCGGACCAGTTGAAGACGGCCGAGGTCGGAAAGTGCGGGCCGTGCGGTGTCGCGGTCCAGACACGCCTCCCGGTTGCGGCTGCGCGTGGAAGCCCGGGTGAGGCCTCCTCGGCTTTCTCAACGGGCAGTCTTCCGCTGCCCCGTGAACGCCGGAGACTTCATGGCCACGCAGCAACGCCGCCCCTCGCCTTCCCGTCCTCCCCACCGCGGCAACCGCAATGAGGTGAAGATGTCCCTTCCGTCTTCCGAGACCTCCACCAAGCGGCTGCGCCCCACCCACGAGCAGATCGCCCAGCGCGCCTATGAGCTGTACGAGGCCCGCGGTCGCCAGCCGGGAGACGCGCAGCAGGACTGGCTCCGTGCCGAGCGGGAGCTGCTGCTGGGCCAGTGACGCCTGCCCGGTGCAGGGCGTGACGTTCGGGCGCTCCGCGCGGGCAGAGGGACTTGGGTCAGGCCATGGGTTGCGCCAGACTGGAGGGCATGAGCGACGACGCCAGCCGTGACTACCTCGAGTTCCCCGAGCCGGATCTGGTGCTGATGCATGCGTCCCGGACACCGAGCTCGCTTGCGCTGCTCACCGAGCGCCTGCGTTCCATCAGCGAGCGCGGGCGCTTCTACATGATCATCGACTTCACCGGGATGAAGGGCGGGTTCGACGCCGAGGCGCGCGAGAAGGGCCCGAACATGATCAAGCCGGAATGGATCTCCGGGTGCGCCTACGTCAACGCCTCGATGCCGATCCGTCTGGCGCTCAAGGTGATCAACCTCACCATGTTCCTCGCCGGGCGCGCCGACTTCCCCACCGAGTTCGTCGATTCGATGGAGAAGGCCCACGCGACCATCGCCCGCTTCCGCGCCGAGGCCGCGGCGAAGTCCAAGACCGGCACCTGAGCCCGGAGGCGAGCGCGCCGGGTCAGGGGACCGAAGGCCCGGAACCAGCAGGCTTCCGGTCCGCGAACGTCAGCGCGGGATGCAGGTCTCGCTCTGGTTCTCCCAGTGGCCGCCGGTTTCGAGGCACTCCCTGGCGTCGAAGTAGACCGAGCAGTTCTTGAAGATGGCGCCCGCCGCGACCAGGAGCAGCAGGCAGTAGATGACCATCAGGCCATTGGTGAGGTGACGCCGCCACCACGGGCGCTGAGGGGCCTCGCGGCCGACCTCACGGAGGGGTTCCATGGTCCTGCTCGTTATCAGCCCTGACGCGGAACGGACAGGGGCGCGTGGGGGGCCGGAGGGCGTCTTCCTCTCCGGGTCTTCGGGTGGCGGGAGGTCGGGAAGCATTGAACCCGCCCCGGCCCGCTCCTAAAGGAGGGGGCATGAGCCTCCCCGATCCGACCGGTCCCTTCGACGCGCTGACCTCCGTCACCCACCCGACTGCGGAGCGCGCGACCGCACACCTCCCCGAGCGCTGGCTGCAGGGCCGCGGCCTCTTCGGTGGCATCGTCGCGGCCACCCTGACGCGCGCCCTGGAAGGCGTGGCACCGGATCGCCCGCTGCGGAATCTCGCCATGGAGATCGCCGCGCCGGTTGAACCGGGGGAGCTCTCGCTCCACCTCGAGGTCCTCCGGGCAGGGAGCGCGGTGACCACCGCCTCGGTGCGGCTGCTGCAACAGGGGGAGCTGCGCGCGCACGCGGTGGGCGTGCTGGGCCGGACGCGGATGACCGACCGGGATGGGGTCGATCTCGCCCCTCCGTCCCCGAAGCCCTGGCGCGAGGTGGAGGTGGTGCCCGTCCAGGCGCCCCTGGGCCCCGAGTTCAGCCAGTTCTTCGAGTACCGCCCCACCGGACCGCTTCCGATGTCCGGCGACCTCCCGGTGGTCGAGGGCTGGGTGCGCCCCAAGAACCCCGGGGCCAAGCGGGACGCGGCCTACGTCGCCGCCTGCATCGATGCCTACTGGCCTGCCCACCTCAGCCGGGAGTCCCAGGTGCGGCCCATGGCGACCGTGGCCTTCAACTTCCAGCCCCGCCCGGACTTCGAGGGCCTCGATCCCGAGGCGCCCCACTTCTACCGCGCCCGGGTGCTCGCCACCGACGGCGGCTACTCGGTCGAGACCCGGGAGCTGTGGGGCGAGGATGGGCGCCTGCTGGGACTCAACCAGCAGACCTTCGTCATCATCAAGTAGGCGCGACCACCCGGCCCGGGGCGTGCGCACGTCGTCCGGGGCCGGGCCGACACCGCCGACTCAGGTGACCGAGAAGTACGTGGCGTCCGGGTGGTGCAGCACCAGCGCCGACACACTGGCCTCGGGCTCCATCATGCAGCCGTCGGTGAGCTGCACGCCGATGTCCGAAGGCTGGAGCGCCTCGAAGAGTTCGCGCTGCTGCTCGAGATCGGGACAGGCGGGGTAGCCGAAGCTGTAGCGCTTGCCGGCGTACTCGGCGCGGAAGCGCTGCAGCATGGTGGTCTCGGGTGCATCGGGCTGTCCCCAGAGGCTGCGCAGCTGGGTGTGGAGCAGCTCGGCGAAGGCTTCAGCGGTCTCCAGTGCGACGGCCTGCAGCGCGTGCATCTCGAGGAAGGCCCCCTCGGCCTTGTAGCGCTCGGCCTGCTCGCGGATGCCCCCGCCGGCGGTGGTGACGAAGAGGGCCACATGATCCCGCGGGCGTCCGTTCTCCAGCGGGGCCACCCAGTCGGCGATGCACGCCCCTCCCTGCTTCTGCTGGCGCGGGAGCTCCCAGCGCACCAGCGGCGTGCCATCGGGCTGGAAGAGGTGCAGGGACTCGCCCTCGCTGCCGGCGCGGAAGAAGCGGAACACCGCGCGGGGACGGAAGCCCATGTCGCGCAGCTTCTCCTTCACCGCATCCACCCGCGCCTTCACTGCCAGCGCCTTGCGTCCCTCGACGGTCTCCTCGAGCTTCTTCTCCTCGGGCGTCCCCAGCAGCCGCACCGGGGCGCGCACGCCCAGGTGACGTCCATAGAGCATGACCGGATTGATGTAGTTCCAGAGCTGCTCGAGGGGGACCTCGGTGAGCACGTGACGCTCGAGATCCGGCGGCTGGGGCAGGGCCTCCAAGCGGCGGACGATCTGCGGGGACACCGGCCCGGTGGGCGCGATGGGCGCCGGCCGCTTGGCGTCCTGGGACCTGAGCTCCGCCCGGCGCGCCTGCAGGCCCGATCGCAGCTCCGCATGTCTGGCTGGATCCACCACCTGTTTGGCGAGGTCCAGCCCCTCCATGGCGTCCTTGGCATAGGCCACGGTGCTCTCGCCGTAGGCCGGCGCGATCTTCCGATCCACGAAGTTGCGGGAGAGCGCCGCGCCGCCGACCAGGATGGGGACGGTGATGCCGGCCGCGCGCAGGTCCTCGGCGGTGCTCACCATCTGCTGCGCGCTCTTCACCAGCAGGCCGGAGAGCCCGATGATGTCCGGCTGGTGCTCGCGGACGGCTTCGATGAGCCGCTGGGGGGGGACCTTGATGCCGAGGTCGATCACCTTGAAGCCGTTGTTGGCGAAGATGATGTCCACCAGGTTCTTGCCGATGTCGTGGACGTCGCCCTTCACCGTGGCGAGCAGGACGGTCCCGCGTGAGGCGGTGTCCTTTTTGTCCATGTGGGGCTCGAGGAAGGCCACCGCGCGCTTCATCACCTCCGCGCTCTGCAGGACCTCGGCGACGATGAGCTGATTGGAGCCGAAGAGGCGTCCCACCTCATCCATGCCCTCCATGAGTGGCCCATTGATGATGTCGAGCGGGGCCGTCTCGGCGAGCTCCGCCTCCAGATCCTCGAGGAGGCCTTCGCGCGCGCCCTCGATGACGTAGCGGGTGAGGCGTTCGCCGCGGGGGAGATCCGGCTTCACCGCCACCTCCGGCTTCTTCTCCCGGAAATGTGCGGCGAAGGGGGTGATGGGATCCTCCACCCGGCTGAAGAGAAGGTCCTCGGACAGCTTCCGCTCCTCGTCCGGCAGGGCCGTGGAGCGCACCAGCTTCTCCGAGTTCACCAGCGCCAGGTCCAACCCGGCCTCCACCGCGTGGTGAAGAAAGACGCTGTTGAGGACCTCGCGGCCCGCGGTGGGCAGGCCGAACGAGACGTTGGAGATGCCGAGCACCGTCTTGCATCGCGGCAGGGCTTCCTTGATGCCCCGCACGCCCTCGATGGTCTCGACCGCGCTGCCCTCGTACTGCACATCCCCGCTCGCGCAGGGAAACACGAGCGGATCGAAGTAGAGGTCCTCCTCGGGGATCCCGTACTTCTGCGTGAGGAGCTGGTGGCTGCGAACGGCGACCGCGACCTTCCGCGTCCGGTCCACCGCCATGCCCTCCTCGTCGATACACCCGACGACCAACGCCGCGCCGTAGCGCCGCGCCAGGGGGGCCACCTGCTCGAAGCGCTCCTCACCATCCTCGAGGTTCACCGAGTTGATGATCGCCTTGCCCTGGGAATGGGTGAGGGCCAGCTCGATGACCGCCGGATCGGTGGAGTCGATCATCAGCGGGACGCGGACCTTGCCGTTGAGCGCCTCGAGGAAGCGCTCCATGTCGGCGAGCTCGTCGCGGTCGGGGTTGGCCAGACACACGTCGATGATCTGCGCCCCCTTCTTCACCTGGGCCCGCGCGATCTCCGCGGCGTCCTCGAAGGCGCCATCGATGATGAGCTCCTTGAACCTGCGGCTGCCGATGACGTTCGTCCGCTCCCCCACGATGACCGGGCGCAGCTCGTCGGTGACCTCCAGCAGATCGATCCCGGAGAGCGTCGAGCGACGCGGGACCTTCCGCTCCGCGGGCCGCAGCGCCTTCACCGCCTCGGCGAGCGCCCGAACGTGTCCCTGATGGGTTCCGCAACATCCACCGACCACGCCCACCCAGCCGCGCTCCACGAAGCCGCGCACCACCCGGGCGAGGCCCTCCGGCGTCTCGAGATAGCGGCCGTTCTCGTCCGGAAGCCCGGCGTTGGGCACGCACGACACCGGCCAGCGCGCGTGCTCCGCGAGGCCCCGCAGGTGGTCGGTCATGAACTCCGGCCCGGTCGCACAGTTGAGGCCCAGGTAGAGCAGGTCGGTGTGCTCCAGTGACGCCGCGAGCGCCTCCACCGACTGGCCGGCCAGCATCGTCCCCATGGGTTCGATGGTGCCGCTCACCGCCACCGGGATGCGTGCGCCGGCCTTCTCGAACGCCCGTTCGATCCCCAGCAGCGCGGCCTTCACGTTGCGGGTGTCCTGCGCGGTCTCGATGAGCAGGTAGTCGGCCCCACCGGCGAGCAGCCCTGCGGCCTGGAGTTCGAACCCATCGATGAGGGCGTCGAACGTCACCCCACCGGTCACCGAGATGGCGCGGGTGGTGGGGCCCATGGAACCGGCGACCCAGCGGGGACGTCCATCCTCCGCTTCCACCTCGGCAGCAGCGGCACGGGCGAGCTGGGCGGCGATCCGGTTCTGCTCGTAGGCGGTGTCCTGGAGGCCGTACTCGGCGAGCACCAAGGGGGTGGCACCGAAGGTGTTGGTCTCGGTGATGTCGGCGCCGGCGCGCAGATAGTCGGCGTGGATCCTCTGGATGAGCTCCGGACGGGTGAAGACCAGCTGCTCGTTGCAGCCCTCATAGGTCTCGCCGCCGAAGTCGTCCGGCCCGAGCTCGGCATCCTGGAGCAGCGTCCCCATGGCGCCATCGAGCACCAGCACCCGCGTCTTCATCGCCTCCTGCAGCGCAGACACACGGTCGGCACGGGAGACAGAGACGGGGTCGGCCTCGTCGGTGGTGGGGGGCGTGGTGGTCATGAACGGACTCCGGTCAGCAGAAAGACTCGGAAATGGGCCGAGGCGTCGCGCGCATGGGTGCGCCGCTCGAGCCGGGAGAAGCCGAGCCCTTCAAGCTCAGCACTGAGACGATCGGGGTCGAACCCGAGATGGCGATGCCCAAGCCGATCGACCACCCACTGTTCGCTGTGGGGAAAGAGCTCGAGCAGGGTGAGCCGTCCACCTGTCCGGAGGATCCGGTGGGCCTCGCGCAGCACGGCCGATGGATTCTCCACGTGGTGCAGGGACTGGGAGATCACCACCAGGTCCTGCGAGGCGTCGGGCAGGGAGAGCTGGTGAAGGTCCTCGCGCAGGAAGGTGAGGTTGTCCCGTCCTTCCCGCGCGGCACGGGCGCGCGCGGCATCCAGGGCCCGGGGATCCTGATCGATGGCGTGCACGTGCCTGGCCCAGCGGGCGATGGCGGTCGAGAACAGGCCGCTGCCACAGCCGAAGTCGCTGACGTCCAGGGCCGGCAGCAGCGAGGCGAGCGCATCGGCCCAGAGAAACCAGCTCTGCCCGGGCTCGAGCAGCCGCTCATTGAGGGCCACCCGGTCCTCACGTGCGCGGAGCAGATCCGCCAGCCGCGCCAGATCGCCGTGGGGGTCCTCGGCCGAACGCGCGAGCTCCACCAGGGGCCAGCGGGGATCCTTCTCGTCGAGGGCCAGCGACGCGTAGGTGAAGCCGCCCTGCCGCTCGTCACGCACCAGCCCCAGGGCGCGGAGCTTGGCCAGGTGGTGGCTCACCGAGGACTGGGCCACCCCCACCAGGGACACCAGCTCCGAGACGTTGAGGGAGGCCTCGGAGAGCAGCCGCAGGACCCGGAGCCGGGTGGGATCGCCGAGGGCGCGGAAGCTTTGCGAGAGGGACTCCATATCGAGAAATCGACATACTTCGATATGCGAACCCCACGCAAGCCTGCCAACCGGTCAGGTCGTTGCGGCGCGTCACGCGCTGGCTTATGGGCTGGGACTTCATGTCTTCACGGTCTCTGCAATCGCTGCTCGAGGGCCGCCGCTTCGGCCTGGTCCTCTCCGCCGGATTCTTCGGCTTCTATGGTCACGCCGGTTTCCTCAAGGGACTGGCGGGGGCCGGGCTCCAGCCCTCCGCGTATGCGGGGACGAGCGCGGGCGCCCTGGTGGCGGCCTTCGCGGCGGCGGGGATGTCGATCCCGGAGATCGAGGAGACCACCCTCCAGCGCAAGCGCCATGAGTTCTGGGATCCGGACCCCATCGGGGCGGTGCGGCAGACCCGTGGCTTCGGGCTCACCGGGATGCTCAAGGGAGAGCGGCTGCGCACGCTGCTCCAGTCCACGCTCCCGGTGCACACCTTCGAGCAGCTGGAGCATCCCCTGGTGGTGGTCGCCAGCAACATCACCCAGGGCGTCCCCACCGCCTTCACCAGCGGCCCGTTGATCCCCCCGCTCCACGCCAGCTCCGCCTACCCCGGCCTCTTCCGCGCGGTGAAGCTGGGCGGCGACCAGTACTGGGACGGCGGCATCATGGACAAGGCGCCGGTCATGGCGCTCGCGGAGAGTGAGGCCGGTGCCGACCTGGACGCCATCCTGGTGCACTACCTCCCCAGCCGGACGCGCGCGGATCTGCACGGTCCCATGGCGTATGCCCGCGGCCTCAACTCGGCCGTCCTGGGGCTGCGGCGCGACCACTTCCGCCTGCAGCTCGAGGTCCTCAAGGCGCGGGGCGTGAAGGTCTACACGGTGATCAGCGTGCTCCCGCCGGTGTCGCCCTCCTCGCTCGAGGCCGGGTTCGCGGCCCTGGACCAGGCGCGACTCTCCGCCTCCCGGGCGCTCAGCCGCCCTCCCGAGGCCTTCGAGCTGCTCTGAGGCGTCTTCCCGCTCATGGGGAAGGACGCGGCGCGCTCTCCGAGAGAGACCGCGACCTCAGTCGAGCTGTCCCGCCTTCACCCGCTCAACGATCAGGCACCGGTTCTGGATGACGTCGATGCCCGCTGCCACCAGCCGGTCCGCGGCCTCTTCATTGCGGATCCCCAGCTGGAACCACACCACCTTCGGCTTGGCGGCGATGAGGTCGTCCACGTGCTGCGGGATGTCGTTCGGTCGGCGGAACACGTCCACGATGTCCACCGGAGGTCCCGGCACATCCACCACCCGTCGGACCACCGGTTGGCCGAGGATCGTGGTGACCTCGGGGTAGTAGACGGGCACCGGGTGGATCTCCATGCCGGTGTCCTGCAGCGAGCGGGCGACGTCGAAGGCGGGCTGGCCCCGCTGCGCCTCGGTCTTGATGCCGAGCACGGCGACCCGCTTGGCGTCACGGGCCACGCGCAGGATCTCCTGTGGGTCTTCGATGCGCCTTCCGGGCGTGGTCATGCGCCATCCTCTCTCTCTTTCGGGGAACCTTCCGCCTCGGGAGCTTGGGACAGCGCCCACGGCGCCTCAACCCTCCTGTTCCCCGAAGGCCTCACGTCCGAGATCGCTGCGGTCCCGCTCCGGGTAGGGGTTCTGGTTGCTCATCGCCGCGCGCCGCGACGCCTCGCCCAGGTCGCGCATGACCTCGTCCTTCGAGGTGTAGCGTCCCTTGGGCAGGCACTTGAACAGGTTGATGACGTCCACCGAGGCGCCATTGTCGGCGGCGATCTGGACCAGCAGGTCACGCCACACCGGATATTCGACTGCGTCGAGCTGGGTGGCGGGAGAGAGACCGGGATCTTCAGCGACACCGTAGGCCATGCAGAGCTTCCTTCCATTGCCGCGCTGCTCGCGGCGGCGAAGTGGGACGGGCAGTCAGCGCCCGCTTTGCGTTGAAGCTGGTGTCCGCTGGGGCGATGGTGAACCCTTGAACACGGGCGTCCCTGCTGCGCGACGACTCCCCGCCTGCCCCCCGGTCGGGAGACGTGGCGCACGGCCCATGAGGGGCAGCAGGATGAAAGCGTGGCGTCGACCCCGCCACGCGAGCACACATGGGGGGTCGGCTTTGCTCAAGCCGGATGCGGTCGCGCGGAATCCACTTTCGAGGCGGCGGCCCGGGTGACGTAGGGAGAGAAGATGAGTTCGGAGTCGACGCAGGAACTGGCACCGGAGCAGGCAGCGGCCTTCATGAACATCGCGGACGCCCTGCTCCAGGAGATGGTGACCCACCAGCACCAGAAGGTTCTGAGGCTGGCCCGGGAGGCTTTGCCGTACCTGTCGGAAGAGGACCTGCGGAATCCGTATGACTTCCCGGAGCTCAAGGAGCACCCCACGTTCGAGTATGAGGACGGGATGCTCAACGGACTGCTGGCCGCACAGATGGCAGTGCGGGCGGAGTTCCGTCAGCGTCTGATGCCGCCGGAACCACCGCTCCCGGAGCCGAGACGATGATCCCCTGCTGGAGGACCCGGCCGTGAGATCCCGCCCCGAAGCGCCCTGTCCCTGCGAGGCACCCGCCGCGGCCAAGCGCCGGCTGCTACGCGCGCTCAGCGAGACACCTCCGCGGTTGGATCTGGCCCTGCTGTCGGTCGCGACCCTGGAGCAGCCGGAGCTGGAGGAAGAACCGGTCCTGAAGGAGCTGGACGCGCTCGCCGAACGCGTCCGGGAGAAGGGGTGTGGATCGTCGTCGACGACGGCCCCCCTGAACCTGCAGCTCTCGGCCCTGCGCGACGTGCTCTCCCGTGAGGAGGGTTTCACCGGAGACCGGGAGCGCTACTTCTGCCCCGAGAACAGCTTCCTCCAGCAGGTCCTGCAACGCCGGCGCGGGCTCCCCATCACCCTCGGCTGTCTCTACATCGAGGTGGGCCGGCGAGTCGGCGTGGACATCTTCGGCATCAACTTTCCGGGCCACTTCCTGATCGGGGCGCGCGAGGGCAGCGAACTCTTCGTCCTGGATCCCTTCCACGGCGGGCACTCCCTGGACACCGAGGCCCTGGAGACCCTGCTGTCGCGGATGGCGCCCGACCTGGAGCTCTGCCCCGCCCTGTTGGCCCCGGCCACCGTGGAGCAGATCACCTGGCGGGTGCTCTCGAACCTGCGACGCGTGTACCTCAAGGACCACGACGTTGAGCGCGCGCTCGGGGTGGTGGAGCTGATGCTCACGCTCGCCCCGGATCACCCCGGAGAGCTGCGGACCCGCGCACAGCTGTGCGCCAAGCTGGGTGCGTTCAAGGCGGCACTGCGGGACGTGGAGCGCTGCCTCGAGCTCACCCCCGATGCACCCGATGCCTGCGGCCTGAGAAAGGCACGTGAGCAGCTGATCGAGAAGACGTCTCAGTTGAACTGAGAGCGTCCCCCGGGAGTCCGTACTCCCGCCTCCTGCGGTTCACCCATCGTCGCCTGGTCACATCGGGCCCCTGCCGCCGCAAGCGTGGGGAGCTGCAGGTGCATCAGAAGAGCGGGCTCCATGAGCTCCGGTGGCGGGATCGGTGGCTGTCCGCCGCTGAGGTCGCGCGCACCGGGCGGATTGGCAGGCCCGAAGCGGTCGCAGGCCGTCGCTGCTCCCGAGAAGCAGGCAGAAGGTCCAGCGCCGGCCCGCTCGCCCGCCCATGCCGGAGCGGGTTGAGGGCGCTGCTGTCAGGGGCCGGGCCGTCGCGGCGTCTGGGAGGGACCGTTGCCGACGTTTCTCCAGCCACCGAAGGTCATGTTCCGACTCCGTCACCCCCGCCCGCCCCTCCTCTCCGGACTGCTCCTCGCCCTGACGCTTGCCGGGTGCGAGCCGGGCGGCGAGACACCTCCCGTTCAGGTCCAGGTTTCGACCCAGCCTGCCGCCATCAACGACCGGGGAGAGAGCACCACGATCAGCGTCACGGTGAACCAGGGAACCGGAGTCGCCGCCACCGGAAGCGTCACCTTCACCGCGCCGGCGGGCTCCTTCAATGGAGAGGGACCATCGGTCACGGTTGCGTTGGATGGCAGCTCACGCGCCAGCGCCTCGTTCGCCTGTGATGTCGCGGCGGATTCGGGGTGCAAGGGCCGCCTCCGGCTGTCCGCCCAGTGGGGAACCACGGTGGGCTACACCCACGTGGATGTCGGGAACGCCCAGCCGGATGAGGTGGATGACGGCATCGTCGTCGACCTCGCCCTCAGCGCCTCCGTGGACACGGTCTACCTGCGCGTGGGCCAGAGCTCCGAGTTGACCGCGACCGTCACCGATGCGGCCAACGACGACGCCCCGGTGGTCGACGAGAAGGTCACCTTCACCACCGACCGCGGCTTCCTTGGCGTCAACGCGGCCACCGCGACGTCGCAATCGGTGTCGGTGACGACGAACGGTCAGGGCATCGCCAGCGTCGTTCTGGTGGAAGACGGAACGGCCGGGGCCGCGCAGGTGTCGGCCAACGCCCGGCAGGTCACCACGCACACCTCGGTCTCTTTCGTTGATTACGCAAGCATCACCCAGGTGGCCGTCTCGGCGTCTCCGAGCACGCTGTACCTCGGGCGGGAGGAGGCCTCGGTCCTGACCGCGACGGTGGTCGACACCGCCGACGGCAGCAAGCCCCTCGCCGGCGAGCAGGTCACCTTCACCACCTCTGCCGGATCCGTTGGCGCCACTGCCGCGACCGCGACGACCCGTAGCGTGACCGCGATGACGAACGGCGAGGGTGTGGCCACCGCGGTGCTGGTGGACGGCAACGTCGCCGGCGTCGCGCTGGTGTCGGTCGAGGCCCGTCAGGCCACGGCGGAGACCTCGGTGAACTTCGTCGACCTCGCCTCCATCACCGAGGTGACGCTCACCAAGTCCAAGGACCCCATCTACATCAAGACCGGCGACGCCTCGGTCCTGACCGCCACCGTCATGGACACGTCCAGCGGGAAGACGCCGCTCGCCGGAGAGGCGGTCACCTTCACGACCAGCGCCGGGTTCGTGGGTGCGGATGCAGCCTCGGCGACGACCCGGACGGTCGAGCTGACCACCGACGCGCACGGCAAAGCGGTTGCGGTCGTGGTCGACGGGGGTGCTGCAGGTGTCGCGCAGATCTCCGCAACCTCGCGGCAGGTCGCCGCCCAGACGTCGGTGTCGTTCGTCGACCTCGCCGCCATCACGCGGGTGACCCTCACTGCATCGCGCCCCAACCTCTACCTCGGCCTCGGCGCGTCCTCGGACCTGACCGTGACCGTGATCGACACCGCGAATGGCGACCAGCCTGTGGAAGGGGAGCCGGTCACCGTCACGACGACGGCCGGTTACCTGGGTGAGAACGCCGCCTCTGCCATGACCCGGACGCTGGAGCTGGTCACCGATGCCCATGGCGTCGCGAGGGCGGTGCTGATCGACGACGGGAACCCAGGGTCCGCGCAGGTGAAGGTTGAGGCCCGTCAGACCTCGACGCAGACCACGGTGAACTTCCTCGAGGTCGCGTCCATCACCCACACCGGAACCAAGTGTGGAGGCAGCAACTGCACGGTGATGGGGATCCGCAGCTCGGGCTTCAACGAGACCGCGAACGTCACCTTCAACGTGAAGGATGCCCAGGGGCGTCCCGCCGCCGGGATTCCGGTTCAGTTCTCGATCACCAACCCTCCCGCGGAGACGACCGTCAGCCCGACCGCGGTGACCGATGCCGCTGGAAACGCGACCGCCAACGTCGTCGCGGGACCGACCACCGGTGTGTTCGCGGTCCGTGCTGTCGTGATCGATGGGCTGGTCTCCACCACCAGCGACTCCATTGGAATCCGCGGCGCCAAGCCGTCGAATCAGGGCTTTGCGCTGACGTGCACGCACAAGAACATCGCGACCTTCGCCAACACGCCGCTCTCCGATCCCCGGCAGTTCAGCATCGACTGCACGGTGAAGGTGGTGGACCGCCACGGCAACCCGGTGGGAACGGGGACGCCGGTCAGCCTCCTCGTCGAGGCAGGCTCCGTCCCGGCCTCCACCTCGACCACCGCCTATTCGCCGACCGGCAACAACGCCAACGAAGGCGTCGGGACCTTCAAGCTGTCGACGCTCGGCGGCAGCTACCCACCGGTGGATGTGGCGCCGCTCGAGGCGGATCCGAACCAGCTTCCGAGGCCGCGCATGGCGGAGCCTTCCGGTGAGGACTTTGCGCTGATCCGGAACCCGCGCGACGGCTTCGTGACCCTCATGGCTTCGGTGCGCGGAGAGGAGTTCTTCGACGACGCCAACAGCAACGGGACGTGGGATCCCGGCGAGCAGTTCATCGACCAGGGCGAACCCTTCGTCGACTCGAATGACAACGGCGTCTGGGACCCGGGCGAGCGGTACGTCGACCAGGCTCCCGCCAACGGGCGCTGGGACGGCCCCAACGGGATGTGGGACTCGGACACCACCATCTGGACCGAGACGCGCATCCTCTTCACCGGGTACCCGGATCTGCGGTGGTCCCACGCCGCCTCGGAGTACTCCGGCGATACCGAGCCTCTGCAGTTCGCCGGTGCCTGCGCCAACGGCGAGGGCCTCGAGAGAGAGACCTCCACCCAGATCTGGGCCTCCTTCCTCGACCTGAACCTGAACCGGTTGCAGCACGCGAACTCCAGCTTCTCGGCAACGCGTGCGAACGGAACGAAGGGCACCGTCGCGAAGGCCTCCGAGACGAACCTGGATGGTTTCGGGTTCACCTGGAACCGCCTCCTGGTCCGCCCCACTGACGGCGCCACCTGTGTCCCCGCGGACCCTGTTTGCCAGTGGCGCATCGTCTTCGA
>DATGQN010000188.1:0-72680 GCA_035304185.1 Myxococcaceae bacterium
CTTCGACAACATCGTCAAGGAGTCGTTCCGTGAGCAGCTCGGCCGCGCCGTCGACGACGCGACCAGCACGGACCGCCCCTACACCGACATCCTGCTCTCCAAGCGGGTGTGGGAGAACGGGCCCATCTCCTGGTACACGCGCGAGTTCGCGCCGGTCACCAGCCCCGGGCAGGTCTACACCGCGCCCGAGGGTGAGTACCCGGCCCAGGCCCGTCCCTTCACCGACGACACCTGGCAGGTGCGTGAACGCGGGGGCGTCCACGCCGGCATCCTGTCGCTTCCCGCCTACCTGATGCGCTTCCAGACCCAGCGGGGTCGCGCCAACCGCCTGATGGAGGCCTTCGCCTGTGAAGCCTACGTGTCGCCGGCGGACCTCGTCCCGCGACCGGGGTGCTCGCTGGATTCGGAGGACCTGACGCAGCGCTGCTTCTGCCAGAGCTGCCACAGCGCCCTCGAGCCCGCCGCCACCGCCTTCGGGCACTTCGTCGAGCAGGGCACGACGATGACGACGGACCCGGTGCTCTTCCCTCCCGTCAACGAGGCCTGCATCGGCAAGGGGGATGCGTTCTGCCGGCGCTTCTACGTGACCGACCGCAACTCTCCGTCAGCGGGCAAGCTGAAGGCGCTGGAGTACGAGCGCAACCACCCCGACTACCCGGAGATCGTCGACGCGGGCCCGGCGGGCCTGGCGCAGCGCCTGATCAACGACGGCACCTTCGCCCGGTGCACCGTCCGGCGGCTCTTCACCCGTCTGCTGAAGCGCGACCTCCTCATCGACGAGCGGGATGATCGGGAGCGCGAGCTCCTCGAGCAGCTCGCCGGGGAGTTCGCAGCGTCCAACTACGACTTCCAGGCGCTCGTGGAGCGGCTGGTGACGCTTCCTGAGTATCGGAGGGCTCGCTGATGCGAAGGATCATCCTTGTTGCGTGTCTCCTGTCCTGCGGCCTCGCCGGCTGTGATCAGGACGCCGTGCCCCCCGTGCTCGACGCCGACCGGAGTGAGGGCCTCCCGCCCAACCATCCCGAGGTCGATGAGCTGCGCTCCCTGGCGACCTCCCGTGGCTCCGGGCGCCTGTCGGTCAACCAGCTCCGTCTCTCCTTCCCCCTCGTCGCGGGACAGACCCCGGACGGAGAGGACATCAGCTGGGGCAACCTCGAGCGCTACGCCGCGGCTCTGGGCGAACCGGACTACGCGGACGTGACGATCGAGAACCTCGATCCCAGCCCGCTCTACGCCAAGTTCATGGATGACGCCTCGCGCGACGTCTGCGGCCGGATCCTCGACAACGATCCCCAGCTCGACGCGGCCCAGGATCGGACCCTCTACCGCTTCGTGGACGTCCTCGACACGGTGGAAACGAATCCGGCCGGCGTCGATCAGAACCTCCGCTACCTGAAGCTGCGCTTCCACGGCGTGCGCGTCCCGGACGACGACGCCCAGGGCATCGCCCCGCTGCGGACCCTCTTCGCCCGAGGCGTCGAGGCGGCCCGAGGCACGCAGTCGGCGCTCACCGAGGCGCACGTGAGGGAGGGCTGGCGGCTGGTCTGCGTGGCCCTCATGACCGCTCCGGAGTTCCACATCTACTGACCCTCCCGGGCGGTCTCCGGTGAACCGGCGTCCTGAATGGGGCGCCGGCCCGCCCCCGCCCCGAAAGGCCGACGTCATGGCTCAGCACACGCGCCGCAGGTTTCTCGAGATCGCCGGGCTGTTGGGAGGGGGCGTCCTCCTCAACACCACCCTCGGCTCCCGGCCGGCTCTGGCCGCGCCTCCCGGAGGGGATCCGGATGGGCTGCTCCTCGCCGTCTACTTCAACGGCGGGTGGGACCAGCTCATGCTGTTCGACCCCCGGGACCACACCGACCCGCGCTTCAGCACCACCGATGGCATCGCCGCCTCGGGCATCCAGACCGCCTACAACCTCATCACCGACAGCGGGGTGCGCGCGGTCATGGATGCGACCGGCGGACGCGGCATCCAGCAGCGCGGCAACCTGGTCTTCGGTCCGGCGGTTCCCGAGGCCTTCATGCAGCACTACCAGGACCTGGCCGTCATCCGCGGGATCGACATGGAGACCCTGACCCACGAGGTGGGTCGGCGCTACCTCATCACCGGCAAGTTCCCCCGCGGACTCGCTGCCGCGGGCAGCAGCGTGGGGACGGTGGTCGCTTCGGCGCACGGCGAGACCCGGAACATCCCCCACCTCGCGATCGCCTCCGAGGCCTACAACGAGGGCCACGCCGCCTACGCGAGCCCCATCCAGGTCAACGTGCCCTCCGACATGTTGAGGGTGCTGCGCCCTGAGGGACGCGCCCTCCCGGCCGCAAGCCAATCGCTTCTCAACGACTTCCAGTCCCTGCCGGGGTGTGAGGCCGCGACCCTGGACGCGTCCGGGCAGGCGAGTCTGTATCTGGCGAGCCGCCAGAAGGCGAACCTCATCACCCAGTCCGGGGACTTCGACCTCTTCAACTTCAGCCGCAATCCGCTGCTGCCCGAGGTACAGACCCTCTTCAGCGCCCTCAACATCTCGTCCAGCGAAATCAACGGCGTGAAGGGACGCGCGGCCCTGGCGGGTCAGGCCCTGGCCACCGGCTATGCCCAGGCGGTCTCGCTGCAGCTCGAGGGCGGGCTCGACGACCACTTCGCGAGCTGGACCTCGAACCACGCGCAGCGCCTGCGCCCCGCGCTCGAGGCGCTCGGCAACCTCATCACCTTCCTCAAGGGCACCGAGTACCAGGGAAGCGGCGCCTCGGTGTGGAGCAAGACCACGCTGCTGGTCTTCAGCGAGTTCTCCCGGACGCCGCGTCTCAACGCGAGCGGCGGTCGCGACCACCACCTGGCCGCCAGCTGCGTCGTTGCAGGTCCGAGCATCCGCGGGAACCTCTCCTACGGCGCCACCTCCGATCGGCAGCAGGCCGTCGAGTTCGTGGACGTCGACACCGGTGCGCCGACCCAGGACGCGTCCAAGGCCCGCCGGATCCGTCCCGCCGAGGTGCACCACACCCTGCTGCACTCGATGGGCCTCGACACCAGCCACCTCAGCAACCAGAGCCCGGTGCTGCTCACCGGACTGCTGCGCTGAGGCGACCTCCATCCGATCGGGAACGCCGCACCTCCCGGACCCGGATGGCAGTCACCCGAGGTCGGGCGTGAGGCGCCCCCCGCCCGGCCGGGAACGCGGGACCTCGCGGACCGGGATGGCAGTCACCCGAGGCCAGCCCGGACGCTGAGCGTCGTTCGGCCCCGGCGCAGGCTGTCACCGGTGGAGGTGGGCACCGGGGTGGAATCCCACCTCCGGGTCCCCGAGACTGTCGGTTCCGGGGAATCCTCCCCACCGAGCAGGCGTTGGGGCCCCCGCTTTGACCGAGATCGATCGTCGTCCGTCGAGGGCGCGCCGCATGGCCGGTGTGCTCATCCTGGGGTCCGCATGTCTGCTGGGCCTCTCCTGCACCGCCTCCCAGGCCCACGTCCGGGGAACGGCGCCCGAACCCCCCTCGGCCGCGAAGCCCGCCGCGCCGGTGGACGCGCAGTCCTACGCCGACCCCGCGCAGGTGCGGCTGGAGCACCTGGTCCTGAAGCTCGCCGTCGACTTCGACGCGCGCAGCCTCCAGGGAGAGGCGGCCCTGAACCTCGCCTGGCAGGCCGAGGCGCCGGGGGCCCGTGAGCTGGTGCTCGACACCCGCGATCTCGAGATTTCCGAGGTCGCCTCGCGTCCCGACCGGGATGCCCCATGGGAGGAGGTCCCCTTCACGCTCGAGGCGGCCGATGCCGTGTTGGGCTCTGCGCTGCGCGTTCAGCTTCCCGGTCCCCACGCCCAGGTGCGCGTCCGCTACCGCACCTCGCCGCACGCCTCGGGACTGCAGTGGCTGACGCCGGAGATGACCGAGAGCGGCCAGCCCTTCCTCTTCAGCCAGTCCCAGGCGATCCATGCGCGCTCCTGGGTTCCGCTGCAGGACACCCCCTCGGTCCGCTTCACCTACGAGGCCGAGGTCGTCCCCCCTGAGGGCCTTACCGCCCTGATGTCCGCCGAGCGGCTGGTCCAGGAAGACGGGAGGACGGGCACCTCGCAGGCGTTCCGCATGGAGCAGCCCATCCCCTCCTACCTGATGGCACTGGCGGTGGGCGCGCTGGAGTTCGCCCCGGTCACCGAGCGCTTCGGCATCTGGGCCGAGGCCCCCATGCTCCCGCGGGCGACGCAGGAGTTCGCCGATACCGGGGAGATGATCGCCGCCGCCGAGTCGCTCTATGGCCCCTACCGCTGGGGGCGCTACGACCTCCTCGTGCTCCCCCCCTCCTTCCCCTACGGGGGCATGGAGAACCCGCGGCTCACCTTCCTGACGCCCACGGTGATCGTCGGAGACCGCTCGCTGGTGGGACTGGTGGCGCATGAGCTCGCGCACTCCTGGTCCGGCAACCTGGTCACCAACGCCACCTGGAACGACTTCTGGCTCAACGAGGGCTTCACCTCCTACGTCGAGCTGCGGATCCTCGAGGCGGTCTACGGGCCGGACTTCGCCGCGATGGAGGCGGTCCTCAGCCAGGAGGAGGCGCTCAGCACCATCGAGCACCTTCCGGCCGCCCGTCAGCGCCTGCGCCTCGAGCCGACACCGGGGCAGTCGCCGGACACCGCCGTCTCCCACCTGGTCTACGACAAGGGCTCGTGGTTCCTGCGCTTCCTCGAATCCCGCTACGGCCGGGAGCACTTCGACCCCTTCCTCCGCGCGTGGTTCGACACCCACGCCTTCCAGAGCGTCACCACCCAGCAGTTCGTCGACTTCTACCGGGCCCGGCTGGAGCCCCTGGTGCCCGGCGCCGTGACCGCGGAGGAGCTGGTGGAGTGGTTGGATGGGGCGGGCATCCCCGGGTTCGCGGAACCGGTGCGTTCGGTGCGCTTCGAGGCCGTCGATGCGGCCCGGAAGGCCTGGGCGGGCTCAGGCGACGTGGCCACGCTGCAGCAGGCCGCGGAGGGTTGGACCACACTCGAGTGGATGCGCTTCCTGGAGTCCCTGCCCGCGGAGCTTCCCGTCCAGACGCTCGAGGCGCTGGATGCGGCCTTCGGCTTCACCGGGACCTCCAACGGAGAGCTCGCCATGCGTTGGTACCCGCTCACGGTGCGCAGCGGCTACGTGCAGGCACAGCCGGAGCTCGCGGCTTTCACCGCGCGGGTGGGCCGGCGCAAGCTCATCATGCCCATCTACGCCGCGCTGATGGCGCGGGAGGACACCCGGGCGCTCGGGGTGGAGATCCTCGAGCGCGCGCGCGCGGGGTACCACCCCATCACCACCGGTTCGGTCGAGCGGCTGATCCAGCGCGCACAGCGCGGGCCCTGACCACCGTCCCAGCGGCAGCGTCAGTCGCCGATGGACTCCATCGGCACGCTGCGCAGCTCGATGAGCTCCCCGGTGGCGGCGTCCACCACCACCTGGGTGCGCTTGGGGGTCATCAGAGAACGAACGTCGACGTCCACGTTCCAGGTGTCACCCTCGCGCTCGGCGCGGACGATCCGCAGCAGATCGCCGGTGCCCAGGGCGTAGCCGCTGGCCAACGCCACCGCCTGGTCGTAGCCGATGAGATCGATGGCTGCCCGGGAGGGGGTGGGGGTCCGCATGTTCTCGCGGGGCGCGTTGTCCTCGGCACCGTTGGGGACGGTCGCGCAGGCGGTGAAGAGCAGGGCGCAGATCGGCAGCAGGAAGCGGGAACGGAGAGCCATGCCTGAGCGATTAGTCGGGATGGGGCCCGGGGAGCAACCTTCCGGATGCATCGTGCGGCGCCCTCTGGGACCTCAGCGGCCCCCGGAGGGGGCGTCGCGTCCCACGGACCAGCATCCCCTCCCCGGTGCGATCAGCCACCTCCCGCGCGGGCTCAGGTGACCTCGGACGCGGCTCCACGTCCCTGAACGGCCGCGCCTTCCAGCAGCTCGAGCATCGCCGGAATGAACTGTCCCAGGTCGTCCGGCTGGCGGCTGGTGACCAGCATGCCGTCCCGCACCACCGGCTCGTCGACCACGTCCACGCCCGCGTGCCGCAGGTCGTCCTGAACGGTCTTCCACGCGGTCAGTCGGTGTTCATCCAGGACGTCCGCCGAAAGCAGGAGCTGGGGCCCGTGGCACAGGGTGGCGATCGGCCTGCGCAGCTCGTGGAAGTCGCGCGTGAAGCGGACGAAGCGTGCGTCGGCGCGCAGATGATCAGGGGAGAACCCGCCTGGGATGAAGAGGGCATCGTAGGCCTCGGGAGACGCGTCGTCGATGCTGCGATCGACCTGCACCTCCTCGTCCCCGCGTTTGCCCTCGAGCGTCGCGCCCTCCTCGGCGCCGATGATGTCGACCTCGTAGCCGGCGCGGACCAGGGCGTCGTACGGCGCCCGGAACTCGACGTCTTCGAAGTCCTCGGCCAACAGACAGGCGATGCGTTGCTGACGTGCCATGGGACGACTCCTGGGGGATGGTGGGTGGTGATGCGCGTTCAGGTGGACCCGTGGCGGTCCAACTGCTCCATCGAGCCTCAGAGTTAGGGATGCGCCGCGTGAGCCGCCGGAGGTTGCTGCCCGGCCTCTCCTGCTCCCCTCCCCCAGCGGAGGGCTCTCTCCCCTGCCCGGCCGCGTCCAGGGATCAGGCCCTTCCAGCCCATCCGGAACGCGGGCGCGAATCCGAACCCGAGGGCCCCTCACCCGCCGGACCCCAGACCGGGCTCGGTGAGGATCCAGGCAGGTCGTCGGACGCTCCGGCTTCAGCCCTGGGGCCCAGGACGCGCCCCCGAATCCGGTCGCGGATGGGTCCTCAGTTCTCAGCCACGCCGCCCCAGGGTTGCACCGCCCCCGGCAGAGGCCTCAGGGAGCGCAACCAGGCATGGAGATCCGCGAGATCCGCCTCCTCCATTCCGGCGAACGACTGCCAGGGCATCACCGTGTTCCGCGCCGGCTCCACGGGGGCCGGAGACGCGTGTCGTCCCAGTCGCTCACCGAGGCCTTCCAGGGACAGGTCCCCCAGTCCATCCGGATGCGGGGTGAGGTTGGCGCTGGTCACCACGGCCCCTTCTCCCAGCGGATAGGGACGTCCGCCTGCCATGTGCCGTTCCTCGACCGGGTGGTGCCGCGCGTCGATGGGGGTGTGGCAGATGGGACAGCCGGCCAGCTCGGCCAGGGCCCAGCCGCGCTTCTCTGCCGTGTCCCGGGG
Organism: Myxococcaceae bacterium; assembly: GCA_035304185.1. Taxonomy (GTDB): domain Bacteria; phylum Myxococcota; class Myxococcia; order Myxococcales; family Myxococcaceae; genus DATGQN01. The sequence continues at coordinate 7,169 of DATGQN010000188.1, forward strand.
CGGCTGGACCGGACCCTCGACGATGGCCGGAAGGGTCTTGATGGCGATCCCCAGCGGAAAGGGGAGATCGCGACGGGGCGTGGGACGCTGCTGCGGCGGCAGGCTGCGCATCCAGGCGATGATCGCGTGCGCGTCCTCATCGGAGAGGGCGTGGCGGTACTTCTCGTAGGGCATCATCGGAAAGAGGGCCTCTCCGCGCCGGTTCACCCCTTCCCGCATCGCGCGCAGCAGCTCACCGTCGGTCCACCGGCCGATGCCGGTCTCCGGATCCGGGGTGATGTTCGGGGGGCAGATGCGGCCCTCGAATCCGGTGGAGGGTCCCAGGCACATCCCGCCCGCGCCCTCGGTTCCCGGGATCACCGGCCGTCCGAACTTCGAGGTGTCCTGCTGGGAGTGACAGTGCACGCAGCGGGCGACGTGGGTCGCAAGGTAGGTCCCCCGCGCGATCCGCTCCGGGCTGAGCTCGACGGTGAGGTCCTCGGGGGGCCGACGCTCGGGCTCCTGAAGCGCGACCCACATCGCTCCGAAGAACACCAGCCCCGCCACACTCACCGTGATCCAGTAGACCGCCTTCCGCATGGGCGCACCCTACGCGCTCGCACGACCGGAAGGGGCGCCAGAGTCGGGGCTCACGCCGATCAGAAGCGCGCGTCGAAGTCGAAGCCCACGCCGGCGTTGGCCATCCAGCCGCGGGTGAGCCCACCGCCCTCACGCGGCGCGAAGGTGGTCCCCGCCCCCGCGACCACGTAGATCGCCGGCGCCAGTCGCCCCCGCCCTTCGAGGTGCACCCAGGTCAGCGGCGTCTGGCCCAGACCGCTCACCCCGAGTCGGCTGGAGAGAGACACGCCGGGCTGGGCGAGATCCCACTGCACCGCCGCCTCCACGTCGGTGCGACCGAAGTCGAAGTGCTCGACGCCCACGCTCAGTGTCCCGCGCGTACGGCCGAGTTCGACGACGTCCTCGCGCGCCTGGGCGCCCCACCCCACCTGGGCCAGGGCGTGTCCGCTGAAGCCGGCGGGCAGTCGGACGTCCGCGAGCGGCAGGCCGGTGAACCCCTGCGCCGAGAGTCGCTCGAGCTCATAGGCCGCACCGAAGTAGCCGTGCTTGAACCCGCCCGAGAACCGGCGCCCGGCGAAGCGCGCGCCGAAGACGACCTCGGAGAGCTGGGCCTCCCACTCGACCCCCAGCTGCGCGCCCAGGTTGTCTCCACCGATCCCGAGCCTCGCGCCGAGGCTTCCGAACGCCGCGAGCTGGAAGGTGGGCGCGCGCCAGAGCACCGCGTCCAGGTCGAGGTTGGCGAGGGTCAGGGCATCACTCTCTGCCGCCACCTGCCCTCCCTCGTGGGCAGCGCTGACCGCCATGTGCCAGCGACCTGCCGCCGCGGGGCTCCCGGCGACGAGGTGCCCACCATCGATGCGGACCTCGCCGGCGAGCACGCGCAGCGCGAGCACGTCGCTGGCCACCACGTCGGTCCGCACCGGGCCGGTCTCGACGCGCAGGTGAGCGCCCGCCGGTGACTGGGTGGCGAGCATCCGGTTCTCGTAGCGATAGATCAGGGAGCCGCGCCCCAGCGTGAACTGGGTGAGCCGCCCGGCCTCGAACCCCACCGCGTCGGTGTCGTGTCCGATGCGCAGGTGCCGCAGGACCTGTCCCCAATCGGAGCGCTCGTCCCAGTCCTCGGGACGCAGGGCGAAGGGCTTGGCACCGGTGATCGCGCCCACCGGCAGGCGCAGCGGCGATCCAAGCTCGAGCTCGAAGCGTTGGCCGGCGGAGATGGCGAGATAGGGGGTGAGGCTCAGAAAGACGTCGGTCTCACCGGGCGCAAGGGCCAGGGGCTGCGCGCCCAGCTCCGCAGCGCCGGCGATCCGCCAACCCGTCGGTGCGGGCCGTCCGCTTCCGACCCCATCGGGTGGCCGGGGACGACGCCCCCTGCGGAAGGAGGGTGAGGCAAGAGGACCTTCCCGCTTCTCCCTGATCTCCACGGACGCCTTCGGCCGATCCGAGGTGCTGGGTGGAGCCGCCGGAATCACCGGCGCCGGCGGGGGCTTCGCCTTCTCCTTCGCGGCCGGGGCGTCCGGTACCTCCAGGGGGACGTCAGCGTCCGCGCCCTCGAAGACGGTGATCTCAGACGACTGTGCCTGCGCGACGCCGATGCCCCCGACCGGGAACAGGAGCGCCAACAGCAGCAGACGGGAGGAGGAGGTCAGCTCGGAAACGCGCATCGCCCGTCGACCTTAAGGCCAACGGGCGACGCCCTCCAAACCGGCGGAGGTTCATACCCCGGGCTCAGAAGTCCGAGATGTCGTTTGCCAGGGTGGGATCGTCCACGAACGGGTTGCGATTGCGCTGGTAGCGCTCGATCGCGTCGTTGCGCGCGACCTCCGCGGCGTCGACCGGGTCCAGGACGTTCCAGGCCTTCATGGCCTCCTCCTCGGCGGGAGAGATCTTCTTGTTGTAGACGGCCGAGAAGTAGAACAGGGCGCGGGCGACGTTGCCCTTGTGCGAGTCGGGCGGCTCGAAGACGCGGTTGCCGTTGGCGTCGCGGCCCAGCTTGGCACCGGAAGGATCCGACCACTCGACCTGTCCGACGACCTCACCGAAGGGGTAGCTCCCGCGACGGCTGTTGGCCTTGCTGTCGGTGATGAAGAGGTGGTGGAGGTCCGACTTCGCTGCGCCCGTGGCGCCCTTGGACTGGGGCCAGGTGTGCTCGGTGTTCATGTTGCTGGCGTTCGGGACCTTGTTCGTCTGGAGCTCGCGGCCCGTGTAGACACAGGTCACGTACCCACCGAAGTTGTCGATGTCGCCGAACATCGCCTTGCGGGCGGCGTCGTAGGAGAGGTTCTGCTTCTTCTTGGAGACCTCGCCGATGGTGCGCTTGAGCTCCTCGTCGCGCTTGCCCTCGAAGCGGGGATCGCGGTCGCCGGGCACGGGACCGGGGTCCACCGGATCGGGATCCACGGGGCCCGGGTCGACGGGGCCGGGGTCGACGGGACCCGGATCGACAGGACCGGGGTCAACGGGGCCCGGATCGACAGGCCCCGGATCGACAGGACCGGGATCGATGGGGCCCGGATCGGTCGGCGCCTCTTCACCGCTGGTGACCTCGAGCCTCCAGAAGACCAGCGTCCCCTGGTCGCGCTTGGCGCCGTCCTCGACATAGAGCTTCCACTCGCCCTGGCTCAGCTCTCCCTTGAACGCGGAGCTGACGTCGAAGTACCCGCGGATGTCGTCCGCGCTCTGGCCCTCGCGATTGGAGATCACGTGACGGGTCCCTTCCGGGGACTCCAGCGTCACCACCAGATCGCCGCGGTAGGGGTGCCGGATGTCGAGCTTGACCCGCAGCCCGTCGATGGGCAGGTCCTCGCCGACATGCAGCGAGCTCACGATCTCCGAGTTGTCGGGGATGAACTGCTTGGGCGTCACATCCACCTGGATGACCCGGGGCTTGCCGGAAGCACGCAGCAGGCCCTCCTGGGCCGGCGCAGCGTGGGGCGCCACCGGACGGCGGGCCACCGCCTCGAACAGATCCACCGCCGCGGGCGAGAGCGCGGGGCGCTCGGCAACGGGCGACTCGGCGCGGTTCTGCGCCGGCTTGGGGGCAGACGCCTCCCCGGTGCGGGGCAGGGGCGAGAGACCGGGCTGAAGGGGGCGGATGTTGGCCATGGGTTCCCTTGGGTGTTCAGCGAGTTGAGGCAGGACTTATTGGAAGTATCGCACCGGCCCTGAGGCGCGTTGTGTCAGATCATTTTGATCTGGAACCATCCGGCGACACATTTTTCCGCGCCCAACGAAAAAAGCCTCCCGAAACCGGAAGGCGAGGGGCAGGCCGGGCCGGATGTCCGGGGTGGCCCAGGCGATCAACGGCGCGAAGGACGGAGCACCAACACCAGCTTGCCACCGCCGTGATCGCCGGCCGCCTGGTACACCACGCCCTTGCGGCCGAGGGTCACCAGCGTCTCATCGAGCAGCCCGGGGATGGCGACCTTCACGCGGGCGGTCCCCTTCTCCATGCGGTCCAGTCGGAGGCTGACCTGCTTGCCGTTGGGGAGCTTGAGCTGGGTGGGGGCCTGGGCGGTCACCTCCACGCGCTCGCTGGAGAGTCGGCGGAAGGAGCTGAAATCGAGCCCCTGCTTGGCGAAGGTGGCCTTCATCCGGGAGAGCCGACGCGGCTCCACCACGTCCCCATCGTTGGACACGCTCACCACGTCCACCCGGAGCGGGACCTTGGCCTCCGCGGTGGCCGCGTCCTGGGCCCACACCGCGGGCGCCGCCAACAGCATCAGGCAGGCCACCCAGGGCCAGGCACGCATTCTCTGCATCAGAGCTCTCCTCCCTTGGGACGCGGCGCGTCCCGACCCGAGGCACCGGGGAGCACGTGGTGCTGGAAGTCCTCGTCGTCGTGACGACGCGGTCCCTCCTGATCCACGAGCCAGATGATGGTGGCCTCTTCAGCCTCCGCCTCGAGCACGACCGGCTGCACGTGCGCCTCCTCGGCCACCCGCACCGCCTGAAGCTCCATGGTCTCCCCGGCGTAGCCCTGAGGGGCACCCTGCAGCAGGAAGATGGGCAGGCCCACCAGCAGCACGGCCGCGGCGGTCGCGACGCTGGTCAGGACCATGCTCCGGTGGTGGGTGAAGAACTCGTCGAAGGAGATGCGCAGGCGCTCGAAGAAGGGCGGGCGCTCGGGGGTGACGCGGGCCAGCACGTTCTGCGCGAAACCGGTGAAGTCCGCCTCGTCCGCCGCCATGTCGAGGCCCAGCCGGATGAGGCCGCCTTCCGCACGGAAGTCGTCGACCAGCGCCGAGCAATGGGAACACGCCGACAGGTGCCGTTCCAGCTGGACCCGGGAGGACGGATCCAGCTCGCCGTCGATGTACGGGGACAGCTCCGGCCAGAAACGCTCGCAGGCAGGGTTGTGGGCCATGGTGAACTCCGAAGGAGAGGGGCGGGCCGCCCACCGGAACGGGTGGGACGTCGTGCCCAAGGGAGCCTGACGAGCCCCCCGAAGGCATATTCAGCGGCGATCACTCACTGCCGATTCCCACTTTGGACTCGTCCAACTCCAGGTATTCGCTGAGGATTTTCTGAACCTTGGCCCGGGCATGGAACAGGCGGCTCATGACCGTGCCCTTCGGGATTTCGAGCGTGCGGGCGAGCTCCTCGTAGCTCATCCCCTCGACCTCCCGGAGCAGCAGGATGGTGCGGTGCTTCTCGGGGACCTGCTCGAGGGCCGCCTGGATCTTCTCCACCAGCTCCCGACGCAGCGCGCTCTTCTGGGGGTTGGTGCCCAGGCGGCTGCCCAGGGTCCCCGCCGAGGCCTCGGAGAGGTTCACCTGGATGGTCTCGTCGAACTCCGCGGCGTGGCCCCCGGCGCTCTTGCGCTTGCGCAGGACGTCGATGCAGATGTTCGTCGTGATGCGGTAGAGCCAGGTGTAGAAGCTCGAGTCCCCCTTGAAGTGGTCCAGGTACTTGTGGACCTTGACGAAGGCCTCCTGGGAGACGTCCATCGCCTCCTCCCGGTCCTTCAACATGCCCAGGGCGACCGCGTACACCTTGCGCTGGTAGCGCTCCACGAGCGTCCGGAATGCGCGCTGGTCGCCGGTGCGGACGCGCTTGACAAGCGTGAGGTCGTCAGTGGCCAAGGTGCTCGGCTTCTAGCAGAAGAGGGATGGGTCCCGTCCAGATTCAGGCCCAGTCACGTGGCGCCTTGAGGACCTCGAGCATCCGCGCCTCCTCGGAGCCGGGCTCGGGGTGGTGGTCGTAGACCCAGCGCACGCGGGGCGGGAGGGACATGAGGATCGACTCGGTGCGGCCGCGGGTCTGGAGCCCGAAGACCGTTCCGCGGTCGTGCAGGAGGTTGAACTCGGCGTAGCGGCCCCGGCGGATCTCCTGCCAGGCCCGCTGGTCCGGGGTGGTGGGCAGGTCCTTCCGCCGCTCCACGATCGGCACGTAGGAGGCCAGGAACGCCTCCCCGCACGCCAGGTTGAAGGTGACGTCCCGCTCCAGCGGGCCGCCCACGTCCTCGTAGAAGATGCCGCCCACCCCACGCGCCTCATCGCGGTGGCTGTTGAAGAAGTAGCGATCGCAGTGGGCCTTGAAGCGCGGGTACCACGCCGAGTCGTAGGCGTCGCACACCCCCTTCAGGGTCTGGTGGAAGTGCCGGACGTCGTCCTCGAAGAGGTAGTGGGGGGTCAGGTCGATCCCGCCGCCGATCCACGCCTTGGTGCCCTGGTGGATGAGCCGGAAGTTCGCGTGGACCGTGGGGACCATGGGGCTTCGGGGGTGGATCACCAGCGAGAGTCCGCCAGCCCAGAAGCTGCGCCCGTCTCCCTGGAGCCTCCGGGCGAAGGCCTCCTCGAGCTCGCCGTGGACGATCGAGGTGTTGACCCCGGCCTTCTCGAAGACCTCGCCCTCCTCCATCACCCGGGTGCGCCCGCCGCCACCGCCCGGCCGCTCCCAGGGATCCTCGCGGAAGCGGACGCTCGGTTCGAAAGCCTCCAACCCCGCGCAGATCCGATCCTGCAGTGCCCGGATCCCCTCCTGCATCCGCTGCTTCTGGGTCTCCAGGTCCTTGTCCTGACTCACCGCTGGCCTCCACGGGGGGCGTTGAATTCGATCTCGTCGGTCTCGCGGGTCGCCTGCCCCACCACGTCCACCGCTTCCAGCTTCATCCGGTAGGCGCGGCCGTACTCCAGATCCCACCCGCCGCAGGCGCTGTCGCCGATGATGGCGCGGCCGCCACGGACGGGGGTGAAGTAGCGACGCGTGGGGCTGCTGCCGGCGGACAGGCGCAGCTTGGCCACCGCGATCACCGGGCCGCTCTCACGGGCGTTCACCCGCACGACCACCTGGCGCTCCCCGTTGACCACCCGGCCCTCCTCGATGGCCGGACTCTGCTTGAAGACCGGGCTCTCACGGTCGAGACCGCTGCCGGTGGTCCAGCTCAGGCGCGATGCATCCCCGCCTCCCCGGAAGCGGACCTGGGGCAGGACCCGCCCGAGCTCGAGCGTCCACTCGGCCCCCGGCGCGAGCGGTTTGGTCGGGACCAGGGCGACGGCAATGCGCTCATCGCCCGCGCTGAACGCGCTCTGCACCTTGACCGAAGCCTTGTCACGGCCCGAGGTCATCACCAGGGTCTTGCCGATCAGCCGCCGGAGCTGGCCGGCGCGGGGACCGAAGCCCTCGACCAGGAAGCGGGCATTGGTGGGGACGCGGCTCCCGTTGGCCGGAAAGACGTCGATGGCGTCGATGTCGCAGGTGGGCGCGTTCGCTGCCGCCGGCAGGGCGACGAGCAGGAGCAGGGGCAACAGCAGCAAACTCCGGGCTGCGGGACGGGGGATCAGATCTTCCACTGGGGGGTCACCTCCATGGGGTCCAGCTGGATGGTGCCGAAGCGCGCTTCGTAGCGATCCACGTTGTCCTGGATCGCCGCGAGCAGCCGCTTCATGTGGCGCGGGCTGGTGATGATCCTGCTGTGGACGCGTCCACGTGGCTGCTGAGGCTGCACGTAGACGAAGTCCAGGGTGAACTCGGCGTCGTTGTGGTTGATGAGCGCCAGGTTCGCGTATTGGCCGGCGGCGACCGTGTCATCGAGCTGCAGCTGAAGCTGGAGCTGGGGGTTCGAGGGGGGCTGGGGATCGGCCATGCTGTGTTCCATATCTCCCGCCGGCCGCCCTTGCTAGGGTCCGTCCGGTGGGTGCCACGTCACCGCAGGCCGCCCTGACGGCGCCATTCGAGCTGGGATTCACCGGACCTCCGGTTCTGCTCATCCACGGCTTCACCGGGACGCCGTGGGATCTGCGTCCGATGGCCGAAGCCCTGGCAGACGCCGGCTACCGCGTCCGCGTCCCCCGACTCCCCGGACACGGCCTCGATCCGCTGGCCATGGAGGATGTGCGCGCGACGGATTGGCGCGGGGTGGTGGAGAGCGAGCTGCTGCGCCTCTCCGCACGGGGTCCGGTCCACGTGGTGGGGCTCTCCATGGGTGCGCTGCTGGGCAGCATCGCGGCGGGCCACCTTCCGGGACTGACCGCGAGCCTCACCCTGCTGGCGCCGGCTCTCCGGCTCGCCGGGGTCCCCGAGCGGGTGGTCGCCCAGCTCTCCGGATGGAACGTGCTCCCGTCCATCCACCCCTGGCTCCACAAGTCCGGGACCGACATCCGCGATCCAGAGACCCGCCTGACCGCGCCGCTGCTGCGCGCCTATCCCCGCGCCCGGCTGGGGGATCTGGTCCGCGTGCAGGCCTGGGCCCGCCGCGCGCTGCCCCAGGTGCGCTGTCCGGTCCTGGTGATCGACTCCGCGAAGGATCGGGTCATCCACGCCTCCGCCGCAGGTTCGGTGGTGCGACGTCTGCGCGGAAGCCCCCGCGTCCGGACGCTGCACCTCAAGGAGAGTGGCCACGTGATGACCCGGGACCTGGAGCATCGACGCGTGGAGCGGGAGGTCCTCGACTTCCTGCGGGGCCTGCAGCCCGTGCGCGCGCCGGAGCAGCCGGTGTCCGCCGCCTGAGAGCCACCGGGGGGCCGCGCAGGGCGCTGTCCCGGGACTTCCAGGCTGCGGGAGGGGTCCGGGTCGGGCTAGCGTGCGCGCCATGCCAGCTCCCAGCCATCTGCTCGCCATCGACCAGGGCACCACCAGCACCAAGGTGTTCGTCTATGACCGTCGTCTGAAGCTGAAGGGCTCCGCCGGTCGGGAGTTCACCCAGCACTTCCCTCGACCCGCGTTGGTCGAACACGACCTCGAGGAGATCTGGACCAGCACCGTCTCGTCCATCCGCCGGGCGCTGAGGAGCGCGGGCATCAAGGCCTCGCAGATCGCCGGCATCGGCATCACCAACCAGCGGGAGACCACCGGTCTCTGGATGCGCGATTCGGGAGAGCCCCTCCACCGTGCGCTGGTCTGGCAGGACCGCCGCACCGCCGACGCCTGTGCCGCCCTGCGCGCCGCGGGCGAGGAGGATGCGGTCCGCCGCACCACCGGGCTGCTGCTCGATCCCTACTTCAGCGCGACCAAGATGACCTGGCTGCTCGAGCACGTGAAGGGTGCCCGGGCGCGGGCCGAGGCCGGCGATGCCATCTTCGGCACCATCGACACCTGGCTGGTCTACAAACTCACCGGTGGACGGGTGCACGCCACCGACGTCACCAACGCCAGCCGCACCCTGCTGATGGATCTCGAGACGCTCGACTGGGACGTCGGCTGCCTCACCCGCCACGAGATCAGCCGGGCCTCCCTCCCCGACATCCTCCCCTCCAATTCTGTCTTCGGCACCACCCAGGGCGTCAGCGGACTGCCGGATGGGATCCCCATCTGCGGCATCGCCGGAGACCAGCAGTCCGCCCTCTTCGGCCAGGCCTGCTTCGACGTGGGCGAGAGCAAGTGCACCTATGGCACCGGGGCCTTCCTGCTCATGAACACCGGCCACACCCCGGTCCGCAGCCGATCCGGGTTGCTGAGCACCGTGGCCTGGCAATTGGACGGAGCCGCCCCGACCTACGCGCTCGAAGGGAGCGCGTTCATCGCGGGCGCCGCGGTGCAGTGGCTCCGCGACGGGCTGCGGATGATCAAGCGCTCCTCGGACATCGAAGCCCTGGCCCGCACCGTCAGGGACACCGGGGATGTGGTGTTCGTCCCGGCGCTCTCGGGGCTCGGGGCACCGCATTGGAACCCCGACGCGCGCGGCCTCTTCGCCGGCATGGATCGCTCCACCACCGCGGGGCACCTCGCACGGGCGGTTCTCGAGGGCATCGCCCTGCAGCTGCACGACCTCGCCGACGCGATGCGCGCCGACTCGGGACAGGGCATCCCCTCCTTCCGGGTGGACGGCGGGGCGGCGGCCAACGACCTGCTCATGCAGTTCCAGGCCGACATCCTCCAGGTCCCCGTGGTGCGCCCCGACGATCTGCAGACCACCGCCCTGGGCGCCGCGGCGCTGGCAGGGCTCGGCTCCGGCCTCTTCCCCGACACCGAGTCGGTGCGCCGCATCCGCCGCGGAGGAAAGACCTTCAAGCCGAAGATGAAGCCCGAGGTCCGGACCCGCGCCCTGGAGAAGTGGGCCCGCGCCGTCCGCTGCGCCTGACCGGGGTCGGGGGCGCCCCCGAGGTGGCCGACATTCCTCCACACCGGGCGCCCTCCCGGACGCCACGCTGACTATGGTGCGCCGTCATGGCACGTGACACGACCCTGCTGCGGCCCGAGGAGCTCGAGGCCTTCCTCTCCGCCCACCCCGAGTGGAAGCTCGAGGGGGGCATGCTCACCCGGACCTATGAGCTGCCCTCGTTCCTCGAGGGGATTGCCTTCGTGGAGCGCGTGGCGAAGGAGGCCGAGGCCGCCGATCACCACCCCGACATCGACATCCGTTGGCGCAAGGTGCGGCTGTGCCTGGTGACCCACGATGCCAATGGCCTCACCGCCCGGGACACCCAGCTGGCCGAGGCCGCCGACCGTGCGCTTCGGGCGTCCTGAACGCCGCTTTACGAGGGCGCGGAAGGCAGGGCCGCGGGGGCATGTCGGCCGGACATCCCTGACCCGTCGGTCGACCCGGACCGGATTCCCACCGTGTCGCCATCCATCCCGACAGTGGACAGGAGACCCGGCGGCACATCATTCTTGACCCATGAAGACTGTAGACGAGCGTCGACAGCGCCCTGAGCGTGTGGCCTCCGACCGCCGGGACTCCGCCCGGGTCGAGCGCGGCCTGAGGGTCCGTGCGGAGGGCGCCGAGGTGGCCGCTCCGGTGCAGGGAGAGCTCGGCCTCGGCGGGGCCTCCTGGCGACAGACGACGCCGGTGAGCGCCCGGTACGAGGTCTCCTTCCACCTTCCCGAGCTCGCCGAGGATGTGGTCGCGAAGGCCGAGGTCGTCCGCACCGAGCCCGAGGCCACCGCGACCCGCGTCCGGGTGCGCTTCGTGGAACTGCCGCTGGTGGTGGAGCTGGCGCTGGCGCGCTTCGTGGAGAGCGCCGCCCGACTCGACGACAGCCTGCGCTCGGACGTGAAGCTCTCGCCCCCGCCCGAGGGCGGCTGAGGTCCCGGGCGGCCGACGCCGACGCTCAGGCGTCGGTGAGGAAGGCCTCCAGCGTCCGATAGGCCTCGCCCAGCGGGGCCTCTTCGCAGTGCTCGCCGGCCTGGTGCGCCTGTGCGGTCTGGCCGGGTCCGAAGTTCACCGCATCCACGCCCCACTGGGACAGGCGCGCCACGTCGGTCCAGGCCTGCTTGGAGGTCGCCTTCCGACCGCTTACCCGGACCAGGCGCTGGAAGTGGGGGTTGTCCGCGCAGACCGCGCCGCTGGGTGCGAGGTCGGTGAAGGTCACCTCGGCGCGGCCCGCCACCCGGTCGCGCACCTCCGCCTGCGCATCCTCGAGGCTGCGTCCCGGCGCGAAGCGGACGTTGAGGTTGAGCTCGAAGGATTCAGGGATGACGTTGCGCGCCCGCCCTCCCTTCGCGACGGTGACGTTCATCACCTCGTAGAAGGGGTAGCCGCCACAGTCGACCTGCCTGGGAGGACGCGCCGCAAGTTCGGTGAGGAGCGCCCCCGCCTTGTGGATCGCGTTCTCTCCCTGCCAGGGCCGCGCGGAGTGGGCGCTCCGACCGGTGAAGCGGAGGGTGGCGTGGAGACTTCCCACGCAGCCCACCTGCACCTCTCCGTCGGTCGGCTCCAGCGCGATGGCGAAGGCCAGCTTCGAGAGCCCGGGATGCGCGTCGAAGAGGGGCCCGAGCCCGCTCTCGGTGAAGGGGCCCTCCTCCCGCTCGTAGAACACCAGCACCGGGTGCACCGCGAGGTCGGCGAGGGGCAGGGTCTCGTAGAGGGCCATCATCACCGCCAGGCCCCCCTTCATGTCGCTGCTGCCCAGCCCCACCACCCGTCCGCCGGCGCGATGGGGCGCCGGATCGCCGGGGTGCGCCGGCACGGTGTCCAGGTGCCCCACCAGCCCCACCTGCGGCCGCGGATCGCTCAGATCCCCGATGACCAGGGAGTGGCCCACACGGCGGACCCAGCCCGCCGGGAAACGCCCGCGCGCCCAGGTCTCCACGTGATCGGCCAGGGCCTGCTCGTCCCCGATGACCGACGGGATCCGGCAGAGCGCCAGGGTGCGCTCCGCCAGGGCGTCTGCGTCCCACCCGTGCGCCATGTGGGGCTACACCGCCACCGCGAAGTCGCGGAGGGCCTGGTTGAGGCTGGTCTTCAGGTCGGTGGACGCCTTGCGCTGCCCGATGATGAGCGCGCAGGGCACCTGGAAGGTCCCGGCCGGGAACTCCTTGGGACGCATGCCGGGGATGACCACGCTGCGCGCGGGGACCCGGCCGCGATGCACGATGGGCTCCGGGCCGGTGACGTCGATGATCTGCGTGGAGGCGGTCAGCACCACGTTCGCACCGAGCACCGCGCCCTCTTCGACGCGGACGCCCTCGACCACCACGCAGCGGCTGCCCAGGAAGGCGCCGTCCTCGATGATCACCGGAAGGGCGGAGGCGGGCTCGAGCACCCCGCCCAGGCCCACCCCTCCCGAGAGGTGGACGTCCTGCCCCACCTGCGCGCAGCTGCCCACGGTGGCCCAGGTGTCCACCATGGTCCGCGCGCCGACCCGGGCGCCGATGTTCACGTAGCCGGGCATCAGCACCGTTCCCGGCTCGAGGTGCGACCCATAGCGCGCCGTCCCCGGGGGCACCACGCGCACCCCGGCCTCGGCGAGCCCCTTCTTGAGGGGGATCTTGTCGTGGAATTCGAAGGGGCCGACCTCCAGCGTCTCCATCTTCTGGATGGCGAAGTAGAGGAGGATCGCCTCCTTGATCCACGCGTGGACGACCCACCCGTCGCCCTGCTTCTCCGCCACCCGGAGCTTCCCGCGATCGAGCGCTGCCAGGGTGCTGTGGATGACCTCGAGGGTGGCCGGATTCCCGAGCAGGGAGCGATCCTCGAAGGCCGCGCGGATGGTCGCGGGATGGGTCTCCATGGCGGGTGCCGTAACACGGTCTCCCCGCGGCGCTCCACCCCCTGACCCGACAAACCGCCCCCCTCCGGTTGACCCGGAGCGGGTGCAGGGCGTCAACTCGGGACGTGGCCGGTCCCTCTCATGACGAGCTGCTCGAATCCCTGGCGCCCCTGCTGGAGGCAGCCACGCCCGGACCGTGGGAGACCGCCGCCGGTGCGCCGCCCGTCGCCCCCCTGCGGAGCCCGTCGGGGGAGGTGCTCTTCTCTCCCGGCCCCGCTGCGCGTCCCGCCGACGTCGCCCTGATGCGTGCCGCGCGGCAGGCCATCCCCCAACTGCTCGCCGGCTTTGCGAAGGGCGCTGCCGCCGAGGCGGTGCGGGATGAGCTCCAGCAGCAGCTCGACGCCCTGCAGGCGCGGCATGATGCCCTGCTCGAGCGGCAGCGGGATCTCGAGCGCCTGCTGGGCGAGGCCCTGCTCAAGGTGCGCGAGGACGGTCCGGACACGCCCTGAGGCGTCTCGTCGCCCGAGGCCGCGTTTCGGGCGGAACGGTCATGGGCGCGGGAACCGGGCCACGCGCCCGAGGGGACGTGCACGTCCGCATGCGAAGCGTGCAGGGTGGCGCGGCGTTGCGACGTTTGCGAATGCCGGGCGCCTCTGGGACATTTCCCTTCATTGTGAGCACGCCCGACGACTGGATCCCCACCCTCGAGGACACGCTGTTCGACCGGATCGGTGGACGGGAAGGCTGCACCCGCCTGTCCGAGGCCTTCTACGACGCGATGTCCGAGCACGAGGAGGCCCTCGCGCGGCTCCACGAGGTCGACGACAACGGGCGGGTGACCGACCCCATCCGGCAGCACTTCGCCCTCTTCCTCACGTTCTGGCTGGGCGGCCCCCGCGACTACCTCGAGGTGCGGGGACATCCCGCCCTGCGCATGCGTCACGCTCCCTTCGCCATCGACATCGCCATGCGCGATGCCTGGCTCAACTCCATGGGCCGCGCGCTGGATGCCCTGGGGATCGAGGGTGCGGTGCGCGCCCACCTCGATGGCCGCTTCGGCCAGGTCGCCGACTTCCTGCGCAACGTGGAGGAGCCGTCCGCGACCGGATCCGGGCAGGGTGGGCTGGTCCGGCTGCGCCTCGGCTCCGAAGGGGGCTGACCTTCGCCGGCGGGTGCGGCGCCTGATGCCTGGCACCTACTCCAGGACGCAGGGCTTCCCGGCCAGGGCGTCGGCGAGCATGTCGTCGGTGCCCATCGAGAGCGGCCGCGGGAGCTCCGCCTCGGTGAAGTAGCGCGCCTCGCGGATCTCCAGGGGATTGCCGGGCCCCGAGGCCTCGCCCTCCACGGTGCAGACCACGCAGGTGGTGACCGCGTGAAAGCGGAAGTCGCGGTCCGGCCGGGAGTACACCCCGCTCACCCGCTCCAGCCGGACCATCCGGGCCCCGGTCTCCTCCTCAATCTCCCTCGGGAGCGCGGTGGCCAGGGTCTCCCCCCACTCCAGGGTCCCTCCCGGAAGCGCCCAGGCGCCGGTGTCCCCACGCCGGACGAGCAGGATCTCGCCCCGGGCATTCCGGGCCACCGCACAGATGCCCACCACCGGCCGCCGGAGCAGGTGCCGGGAGATCTCGTGCAGCAGGCCGGAGAGGTGCGTGGGGAGGGCGCTCAGGAAGCGGGGACGGGGCATGGTCGGGGATTCACCCTTGGTGCGGCGACGGGCGGGCCGGGAGCGGGCCCCACGTCACCGGAATGAGCGATCGGTCAGGGCGCAGGCGGAGGACCCCGGCGACCATAGGGCCTCTGAGGTCCAGGAATCGCTGACATTTTCGCTCCGGGGGGGTACCGTGCCGCGATCTTCGGGCCCGCCCCGCTTCGCACTCCGGCCACCCCAAAGCCCCCCCTCCTCCATGTTCGACTGGCTGCACACCCTCTTCTCACGCGATCTGGCCATCGATCTCGGCACCGCCAACACCCTCATCTACACCCGGGGCTCGGGCATCGTGTCCAACGAGCCCAGCGTGGTGGCGGTGCAGCAGGACTCGCGAGGCGGCAAGAAGGTGCTGGCGGTCGGTAAGGAGGCCAAGGAGATGCTGGGGAGGACGCCCGGCAACATCGTGGCCATCCGCCCCATGAAGGACGGCGTCATCGCCGACTTCGAGATCACCGCAGCCATGCTGCGCTACTTCATCCAGAGCGCGCACCGGCGGAAGATGCTGGTCAACCCGCGCATCGTCATCGGCATCCCCTCGGGCATCACCGAGGTCGAGCGGCGTGCCGTCCGCGAGGCCGCGGAGAACGCCGGAGCCCGTGAGGTCTACCTGGTCGAGCAGCCCATGGCGGCGGCCATCGGCGCGGGCCTGCCGGTGACCGAGCCCTCGGGCAACATGATCGTCGACATCGGCGGCGGGACCTCCGACGTGGCGGTGATCAGCCTCGCGGGCATCGTCTTCAGCAAGTCGGTCCGCATCGGCGGCGACAAGCTGGACGAGGCGATCATCCAGTACGTGAAGCGCAAGTACAACCTGCTCATCGGTGAGCGTACGGCCGAGCAGATCAAGATGGGCATCGGCACCGCCTATCCGACCGACGAGATCATGGAGATGGAGATCAAGGGTCGGGACCTGGTGGCCGGCGTCCCCCGGACCCTCAAGGTCACCAGCGACGAGATCCGTGAGGCCATCGCCGAGCCGGTCAACGGGATCGTCGAGGCCGTGAAGCTCACCCTGGAGCGCACCCCGCCCGAGCTGGCCGGTGACATCGCCGACCGCGGCATCGTGCTCGCCGGTGGTGGCGCGCTGCTCAAGAATCTGGACACCCTGCTGCGTGAGGAGACCGGCCTGCCGGTGTTCCTCGCCGAGGACCCGCTCTCCGCGGTGGTGATGGGCGCCGGGAAGGCCCTCGAGTCCATCGAGATCCTCCGCCAGGTCTGCCAGCCGGTCTGACCCGGCGTTCCGGCGTTCCGGCGTTCCGGCAGGGGCGCACGACCCGGTTGCACGTGCAACGACCGTGGGCGGCCGCCTCACATGGTGGGTGAGAGGCGCGCGGGTCTGTCCCCGAACGCGACGATGCCCCGCCAGCGCCAGAGCACCGGAGGGGCATCGGAGGTTCAGCGCACGAGGGCGGCTGAACTCAGAGGAACAGGCCGCTGCGCGCGGTGAGGGGCACGTGCTTCCCGCCGCTCAGATCCACCGGGGCCGAGCGCCCCGCGGGGACGAAGGCGTCGGCGTTGTACTCGCGGAGGAAGGCCTCTCCAGCCTTGCGGGCGGCGCCGGTGAGCTTGGCGGTCTCCAGCGTGCTGCGCAGGGTGTCGACCTCGGAGGAGGTGATCTTCCCGTCGCGGCTGAGGTGGCCGAGCGCGCGCTCCATCTCGGTGCTGCTCACGCTGGGGCCCATGGAGCTGAACTCGCGGTGGGCCGCGGCGATCACCCCGCGGAAGGCGCCTTCGGACGTCGTGGCGACCGACGCCGCCTCCTTCTGCGACTCGTGGCGGGCGTAGGCGACGAAGTCGCGGATGACCTTCTGGGCCTCGCCCGTCAGGCGGCGGTGGTTGAGCAGCTGCGCGGCCGCCTCACCCTCGCGGACCGAGATCCGGCCGTCGGCGACCAGGAAGTCCAGGGCGCGGCGCACCTCACTCGAGCTGATCTGCTGGCCCATCGAGGACCAGTTGCGCTGGGCGTGGGCGAGTGAACCGTGGAACGAGGCGATGGAGCTCATGAGGCGGACATCCGGGGACAGGGTGAATCAATGTAGAACGTTTGTCCCCATTGTCGGCGGATGTAGGCAAGGGTTGTGTCAGCTCGATTTACACGCCCGCCGCGGGCTCCGCGCCGCGCGCCCCCCCGTTCTAGAAGAGGAAGTAGGCCAGCAGGCCCAACACGAGCACCGCCGCCCCGATGATCAGGGGAAGGGGCAGGCCGGGGGCCGCAGGAGGCGCCTTCACCGCCGGGGCCACTGCGGCCGGAGCCACCGCCCGGGCGGCTGCGGCCTCGGCTCGGGCCTGGGCCTCGGCCCGCGCGGCCTTGGCGGCCTCGAGCTCCCGCACCACGCTCGGGGGCAGGGGCGCGGTGGCCTCCCGTGCGCCGGCCCGGACCGCCTCGGTGGCCTGGTCACGGGTCTCGCCGGCGTCCGCGTCCTCGTCCTCGGCGTCGGGGGCCCCTTCCGCCGCGGCATCCTGCGCGACGGCCTGCTCCAGCTGGGCCCGCTCCAGGGCCTGGGACTGCCTGAGCGCGCGGCTCTTGCGGGCGGCGCGGGTCACCGGCTCCCCGCCGCTGCCATCGTCGGCCGCGGCGCTCGCGTCGGCCGCGAACTCCAGCAGGTCCGCGCTGGTCCCGAGCAGCTCGGTTCCGGCGCGCGCCGCCTCCAGGGCCTCCGCGACCTCGGCGCAGGTGGCGTAGCGCTGATCCGGATCCTTCTCGAGCATCCGGGACACCACCGCCACGATGGAGGGCGGCAGGTCGGGGACCAGCTTCGCCAGGGGACGCGGCGCCTCGAAGAGCACCGCGGCGATGGCGCCGCCCTTGGCCTTGGAGCTGAAGGGACGCTCCAGCGCCAGCAGCTCGAAGAAGACGACCCCCAGCGAGAAGATGTCGACCCGGCGATCGGCCTCTTTGCCCTGAAGCCGCTCGGGCGCCATGTAGGAGTGCTTGCCCCACAGGGCTCCGTTGGAGGTGAGGGCCTGCCCCTCGGCGCGGGCGATGCCGAAGTCCGAGATCCGCACCACCCCGCTGCGGTCGAGGAGCAGGTTGTCCGGGCTCACGTCCCGGTGCATCAGCTTGAGGGGCCGCCCGGTCTCCGGATCGGCCAGCTCGTGCGCGGCGTGCAGGCCGTGGCAGGCCTGAAGGATCGCGTCCACCACCGCGCCGATGGGCGGGAGGACCCGGCGCGCCCGCGCACCCTTCTTCACCTTCCGCAGGTCGGTGCCATCCACGTACTCCAGCACCAGATAGGGGAGCCCGTCGGACTCGCCGACCTCGGTCACGCCCACCACGTTCGGGTGTCGGAGCAGGGACGCGTAGCGGCCTTCCAGCAGGAAGCGCTTGAGAAACCGCGGATCCTCCGCCGCCGACGCCAGGAGCCTCTTGATGACGCGCCGCTCGCCGTGGGGATCCTCGGCGAGCCACACCTCACCCATCCCCCCCTTGCCGAGGGGCCGGAGCAGCCGGAAGTCTCCCACCGTCTCCGTGGGAGTCGCTGCGACCTGCTGCGACATACCTACCTCCAGGGGCGGCAGCGTACCCCACCGGTCTGATCCTGGGCAGTCCCCCTGTCGATTCGTCGCGCTGATCGGCCGCCGGCCGGGTCGGGATCAGAGAAGTTGCCCCCCACAGTCAACTTTCAGGGGCCCATTTGCGAGAATGCGGAGGTACACGTTTTCCAAATCTGATCACCCAGGGGGATTTCCCATGATCGACAACATCAAGCGGGTCGTCCGGCCGGTCGTCGACTTCGTCAAGCCGGCCGCCGAGGCCGCCGTGGACGTCGTCAAGGACGTGACGGCGCGCGTCACCGGCCAGAACAAGGACGCCTTCGAGGCCGCCCGCCCCGCCGGCCCCACCCCGCTCCCCCGCTTCGGGACCATCAGCGAGAAGCAGGCCCAGGCGTATGCGGCGCTCCCCCCGGAGGACCAGCAGCGCTACAACCGCGTCTTCGAGTCCATCTCCGGCGATCCCCGGTCGCGGGCCGCCATGCGCACCCTGCTCACCGCGGGCAGCCTGACCTCGCATGCCACCGGCGGCCAGGGCGGGACCCTGCTCCAGCACCTCGAGACCCTCGGCCTCGCCTCCAAGCTCAAGGACGGCATCGACCCGGCGCAGCTCCAGCAGCAGCTGGTGCAGGACCTGGCCTTCCCGGAGCGCATCTCGCAGGGCGCGGACAACGTCATCTGCGGGGCGACCGCGGCGTTGACCGACCTGGCGTTTGCCCGTCCCGCCGAGTACGCGCGGCTGACCACCGAGATGGCCACCCGGGGCGAGGTGTCGCTGGGCCGGGGCTCCAAGGACGACCTGAGCCTCAAGCTGCGCAAGCTCTCCGATGAGAACGCCAACGATCGCAGCCTGACCCAGCGCCTGCTGGCCGTGCCCCTCCTGGAGGCGGCGGTGTCCGAGGGCAAGGTGGGCGAGGACGGTGAGGTCATCACCCGCGAGGGCGGTTTCAACGTCTTCGGCTGGAATCTCTTCGGTCGCAAGGAGGTCCGCCACGGCACCGTCTCGGACGAGATGGAGGCCATGAAGGCGGCCCTCACCCGGGGTCGCGCCGACGACGAGGCCTTCGAGTCCCTCTACCTGGGCGGAGCTCCCGCCGAGAGCCAGGCGGCCCCGGTGACCACCGACCGCGTGTTGGGCGTCATCGAGGAGCAGCTCGCCAACCGTGCCAGCCCGGCCATCAAGGTCCTCGGTGAGAACGGTGAGGAGGCCCACTGGGTCACCGTCACCGGCGTCGACGACGACCAGCTCATCATCGCCGACGGTCGTGGACGCCGGCAGCGGGTGAACGCCGAGGAGTTCCTCGGGCGGGCGGATGCGCTGACCTATGACGTGAACGTGGGTGACACCCGCGAGCGCGTCCGCGGCGCGGCCACCTCCGGCGAGGAGCGTGCCGGTGGTGGTGGCAAGCTGAGCACCGGCAGCGGCAGCATCGAGGACATGGGACGCCGCCGCTGAGCGAGCCGCGCGCCCCTTCTTCACCCGCTCCCTGAGGGAGCAGCCCGGCCGGGACGCATCTGCCTTTTGCTAGGCTGTGCGCCCGGCCGTTTTTCATGTCCCCCGTGCCCCCCACCGACGATCCCACCGCGCCCGCCACGCCGCCCCTCTCGAGGGTCGAAGATGGGGGGATCACGCCCGGGACCCGGCTGGACAAGTTCGTGGTGCTCGACCGCATCGGCGCGGGCGGGATGGGGACGGTCTTCCTGGCCTACGATCCCGAGCTGGATCGCCGGGTGGCCATCAAGCTGCTGCACCACGCCCCGGATGAGGCGGGGGGCCCCGAGGCCGCCCGCGAGCGGCTGCTGCAGGAAGCGCAGGCCATGGCCCGCCTGCAGCACCCCAACGTCGTCACCGTCCTGCAGACCGGCATCTGGAGCGAGCGGGTCTTCCTCGCCATGGAGTACGTGGACGGCGACAGCCTCCGCGGCTGGTTGGCAGATCCCGATCGCAGTTGGGCCGATCGGCTGACCGCCCTGTTGGGCGCGGGGCGCGGCCTGGCGGCGGCGCACGCGGCCGGACTGGTCCACCGGGACTTCAAGCCCGACAACGTCCTCGTGGGGCGGGATGGCCGCGCGCGGGTGACCGACTTCGGCCTGGCCAGCCGCGAGGGCGAGGAGGCCCCCGGCCGCGATCCCGGGGCGCCCATCCCCGAGCTGCCCGAGGAGCTCGACGACGATCTCGACACCCGCCTGGGCTCCACCCAGCACGGCGCGTTGGTGGGGACCCCGGCGTACATGGCCCCCGAGCAGCTCATGGGGCAGCCGGCCGATGCCCGCAGCGACCAGTTCGCCTTCGCGGTGACCGTCTGGGAGGCATTCACCGGAGAGCGCCCCTTCGACCTCGACGGGCTGCGCCAGCTCGCCATCACCCAGCTGATGAGTGAGCGCGCCGACGCGTCCACCCCGCGGACCCGCCGGGGCCTCGGGGTGACCCAGCTGACCGCCCCGGCAGGGATGCCGGCGCACATCCACCGGGCCCTGGTGACCGCGCTCTCCCTGGATCCCGCGCGCCGCTTCCCCACCATGGAGGCGCTGCTCCACCAGCTGGCCAACGACCCGCGGGTGCGCCGGCGTCAGCTCGCCTACCGGACGGCGGCGGTGGTCCTCGCGCTCGCCGGGGTGGGGGCGCTGGTGGTCCAGCAGCAGACCGCACGCGCGGCCCGCTGCACCGGCGGCACGGAGCAGATGGCCGCCATCTTCGGTCCCTCGGCCCGCGCGCGGATCGAGAAGGCCTTCCTCGCCACCGAAGCGCCCGACGCTGCCGCCCAGACCACGCGGACCTTCCAGGAGCTCGAGGCCTACGCCGAGGCGTGGGCGGAGATGCACCACGAGGCCTGCACCGCCACCCGCGTGCGCGAGGTCCAGTCCGAGGAGGTTCTGGGGCTGAGGATGGGCTGCCTGCAGCGACGCCAGAAGGAGCTCTCCAGCCTGGTGGGGCTCTTCCAGGCGGCACCCGACGCGAGCCTCGTCGACCGGGCGCCCCAGGCGGTGCGTGGGCTGCCCGATCTTCAGGGCTGCGCGGACGTGGAGGCCCTGAGCGCCCCGGTCCCCCTGCCCCCTGAGCCCGAGCGCCGCGATGCCATCCGCAAGGCGGAGGATGCGCTGGCCGAGCTCGAGGCGTTCCGCGCTGCGGGGCTGGCGCGCGACGGGCAGCAGGCCGCCGAGAAGCTGTGGAAGACGGTCGAGCCACTGGATTACGCCCCCCTCTCCGCCGAGGCCCTGCTCTATCGCGGGCTCTTCGAGGCACGCACCGGCATGCGCGGGGAGAGCCAGCAGACCCTCACGCGGGCGGTCTTCGCTGCCGACAGCGGCCGCACCGACGGGGTCCGCGCGCGCTCGGCGCTCTGGCTGACCCGGGTGCTCACCGCGGAGAACGCCTTCGACGAGGCGGCGTTCTGGCTCCAGGTGGGAGAGTCCGTCCTGCGCCGGACCGGCGGCAGTGGACGGCTGGAGAGCTTCTACCATGAGCGCCAGGCGGTCCTCCTGCAGGGACAGGGTCGCTATGCCGAGGCCCTCGCGGCCTGGGAGCGTGCCACCCGTGCCATCGGTCAGGAGCGCGGGCCCGATGCGCCCGAACGTGCGCCCAGCCTCTCCAGCTCGGCCAACCTCCTGGTCCGGCTGGGACGCGGGAAGGAGGCCATCCCCCGTTTCCAGGAGGCACTGGCGCTGGTGGAGCGGGAGCGGGGCGTCGACCACCCCATCGTCATCCCTCCGCTGGTGGGGCTCTCCACCCAGCAGACCGAGTCCGGGGACTACGACGCCGCCCTGGCGAACCTGGAGCGGGCCCTCTCCGTCGCCCGCCAGCGCTTCGGCGCCACGCACACCATGGTCGCCAACGTCCTCGACTTCAAAGCCACCGCCCTCCAGGCGCAGGCCAAATACCAGGAGGCGCTGGAGGTCTACCGCGCGTCGCTGGCCATCCGCGAGGAGCTGCTCCCCGCCGACAGCCCCGACCTCTCCTACTCGTGGGACGGGATCGGGCAATCGCTGCTCGGGCTGGGGCGCCATGCCGAGGCGCGGGAGGCACTGGAGAAGGCCCTGGCCCTACGGGGTCCGGATCCCTTCGACCTGGGGGAGACCCGCTTCGCCCTGGCCCGGGCGCTGTGGCCGGAGACGGCCAAACGCCCCCGGGCGCTCGAGCTGGCCCGGAGCGCCGCCGACGACTACGCCCGTGCCGAACGGGCGGACAAGGCGCAGGCGGTGAGCGACTGGATGGCCTCGGTCGCACCGTGAGGCCCCGGGGTCTCAGCGGGCCTCACCCGCGTCAGACGTCCCGCTCCGTCCCTCGCAGGCCCGGGGAGACGCCTTCAGGCCCCGGACGCCAAGGGACGTTCAGGGCCATTCGGACATCGGCGTCGTCGACTCGACCAGGTGCATCCCGGCCTCGGCGTAGCGTTGCAGGGCGGCCTCGGTCTCCGCGGTGAAGTCCGAGAGGAACCCGCCCTTCCCGTCCGGGACCGCCACCGGGGACATGCAGTCGGTGAGCAGGTACACCCGGGAGGCCAGGGTCGCGTCGCGGGCACGGATGGCCTCGAGCAGATCGTCCACGGTGCTGCGGACGCAGTGGCTCGCGGCCTCGCCGCAGATGATCAGGCGGTCACTCCTCAGCAGCACCTCGAGCAGCGCGTGATCCGGCTCGGCCAGCGCGCTCCCATCGGGACGGGTGAGGACCTCGGGGCGCAGGACCGAGTAGTTCTCGGTGAAGGGGTGCTCGCCCTTGGTCACCAGCGGGTTGTGCGCGTGGCGCACGAAGGTGTGGAAGAGGCGCGCCTCCTGGATCACGCCCACCAGCGCGTGCCCGTCGGTTCCGAGCAGGCAGTGCGGAGGCCACAGGTAGAGGGTGTAGCGGCCCGCCCGCTCGAGCTCCCGAACGTAATGCAGCGCCTGGGCCTCGAGCGCCTCCACGTCCCCCCCGGTGAGGGTCGCCGCCAGCGCCGGATCGGGACGCACCGAGCCGGAGGTCACGTCCGCCACCGACACCGTGCGATGCGCGCTGAGCGGCCTGCCCGAGGCGTCCTGCCAGAAGGCCGGAAAGAAGATCTGCACCGGGTGATGGGTGTCCAGCGTCGCCATCAGCTCCGTCAGCCGATCCAGGTTGCGGTAGATGAACTCCGCCACCCGCCGGTTGTCCTCGAGCGCCCCGGTCCCGGAGCGCCCCGCCACGAAGAGGGAGCCCTCGGGGAAGCAGAAGTCCTTCTGCACGTCGACCAGCAGCAGGCGCACCCGCTCACGATCCCCGGAGGCGGGACGCACACCGTGAGCCTCACGGAACGTGGCAGCCGACTCCAGCAGCGCCCCCGGGTCCGGCTGGTAGGCGAAGGACGCGGCGTGCTCGGGCCGGAAGTGCGCGGGAAGCGGCAACGGGGCGTGGGACATGAAAGACCTCCCGGTGGAATGAGGGATTGCGGTGTCGCCCAGGTGGCGGCCTCTTCCCCATTGTGTGGGCGCCGGTCCCTGCCCGCCACGCTCTCTTCCCGGGCGCTCCCCATGCGCGCCCGCCCCGACGGACCTCAGTCCGCCAGATCAGGCTCGAAGAAGCTCCAGCGGATGGACGGGAACTTCGCCTTCACCGCGGCCTCGACCGCGTTGATGCCGGCGACCAGCCCGTCCGCGCTCGCGCCCTCCGAGCGCACCTGCGCCTTCACCGAGAGCATCACGTCGTCGCCCAGCTGGAAGGTGATGACGTTGTAGACCTGAGCGATCTCCGGGCGGCCCTCGATGAAGCGGCGCACCTCGGCCGTGAACTCCGGCTCGGCGCTCTGGCCGATGAGCATCGCCTTCACCTCGATGGCCACCAGCACCGCGACCACGATGAGGAGCGCGCCGATGCCCAGGGTCCCGATGGCGTCGTAGATGGGGTTGCCGGTGACGACGGTCAGCACCACCGCGATGAGCGCGAAGATCAGGCCGAAGAGCGCGGCGAGATCCTCGCCCAGGATGACCACCAGCTCCGCCTGCCGGCTCTCGCGGAACCAGCGCCACACGCTGCGATCGCCGCGGACCTTGTTCACCTCGCGCAGACAGGCCGCGGTCGAGATGCCCTCGACGATGATGGCGAAGACCAGCACCCCGACCGCCCAGCCCCACTGCTGCAGAGGCTCGGGTGCGTGGAGTTTGTGCCACCCCTCGTAGAGCGAGAACATCCCGCCCACCGAGAACAGCATCACCGCCACCAGGAACGACCAGAAGTAGGTCGCCTTGCCATAACCGAGTGGATGGTCGGGCGTCGGCGGCAGATCCGCCCGCTTCATTCCCAGCAGCAGAAGACCCTGGTTGCCGCAGTCGGCCGCGGAGTGGACCGCCTCGGCGAGCATCGCGCCCGAGCCCGTGACGAAGGCCGCGGCGGCCTTGGCGACGAAGATCGAGAAGTTCGCGCCCAGGGCGTAGAAGATCGCTTTGGTGGAGTCGGAGCCGGCCATAGGCGCCCGGCTTATGTCAGGTGCCCGCCAGCCGCCAAGACCGTCCGTCCGATTGAAACGCGGTTCTTTCAGCGACCTGCACCCGGGCGCTGCCGGTCACCCGGACGGCGTCAGGGATGGCCCCGCAGCACCTGCATCAGGAGCGGGGCCACGCTCACCACCTCGAGCCCCTTTCCCGCCCAGGGGAGAACCCGGGGGTGGCTGTCGGTCACCACGATCCGGTCGAACAGCCCCGACCCGTGGAGCCGCTCCATCGACCCTTCGGGGAACAGGCCATGGGTGGCGACCGCCGAGAGGCCCACCGCGCCGGCGTCCCGATACGCCCTGGCCGCGCCGATGAGCGATCCGCCGGTGCGGATCATGTCGTCGTAGAGCACCACCCGCCGGCCTTCGACCTGGGCGCTCATGGCGGTGACATGGGTCCTGCCCGTCTCGTCCCGACGCTTGAAGACGAAGCTCGCGTGGATGCCGAGGTCGTTGGCCAGGGACTCCACCCACTTCGCCCGCCCCGCGTCGGTGCACGCCAGCACGACCTCCTCTTCCCCCTCCCCCCGCATGCCGCGCACCACCTCGAGAATGAGCGGCTTGGCATAGAGGTGGTGGGGACGGATCGACCCCTCGAAGTAATAGGGGAGTCCCTCGGTGTGGACATCGAGCACGAAGAGGCGGTTGCCCCCGGGCGCAAGGGGAATGGCGGAGATCAGGCGCGCGCGGGTCTTCGCGGTCACGATCTCTCCCGGTCGCACCGCCCGCTCCATCGTCGCGTGGCCGTAGTAGGGCATGAGCAGGGTGAGGGTGCGCGCGCCCTCCTCGATGAGCCCCGAGGCGAGGTCGAAGAGTTCCAGGGTGTCGGCCTCGGAAATGGTACCCGCGAGCAGGGCCACGTCCTTCCCGTCCACGTCGGTCAGGATGCGTTGGTAGCGCTCGCCATCGGGAAAGTGGTGGGTCTCGACCTCACCGGGCAGCGCCCCCTCCTCCTGCAGCATCCGCTCGCGCAGCGGCCGGTAGGCGACGGTGGAGAACAGCAGCATGGTCATCTCGCGGATTGCTCCCGAAGCTGGAGGATGAGTGCGTCGCGACGTTCCGCGAGTCCCTGCTCGAGGCCGACCGGATACTCGTGGGGGTGGACCAGCCGCCGATGCGTGGCATCCAGAGAGGCGAGCTGCTCCAGGGTGCGGGCCCGGAGGACCTCCAACGGTTCGGGTGGCTCCAGCCGGCGCCCGTCGCGGAAGACCGGCACGAGGAGATCCTCGTAGGGCTGCGATGGATCGACCGTCTTGCGGCGGGTGTGATCGAGCGGATCGACCAGGGTGCGCGAGGGCGGAGGGCCTTCCACGTCCCAGATGAGATCGGCGTCGAAGCCGTTGGCGTCGCGGTAACGCCGCACCTGCAGGTGGCCGGGGATGGAGACCTTCGCGCGCTGTTCGGACAGCTTCATCCGCGCCTCCCACGCCCCTTCGGCGTGACGGACCGCCGAGAGTTTGTACACCCCACCCAGCGCCGGATCGTCGAAGCAGGTGACCAGGCGGGTCCCCACCCCCCAGACCGCGATCTGCGCCCCCTGCGTCTTGAGGCTGGTGATCAGGTGCTCGTCGAGATCACTGCTGGCGTAGATGCGCGCCTCGGGAAAGCCCGCCGCGTCGAGCTTCTGTCGGGCCTGGATGCTGAGCCACGCCAGGTCCCCCGAGTCCAGGCGCACCCCCTGCAGCGTGTGTCCCTGCGCGCGCAGCGCCCGCCCGATGTCGATCGCGTGGTCCACCCCTTCGAGCGTGTCGTAGGTGTCCACCAGGAAGACGCAGTTGTGGGGCATGGCGCGCGCGTAGGCGGCAAACGCCTCCTGCTCGTCGCCATAGAGCATCACCCAGCTGTGGGCGTGCGTGCCGCGGACCGGGATGCCGTAGAGGCGCCCGGCCAGCACGTTGCTCGTCGCCGCGCACCCGCCGATGTAGGCCCCGCGCGAGGCCGCCAACCCCCCGTCCACCCCCTGCGCGCGACGGAGCCCGAACTCCAGCACCGCGTCCCCCCGCGCCGCCTCACAGATGCGGGCCGCCTTGGTGGCCACCAGGGTCTGGAAGTTCACCAGGTTGAGAAGCGCGGTCTCCGCGAGCATGCAGGCGACGATGGGCCCGCGGACCCGCAACAGCGGCTCATGGGGGAAGACCAGGGTGCCCTCCCGCAGCGCGTCCACCGACAGCTCCAGGCGCAGGCCGCTGAGCCACGTCACGAACGCCGGGGGGAAGAGGGTTTCCCCACCCGGCCCCTCGAGGGAGGACAGCCAGGCCGCGTCCCCGGCGTCGATGGAGAACCCCTCCAGCCAATCCAGCGCGAACTCCAACCCCGCCGCCACGCTGTAGCCGCCCCCGAAGGGCTGCCGCCGGAAGCTGAGGTGGAAGACCGCTTCCCGTTCGTGCACCCCCGCCTCCCAGGCCGCGCAGGCCATGGTGAGCTGGTACAGGTCGGTCAGCAGGGCCAGGGACGGCCGGTAGAGGCGCGTGAGGGCATTCACCCTCCCGGACGCTAGCACCCGCCTCGCGTCCGATGGCGCGGGGTGTGCACTGTGTCCGGGGATGCATGGAGTCCTCCAACGGTGCAAGTCCTCGTCTTTCTCCTGACGGCCCTCAGCCCCATCGGCGGCATGACCGCCGCAGTCCCCCTGGCGATCCTCGGTTTCGGTTTTCATGGCTGGAGCGCGGCCGCGGTGGGGGTGTTGGCGGCGTGGTCGCAGGCGCTGGTGGTGGACCTTGGCTGGCGCCTGCTCGAGCGGCGGGCATGGTGGCAGCGGTGGTTGGAGCGACGGCGCAGCGGCTGGGCGGCGCGCAAGCTGAGCGTGGGCCACCGGCTGTTCTGGCCGGTGCTGCTGCTGACCCCGCTCATCGGCTCCTGGGTGGTGATGGCGCTGGTGCGTCTGATCGGCGTGCCGCAGCGGCGGATCGCCCTTCCCATGGTGCTGGGCCTGAGCCTGTTGGGCGTGGTGTTGGTGCTGCTGTGTGAGCATGCGCCCCAGCTCATGATGCGGCTGGTGGATCGTCAGGTGCCGGCGGATCGCTGACGACCTGCGGGTCATGGGCACCCTCGGGTGTCTGAGGACTCCGGACCGGAGCGTCGCGGACATCGCCGGGGGCCGGGAGCGCTGAAGGCAAGCGTGCGGCTGCCGCCCTGGTGAAGTGGGGCGCGCGGCTGCGGCGCATGACCGCCAGCGCGACGCGTGGCACCCAGGACCTGCGGCGCGCCCACGGCTCGGCCCTCAGAGGAATGGGCCGATGATCGCCGGCCACACATCGGGGAAGCGATCGAGCAGTCCGCGTTGTGACCACCCTTCGCGCATGATCTCCCGCGAGTGGCGCAGGTCCCGCTCGAAGTCCCCCGCCAACTGCCGGGTGAAGGCGCGGTCCCAGATGACGATGGCGCCCTCGTCCGCGCTCTGCATGGAGACCGGATCGAGGTTGATGCTGCCCACCACCGCAAGCTCCCCATCGACCACCATGGTCTTCGCGTGGAGCATCGAGACCTCGTACTCCCAGATCCGCACGCCCGCTTCGAGCAGGCGCTGGTAGGTGGAGCGCTGTGCCGCGTGCACCGGGGCCATGTCCATGTGGCGGCCCGGCACCAGGATCCGGACGTCCACTCCCTCGCGGGCCTTGCGCACCAGCATGTCCACCAACGCGGTGGAGGGGATGAAGTAGGAGTTGGTGATCCACAGCCGCTCGCGCGCCGCCGCCACCGTGACCGCGGTGAGCCGGACCGCCTCGCTGATGGTGACGCCGGGGCTGCTGGCGATGAAGGCCGCCTCGGACGCCCCCGCCGCGGAGAGTTCCGGAAACGCCGAGCCGGGGAGCCAGTTGCCTCCGGCCTCCTGCCAATTCTGCGAGAAGGCCAACTGCATCTCCCGCACCGCCGGGCCCTCCACCCTCGCCGCGGTGTCCCGCCAGGCTTCGGGGGTCCGCCCATCGCCCAGCCAGCTGCGCCAGATGCCGAAGCCGCCGGTGATACCGGAACGACCGTCCCGGATGACGATCTTGCGGTGGTTGCGCGCGAGCATGGTGCGCACGTCCAGCCGCCGCAGCGCGCCTTCGATGGGACGGCTGATGCGCCACTCGCAACCCAGCGCGGAGAGCCGCAGAGCCACCTCGTCGAAGCGCTGACTCTGGAAGGGATCCACCAGCACCCGGCACGCAACGCCGCGCCGGCGGTTGCCGAGCGCGCGCAGGATCCGGTCCGAGGGCGCGCCCGGCTGCCAGATGTAGATGACGACGTGAACGTGGGACTCGGCGCGGGCGATCTCGTCCTCGATGGCGTCGAAGACCTCTCCGTTGCGCAGCAGCGTCACCCGGTTTCCCGACCGCAGCGGATGGCCGGTGCTCTGCAGCAGCGCGGACGAGAGCGCTGCTGATCCCGGTTCCAGGGGCTCCCAGATGCGCAAATCGTTGCGGCGGTTGCGAAAGCCGCACGCCACCAGCAACAGGCAGAGAGAGAGAAGGAACACCCGGGACACCGGCGGAAGCTAAGCCCGACCACCCGCCGTGGGGGGCGGCGGCGTTGCCCACCGCACACCGTCACTGGCAGCCGGCCGGTGACGCCCCCACCCTGCGACCATGCGCGGATTCCGGCTCGTTTCTGGTTCGGCCCGGGCCGGGGCCCTGTTGGGGTGGCTGGTGCTGCTGGCACCCGGACCCGGCCTCGGCGCCCCGCTCCGGGACCCGCCGGTGGAGGCCGAACCAGAGGCCCATCTCACGCCCCCGGTGCCGTCAGAGGATGCCGAACCGGAGGCCCATCCCACGCCCCCGGTGCCGTCAGAGGATGCCCCAGCCCAACGGTTGCCCCCGGTGCTGCCCCCCCTTCCCGAGCAGGCCGCGCCCCTCACCGAAGCGCTCGCCCGGGAGATCTCCGCGGAGGACTTCACCCGCATCTTCACCCCCGCCCGTCCGGACTGGCAGCCGCGAACCGGCTGGGCCTACACCGCCTACGGGACCCTGGGCTTCATCCCCATCGGAGGGTGGGTCGCCGCGGGGCTCGCCGCCGACGGGAGGCGCCCCTTCTGGACCTCGGGGGTCAACGCCCTCGCGGCCGGGGTGCTGGGCTACGTCCCCGCCAGCCTGGGAGGGGTCTACAGCAACCCGGTGCGGGGGCGCTGGCGGGACGTGGACGTGGCCCTCTTCGGGCTGAGCCTCCTGCTGACCCCGCCCCTGGCCGGACTGGGGGCCTGGAGCAGCCAGGCCCTGTTCTTCGGTGGCCACGAAGCCCCGGGACGGGCGTGGCTCGCCGCGACCCTGGGGGCCCTGGTGGGGCATCTGGTGGGGATGGGGCTGGACACCCTGCTCCGGGACCGCTTCCCCCTCCCCGAGCTCGGCGGCTATCGGCTGCTGCTCTCGGTCTCCTGCGTGGGCAGCGGGGCCGCCCTCGGCCAGGCGCTCTTTTCCCGGCCGGCCCGCTGAGTGCTCCCCGCGCGGGGATCGCTCAGTGCAGGGTGGGGACGAAGATGCGCGTGGCGCGGTGGTCGGCGTCTTCGATGCTCAGACAGTCCGCGCCGCTCTCGGCGTCCTCGAGCAGATACACCCGGGTGGGCCGCTGGATGCGGTGGTTCATCACCCCGCCGCTGCCCCGTGCCTGAAGCGAGATGTCGATGCCATCCTGTTCGGAGCCCTTGGTCTCCAGGCCCAGCCCGAGCAGGGCCAACGGTCCGGCCACCGGCTGGGCGCCGAGGGTGTCATCGGACACCTCCATCCGGATGGTGACCTCGCGATGGTCCTCGCTGAAGTGGTTGAGGAAGCTCTCCCAGTCCTCGCGGGCGATCTCCTGCGTGTGCGACATGGCGTCTCTCCTGATGCCTCGCCCCTCCGCGTTCCGCTGCCCGGCGCCGAATGGGCGCGGGCTCCTTTGAGGATGGGCACCGGCGCTCCGGGAAGCGTGGGCGCCCTCCCGGATGCCTGCGCGGGTGCAGGGCGTGCGACGTGGCGCCCGCCTGCCCGGACGCTGTGAAGCGGTCCCCAGTTCGCCCGGTCGTGACCACCAACTAGGCATGCGCGCCACTGACGGACGTGCAGGCACAGACCCGGAATGCACTGCTCCCGCGGATGGGGATCAGTCGCCGGGCCTCGAGAGGAGCTTCACATGGGTCTGGAAACCATTCTCATCTGGGCGGTGGTCGGTCTCATCGCCGGCTGGCTCGCCGGCATGGTCGTCGGCTCCGGCTTCGGCCTGGTCGGAGACATGATCGTCGGCATCGTGGGCGCCTTCATCGGCGGATTCATCTTCCGCTCCCTGGGTGAAGGAGCTCCGTTCGGCGGCATCCTGGGAACCATTGTCGTGGCGTTCGTGGGCGCAGTGGTGTTGCTGCTGCTGCTGCGCCTGATCACGGGGGCCCGACGCACACCCGCCTGATGAAGGACGCCCGCGCCGCGCACCACGTCCCGGCGCGGGCGTCCCGCTTGTGCGCGAACGCTGCGTGGGGCGCGACCGGACACCTCGGCGACGCGCCCTTCGCAGCGTCCCGCGTGCGCGCGAACGCTGCGTGAGGCGCGACCGAGCACCTCGGCGACGTGCGCCCCGCACCGCTCCGGGAACCCGGCTTGGACGCTGACGCTGCGGCTGCTCAGGGCCTTGCCGCGACCACCTCGGCGATGCTCTCGCGCACCACGCCCAGCAGCAGGTCCAGCTCCGCGTCGGGGAGGGTCAGCATCGGCGCGATGTAGACCGTGCTCCCCAGAGGCCGCAGCACCACCCCCCGCCGCAGCGCCGCCTCGTAGACCTTCCATCCGCTGGCAGCCAGGTATCCGCGGTCCCCCAGATCCACCGCACCCATCATTCCCAGCGCGCGCGGGCGCTCGAGTCCGGGGAGGGTTTCGGCCATCTCGCGGAAGGCCGCCTCGATCTTCGGAGCCCGCGCCTGCACCCGGGCGATGACGTCCTCGTCCCGCAGCACCGCCAGCACCTCGCGCCCCACCGCAGCGCCGAGCGGATTGCCGCAGTACGAGTGCCCGTAGTTGAAGGCGCGCTCACGCCCCCCCCGGAAGCCCTCGTAGATGCGGGTCGTCGCCAGGGTGGCCGCAAAGGGCAGGAGCCCACCGCTCAGCGCCTTGGCCAGGCACAGCACGTCCGGCACCACCCCGGCCCGCTCGCAGGCGGTCATCGCCCCGGTCCGACCCAGGCCGGTGAAGACCTCGTCGGCGATGAGGAAGGTGTCGGCCGCCCGCGTCGCTTCCCGCACCCGCCGCAGGAACGCCTCCTCGTACACCTGCATCCCCGAAGCGCCCTGCAGCAGCGGCTCGACGATGACCCCGGCGATCTGATCCCCCCGCGTGCGCAGCGCGTCCTCGATGGCCGAGATCGCCCGCTCCCAACCGTTCTCCTCGGCCGGTGAGGGGACCGTCACCACTTCGAAGAGCAGGGGCGCGAAGACCTCACGGAACTCGGCCACCCCGCCCACGCTGGTGGAGCCGATGGTCTCGCCGTGGAAGGCCCCGCTCAGGGTGATGAAACGGGTGCGCTGCGGCCGCCCGTTCTGCGCCCAGTACTGCGCGCACAGCTTGAGGGCGACCTCCACCGAGGTGCTCCCGTCATCGCTGAAGAAGGTCCGGGTGAGCTGCTCCCCGGAGGGTGCGGTGCCTGCTCCGGGTGCCACCTGGGCCAGCTCCGCGGCGAGCCGGGCGGCCGGCTCGTGGGTGATGCCCGCCAGGGCCACGTGGGGAAGCGAACCCGCCTGACGGGTGAGGGCTTCGATGAGCCGCGGATGGCGGTGGCCCAGCGAGCTCACCCACCAGCTCCCGTTGGCGTCCAGGTAGCGGCGCCCGTCCACGTCGGTGATCCATGCGCCCCCGCAGGACGCCGCCACCAGCCGGGCCTCCTCCCCTTCCCACCGATCGAGATCGGTATAGGGGTGCCAGACAAACCGCTTGTCGAGATCGATCACTTCACCGCGCAGGGACATGCGCAGTCCATACCGCCTTTTCCGGCGGCTGCGATCTCAGCGATCGTCGTGGGCCGCGAGTCCCAGGCGCCGCAGCATGCGGTGCACGCTCTGGCGGGGCAGCCCGGCCGAACGTGCGGCCCGGGTGACCACGCCTCCCGAGGCCCGCAGGTGCTCGATGAAGTAGGTGCGCTCGAAGCTCTCCAGCACCCGCTCCTTGGCCTCGTGGTAGGGCAGCGCCAGCAGTCGCTCCTCGAGCCGCTCCATGCCGCGGGCCTCCCCCGACGGCTTGGCCTCCACCCCCAGGGCCTGGCCCACCGCGGCGGCGCCCAGATCCGGGAAGGCGCACAGGCGCTCGACGACGGTGCGCAGCTCCTGGACGTTCCCCGGCCAGTCGTGGTGCTGGAGCATCTCCACCGCCTCGTCATCCAGCGACTCGGCGCCCTTCACCGCACCGGCGAAGAGACGCGCGAGTCCGGGGATGTCCTCCATGCGCTCGCGCAGGGGCGGGACCCGGATGCGGAAGACGTTCAGGTGGTGGAAGAGGTCCTCGCGCAGGCGCCCTTCCCGCATCTCCACTTCCAGATCGAGCCGGCTGCTCGCGACCACGCGCACGTCGGCGGGACGGGGCTGGGCGTTCGGGACGTTGGTGAAGCGGACCTCCTTGGACTCCAGCGCCCGCAGCAGACGGCTCTGCAGGGGCATGGGGAGGAAGGACACCTCATCCAGGAAGAGGGTGCCGCCGTGGGCCTCCTCCAATGCACCGGGACGCGGCAGCAGGCGCGAGCCGGTGCCCGGCAGCGCCTGTCCGAAGAGATCCGACTCGAGGGGACCGTTCGCCAGCGCCTCGACGTCCACCACCACGAAGGGGCCGCCGGCCCGGGGACCGTTCTGGTGGATCCCGCGGGCAAGGGTCTCCCGCCCCACCCCGGTCTCCCCTTCCAGCACCAGCGCGCCGGTGGCGCCCGCGGCCTGCTCGAGGAGGGCGAAGACCCGGCGGATGGTCGCGCTCTTGCCCCAGGCGTCACCGAAGCGCTCGCGCGGCGAGAGGGGCCAGTGCACCTGGGTCCGCTCCGGCTCGAAACGCAGCTCGCTGCGTCCGATCTTGATGCGGGAGCGCTCGGTGAGCCGCGCATCCATCACCTGAACCCCGCCCACGTAGACCCCGTTGGTCGAGCGCAGATCCCGGATCCGCCAACCCCCCGGACCTCCCGAGAGCTCCAGATGGCGCCGACTGACCGTGCTGTCCGTCAGCCGCAGCTCACAGGCCTCATCGGATCCCACCACCACCGCCTGACCTTCCAGCAGGACGTGCTGCCCGGCATCGGGCCCGCGCATCACCGTCAGCCGCGCGCGGGGAAACCGGGCCTCGGACTGCAGGTGGATGGTCTCGGTGTGGGTCGGTTCAGGGAGCGCGTTGGCTGAATCAGACATGGGTTCCTTGGCGAGCGGTGGGTCCCCGTGAGCATGTCACTCCGGTTGCGACCTTCTGGGCAAGTGGCGCAGGGCAGAACGCCTGTCGAAAGGCCTCCTCGCGACCCGATCCTTGATGTCGTTGGCCATGGCGCGTCGTTCGCGGCGCCGCCCATGGCCTGCAATGGCGGTCCGGCATCTTCCGGAACCGTCCGGACGCTCAGGATCGCGCACGGCGGCCGCGGTGGCAATCTCACGGCACCAGGAAGTGACGCGGTGCGTGGTTGCGCCACCTGCGTCGGAGTCCCGCGCGGAGGTCACGCGCCGGCGTCGGGGTGGATATCCGGCCGCCCATCCAGCCTGCTAGCGTCCGGGCGCATGTTCCGCTCCCTTCTTCCGCTCCTCCTTCTGCCTGCTGCCGTGGTCGTCTCCGGCTGCCCCACCGCCTCCAGCCTCAGCAGCGCGCGCACCCTCGACCGGGGCGCCGTCGAGGTCACGGTGGCCCCCACGGTCATCAATGGGATCGCCCTCGGTCAGAATGACGACGGCCAGACGACCTCCAGCGTCGTCGGCGTGCCGTCTGCCGAGGCGCACATCCGCTACGGCATCAGCGACCGCGTGGAGATCGGCGCGAAGCTGTACCTGGGAGGGTTCGCCGGCCACCTCAAGCTGGGCCTCATCCGTTCGGAGACCGCCGACGACGGCTTCAACCTGAGCTTCGATCCCGGCCTGAGCTATGCCGGGATCGGGGCGGGTGGCGTGGGGGTGGGGGTGGTGTACCTGTACCTGCCCGTGCTCGCCGGCTACCGCTTCGGCGGCCACGAGCTGACCTTCGGTCCGCGTCTGGTCCCGGCGCTTGCCGGCGTGACGGTCGGAAGCGGAAGTGGCAACGGGATGGTCGTGCTGGGCGGGGGAAGCCTGGGGATCTCCCTCCGGCTGGGCGACAGCTTCCGCCTCCATCCGGAGCTGAGCCTGTTGGCCCCGCTCAACCAGGACCCTTCCGACAGCCAGGGCGCGGTGGCCCAGTTCAGCCTGGGCTTCTCCTTCGGCCGCAACTGAGGCCCGGCCCGGGATCGACCCCGCGCCGTGGTTCAGCGCGGGCGCAGGTTCAGGGCGCTGCGGGGGCTGCCATGGGGAGCCCCTGACCGGCGGTGGGCGGCACCGCGCCGGGGATCGGGGCCCCGACGGGCTCCTCGACGTGGCCCAGCACGTTCCAGCGTCCGAAGCGGTCGTGGAGCATCGGATCCACGTAGTGCCCCAGCAGCACCGAGGTGCGGAACTCCTGCACGTACACCCAGTGGTGGTTGCCGAAGTCGCGGCCCAGCGCGCTCGCGCTCTCGCTGCGCACCACGTGGATCCGGTGGTTGATGTTGAGCGCCTGGAGCAGGGTGCCGAGCACCGCCGCGTAGGTGTGCGCGTAGTCGCCGGCGTTGGCCTCCATGCCGGCGGCCGGAACCTGGATGCGCTCCTGGGTCGCCCCCGCGCCGGCCGGGGTGCCGGCGCCGGGACGCAGCAGCTCGTCGGTGATGACGAGGGCGCGCTCAATGGCCTCGCTCATCTTCTTCGGCCTGGGGTTCGCGGCGGCGACGACCTTCTCCACCAGCGCCTTCTCCAGCTGCGCGCGGGAGGGGCTCAGCTCATGGGGGCCGGCGATCCAGAAGCTCTGGACCAGCGCGATCCCCAGACCCACCACCAGGCCCACCACCGCCAACGCCACCACCACAAGGGGAGAGGACGGTCCCTTCTTCTTCGTTCCGCTCGGCTCGCTCACGGAGGCGGGCACTATCGCGATTCGGACCCTGCTGACCAGTCCGGGCCCTCAGGGCGTCGCCGTCCGGGCCAGTCCGGCGCTCCCCTGGAGGGCAAGCCGCGCGACGGCGTGCTCGTCCAGGAGGCCGACCGGCCGTCCATGACGATCCACCACCGGGAGCTGTCGCAGGCCGTGCGCGAGCAGGCGTTCGGCGGCCCGGCGCATGTCCTCGTCGGGCCGCACGCTCACCGGTGCCTGCATCACGTCGCGCGCGACCACCTCGCCGGCGCTCCCCTCCAGCCACAGCACCCGCAGCGTCACCGCGCGGACCAGCCCCACCAGCACGCCGTCGGCGTTCACCACCGGGAAGAGATCCTGCTCGCGGTGCGCCTCGACCAGCTCCTGCATGGCCTCGCCCGAGGCATCCTCCTCGAAGCTCACCGGGGGCCCCCTCAGCGTGAGCACATCGCCCACCGGCACCGCCTCCAGCGCCTCCACCAGCAGCGCGTCCCGGTGCACCGGTGACTGGCCGGGGGTGGCGGTCTGCGCCGGGTAGAGGGAGGGGCGCCGCAGGGCCACGAAGGCCAGGGCCATGGCCAGCATCAGGGGAACCAGCAGGTCGTAGGTTCCGGCGAGCTCGCACACGAGCACCAGCGCGGCCAGGGGCACGTGCGCGATCCCCCCGTAGAAGGTGCCCATCCCCACCAGCGCGAAGGCCCCGGGATCGATGGAGGGATCATCGAGAAGCAGCCCCACCGCGCGCCCGAACGCCCCACCCAGGAGGCCTCCGATGGCGAGGCTCGGCGCGAAGTCACCCGCGCTGCCCCCCGAGCCGATGGTGAGGCTGGCGGCGAAGACCTTTCCCACCGCCAGCGCGGTGAGCAGCCCCACCGCGGTCCACCCCTGGGGCAGCCAGGGTGCGTCGCTGATGGCCACCTGCACCGCGCCATAGCCGCCTCCCAGCAGGCCCAACCCGTGCGCCGACGTCCCCAGTGCCTCGCCGGTCAGCAGCACGGTGGCGGTCACCAGGAGCCCCAACAGGAGGCCGCCCGCGGCCGGCCGCAGCCACACCGGGCCCACCAACCTGGAGAAGCGATCCTGCGTCCAATGCAGCAGCCGCACGAAGAACGCCGCCACCGCGGCGAGGATCAGCGCCATCACCCCGTAGAGGGGGAGATGGGTCGGCTCGAAGGGAAAGCGCGTCGAGTGCGAGAAGAGGGTCGCCTCCCCGAAGAGGGAGATCACCACCGAGTAGGCCACCACACTGGAGAGGACGCTGGGGACCAGGGCGTCGGATTCGAAGCCGTCCCGGTAGAGCACCTCCACTGCCAGGAGGGCGGCGCCCAGGGGCGTGCGGAAGACCGCGGCGATGCCGGCGGCAATCCCCGCCACCAGCAGGATGCGACGCTCCCGCGGCGAGACCCCCAGGATCCGGCCGACCAGCGAGCCCAACGAGGCCCCGATCTGCATGGTGGGCCCCTCGCGTCCGCCCGCGCCGCCGGTGCCCAGGGTGAAGAGGCTGGCCAGGGACTTGACCCACACCACCCGGCGCCGCACCACCCCGCCCTGCTGGTGGAAGGCCTCGATGGCCGCATCGCCCCCGCCCCCACGGGTCTCCGGGGCATAGAGGCAGACCAGGCCGCATAGGAGACCTCCCAGCGCGGGGAGCAGGGCCAGCAGCCACGGTCGGAACGGCGCCTCGAGGGGACTCGGGTCGTGTTCTCCGGCTGCCCGGAGGATGCGGTAGCCGGCCAGCCCCTCGAGGAGGAGATCCTGCATCCACTCGAGCGCGGCGAAGAAGGCCGCCCCCATGAGCCCGGCGGCCACCCCCACCAGGGCCGCATGCCACAGCATCCGCCCCACCAGGCTCAGATCGAGGGGCGCATCGTCGGGGACCAGCAGGGGCCGCAGCGCGCGCCGGGGATCCAACCACCACGCACGGAGACGATGCAGCCACGGCTGCAGGGGCTCTTTCGGCGATGGAGAGGTCGGAGGAGAAGGCATCCTTGGGGGTCACCCGCGGCGCCGGGAGGCCGGACACCGGAAGGGGGGGCACCTTCCCATACCTTCCCGCGCGCCCGGATGGTCGGATTCTGCGCCTTGGATGGCGCCGCGGTGATGCCCGGCGGGCAGACGGGGACACGTGGCAACCGATTCGTGAATCAATCCGGACTTGCCGCAACGTGTCGGCCTGCTAGCGTGCGCTTCGCCCATGAGTCCCATCATCACGTCCCTGCTGCTGTTGGTCGCGCTGTCCTTCTTCGCCATCACCATGACCGGTCGGATCATGGCGCTGATGGCGCTCAAGCCGGAGGCGCGTTTCGACCAGATCGGCCTGCGTCTGCGCGGCCTGCTGCTCTTCGGCCTCGGCCAGAAGCGCATGGTCGACAAGGAAGAGCGCGGACCCGGCGTCATGCACGTGCTGGTCTTCATCGCCTTCATGGTGCTCGCGCTGCGCACCATCACGCTCTTCGTGATGGGCTTCAGCGAGACCGCCCTGGCGCTGCTCTCCAACGTCGAGCACCACTGGTGGGACACCGCGCCGACGCTCAAGGGCGTCTACATGGGCTACCTGCTCGTCAAGGACGTGGTCGCCGCCCTGGCGGTGGTGGGCGTGGCGTACTTCTTCTACCTGCGCACCATCGTGCACCCGGATCGCATGACCGAGTCCGGCGAGGCGCTGCTGATCCTCGGCTTCATCGCGGGCCTGATGATCACCGAGTTCATCTTCGGCGGCAGCCACTTCGCCGCGGCGAGCACGGGCTTCGCCTGGTACGAGCCGGTGAGCTCGGCCTTCGGGATGGTGATGGCGCACCTGCCGTCGGGGCTCTCGCACGGGCTCGGGGTGGGCAGCTTCTGGCTGCACCTCATCATCATCCTGGTGTTCCTGAACTTCCTGCCGCTCGGGAAGCACTTCCACATCATCACCGGCCTCTTCAACGTCTTCTTCCAGCGGCTCACGCCGGCGGTGGCGAGCACCAACCCGGTGACCAACGGCAGCGGGCTGACCCAGAGCGCGGTCCTCCCCAAGGCGGATCTGGAAGGCGAGGAGTTCGGCGCCAACCTCTTCACCGACCTCACCTGGAAGCAGGGCCTGGACCTCTACAGCTGCACCGAGTGCGGACGCTGTCAGACCCACTGCCCCACCTACGTGACGGGAAAGCCGCTGACCCACAAGCAGGTGAACCAGGATCTGAAGTCCTGGCTGTGGAAGCACGAGGAGTGGGTCTCGGAGGGCCGCAACCCCGAGACCGCGCAGAAGGACGAGCTGCCGGCGATCGTCCCCAACATCCTGAGCCCCGAGACCATCTGGGCCTGCACCAGCTGCGGCTGGTGTGAGGCGGCCTGCCCGGTCTTCATCGAGAACGTCCCGCGCCTCATCGACATGCGCCGCTACAAGGTGCAGGTCGAGGCCGACTTCCCCGCCGAGGCGCAGCGCGTGCTCGAGGGCATGGAGCGCCAGGGCAACCCCTGGGGCCTGTCGCAGGACTCGCGCGACGAATGGGCCGAGGGCCTCGAGGTGCCGACCTTCGGCGAGAACGGCAAGACCTACGACTACCTGTTCTTCGTGGGCTGCGCGGGCAGCTACGACGACAAGCAGAAGCGGGTGAGCCGCGCGCTGATCAAGATCATGAACGAGGCGGGCGTGTCCTACGGCACCCTGGCCAAGCAGGAGATCTGCAACGGCGACTCAGCCCGGCGCATCGGCAACGAGTACCTGTTCCAGACGCTCGCGCAGACCAACGTGGAGACCTTCAACACCGCAGGGGTGAAGGCGGTCATCACGCAGTGCCCGCACTGCTTCAACACCATCAAGAATGAGTACCCGCAGTTCGGCGGGAACTACGACGTCATCAACCACACCGAGCTGCTCGCCCGCCTCATCAAGGAGGGGAAGGTGAAGCTCTCCAAGGTGATGGACGAGACGCTGACCTACCACGACCCCTGCTACCTGGGCCGGCACAACGGCATCTACGACGCCCCCCGCGAGGTCCTCAAGGCCATCCCCGGGCTCCAGGTGGTGGAGATGCAGCGCAGCAAGCGCGAGAGCTTCTGCTGCGGTGCCGGCGGTGGCCGGATGTGGATGGAGGAGCACATCGGCACGCGCATCAACCACAACCGCGTGAACGAGGCGGCCAACACCCTGGCGCACGCCCACGATCCTTCGGTGGAGCTGCTCCCGGCGACCGACCGCAAGGAGCCGGGTCAGGTCGGCAAGTACTCGGGAAGCGCGGGCAAGGGCGGCACCGTGGCCGTCGCCTGTCCCTTCTGCTCCACCATGATCAACGACGCCATCGCCGACACCGGTCGCGAGGAAGCCATGCGCGTCAAGGACCTCACCGAGCTGGTCGCCGAGTCCATGGAGACCCGGAACACGGGTGGCGCGGCCGCGGTGGCCTCGCCGCCGGGTGGCGCGTCGGAGCCGAACAAGAGCTGACGCCCAACGCCTGAAAGCGTGAAGGCCCCGTTCCCGCTGCCTGGGGGCGGGGCCTTTCTCTTTTCAGGACATCGTCGGGGAGGTGGACCACCGTTCGGGTCTTCCCCCGAGCGTCCATCCAGCCCTTCCGCTCCGCGCGTTGTGACGCCTGCGTGAGCCGCAGTCCCGCGCGCAACGCGAGGTCACGACGCCCCCCTGCTAGGTAGGGGCCGGCTCTTCTCCACGAGGTTGATTCAGCATGTCCCAGTCCGCCCCGGAAACAGCACCGGCGCCCCGTCGTCTCACCGCCCGCTTCCTGGATTCCATCGAACGGGTCGGCAACCGGCTGCCGGATCCGGCGATCCTGTTCCTGCTGCTGATGCTGCTGGTGTGGGCGCTCTCCTGGGTGCTCTCAGGGGTCGACTTCGCGGCCACCGATCCGCGCACCGGCGATCCCATCCGGATCGTGAACCTGCTGTCCGGGACATCGCTGACCGCGTTCATGGCCAGCATGGTCAGCGTGTTCCTGGGCTTCGCGCCGCTGGGCGTGGTGCTGGTGGCGATGCTGGGCCTGGGCGTCGCCGAGCACTCCGGCTTCATCAACGCCGCGCTGCGAAGCGCGCTCTCGGTGACCCCGAAGCAGCTGCTGACGCCGGCCCTGGTGGCGGTGGCGGTGCTCAGCCACGTCGCGGTGGATGCCGGCTATGTGCTGGTCATTCCGCTGGGCGGGGTCATCTTCTACGCGGTGGGACGTCATCCGCTCGCCGGCATGGCCGCCGCGTTCTGCGGCGTCTCCGGTGGCTTCTCCGCGACGCTCTTCGTCCCCTCTTCGCTGGATCCGATGCTGGCCACCTTCACCCAGGGTGCGGCGCAGATCCTCGATCCGGAGCTCGCCATCAACCCGCTGAACAACTGGGTATTCACGACGGCCTCCGCGTTCCTGATCATCGCCGTCGGCTGGTTCGTCACCGATCGCATCGTCGAGCCACGGCTCCAGACGATGACGGTGGACGGCGACACCAGCGAGCTGCCGACCATGGAGCCTTTGACCGCCGCCGAGAAGCGCGGCCTGCTGTGGGCGCTGGTGGCGATGGGGATCGCCGGGGTGCTGTTCACGCTCAGCCTGTGGCCGGAGACCAGCCCCTGGCGTGCGCCGGCCGCGATGGTCCCCGAAGGCAGCCACCCGTTGCTGGTCGCCGCGGCGCCGGTGATGCAGTCGATCGTGGCGCTGATCTTCGTGTTCTTCCTGCTGCCGGGCGTGGTCTACGGCTACGTCGCGCGCAGCTTCCAGAGCCACCGCGACGTCATCGGCGCCATGACCAGGTCGATGGCCGGCATGGCCTACTACATCGTCATCGCCTTCTTCATCGCGCAGTTCCTGGCGGGCTTCAACGGCTCGGGCCTGGGGACGCTGATGGCGGTCGAGGGGGCCGCGTTCCTGCGCGCGCTGGGCCTGCCGATGTGGATGACCATCATCGGGCTCATCGCCATGACCGGGTTTGTGAACCTGTTCATCGGTTCGGCGTCGGCGAAATGGGCGCTGCTGGCGCCGATCATGGTGCCCCTGATGATGCAGCTCGGGGTCTCACCCGATCTGACCCAGGCCGCCTACCGGGTGGGCGACTCGATGACCACGATCCTCACCCCACTGATGCCGTACTTCCCGCTGATCGTGGTCTTCTGTCAGCGCTACGTGAAGTCGGCCGGGATCGGCACCCTGGTGTCGATCATGCTCCCCTACTCGGTCGCCCTGGCCCTCTTCTGGACCCTGCTTCTGCTGGCGTTCTGGGGCCTGGGAATACCGCTGGGACTCGGCGCGTCGTACGCCTATTC
Source organism: Myxococcaceae bacterium (assembly GCA_035304185.1). Lineage (GTDB taxonomy): Bacteria > Myxococcota > Myxococcia > Myxococcales > Myxococcaceae > DATGQN01. The sequence continues at coordinate 49,030 of DATGQN010000188.1, forward strand.
GCCCTGAGGAGCGGACGCCTGACGCGGCAACAGCCGGAGAGCGGGGCCGCCGGCACCTGGAAACCTGAATTCCGGGTTCCCTTCCATCCGGTCCCTCCAAGCGATAACTATCCGACCTCCTTTTTTGAAATCAGGCCGCAAACATGGAGTCACCCGTGTCCCAACCAGACCTAGCGCTCGCGGAACAGAAGACCTTCTTCGGTCATCCTCGCGGCCTGTTCGTGCTGTTTTTCGCCGAGATGTGGGAGCGCTTCTCCTACTACGGCATGCGCGCGCTGCTCATGTTCTACCTGGTGCAGCACTGGCTGTTCACCGACTCCCAGGCGTCCGTCATCTACGGCGCGTACACCGCGCTGGTCTACATCGCGCCGGTGATCGGCGGGTACCTCGCGGACCGCTACCTCGGACAGCGCAAGGCGGTGCAGTTCGGTGCGGTGCTGCTGACCTTCGGCCACATCCTGATGGCCTTCGAAGGTGATGGCGGTCAGGGCGCGGCCGAGCTCAACATCTTCTGGCTCGCGCTCTCCTTCATCATCGTCGGCTCCGGGTTCCTCAAGGCCAACATCTCGGTGATGGTCGGTCAGCTCTACCCGCGCACCGACATCCGCCGCGACCCGGCGTACACAATCTTCTACATGGGCATCAACCTGGGCGCGATGCTCGGCTCGCTCATCGCCGGCTACCTCGGCCAGACCTATGGCTGGGCGTGGGGCTTCGGCGCCGCGGGCGTGGGGATGCTGCTCGGCCTGGTGGTGTTCGTGCTCGGTCGGCCGACGCTGATGGGGCGGGGAGAGTCCACCGCCCCCGAGGCGTTGACCAAGCCGGTGTTCGCGGGCGTGACGTTCGAGTGGACGCTGTACGGCGTGTCCCTGCTGTCGGTCGGTCTGGTCTGGTGGCTGCTCCAGCACCAGGCGCTCGTCGGCTACCTGCTCGGCATCGCGGGCGGGCTCCTGGTCCTCTACGTGCTGGTCGTGGCGGTGACCAAGCTGGAGCGCGAGGCGCGCAACCGCATCTTTGCCGCGCTCTACCTGATCGTCGGCTCGATCCTGTTCTGGGCACTCTTCGAGCAGGCGGGAGCGTCGTTGAACCTGTTCACCGACCGCTCGGTCGACCGCAACATCCTCAGCTGGGAGGTCCCGGCGTCGATGTTCCAGTCGCTCAACTCGATCTACATCGTCGCGCTGGCGCCGGTGTTCGCCATGTTCTGGCTGTGGCTGGCCAAGCGCGGCTGGGAGCCCTCGACGCCGGCCAAGTTCGCGCTCGGGGTGATCCTGGTGGGCGCGGGCTTCCTGGTGCTCGTCGCCGGTGCGAACGCCTCCGGTCCCGGCGCGGTGCCGGTCATCTACATCTTCCTGATCTACCTGATCCACACCATGGGTGAGCTGTGCCTCTCCCCGGTGGGCCTCTCGGCGATGAACCGCCTGGCGCCCGCGCACATGGCCAGCCTCATCATGGGCACGTGGTTCTTCGCCTCCGCGACCGGCAACTTCGCCGCCGGGCTCATCTCGGCCGCGACGGGCGGTGAGGGCGGCGGCGTCGAGCGGGTGATGACCGTCTACTCCAACGTCGGCTGGCTCGCGGTCGGCGTGGGCGCGGTGATGCTGGTGGTGTCGCCGCTCATCCGCCGCCTCATGCACCTGGAGACGCTCAAGGACGACAGCCCGGAGGGTGAGAAGGAGCTCCCCGAGCCGCAGGCGCCGGCCGTCGACGTCAGCCAGGGTCACGGCTGAGCACCTGCGCGCAGGTTGCGCGCACGCGCGCGGTGTGAGTCCAGGGGGCGGGGCAAATGTCCTGCCCCCGACAGTGTGTCCGGGGGTGGCAAGGTGGGCGGACGATCCCGCTAACCTCCGCGGCCGATGCGGACGCGACGATTCGGACCCCGGCGTTGGATGCACCTGCTGCTGAGCCTGCTGCTGGTCAGCGGCTGCAACCCCGGTGGCTTCAACCCGGTGGTGATCGAAGGCATGGATGGGGGCGCCGACGGGGGGGAGACCCTCCCCGGAGATGACGCCGGAACCGAGCCCGATCCCTCCGGCGATCCCGATGGTGGGGACGGCGCGCAGGACGCGGGCGAGGAGCCCGAAGAGCCTGCGGCCGGTCTGCAGTTCGGCTATCCGGTCTACACCCAGGCCGAGATCGACGCCTGGTCCACCAGCTCTCCGCAGTACGCCGCGCTCGCGGGGTCGTGGGCCGGCAACGTCAACCGGGCCGTCCAGAGCTACAGCCCCGTTTTGAGTGAGACCGAGCGGGATCTGCTCAAGGACCAGTCGGTCTACATCAAGGTCCAGGCCGTGCTCTTCGCCGCGGACGGCAACCCCGCCCGCAAGGCCAAGGTCGCCGCGATGCTGGATGACCTCCACGTCGTCACCGGCTGGTTCGAGGATGCGAAGCGGCAGTACCGCCTGGTCGCCGGTTGGGCGTGCACGAACCTCGCGCAGGCCGCCGCGCTGACCGACTACGCGCACCCCGAGTTCGAGCGCTTCCTGAGGGAGGTCTGCTACCCGGAGCTCGACTGGACCGCGGGGCCCAACTGGCACGCGAGCTTCGCGGACTCACGCCTGGCAATCGCCGCATACCTGGGAGACGAGGCGCTGTGGGAGGACGCCAAGGCGTACTTCTACCTGCGGATTGCGCAGTCCTTCTACCATTCGGCGTTCGACGGGGCGACGGTGCGCCCGATCGTCAATGACCGCGGCGTGCCGCAGCTGGGCCTCACCCGCCAGCACTGGGGCAGCAATTTCGGCGCCCCTCAGATCAACGACGACTACACGCCGGTCACCGACTACCCCTTCCCGGATGGGGTCAACGCCGAGCGCCTCCGTGACCTCGGTCACGTGAACATGGGGATCGGCGCCTTCCTGCAGGCCGCCCGCACCCTCGTCGCCCAGGGCGAGACGCTCGAGCCACATGCCTACGCGCGCCTGCTCACCGGCTACGCGCACCACGGCGATCGCACGCTCGCCTATCTCGAGACCGGGACCATCCCCACGCCGGACACCTATCGGGGCGATGGCGGCAGCGTCACCAAGCAGGCGTGGCTCGGCGCGTGCCGCTTCTTCGGGGACGAGACCCCTCCCTCGGTGGTGGCCCTCTGCGCCCACCCCGAGGTGCTCGGCTACCCACCCGCCGGAGCCAACCACCTGGTCGCCGAGCGCTTCGTCGACGAGGGCTGAGGCCGGACGACCGGGCGCCCGGCCTGACGGTTCGACGCCAACGGCCGTGCCGTGAACCGCGCGGCCTCCACGCCCTGCCCTGCGACAACCTGTCCATCGCAGCCATCCTCTGCGGTTGTTACAGCGATGAGGTCTTGAAGGTCGTGGTGGCAGGCCGGGACGCCGAGGGCGCTGCCGTGAGGCTGGAGTGAAACACCTCTGCCTGCGATCACCGATGGGAGCCCGAGATGCGCCGCATGCAGCTGGTGGAGTTGGAAGACCTCTCCTGGTGGCCGAAAGCGGTCCGTGATGGCGCCACCGACTGGCTCGCGGTCGCCGGGAACCAATCCGCGGCCCCCTACCAGGGCTTCGTGAAGCAGCTGGCGGAGGGGCTGCGCCGCACCGGCGACACGCAGCTCGTGGACCTGTGCTCAGGCGGCGGGGGGCCGCTGCCCACGCTCCAGCGGCTGCTCCGGGAACAGAAAGGTCTCGAGGTGACGGCGACGGTGACCGACCTCTATCCGAACAGCGAGCGGCTGAGGCGGCTCGAGGCGCAGAGCGGGGGCCGCATCACCGCCGCGGTCGAGCCGGTGGACGCGACCAACGTCCCGGCCTCGCTCCGGGGCTTTCGCCTCATCAGCAACGCCTTCCATCACTTCGCACCCGATCAGGCCCGCGGGATCCTGGCCGACGCGGTCGCCAAGAAACAGGGCATCGCCGTCCTGGAGGTCGTCGAGCGCAGCGCGACCGGGATCCTGGGGGTGGTCTTCGGCTCCCTCATCGGGACGCTCGCGACGCCGTTCCTGAGGCCCTGGCGTCCGTCGCGCCTGGTGCTCGGGTGGGTCATCCCCCTCATCCCCTTCAACATCTTCTTCGATGGGATCGTGAGCTGCCTGCGCGCGTACTCGGTGGACGAACTGCAGGAGCTGGTTGCCGGGGTTCCCGGTGCGGATGGCTACGACTGGGACATCCAGCGCCTGCCACAGGGCCCGCTGGCCACCACGACGCTGGTGGGGGTGCCGAAGGCCTGACCTTCGAAATCGCGGCTTACTCCACCTGCTCCTCGAATCGGTGGAGCACCTCGAGGACCTCGGGCGAATCGGCGTTTCTGCGCTTCAACCGCGCGAGCTCCGCATCGGTCCCCTCACACAGCCGCGCGAGCTCCTGCGCGATGAACGCCGCGCGGGCTTCGTCGTAGGGTTCCTCTCCACGGAAGTGATCGCAGCCCTCGCGGCGCTCGATGAAGTCCTGGACCTCGGTCGGAAGGGTCTTCGCGGAACGCGCCTTTGGTTCCTGCGTCGGGGAGACGCGCGGTCCGGGATGCGCGCACGCGACGCCGACGAGCAGCAGCGTCGCGGCCACCCACCTGATTGCAGGGTTCATGGAGCATCCGGCCCGGGTCGGCGGCACCCGCTCATGAAGGGGTGCGCGCGCTGACACTACGCGTTCTTCCCCGGGAACTGCTGGGTCGGGATGGTGAAGGTGTCCACGTCATCCAGCGTGCGGACATTGATGGCCACCATCGGCCCGTGGGGTCCCACGCCGCGGGCGAAGGACTTGATGCCACAGGTGCGGCAGAAGAGGTGGTGGATGGCCTTCTTGTTGAACTGGTAGTCCGTGAGGTTCTCCTCCCCCTGCTCGAGCGTGAACGCGGTGGGCGGGACGAACTGGAGGTACGAGCCGGACTTCCCGCAGATGGAGCAGTTGCAGGTGATCGCGGGGGCGGCAGGATCGAGCTCCACCCGGAAACGGACGGCGCCGCAATGGCAGCCACCCTGATGCGTGCTGGGCGTGGTCATGGGGGGAACGTACACGAGGCCCCATGTCCCTGAGAATGCGGAAATCTCCGTCACCGCGTGCCGAACCGACGTGCATCCAACCGCGACGTCATGCGTCGTGGAGAGGCGCTCCCACATCGGCGCGGCCCCGTGGATGATGTCCCCATGTCCCCCGCTCCTCCTCCCCGTGCCATGAAGCGCACGCCGCGCAGGTCGTCTCCCAAGGCCGTCCCGAAAGTTCCCGGGACCTCCCCTGAGGCCCCCGGAACCGCGCGCCGGCGCACCTCCGGCATCCCGGTCAGGAAGCCTGCGCGTCGCCGCACGCCGGTGGAGCAGGTCCTCGCGAAGGTCTTCGAAGACGGTGGGGTGACGCTGGTCATCGGAGCGGGAGCGAGCCTCCCCCACGGAGTCCCGGGCTGGAAGTCGCTGGTCCGCCGGCTCTGGGAAGAAGCCACGCCCGAGTCCCCCCTTCCCGAGGACAGCCCCCTGGAGGCGCTTCCCACGGTGGCGCTCGAGCGCATCGCAGCGCGCCTCGGGCCCGAGGCCTTCATTGAGCGGTTGCGCGCGCATCTCTACGCAGGCTGCACCCGCCCCAAGCGTGAGGCGCTCCTCTCCGGCGACGACACCCTGTCAGTCATTGCACGGGCGCTCGTGCAGGAGCAGGCCCGCGGTCCGGCGCGGCGGATTCAGCGCGTGATCAGCTTCAACGCCGACGATCTGCTCGAGCGGGCGTGTGCGCGTCTCTCTCCCCGGAAGCCGATCCTCCGTGCCGTGACCCGCGCCAGCCACCATCCCGAGCGGGGACTCGGGCAGCAGCCCATCCCCTGCTACCACCTGCACGGGTACCTCCCCGCCCCGGGAAGCGCGCCCTGGCATCTGGCCAGCCCCGACGCCCTGGTCTTCACCGAGGCCCAGTACTGGCGCTCGGTCGCCACGCCCCTGTCGTTCGCCAACCGGGTCATGGCCTTCGCGCTGCACGACACCCGCTGCCTGTTCATCGGGCTGTCGATGACCGATCTCAACGTCCTACGTTGGCTCGCCGCGCGCGCGGACGAGATCGAGATCGACAAGCGCAACCAGTTCTCGCCGCGGGACCCGTCCCCTTCGCGCGTCGACGGAGCGGTCCGCCGCGCGCTGGAGCGCCATTTCTGGATCCACGCGCCCCAGGACGACCCCGGCGGGCATCTCGCCGATCACCTGGAGACCCGGGGCGTGCGGTCCGTGGTCCTCGAGAACGGCTGGCAGTCGGACGACCTCTCCCGGCTCTTCCGGCAACTGCTGCCCTGATTCCGGACCCGCCACGCGATCGCCAGCGTCAGCGGTCGTCGATGGCGGTACCGGTCGTGGCGGTCTCCTCCGACGCCGGTGCGCCCTCCGGCGCCACGTCTTCGAACCGCTCGCGCAGCACGGCGCTTCTGCTGTGGAAGTCCGTGCGATGCGCGCCGGAGAGTTTGCGTGGGTGGATCCCGAGCGCGAAGAACGCTGGTGCGTCCTTCCGGGTCGAAGGCCAATGCAACGCCGCCACGCCCCACTCCGCCACCTTCCCCCGGTGCGCGACGAAGCTCGGGCTCCGCATCAGCGCACGGATATCGGCATCCGCTTGGCTCCCCATCCCCCAGCCGATGCAGAACGCCTCGCCGGTCGGTCCACAGTCGACGTCCAGCACCACGAGGTCTGAGAGCCCGGCCTCGCGCGCCGCCTCGGTGAGGGCCACGCCCAATGGATGCTCCTGCGCCATCGCGGTGGGCGTCCGCACCGGCACCGACCGGCTCGCGGGTTGGGTCGTGCGCGCGTCGGAGCGCCGCGCGCGCTGGGGTGCTCCCTCCGACGGATCACGTTCACCGGGATTCCGATCCAGCTCGCTGTACGGAGGGATGAGCCCGAGCAGCTCCACCATGCGGACCCACGTCGGCCGGTTCTCGGCCACCGGCTCCCGCGCCTGGATCCGCTGGGCCTTCTCCAACATCGGCTGGGAGAGCGTGTACGCGACGCCCGCCAGGACGAAGGCGAGCACCAAGAGCTGGACCACCTGCACACCCAGCACGAGGAAACGCAGGGGCGAGTTCCCGTATGGCTTCCACTTGCTGCGCCGCTGCTGCATGGGCAGAGCATCGCACAGCCGGCATCGCGGGGCTGATGAGGCGCTCCGGCGACGATTGCGTCGCGGCCACACGTTCGCCGCAATCGTGCGCCCGCTCGGACGTCGGGGGCCGCAACGCTCCTCACCAGGATTCCGGCCCCGCCAACTCCTCCCTGACCCACGCGCTGGGCGTCCCACCGCGAACCGCTTCGTCCCGCAGGCTAAGAAGGCACCATGAAGAACCTGCTCCCCATCCTCCGCTACGAGCTGCGGACGCTCCTGCGCCAGAAGTCGACCTGGGTCTTCACGGCGGTCCTCTTCGCCATGGGGCTGCTGCTCATGTGCGCCGCGGCGGGCGTGTTCCCCGGCGCCGGAGTGGGGTCTTCCCGCGGAAAGGTCTCGGCCAACGCGCCGCTCGTCATCATGAGCTTCAGCGCGTCCCTCTCCTCCCTGGCGATGCTCATCACCGCGGCGGTGATGGGGAAAGCCGTGCAGCGGGACTTCGAGTGGGGCACCGCCTCCCTCTTCGGCACCACGCCCATCAGCCGCGGCGCCTATCTCGGGGGGCGCTTCCTGGGCTCCCTGGTGGTCCTGTCCGGGCTCCTGGCCTCCATCCTCCTGGGGATGTGGGTGGCGACGCTGCTCCCCATGGCGCAGGCCGACCGTCTGGGCCCCAACCTCCCCGCCGCCTACCTCTGGCCGCTGGCGATGGTGATTCTCCCGAACCTGTTCATGACGGGCGCCATCTTCTTCTCGCTCGGAGCCCGGCTGCGCCGCTTCGGTCCGGTGATGACCGCGGCGGTGCTCATGCTCGTGGGCTACCTCATCTCCCAGCAGCTCACGCGCAACCTCGACCACCGGATGCTGGCCGCGCTCATCGAGCCGTTCGGCAATGAGGCCCTCAACCACCTCACCCGCTACTGGTCCATCGAGGAGACCAACACCCGGTTGCCGACGCTCTCCGGCGTGATGCTCTGGAACCGGCTCCTCTGGATCGGCATCGGAGCGGTGGTGGCCGTGGTCACACTGCGTGGCTTCCGCTTCGGCCCTCTCGATGCGAAGCCGACCCCGTCGCGACGGGCGAAGAAGGTGCCTGCGGCCGAGGCGCCGCGGGTGGAGGCCGGCCGCGCCCCCGTCGTGCCGCCCCTGCGCTGGACGCCCGCCTCGTCGCTGCGTCAGCTCGTCCCCGCCGTCGCCCGGCAGAGCTTCCGGTCGGTCGTGGGGACCATGGGCTTCCGCCTCACCGCGATGGGAGGCGTCCTGGTGTTGCTGGCCATGGCGCCCAACATCGGCTCGATGTACGGCACCGAGACGTTCCCTGTGACGGGGCTGGTCATCGAGCAGATGGGCGGCCTGTTCAGCCTCTTCATGCTCATCATCATCACCGTCTATGCCGCCGAGCTCATCTGGCAGGAGCGGGAGAGCGGCATGGGGGACGTCGTCGACGCGCTCCCCACGCCGGGATGGGCGGTCTACCTCGGCAAGTACCTGGGGCTGCTGGCGGTCGTGGCGCTGCTGCTCGGCGTCCTCTTCGTGACCGGGGTGCTGGTGCAGCTCGGCCACGGCTACACCGACCTCGAGCCGGGCCTCTGGCTCTTCCATCTGAGCGTCGTCACCCTGCCCGATCTCGCGCTGCTCTGCGCCCTGGCCTTCGTGGTCCACCTGGTCGTCCACCAGAAGCAGCTGGGGCACGTGGTGATGGTGCTCTTCTACGCGGCCGGCCTCTTCCGCTCGCAGCTCGGCCTCGACCACAACCTGCTCCTCTTCGGTGCCGACCCGGGGCTCACCTACTCGGACATGAACGGCTACGGCCACTTCCTGGGGCCGATCGCCTGGTTCCGCGCCTACTGGTCGGGTTGGGCCCTCCTGATGGTGATCGCCGCGGCCCTCCTGGTGGTGCGCGGGCGTGAGACCTCCTGGAAGTCGCGCCTGGTGACCGCACGCACCCGGTTCGACGGGCGGATGCGCTCCTCCATGTTCGCCGCGGGCGTCCTCATCGTGGCGCTCGGCGCGTGGATCTTCTTCAACACCAACGTCCTCAACACCTACCGGACGCGGTTTCAGGCCGAGGCGCTCCAGGCCGGCTACGAGAAGACCTACAAGCACCTCGAGGCGGAGCCGCAGCCCAAAGTCACCGCCTCCGAGGTCCACCTCGAGCTCTACCCCGAGCGACGCGAGGCCACCTTCCAGGGCACCCTCTCCTTCCTCAACCGCAGCGACGCTCCCATCTCCACGCTGTACGTGAATGTTCCCCCAGCCTCGGAGCCCGCCGAGGTGCGGACGCTCTCCTTCGACGTTCCCCACCGCGTGACCCACAGGGACCCGGTCTACGGGCTCTGGACGGTGACCCTCGATGCGCCCCTGGCGCCCGGCGACACCACCGACCTGACCTACGAGGTCCACTACGCCCCGCGGGGGATCGAGAACACGACCGGCTGGACCCGTCTCGCGGAGAACGGGACGTTCCTCGACAGCGATCTGCTGCCGTCCCTCGGCTACCGGAAACATCTGGAGCTCAGGTCAGACCGGGTGCGCAAGGAGCACGGGCTGGAGGCCCATCCGGGGATGCGCGCGCCCGACGCGCCCGGCGCACGCGACACCCACTACGTGCGGCAGCACTCGGACTGGATCTCCTTCAAGGCGACCATCGGGACGTCCCCGGACCAGATCGCGCTCGCCCCCGGATACCTTCAGGGGGAGTGGGAGGCGAATGGACGGCGCTACTTCGAGTACGCCATGGACGCGCCCATCCTCGACTTCTACAGCTTCCTCTCCGCGCGCTGGGAGGTGCGCCGGGATCGCTGGAACGACGTCGCCATCGAGGTCTACCACCACCCTCCGCATGCCGAGAACGTGGAGCGGATGATCGCCGCCACGAAGCGCTCCCTCGACTATTTCAGCCGGAACTTCGGGCCCTACCAGCACCGCCAGTTCCGCATCCTCGAGTTCCCCCGCTACATGACCTTCGCCCAGGCCTTCCCCAACACCATCCCGTACTCGGAGGCGCTGGGGTTCATCGCCAAGGTGGATCCCGACGACCCGGAGGACGTGGACTACCCCACCTACATCACGGCGCATGAGGCCGCGCATCAGTGGTGGGCCCATCAGGTCATCGGCGCCGATGCGCAGGGCGCGACCATGCTCTCGGAGACGCTCGCTCAGTACTCCGCCCTCATGGTCATGAAGGAGCAGTACGGCGATCACCGCATGCGCAAGTTCCTGGAGTACGAGCTCGACCGCTATCTCCGGGGGCGCTCACAGGAGATGCGCGAAGAGCGTCCGATCGCCCGCGTCGAGAACCAAGGCTACATCCACTATCAGAAGGGTGGGCTCGCGATGTACGCGCTTCAGGACTACGTGGGTGAGGAGGCGGTGAACAGCGCGCTGCGCCGCTTCCGCGACACCTGGGCCTTCAAGGGGCCGCCATATCCGACCAGCGACGATCTCCTCAAGGAGCTGTACGCCGTCACCCCCGAGGCGCTGCACGATCTGGTGCACGACCTGTTCGAGGACATCGTCCTCTATGACAACCGCGCACTCTCGGCGAATGCCAAGGCGCTGGACGACGGGCGCTATGAGGTGACGCTGGACCTCCGGGTCACCAAGACCCGCGCGGATGGCCAAGGCAAGGAGACGCCCGTGGAGCTGAATGATCTGCTCGAGGTGGGCGTGCTCGACGCCGAGGGCACGCCCCTCTACCTCGAGAAGCACCGCCTCACGCAGTCCGCGTCCCAGCTCACGCTGACCGTGAAGGGCAAGCCGGCGAAGGCCGGCGTGGATCCCTTCATCAAGCTGATCGACCTCGATCCGGACGACAACACCGTGGCCGTCGAGCTCTGAGCTTTCGACGCCTGATTGCGAACACGCAAGAGACTCAGAGGACTGACACCATGGAACTGAAGATCGAAGGGCTCTCGAAGCACTATGCGCACGGGGGCGTGCAAGCGCTCAACGACGTGACCCTCACCATTCCCAACGGGATGTTCGGGCTGCTGGGGCCCAACGGTGCCGGCAAGTCCACGCTCATGCGGACGCTGGTGACGCTGCAGGAGGCGGATCGTGGCCGCGTGGAGCTGGTGCTCGACGATGGCGAGAAGGTCGATGTGCTCAGGGACAAGGAACGGGTGCGCGAGCTCGTGGGCTACCTCCCCCAGGACTTCGGGCTCTACCCGCGTGCGACCGCGGAAGGGCTGCTGGATCACCTCGCGACCCTCAAGGGCATCCGTGACCGCAAGGTGCGCAAGGAGACCGTGGGCCGTCTGCTCGAGCTCACCAACCTCTCCGCCGCCGCCAAGCGTCCGCTGGGTGGATTCTCGGGCGGCATGCGTCAGCGCTTCGGCATCGCGCAGGCGCTGCTGGGTGATCCCAAGCTGGTCATCGTCGACGAACCGACCGCGGGCCTCGATCCCGAGGAGCGGGTGCGCTTCCACAACCTGCTCACCGAGATCGGCGAGAACGTGGTCGTCATCCTCTCCACCCACATCGTCTCGGACGTCTCGGACCTCTGCGGCCGCATGGCGGTGCTGCACCAGGGCCGGCTGAAGATGGAGGGCACCCCCTTCGAGGCCATCGCTGCCATGAAGGGGAAGGTCTGGCGCACCCTCGTCGACAAGCAACAGGTCACCCAACTGCAGGAGACCCACCGCGTCCTCTCTTCCCGCCTGCTCGCCGGCCGCAACCAGGTGCGTGCCTGGTCCGAAACGCCCCTGGAAGGCTTCGAGCCCGCCGAGCCGGATCTCGAGGACGTCTACTTCGGCGTCATGCGCGGGTACGTCGGCGCGGAGGCGTCTTCTTCGGGGGCCGTCGCTTCCGCGGGCTGAGCTTGCTGCCGGGCGCCCGCGGCTCTTCGGCCAGCGCCCGCCGTGTCACCGGAGGACATCTGCCTCCGGCCATCGACCGCGTCCTTCCCTCCGAGAAGGCGTGGGCTCACCTCTCACGCGCTGTCCAAGGAGAGGCCATGACGCTGCTCGAGCAGGGACAGGTCCGCGGTACGCGGGTGCTCACCCCCTGGGGGAAACGCGCTGGCGGTCCTCACTCCAGCGTGAGCCCGAGCCGGAGGTAGCCCCCGCAGGGTGTGATGTCCCGCTTCCAGCTTGCGGTCCCCTCCGCCTGCGGCCACCCGGGCTCCGGCTCGTCAGCGAGCGCGGCGACGTCCTCACCTTCCGCAGCGGCCTGCGGACGGTGGAACTCCGACGCCTCCCGGGTCGCACAGATCGCGGCCGCGTCCCAGCCCTCCGGGAGGGGTTCGATCCAGACCCGGACCGTCTCCTCGTCGCCCGCGGAGCGGCTGCCCTTCTCCCCCAGGCAGCTGTAGGGAACGTCTTTGCTGAGCAGGAACGGCGCGTCGGCAGCCTGCCCACACAGAGCGACGTACCAGGCGACGGTGCCGCCCAGCTCGGCAACGAGCAGGCCCGGCGACGCTTCGGAGTACGCGCCCACCACCTCGTCGCTGACGGTGACATCGACCATCCGGGTCGTCCCCGAATGGCAGGCGACCAGCAGCGGAAGGAGCAGGAGCGCGCGTCTCATCGGGGCATTTGCGCCTGCTCCGCCGAACGCCGTCAAGCGGCCCCTGCAGGACGCGGCAGCACGTGCGGTGCGTGCCCATGTCCCCGCACGACGAAGGCCGGCACCCGATGCTCCGGGGCCGGCCTCCTGGCGTCACTGCGACATCCGCTGGGCGCCGCAGCAGCGCGTTCAGCGCACCGCGACTACCAGATGCGCACCCGCTCCTCGGGGGCGAGATAGTGCGCGTCCTCGGGCTTCACGTCGAACGCCTCGTACCAGGCGTCGATGTTGCGCACGACGTAGGGGCGGAAGTGGCCGGCGGTGTGCGGGTCGACCACGAGCTGCTGACGGAGCGCCGGCTCGCGGTACTTGCTGCGCCAGAGCTGCGCGTGGCCCATGTAGAAGCGCTGATCGCCCGTGAAGCCGTCGATCACCGGCGCGGGCTTGCCATCGAGCGAGCGACGGTAGGCGTCGTGCGCGATGAGGAGGCCCGCGAGGTCGGCGATGTTCTCACCGAGGGTGAGCTCGCCGTTCACGTGCATGCCGGGGAGGGGCTCGTACTCGCCGTACTGCTTCACCAGCGCGTCCGCGTGCTTCTTGAACGCCTCGACGTCCTCCGCGGTCCACCAGTCGGCGAGCTTGCCGTGCTTGTCGTACTTGCGGCCCTGATCGTCGAAGTGGTGGGTGATCTCATGGCCGATCACCGCGCCGATGCCGCCGTAGTTCACCGCGTCGTCCGCGTGCGGATCGAAGAACGGGGGCTGCAGGATGGCGGCCGGGAAGACGATCTCGTTCATCGTCGGCATGGCGTAGGCGTTGACCACCATCGGCGGCATCAGCCACTCGTCGCGGTCCACCGGCCCGCCGAGCTTGGCGAGGTCGCGCGCGTACTCGAAGGCCGCCGCGCGCTCACCGTTTCCGAGGGCGTCGTCGCGCTTGATGACCAGCGCGCTGTAGTCACGCCACGTGTCCGGGTAGCCGATCTTCGGACGGAAGGACGCGAGCTTCTCCTTGGCCTTCGCCTTGGTCTCGTCGGACATCCAGGAGAGGTTCTCGATGCGGGCGTCCATCGCCGCGATGATGTTCTGCACCATCTCGTCCGCGGCCTGCTTCGCCTCGGGCGGGAAGTGCTTCTCGACGTAGAGCCGGCCCACAGCCTCGCCGAGAGAGGCCGAGACCGCGTCCACGCCGCGCTTCCAACGCGCCTGCTGCTCCGGCTGACCGCCGAGCACCGTGCCGTAGAAGGCGAAGTGGGTGTCGTCGAACGCCTTCGGAAGGAGCGCGGCCAGGTTGCTGGTGGTGTGCAGGCGCGACCAGTCCTTCCAGGTCGCCAGCGGGGTCTTGCCCACCAGCGCGGCGATGCCGGTGAAGGCGCTGGGCTGCGAGACGATGAACGTCTCCTGCTCACCGAGGCCCGCCGCCGCGAAGTACGCCTTCCAGTCGAAGCCGGGCGCCTTCTTGGCGAAGTCCGCCGCCTTCCACGGGTTGTAGCGCTTGTTCGCGTCGCGGCTCTCGACGTTGGTCCAGTGGACCTTGGCGATCTCCGTCTCGAGCTTCAGGATGCCCTGCGCCTTCTTCTTGGCGTCGGCCTCGGGGACGCCGGTGAGCACCAGCATCTTCGTGGCGTAGTCCACGTACGCCTCGCGGATGGCGGCGAACTCGGGCTTGTCCTCGAGGTAGAAGTCGCGGTTCGGCAGGCCGAGGCCGGACTGGTAGAGGTAGACCGCGTAGGTGTCCGGGGCCTTGGCGTCGGCGCTGATGTAGCCGCCCACCGGGCCCGGGATGTAGGTCCGCGCGAACTCACCGAAGAGCTTCGCCAGCTCCTGCTTGGAGGTCACGCCGTCGATCTTCGCCAGGTACGGCTCGAGGGGCTGGGTGCCGAGCGACTCGATCTGCGCCTCGTCCATGAACGCGGCGAAGTAGTCACCGACCTTCTGCGCGACCTCGCCTTCCGCCGCGTTGGAGGCCGCGGCCTCCTCGATGATGGCGCGGTTCTGCTCCTGCGCCCGATCGGTCAGCACGTTGAACATGCTGTAGCGGGCCTTGTCGGCGGGGATCTCGGTGTTCTTGGTCCAGTTCCCGTTGACGTAGGCGAACCAGTCGTTGCCCGGGGCCTGGGTGGTGTCCATGCCCTCCAGGTCCACGCCGAAGGTCCCGTATTCCGGGGCGGGCCCCGCCACCTGCTTCTCGGCCGCCGCCTCATCCTCGGCCTTCGCTTCGCTCCGGGCCTTCTGGGAACCGGCACACCCTGCTGCCATCGCAGCAGCGGCCGCCGCTCCCAGCACCCACATCTTCGTCTTCACGTGTCGTGCTCCCGCGTTTGTTGCTGGTTGGAATCCTGTTATCCGGGGATCGCTTTCCGGCGCAGCCTCTACCATGCGAAGCGCTCGCACGGTCCCCCTCCGGACTGAGCGCTTCAACACCGAAGCCGCGAGCCGATTTCCGGAATCGTTGTGGTGAAACCCGGGGGCGCCACCCCAACTCGGCGCGGCTCCCCGGAAAACGGAAGAAGCGCCGATCCGGAGCCACACCTCCGAACCGGCGCTTCGGTGGGTCCGGCCCTCCGCTGGCAGCTCACCGCGGAAGGGCAGGCCTTCAGGCAGGTCCCCCCGCCGGGAGGCCCTCGGTGCGCTCACCTTCCTCCTCGTCCTCATCCGAGGCCGAGCGCTTCGCCTCACCGCGCAGGCCCTGGATGAGCAGGTAGAGCACGGGGATGAAGACCAGGTTCACGATGGTGGAGAACACCATGCCGCCGAAGACGGTGGTGCCCAGCGAGTTGCGGGCCGCGGCACCGGCTCCCGTCGCCAGCATCAGCGGGGTCACGCCGAGCAGGAAGGCGATGGAGGTCATGAGGATCGGACGGAGGCGGACCTCCGCCGCGTGCACCACCGCGTCGAAGGCGCTCTGCCCCTGCTCACGCAGCTGCTCGGCGAACTCGACGATGAGGATCGCGTTCTTGCTCGCCAAGCCGACCAGCATCACGAGTCCGAGCTGCGCGAAGACGTCGTTCGGCAGCCCGCGCATCGCCTGCAGTCCCAGACCACCCAGGACCGCGAGCGGCACCGAGAGGATGATCACCAACGGCAGGGTGAAGCTCTCGTACTGCGCCGCCAACACCAGGAACACGAAGAGGATGCCGAGACCGAAGATGAGCAGCGTCTGCCCACCGCTCTCCTTCTGCTCCAGGCTCGCACCGCTCCACTCGCCGATGACGCCGTTGGGCAGCACCTGCGCCGCCAACTCCTCCATCGCCTCCAGGGCCTGACCGGAGGAGACGCCGGGCGCGCCCTGGCCGTTCACCTCCGCCGCGCGGAAGAGGTTGTAGCGGGTGATGACCTGCGCTGAGGTGATGGGGGTGACCTTGATGAGGGACTCGAGGGGGATCATCTCCCCGGTCACGCTGCGCACGTAGAACGTCCCGATGTCGCTGGGCTCGTCGCGGAACTGCGCGTCTGCCTGCAGGTACACGCGGTAGGTGCGGCTCGCGTAGTTGAAGTCGTTCACGTACCGGCTGCCCATGTAGAGCTGCAGGGTCGAGAAGATGTTGGCGACGGGGATCCCCAGGCTCTTGGCCTTCTGGCGGTCCACCTCCACGTCGAACAGCGGCGTGTCTGCGTTGAACGAGGAGTAGACGCCGCGCAGCTTCGCGGAGTCCTGGCTCTCCGCGGAGAGGGTGCTCACCGCGTCGGCGATCTCGTGGAGTTCGAGTTCACCGGTGGTGTCCTGCACCATGAACTGGAAGCCGCCGAGCGTTCCCACGCCGCGGATCGCCGGAGGCTGGAAGGGCATCACCCGCGCCTCGCCGATCTGCGCGAGGGGACCGCGCAGCCGCTCGACCACCGCGGCCACCGACTGGTGCTCCCCGGGTCGCTCCTCCCAGGGGAGCAGGTTGACGAAGGCCGTCGCGTGGTTCGGACCACTGCCACCGAAGGAGAAGCCGCCGATGACGAACATGGAACGGATCTCGGGCTGCTCGCGGAGGATGTCCTCGATCTGGAGCAGCACCTTCTCGGTCTGCTGCAGCCCCATGCCCTCCGGCCCCTGGGCGACGATCATGATGAAGCCCTGATCCTCGTCGGGGATGAAGCCGGTGGGCACCGTCTGGAAGAGGTAGACGGTCCCCGCCACGAGGGCCAGGAAGCTCAACACCCCCAGCACGCGGTGCTTGAGGAAGCGCCGCAGCGAACGGGCGTAGAAGGACTTGAGCCAGTCCAACCCGCGATCGACCGCGCGGAAGACGATCCACTTCGTGCCGGTGTGGCGCTTGAGAAGAATCGCCGAAAGGGCCGGCGTGAGGGTGAGCGCGCAGACCATGGACAGGCCCATGCTCGCAGCGATGGTCAGCGCGAACTGCTGGTAGATCTGCCCGGTGGTACCGGGGAAGAAGGCCACCGGGATGAACACCGCGACCAGCACCATGGAGATGGCGAAGATGGCGCCGGCCACCTCCTTCATGCTCTCGCGTGCCGCCTTCCGGGGGGAGTAGCCCTTCTCCTCCATCAGGCGCTCGATGTTCTCGATCACCACGATGGCGTCGTCGACCACGAGGCCTGTGGCCAATGTGAGCCCGAAGAGGGTCAGCGTGTTGATGGAGAATCCGAAGGCCTTCACGAACGCGAAGGTCCCGAGCAGCGACACCGGCAGGGCGATGGCGGTGATGAGCACGCCCCGCCAGCCATGCAGGAAGAGGAAGATGACCAGGACGACGAGGATGATCGCCTCGATGAGGGTCTTGATGACCTCGTTCACCGACGCGCGCACCGCGAGCGTGGTGTCGTTGCTGGCCTCGTACTTGAGCCCCGGGGGGAAGTTCGCCGAGAGGCGCTCGAGCTCGGCCATCACCGCGTCGCGCACCTCCAGTGCGTTGGCGGTGGTGAGCTGGCTGATGCCCAGACCCACGCCCGGATGGCCGTTGAAGCGCAGCACCGAGTCGTAGCTCTCGGCGCCCAGCTCCGCGCGGCCCACATCCTTCACGCGGACGACCGTTCCGTCGTCGGCGCGCTGGACGACGATGTCGTCGAACTCGTGGGGCTCGAGCAGGCGGCCGTGGGCGCGGATACCGATCTGGTAGAGCTGATCCTCGTCGCTGGGCATGGCGCCCACGCGGCCGGCGGCCACCTGGACGTTCTGCTCCTGGAGCGCGGCGACCACGTCGTCCCCGGTGAGCCCGCGGCTGGCGAGCTTCGTGGGGTCGAGCCACAGGCGCATGCTGAACTTGCGCTCGCCGTAGATCTGCACGTCCGCCACACCCGGGATGCGCTTGATGGCGTCCTTGAGGTGGACCTCGGCGTAGTTGCTGAGGAAGAGCGGGTCGTAGCGGTCGTCGTCGGTGTAGAGGCCGAAGCTCGCGAGGTTCTGACCCGTCGACTTGCTGACGACGATGCCGGTCTGGTTCACCTGGGCCGGCAGCCGCGCCGCCGCACGCGAGACGCGGTTCTGGACGTCGACCGCGGCGATGTCGATGTCACGGTCAGGCTCGAAGGTGATGCTGATCGACGCGCCGCCGTTGTTGCTGCTGTTGCTCGAGATGTAGCGCATCCCCTCCACACCGTTGAGCTCCTGCTCCAACGGGATGGTGACGGCGCTCTCCACGACCTCGGCGCTCGCGCCCACGTAGGACGCGGAGACGCGCACGGTGGGCGGTGCGAGGTCGGGGTACTGCTCGATGGGCAGCGTGGGGATGGCGATCAGCCCCACCAGGGTGATGATGATCGACAGGACGCCCGCGAAGACCGGGCGGCGGATGAAGAAGTTGATCATGGTGCGCCGATGGCCCCCGGCGATCCGCCGAGGCCGGCGGCCGTCCCCTGCGTGGTCTCGGGATTGTGGGGAGTCTGGATGCGCGGCTCGATGCGCGCGCCGTCGCGGAGCAGCTGCAGCGAGGAGACCGCGATGAGGGTGCCCGCCTCGAGGCCGGACTCCACCACGTAGCTGTCACTGCCCAGCGGTCCCAGCGTGATGGGGTGACGGTTGACCACGTGGCCCCCGTCCTTCTCCTCCACCACCATGGCGAACGGCTGGCCGCTCTGGCGGACCACCGCCAGCATGGGGATGAGCAGGGCCTCGCGCGTGGAGTAGACGACCCGCGCGCGCACCCGCTCGTTGGGGCGCAGCCCCACGTCGTTGCGGAAGGCGGCCTTCACCTCGACCAGCTGGGTGAGGGGATCGGCCACCGGGTCCACGTAGAAGAGGGTGCTGCTGACCACCACGTTGCCCTGCTTGTCGAGAATCTCGACGGGGCTGTTGGGGCGCAGCATGCGGGCGCGATCACTGGGGATGGCCACGCCGATCTCCAGCACGTCCGACTGCGAGAGGGTGGTGAGGACCGTGTTCGCCGACACCAGGTTCCCCACGCGGACGAACACCTCTCCCACCGTGCCGTCGAAGGGGGCGTTGACCATGTTGAAGCCCAGCTGGACGCTCTGCTGTGAGACCAGCGCGGACGCGGAGCGGGCGGCGGCCTCGGCGGCCTTCACCTCGGCGGTGGCGCGCTCCAGCTCCTGCGCGCTCGCCAATCCCTCCTGGTAGAGCGCGCGGGTGCGCTGCAGCGTGGTGCGGGCCAGATCGAGCTGCACCTCAGCCGAGGACTTCTGGGCCTGGGCGCTGTTGAGGGCCGCGGTCTGCTGACGCGCGTCGATCTCGATCAGGGGCTCGCCCTGCTTCACCTTCTGCCCCGGCCGCACGTGGATGCGGCGGACGTAGCCGGCGACCTGCGGGAGCAGCTCGATGCTCTGCCGGGAGATGAGCTCCCCGAGGTACTCCCCGGTCTCGCGCACCTCGCCCGTCGCGATCGGTTGGACATCCACCGGTCGCGGCGGAGGCGGGGCGGGCGCCGCCCCTCCCTGATCACACGCGGCCAAGAGGCTGAGCAGCCCCACTCCGGCGAGGACCGTCTTCCATCCCCCTCCAATCACCAGTCGCACTTCGCCTCCGTCAGGAATGCGTCCAGGCGGGCCTGGACCAACTCAAACTCTCTCAATGCCACCGCCAGCTCCGCGCGCCGCAGGGCGGCGCCACTCTGCACCAGCTCCAGGCTGCTCCCCCGGCCGACTTCAAAGGATCGACGGGTGAGCCGGTCGGTCTGGTCGGCCAGCTCGCGGGCCTCCACGGCGGTCCTCAACAGGTCCTCGGCCACTTCCACTCCCCGGCGGCTGCGGGCGGCCTCCACCGAAAGGTCACGGCGCGCCTGCTCGTACGTCTGCTCGGCAGCTTCGACATCGGCCTGGCGCTCCTGCACCAGGCCCTCCCGGCGGCCGCCCTCCCAGATGGGGACGGTGAGCACCGCGGCGAGGTTCCAGGTCAGGATCCGGCCCGGACCGGGGCGGGTGGTCAGCCCGAAGGCGCTGCTCTGCAGGCCCAGGCGGGGCAGGTAGCCGGCGCGGGCGGCAGCACGGTTGCGCTCGGCGGCCTCGAGGCGCTTGGCCGAGGCCACCAGATCCCGCCGCTCGGTCAGGGCGGAGAGGGGCGCGCACTGGTTCTGGGTGGCGGACACCAGCCCGTCGAGCTGGAAGTCCGGAGACACGCCCACCGGCCCCTCCTGTCCGAGGGCGATGCCCAGGGCCTCGCGGGCGCGGCGCAGGGCCTCATCCCCGGCCACCAGCGCCTCCCGCGCCACCGCCACGTCCTGGGCGACGCGCACCGCATCCAGCTGGGTGGAGGCGCCCAGCTCCAGGGAGCGGGTGGCCAGGGCGTAGCGCTCCAGCGCCTGACGCAGCCCGACCCGGTTGAGCTCGGCGGCGCGCTCGGCGGCCACGGTCGCCACCAGGGCCTGGGCCAGCCCCTGGGTCAGCCGACGATGCACGTCCTGCAGGGAGGCCTCCGCGGCGTCCTCGGCGGCGTTGGCCGCGGCCAGCCCCTGCCAGGCCGAGACGTCCACCAGGGCGAGGTTCACCGAGGCGTTGGCCGAACCGAGGGGCGTGGTGGGGGTGATGCTCCCGCCTCCACCGGCGATGGCCCCCACGCTGCCGCCGCCGGAGACCACCGGGTTGCCCGGGTTGAGCAGGTCCAGCGCCACCCCTCCGGAGATGGAGCCGTTGGGCAACAGCCCCGAGAGGGCCTGACGCCACTGTCCGCGTGCCCGGGTGACCTGGCTCTCCGCGAAGCGCAGATCGGTGGAGCGCTGGCGAACGAGGCCCAGCGCTTCGTCCCAGCTCCCCACCTGCGCCTCGGCGGGGGGCATCGGGGCGAGCATGGGATCATCCACCCGCGCCTCGAAGCGGGGCGGGGCGGGCAGGGGCGAGGATTCCCGGGTTTCCTGGGCCGCGGCCACCGCGGGCACACACAGCAGGATCACCAGGGGAAGGCGGTGCTTGAGGGACATGGAAACCGGTGTCAGGACGGGAAACGGGATGACGCGACAGGTCGGGCCGGGGGGAAGCGGCGTTGACAACCGTTGCGGATCGCAAGCATTCCTATGCGCATGCATTTTGCCGAGCAAGTGGGGAGATTGCGCCGCGCGGTCTACCGCGTGCTGGCACAGCGGCTGAGCAAGCGGACCGACATGCCGCTCGAGCGTCTGCTCCTACTCGCCTGGGCGCACCATCGCAACGTGACCAGCCAGGCAGAATTGGCGGCGCACTTTCTCATCGAGCCCTCGGCGGTGAGCCGGATGGTGGATCGGCTGGAGGAGGAGGGCTACGCCCGGCGCGCCACCGGGGAGGACCGGCGGCGGGTCCACGTGGAGGTCACCGAGGCGGGCCTGCAGCAGCTGACGATCTTCGGCGAGGCCCTGGACACCCTCACCCGGGACCTGGGCACTGAACTCACCGAGACGGAGCGTCGCGAGCTGCGACGCCTGCTGGAGAAGGCGGAGCGCGCCCTGGAGGCGGCACTCACCCGCGGGGACTGAGCTTGACCGCTCGGGGGCCCGCCCACCCGGCAGTCCTGCAACCCTGCGGAAAATAAGGGGCGCGCCCAAGCAGCGGGACCGCTACCCTCGCGCGCCATGATTGCGCTGCTCGAACCGATTCAACCGCTGCTCGACATCCCCTACGTGCGCCCCACCGTGGGCCTGGCCGTCCTCTTCAGCGTCGCCTGGCTGCTGAATGTGGTGACCCGCCTCATCCTGCGCCGGGTGGTGACCCGTCTGTTCCGGGCCACCGAGAACGAGTGGGATGACGCCCTCCTCAACAACGGGGTGGTGCGCCGGCTGGTGCTGATCGCCCCCGCGCTGCTCATCCAGTACGGGGTGGTGGCCGTCCCCGGGCTGCACCCGAACCTGGTGCTGGTCATCCGCAACGTGGCGGCCTGCCTCGTGGTCATCGCGGTCGCCGCGACCCTGTCCAACGCGCTCAACGCGGGCAACGACATCTACATGCGCACCGCGAAGCGCGCGAAGGAGCGCCCGATCAAGGGCTACCTCCAGGTGGTCCAGCTCGTCATCTGGGTCGCCGCGGTGCTGCTGGTCATCGCCACCCTCATCAACAAGTCGCCGCTCATCCTGCTCTCCGGCCTGGGCGCCATGACCGCGGTGATGATGTTGGTGTTCCAGGACACCATCCTCTCGCTGGTCGCCAGCGTGCAGCTCTCCACCCAGGACATGCTGCGGGTGGGGGACTGGGTGGAGATGCCCTCGCAGAACGCGGACGGTGACGTCATCGACATCGCCCTCAACGTGGTGAAGGTGCAGAACTGGGACAAGACGGTCAGCACCATCCCCACCCGCGCGTTCATCAACCAGTCCTACAAGAACTGGCGCGGGATGCAGGAGACCGGGGGCCGCCGCATCAAGCGCTCCCTGCTCATCGACCAGACCTCGGTCCGCTTCCTCAGCGACAGCGAGCGCGACGATCTGCGACGCATCGCCCTCATCGACGACTATCTGGACCAGAAGCGCGCCGAGCTCGAGGCGTACAACGCCAAGCTGCTCGAGGCGGGGAAGGATCCGGTCAACACGCGCCGGGTGACCAACCTCGGGACGTTCCGGGCCTACGTCACCGCCTATCTCCGGGCCAACCCGCGCATCCACCCCACCCTCTTCCAGCTGGTGCGGCAGCTCGCGCCGACCGAGACCGGGATCCCGCTGGAGATCTACTGCTTCACCAACACCGTGAGCTGGGGTCCCTATGAGGAGATCCAGGCGGACCTCTTCGATCACCTGCTGGCGATGCTCCCTGTCTTCGGACTGCGGCTGCACCAGGCCCCCACGGGCCAGGATCTGATGGCGGCCCTGGGGCAACTGGCCCCCCGGAACGCGCCGGAGGCCGCAGCGGTGGGCGGTGCCCGCAACACCCTGTCGGCCCGGAGCGAGCGCCCGGTCTGATGTTCAGCCGGTCCTGAGTGCCGGACGACGGAAGCCCCCGCGAAAGGCCTCGATGCCGCGGCGGCTTCTTCGTGCCCGGGGTCGCGGGTCAGCCCCTGCGGCTCCGGCGCGGCGCGCCTTCGCGGCGTGGACTCAGCGGGGGCCGAAGCGCGGCTGGCTGGCCGAGGGGATCACCAGCTCGGCGCTGCCACCACTCACCGGCGCCAGATAGATCTGCTCTGCGCCCCCGGCGTCCGAGGCGAAGGCCAGGCGCACGTTGTCCACCCAGGTCGGCCAGGTCTGATTGCCCCCGCCGACGTTGAGCTGGACCACCTCGCCGGTGGAGAGGGTGTAGACGAAGAGGTGGATGGCGCCCGACGAGGTGCGCCCATCGAACGCGATCCGGCGGCCGTCCGGCGAGACCTCGGCGCGGTGGGCGATCTGGAGCACGTTGTTGCCGAGGTTGTCGGTGAGGTTCGAGTAGACACCGGTGACCGGGTCCATCCGTCCCAGCGCCACCCCGCCGCGCACCCCATCTCCGGCGATGACGTAGAGGCGCCCCGACTCATCGAAGGAGGGGGAGGCGAAGGAGATGCCGCCGGCGTTCGCGGAGAGGGCCTGTGGCGTTCCGGTCCCGTCCGCGGCCACCTGGCCGATCCCGGTCACCCCGCCCGAGGCATAGGTGAAGATCACCCGCTCGCCGCTGGGATCGAAGACCGGCTCGGAGACGCCGGCGAAGGCGCCGCCCGCGGAGACGATGGTGGTCAGGGCGCCCCCCACCGAGGGCACCGAGAAGAGGGTGCTGCCGTCGGTCGAGGCGAAGGCCAGGGTGTCACCGTCCGGGCTGACGCTCGGGTGCCGGACGCCGCCACCACTGGTGAAGGTTCCCAGGG